>JAYZFK010000044.1:0-29681 GCA_036336835.1 Myxococcota bacterium | reverse complement strand
GAGCCCGACTGGAAGCGCTGGACCACCGCGCCGCGGTCGCGCGTCGATCCGTCGAGCCGCTCGAAGCCGATCGCGCTCCGCTCGAGCTCGGGCTCGATCCGATCGAGCAGGCTGGTCCACTGCGAGAACACCAGCGCCCGGTGTCCGTCGTCGCGCGCCTCTTCGAGCCGCATGATCAGCAGCTCGAGCTTCGACGACTCCACGTCCTGGGGCCCGCCGGGCACCAGCGACGCGTGGCAGGCGGCTTGCCGTAGGCGCAGCAGCACCTCGAGCGCCGGCATCAGGCTGCCGCCGCTGCGCAGCGCCCGGACGGCCTCGTCGAGCCCGGCGGCGCGCACGGCGTCGTACAGACTGCGCTCTTCGTCGGACAGCTCGAAGCGCAGCACGACATCGCTGCGCGGAGGCAGCTCTGCCGCGACCTCGCTCTTGAGCCGCCGCAGCACGAACGGCTTGATGCGCTCGCGCAGTCGCACCGTGGCGTCGCGGTCGCCGGCGGCAATCGGCCGCGCGTAGCGGTTGCGGAAGTCGGCGCGGCCGCCGAGCAGCCCGCGGTTCAGGAAGTGCAGCTGGCTCCAGAGCTCCTCGAGGCGGTTCTCGATCGGGGTGCCGGTCAGCGCCATCCGCTGCTTGGCGTGCAGCGCGCAGGCGGCCTGGGCCGACTGGCTCTCGGGGTTCTTGATCAGCTGCGCCTCGTCGAGCACGACGCAGTCCCAGTCGACGGCCTGCAGCGCAGCCGCATCGATCCTCAGGATGGCGTAGCTCGTGAGCGTGAGGTCGGCGCGCGGGTCGAGCCGGCGCCCCGGGCCGTGGTAGATGCGGACCCGCAGGTCCGGGCGGAAGCGGTTGGCCTCGTCGCGCCAGTTCGACAGCACGCTCGTCGGTGCCACCACCAGCGTGCGGCCCGTCGCGGCGCACAACGCCTGCAGGGTCTTGCCGAGGCCCATGTCGTCGGCGAGCAGAGCCCCGAGTCCGGCGTCGCGCAGGAACGACAGCCAGTCGATCCCCGTTCGCTGGTAGTCGCGCAGCTCGGCCGTCAGGTCGTCGGGCGGCGGCGTCTCGGGCAGACCCTCGAAGTTTTCGAGCAGTGGCCGCAGGGCCGCGAGCTGCGGCGGAGGCGGGCGGTCGAGCTCCTGGCACAGCCGCGCCAGGTCCGGGAGCGCGCAGGTCGCGAGCTCGCCGCGCTCGCCTCGCGCGGCCAGCAGATCGGCGACGCGCGGGCCGAAGCGCTCGAGCCAATCGGCCGGCAGCGGCGCCATGCCCCCGCCCAGGATTGGCACGAGCGATTCGCCGCGCTGCCAGGCGCCGAGCACGGCCGACGCCGCGACCTCGCGAGTCGGCTCGTCGTCCTCGCCGGGAACGTGAAACTGCAGGTCGAGCCGCGTGCCCTCGATCGAGAGCGAGGGCTCGATCGCAGCCGTGGCGTGGAAGTGATGGTGCGCATCCCCGACCACCGCGCCCTTCCAGCGTGCAACGCGTGCGGCCATCTCGATCGCATCCTGCCCGCGGAAATTGACGCGGCGGCCCGGCACCAGGCCGAGTTCACCAGCGACCCGCGATGCCTCGCGGCGCTCCGCCTCGTGGCTGCGGAGCGGGATGGGTCCGCTGAGATGCACCAGCCGGCCCGCGTCGATGCGCGCGATCGGCGGATCGCCGTAGACGAGCGTGGCCAGCACCGAGAGCTGTTCGCCGCGCCGCTCGGCCTCGACGGTGACGCGCGGCCGCTCACCGCGCGTCGTCGTCGGGAGCTTTTCGGTCTGGATGTCGATCTCGAGCCGATCGGCCAGGGACGGCAGCAGCTGGGTCACGATCTGCGGAGCCTCGTCGAACGAGTAGCTGCGGCCCGGCTTCAGATCGTGGAGCTCGCGGCCGGTCAGCCGCGAGGCGCCAACCGGGCGCAGCTCCTCGTTGCACACCACGAAGCCCAGCGAGAAACGCTCGCGAATGCCCGGGGGGTCGGTGAGCCGAACCCGAAAGCCGCGCGGCGCGTCCTCCACGCGCACCACCGGGCGCACCAGCTCGGCCGAGACTTGCACCGGCTGGCCGTCGAGCCAGACCTCGTCGCAGCGCGACAACGGCTCGATCGCTCGACGCAGTGTCACTTCGTCGAGTGGCCCTCGGCGTCGCGCACCGAGCGCCACCTCGACCGCCATGTCGGCCTGGCTGGCGGTGAAGCGCGGGCCGCCGACCCTCCCGGAGGAGATCGCGTCGAGCGTCGTGACCAGTTGCTGGGCGACATCGCCAGTCACCACGTCGCGCTCGAGCGAGAGTCCGCCGCCGGGCTCGCGCGTCAGCAGATAGCGGATGCGGCCGGCGGCCTGGCTGGCGGAGCCCACGGGCTTGCCCTCGCTCTCGGCTCGTCGCACGGCGATCACCGCGGCCACGACGTGCTCGCACGCGTCGCCCGCGCTCGTGCAATCGCAGTCCCAGTCCTCGTCTTTGGGGTAGAGCGAGACCAGCGCGCCGATCGAGCCGCCGGGGATCTGCACCTGGAGGCGCAGCTCGTCCTCAGTGCCGGCGCCGCCGCGGGTGCCCACGCACTCGTTGCGCGCCAGCTCGATGCCGAGCGACCAGATTTGCCGCGAGCACGCCTCGCGGACCGCCTCGAACAGCTCCTGCACCCGATCCCCCCGACAGCTGGACTCGCAAGGAATAGCGCGCACCGGGGCGCAGGGGTCGTCTTCGGACGACCGGCCCGGTTTCCGGAGCGCCAAGTGGGGAGGCGCTGTGCAGTGGGCTAGTCGCTCGGAGCGCTGGCGACCCACTCGTCGAGGGCTGCGCGGAGGGCGGCCTCGGTGTTGCGGGTCGCGTCGGCGGCGCAGATCTCGGCCAGGTGGCGCAGCGCGCGGCCCACCAACGGGCCGGGGCCGCAGGCGAGCTGCTCCATCACCTGCGCTCCCGACAGGGCCAGCCCGGCGCGGGCCAGCGCGGCCTCGCGGTTGTGCTCCACGCGCGCGAATGCCTCGCCGAGCGCAGCCAGCCTCGCGCTCGCTCGCCGCACCACCTCGGGGGCGAGCACACCGCTTGCGAGCTGAGCGGCGCGGGCCGCCTGCAGGTCGGCCCGGTCCTCGGGCCCGAGCCGTCGAAGCAGTCGACCGACGGCGGCGTCGTGCCGCGGGCTTGCCGCCTCGTCGATCGGGTGGTGCTGTGCCAGCTCGAGCACGCGTTGCGAGCGGCCGAGGCCGAGGCGCCAATCGCGTAGCCAGGGGGCCGCACCGGTGCCCAGCCAGACTGCGAGCCGCAGCTCGACGCGTGGCGCGAGCGCGTCGATCCAGTGCGCCACGCTCGGGTCGGCGGCTGGTGCGAGCTGCTTGGCCAGCCCGCTCGAGGCCGCCAGCTCGAGCGCGCGGCCGGCGTGCGAGCCGCACAGCATCCTCAGCAGCTCGCTGCGCGCGGCGGCGCGCAGCTGGGCGGTGGTTTCGAGCGCAGCCGTGCCGAGCGCCGGTCCGAGGCTCGGATCGGGCTCGAGCCCGAGCTCGGCAACCAGCCGCAGTGCGCGCAACGCGAGCACGGGAGATCGCGCGAGCTGCTCGGCCGGGTCGCCGACCAGCCGCAGGCGCCCGCAGCGGGCATCGGCGAGACCGTCGCAGGGATCGATCAGCGTTCCATCGACGGGGTCCCAGGCAATCGTGTGCAGGCTGAAGCCGAAGTCTGCCAGGGCTTCCGGCAGTCTCTGCTCGACCACCAGGTCGATCGCTCCCGCCGCGCTCGGCAGCATCAGTCCGCGGGCGTGGATCACCACCGCGCGCGGCAGCCGCTCGAGCACGACGGCCAGCGGAGCGCTGGTGACGATGCGGTGCGTACGCGGTCCGGGGCCGGGCGGCGCCCACCAGGCACGCGCCAGCTCCTCGCCAGCGAGCCAGGCGCGGTGGCCGGCGGCGGCGAGCGAGCCAGCGACCTGGCTCACGGCCGGCGCAACGGTGGGTCGTGTGGGAAAGCCGGGGGCGGGCATCGCGCCCCCCAGTGTAGGCGCGCTGCGGCGCGAAGCGCGGTACAACAGCGCGATGGGTCGCGAATCGCGCCGGGCCGAGCCCCCGGATTCTCTCGCCGCGCTGCGCCCCGGCGCGCGAGGTTCCGAGCCCGGCCAGACTCCCCGAAGACGCGCGGCTTCGCGCCGCGCGCGGGCGGCACGCGTGATCACGGCGTGTCTCGTGCTGTGCTGGGCAGGTCCCGTGGTCTCGAACGACGATCCCGGCTTCGAGCTGGTGCTCGATCGCGCGCGCAACCTGCTGCGCGCGCGCGACGTGCGCAGCGGCGAGGAGGGGCCGGTGTTGCGGGTCGCCGTCGGCTCGCCGGCGCACCCGACGCCGCCGGGGCGCTTTCGGCTGGGTCGCGTGATCTTCCGCCCGTCGTGGAGGCCCGGTGCGTTCGCGCTCGATGCGGGCGCGCGTGCCATTGGGGCATCGCTGCGCTCGCCGATGGGAGTGGCGAAGCTGCCGTTCGCCGAGAACGGCGGAATCGCGCTGCACGGCGGCGGCGACCCCGACGTGCTCGGCAAGCCGGTGTCGAGCGGTTGTGTGCGCGCTGCCGACGCCGACCTGCTGCGTCTGATCGTCTGGCTCGAGCTGCGCGACGGCCTCGCGCCGCCCCGGGTCGAGGCCTCCGGAGAGATCGTGCGCGATCTCGGGCGCACGGCGCGGCTGCACGTGTACTGAGGCGGGCCGCGCACTGCGCCGAGCCCAGGTCGGGCTGGCGGTGCACGTCCGGACACCTCGCGACGTCGTAGCCGACACCGGTCGCAAGGAGCGAATTCACTCCAACATATCCGCACCTCGCAAACCACAAAGAGCTGTAACGCTCACCACGCTCACTAGGGCGTGAGTGGCTGCGCGCGTCTCGACCGCGCGCGCACACCGGGGATCTGCGGCAATGCGCATCCGGCATCGCGCTCGAGGGGCGTGTATCGCGCTCATCGGCGCGGGGTTGGTGCTCGCGTCCTCGGCGTCCGAGGCGATGCGCGTCGAGTTTCATCCCGACGCGCTGGCAAGCGTCGGCCTCGCGCCGGGCGATCCGGGATTTCACGGCGGCGGCACGGGTTTCGACAACAGCACCCTGATGCTCGCGCCGGACTTCGAGATCGACGATCAGTGGCTCACGGCCGGCGTTCCTCTGCTCGGCGAGATGTTTGCGTTCGAGCTCGCCGAGATCCAGACGTTGCGCGACGCGACCCAGACGGGTGCGCCGGGACAACCGCTCAACGCCACCGACCCCTGGATCTCGCGAGTCGATTGGACGGCGACGAACACCACCGGCCGGGCAGGCCGCGCGCTGCTCTTCGTCTCGGGCCTGGAGGAGTTCGTCGATCCCGCGAATCCGAGCGTCGCCGCTCCCGTGCAGTATCTCCCCTCCGAGGTGGGAATCCTGAAGACCGAGGACCTCTCGGTCGCGCGCTACCGGGCGCAGTCCGGGGACTTCTTCTATCTGGCGTTCTTGATCGAGGACTTCAGCCAGCCGGTCGACCTCAGCTTCGAGTACGAGGTCACGCGCGACATCCTCGGGCTCGGGACGGCCGACTTCGGCACGCCGATCCTGCAGGTGAACGGCTTCTTCCTGCCCGTGCCGGAGCCCTCGGCTTCGCTGATGCTGACCGTCGGGCTGCTCGGCCTCGCGCAGGTCGGGCGTCGCCGGGCCCGCTGCGCCATGCCCGGTACACGCAGATGGAGATGGAGATGGACCCAGTCGGCTTGCGTGGTCGCAGGCGTGCTGGTGCTCGGCGCGGCGTCGAGTGAAGAGACCCGACACGACCGCACGCGGCTGATCGAGCTGCGCGCCGCGCGTCTGGCGGCCGCCGGCCAGTGCGTCGAGATGCTCGAGCTCGCGCGGGCCGCGCCGGAGCCCGCGCGCAGCTCGGCCGCGCTGCTGCGGCTCGGGGGCAACTGCCTGATCGAGCTCGGCCGCTACGACGAGGCGCTCGCGTGGCTCGGCAGGGCGCGTGCCGCGGACGCGACACTGACCGACCTCGATCTGCTGACTGCGATCGCGTCGTATCACCTGGAAGATCTCGACGCTGCGTACGACGCGCTCGAGCGCGCGCGCGGCAACACCGCGCGCACCGCCGAGCTCGATCTGTACACGGGACTGGTCCTGCTGCGGCGCAACCAGCCGCGCGAGGCCGCGCTGGCACTCGAGCGCGCGCGCAGTGCGGACCCCGAGGCCGTGGAGCCGGTGGCGTCGTACTACGCAGCGCTGGCCTGGTACGCCGAGCGCGAGCGCGACCGCGCACGCTCGGCGTTGTCGCGCCTCCAGGCGGTGGACCCCGAAGGTCCGTGGGCGCGTCAGGCTTCGCAGGCGCTCGGGACGGAGGTCGGGCTCGATCCGTACTGGGCGCGGCTCACGCTGGGCGCCGAGTACGACAGCAACGTGCGCCTGGCGCCGGCCGGCGACTTTCCGGACCAGGACGACTTCCGGGCGGTGTGGGTCGCCGAGGGCGGCGCGCGGCTGTTCGAGCAGGAGGACTGGTCGGCTGGGCTGGTCGGCTCGTACTCGGGCTCGGCGAACGTCGATCTCCACAAGTTCGACACGCACTATCCCGTGATCGGAGCGTGGCTCGATCGCCGTTTCGGGGAGCGCGATCTGCTGCGCCTGCGCTACGACGTCGGCTACGCGTGGGTCGACTACGCTCCCTTCCTGTTTGCCCAGGACGCTCGTGCCGCGTGGCTCCACGTCTGGCAGCGCGCCGGATCGACGGAGTTGTTCGTTGCGGGCGAGTTCAACGACTACGAGTTCGAGCCCGTCGTCGTCATTCCGCCCGACCCGGTGGGCGTGACGCCGCGGGACCGCGATCGCAGCGGCGACGGCATCCTCGTCGGCATCGATCACCGCGTGCCTCTCGGCGACGGCTCGACAGTTGGCCGCGGCGGCTATACCTACGAGCGCTACTGGGCCGTTGGCAGTGAGTGGGACTACGACTCCCACGGCTTCTTCCTGGGGCTGTCGGTGTTGCTACCTGCGGAGATCGTTTTCGATGTCGAGGGCGGCTACGCCTACCGGCCGCACCGCAATCCTTCGACCTTTCCCGAGCCGGACGGGTCGCCGCCGTCGACGTCGGACCGACGCGACCACATCTACAGCATCGACGCTTCGCTCGAGAAGGATCTCAGCGAGCGTTGGTCGGTGTCGACGGCCTACCACTTCATCCACTCGAACTCGAACAGCGGCTTCTTCGATTACGACCGACACATCGTGGGTGCGTACGTGACGCTGTCCTTGCCGTGAAACGATCGGAGCTCAACATGCTGCCCACTTCCTTCGAACCGAGGCTGGCCCTGCTGCTCGTGACGAGCGTGGTCCTGTCGCTGGCGCACCCCGCGCAGGCGGCCGAAGAGAGCGCGCGCGTCGTGGGCGTGCGCGGCTCGGTGCTGGCGCAGACACCGGGCGAGGAGCCCCGCCTGCTTCGCTTCGACGGCGCGGTCCTGGCCGGCGACAAGATCGTGACTGCCAAGGGCGCGGGCGTTGGTCTGCTCGCCGGCACGCACTACGTCGGACTCGACGAGTCGACCACGGCCACCCTGGGGCTGACCGCGAGCGGCGCACCGGACGTTCACGTCCTCTCGGGCCGCGCGCGTGTCCTCGCTTCGGGCGACGGGGTGGCGGCTCGGCTCGGCACGGCGACGCTGCTGGCCGCCAACGCCGGCTCGGACACCGACGTGTTCGCGTTCGTCGAGAAGGCGGGGCTCGTGTCGATGATCTGCCCGAACGAGAGCCCGGTCCAGGCGGCGCGCCTCGATCAGGTGCTGACGCCGGGCCAGGGCCGCTGCGTCGTCGCCAAGCGCGGCGAGCCGCTCTACCTCGCCGATGCTGCGCACCCCCCGCTCGATTTGCTGGCGGATCCCGACAGCTACGACGTGGCCGGAGACCCGACGGCGCGCATGGGCGAACCGCTGCCGCCGGTGGCGCTCGGCATCGCGCCGAGACCGACGTTCACTTCCGGCATCGATCCGCTGCTCGACGACCTGCGCGATCCGTGCGATTTCGGCTGCCCGTCGTCCGGTCCGCCGCCGGTGAGCTCGCCGCCGATCAATGCTTCGCGCCCCGGAGCTCCGCCGCTCTGATCGGCGGATGGGCTCTGCCGCTCTGATCGGCGGATCGACGGATGGGCGGATCGGCGGATGGGCGCACTGCGGGGCGCCGGCTGATGGCGCGCGAGATCGACCGCGCGGCGCGCCGGCCCGACCCGCTAGCTCGCAGTGCTGCGCGCGAGCCAGAAGAGCGCGATCCAGCCGGCGATGAAGCACAGGCCGCCGAGCGGGGTGATCGGGCCGAGCCAGCGCGGTCCGCCCAGCGCAAGCCAGTACAGCGAGCCGGAGAAGAGCAGAATCCCGGCGCTGAAGCCAGCCGCCGGCGCCGTGATGGCGCGACCCGTCGCGCTCGCGTAGAGGGCGAGCGCCAGCAGGCCGACGACGTGCAGCAGGTGGTAGTCGACGGCGGTCTGCCAGACGGCGAGCTGGGCCGGCTCGAGCCGCGTCTTCAGCGTGTGGGCCCCGAAGGCTCCGAGCGCCACTCCGAGGGCGCCGAGCCCACCGGCGATTGCGATCCACATCCGTCCGCTCCGCCTAGCTCGGCCCGGCGGGGCGCCAGTACGGGATGCCGACGCCTTCCTCGGCCAGCACCGCGTAGGCCTCGACCGGCATGCCGATGTGCACCGCCTCGGGGTCGACGTCGGTGACGTTGCCCATCATCCGCACGCCTTCCTCGAGCTCGATCATGGCTACCACGTAGGGCAGCTCGTCCTTGAACGGCGGCATGCCGTACTGGCGCACGATGGTGAAGGTGTGGACCTCGCCGCGGCCGCTCGCCGGCTCCCAGATCGGGTCGCCGCCGCAGCGTGTGCACAGCTTGCGCGGGTAGTGCTGGCGGTGGTCGCACGCAGGGCAACGCTGCACGCGCAGCTCGCCCTGCGCGGCGCCCTGCCAGAAGGGCGCGCTGCTCGCGTCGGGTGAAGGGATCGGCTTGGTGTACTCGACGTCGGTTCGAACTTCCATGGTGGGTCTTCCATTCCTCTTGTTCGCGTCTTTGCTGGCTTGCAGCGAGCGTGCGCTCTACGGGTGCTCGCGGCCCAGGATCACCGCGCCGATCGCCGACAGGTAGCCGCCCGAGCCGCAGCACAGCGCCGTGCGTGCGTCCGGCACCTGGGCCTCGCCCGCCTGGTGGCGCAGCTGCCGGGTGGCTTCGATCAGCAGGAAGATCCCGCGCATGCCCGGGTGGCAGGACGAGAGCCCGCCGCCGTCGGTGTTCAGTGGCATGCGGCCCCCGCGGCGCAGCACGCCCTCGGCGACGAACGGGCCGCCTTCGCCCTTCTGGCAGAAGCCGAGATCTTCGAGCAGCGTCAGCACGGTGATCGTGAAGCTGTCGTAGAGCTGCACCGTGTCGATCTCGCTCGGTGCGAGCCCCGCCTGCTCGAAGGCCGCCGGCCCGCAGATGGCGGCGGCCGAGCGCGTGAAGTCGGGCATCTGCGAGATGTTCCAGTGCGACTTGCCGTTGGCCGCGCCGAGCACGTAGACGGGGTCGGGTGCCAGATCGCGCGCGCGCTCGGCCGTGGTCATGATCAGCGCGCCGCCGCCGTCCGAGACGACGCAGCACTCGAGCTTGTGCAGCGGGTCGGCGATCATGCGCGAACCGAGCACGTCGTCGACGGTGATCGGCTCGCGATACATCGCGTCCGGGTTGAGGCCCGCGTACTCGCGCACTCCGACCGCGATCTCGGCCAGCTGCTCGGGCTTGGTGCCGTACTCGTGCATGTGGCGCTGGGCCACCATGGCGTACGAGCCCACCAGCGAGTTGCCGTACGGCGCCTCCCACTGCGTGCTGCCCGAGACGTGGCGGCTGCGGCGCCCGTGCCCGCCGGTGCCGAGTGCGCGGCCCATGCGCGAGAAGTAGTCCGAGCCGTCGGTGATCAGCACCGCCTCGCAGTGGCCGGCCCGAAGCATCGCTGCGGCGTGCTCGACGTGGAACTCGAACGACGAGCCGCCCACCATGGTGCCGTCGATGAAGCGGTGCTCGATGCCCAGGTACTCGGCGAGGTCGATCGCGCTCTGGCCGCCCATCGAGCCCGCGGTGGCGTAGCCGTCGATCTCGCTCTTGGGGAGGCCGCAATCGGCGAGCGCGCGTTGCGCCGCGAGCGCGTGGTGCTCGATCGCCGACAGGTGCGGTGCCTTCGGGTAGTCGGAGAGCCCGATGCCGACGATGACGGGGGTGCGGTCGCTCATGATTGCTTCCTGAACTGTTTGAAGTCGGGGGTGCGCTTTTGCACGAAGGCCGTCACGGCCTCGATGTTCTCGGGCGAGCCGGCCTGGCCGGCCATCTCGACCTGCTCGATCTTCAGCGCGGCTTCGATGCCGGCGCGGTGCGTCTGCATCAGGGTTCGCTTGATCGCGCGCAGCCCGGACACCGGCCACTGCGCGATCTGGCGCGCCTTGGCCAGCGTGGCCTCGAGCACCTCCTCGTCGGGGAAGCGCGCCGCCGCCATGCCGACTTCGAGTGCGCGCGCGGCGTCGATCCACTCGGCCGTGAACATCAGCTCGGCCGCGCGCTGGCGACCGATCTGCGCCTGCAGCGTGTAGCTGCTGGCGATCTCGGGTGCGAGCCCGAGGTTCGCGAAGGGCAGCCGCATCCGGACGCTCTCGCCGACGAAGACGATGTCGCAGGCGACCGCGATCGTGCAGCCGCCGCCCACCGCCACCCCGCGCACCGCGGCGAGCAGCGGCTTGTCGAGCGAGAAGATCGCGTCGACACAGCCGTCGAAGCCACCGGCCAGGTCGCCTCCCTTGTCGGAGTCCATCCCGCCGCCGAACGAGGCCAGGTCGACGCCCGACGAGAAGTTGCCGCCCGCGCCCGTCAGCACGCAGCAGGCCACAGCGGGATCCTCGCGAGCCTCGCGCAGCGCGCGGGCAACGCCGTCCCACTGCGCTCCATTGAACGCATTCTTGCGTTCGGGGCGGTTCATCGTCACGAGCAGGACGCCGTCGTCGTCCAGCTCCCGCAGCACGCAGGGGTCTTCGCTCATCGGATCCTTTGGCCAGGCCTGGGCAGGGGCAGGGATACTGCCCGCATGATACGCCGGGCGTGCGAGCCGGATCAAATCAGGCCCGCTGCGAGCAGGTCCGCGGATCGGCAGGCGCTAGCGCTGCCTCCGGATCGATCACTCGATCCCCAGCCGCTTCATCTTCTTGTGGAATCCCTCGCGGGTCAGGCCGAGCTCGCGTGCGGTCGCCGTGCGCTGGCCGTGGTTGCGATCGAGTGCGTCGCGGATCACCACCCGTTCGAAGCGGGCGACTCGCGAGCGCAGGGTCTCGCCGGATCGATGGGCCGGGTGCAGCCGTGCGCTCTCGCAGTGCACGATGCGCTTGGAGAGGGACTCGGGGCCGAGCAGCGCGCCGGGCGGGGCCAGGGCCAGCGCGCGTTGCATCTCGTTCTCGAGCTCGCGCACGTTGCCCGGCCAGTCGTAGGCCTGCAGCAGTCGCTCGGCCGCGGGCGAGAGCCGGCAGCCGCGCCGCGCCTCGCGCGCGCCGTGGTGCTCGAGGAAGTGGGCCGCGAGCGCTGCGATGTCGGCCGGGCGCTCGCGGAGCGGAGGGATGTGGATCGGGAACACGGCGACCCGGTAGTAGAGATCCCGGCGGAAGTGTTCTCGCCCGGCGTCTGAGTCGAGGTCGCGGTTGCTCGCCGCGATCACGCGTGCATCGACGCGCCGCATCTGCGTGGCACCGACCGGTCGCACCTCGCGCTCCTGCAGCGCACGCAGCAGCTTTGCCTGCAGCGGCCCGGAGGTCTCGCCGATCTCATCGAGAAACAGGGTGCCGCCGCGCGCCGCCTCGAACAGCCCGGTCTTGTCGCGCTCGGCCCCGGTGAACGCGCCCCGGACGTGACCGAACAGCTCGCTCTCGAGCAGCGTGTCGGAGAAGGCGGCGCAGTTGACGGCGACGAAGGGTTGCGTCCGCCGCGGACCCAGCGTGTGGATCGCACGGGCGACGATCTCCTTGCCCGATCCCGTCTCGCCGCCCAGCAGCACCGTCGCGCTCGAGCTGGCCGCGCTGCGCGCCAGCTCGAGGGTGGCGCGGAAGGCGGGTGCGCGCGCAACGACGCCCGGCAGGTCGGCGGCCCCGGCCCGGTCCGCGACGCGCCGCGCCCGCCGTGCGTGTGCCAATCCCGTGTGTTGCATCACCGCGCCTCTCGCCTCCCGTTGCTCGTCGTTCGTCGTCTGCGATGGGCCAGGGCGGTGCAACCGGTGTGCCGCGGCGAAGCGCGCGGTGGCGGGGCGGGGCGGCGTGTTTAGCCACGGCGGGCGAACGCAAGTGGCGGATTCGCCAGTCCGGGCGAACTCGAGGGGCCGGGACGAGGGATCAGCCGAGTTCCTGCTCGATCGCCTGGTCGAGCGCACGCTCGGCGCCCGTCGTTGGGAGCCGGCAAGGGACGAGACCGGTTTCGTGACCGAAGCTGTACTGGAGTCGGCTTTGATGGACCGCTGGGGCGAGATCGAACCGCTTGGCGACCTGAGCTGCCCACGAAACCAGGTCGATCGAATGGACATCATCGCGTGGCATGAGCCGACCGGCTCTCTTGCCGTACTCGAGTTGAAGCGAGGCACAGTGGGCTCGGAGGCGATCGAACAGGTGGTCGGTTACGCGAGCGGGCCGGCCCATCGTCTCTCCGAAGGGAGGCCGATCGTATGTGCCGTCGTGGCGCGCGAGTTCATCGCCACAGCCTGACGCCGAGCCGCAGCAAGCGCCCTCCCGATCCGCTTGTACTCCTTCTCGGGCACCGCTCGCGACCTTGAGTTGCGCGTCGATTTCTCGGCCTGGCCAGACGGCCGCGGATAGCCCGCCCCACCGCAACGCTCCCTCGGGGACTCGTCATAACATCTATACTCGGACGTGCTGCCAAAATCCCGCTTGTACTTCCTATCCGCGATACGCGACTTCGAGTTCAGCGGCTATCGCATTCCGGAAGGCTCGATGGTGCTGGTCTCGGCACTCCACACGCACTACATGGAAGAATGGTGGAACGAGCCCGAGAAGTTTGATCCGGAGAGGTTCAGTCCGGAGCGCGCCGAGGACCAGCGCCACACCCACAGCTACATCCCGTTCGGCGGCGGCCAGCACATGTGCATTGGCCTGCGCTTCGCCGAGTCTCAGGTCAAGATCGTGCTGCACCACATCCTGCGCAAATACCGCTGGACCCTCAAAGACGGCTACACCATGCCGATCCAACAGGCCCCCATCTCCAAACCCCGAGACGGACTCCCCCTACGGCTCGTCCCGCTGAACTCGTGACACTTACAGACTGGATGGTGTCGATGCCCGGGTAGAGCATCGCTCCGAGGGTGGCTGCGAGCGGCTCGGGATGGAGTCCAGCAATGTGAAGACAGACGGCTCGTCTGGCGGCCTCGACTTCAGCAGTGCCCCGCGGCGACCGGTCCGCACGGCGGGCCAACCTTCCCTTGAGGAGAAGGCCAGGAGTACGATTCCCCGACAGCGCGAGCCAGGGAGCCGTCCGGGCTGTGGACTGCGAAAATGAACCGCCGCGAAGGAGGGCGACTCTGTCGCGGGTACCTTCGCTCCCTTGTGCACCCACAGTCTATCCGAGGATCGTGAATTGGACGTGAAACAACAGATCGAGAACGGCCTCCGCCGAGATCCTGGTCGCGTGGCCCTGGAGTACCGCGGGGAAGAGATCACTTGCGGCACGATCTCGGGGCTTGCTGATTCCCTGATTGCGCAGCTTCACGAAGCGGGGGTCCCGCAAGATGCGCCGGTGGCGGTCGTGGCGCGCAACCGGCCGGCACAGGCAGCAGCAGTCCTCGGGCTGGTAGAGGCTGGCCGCACCGTATCCAACGTGTATGCCTTCCAGTCACCGGATTCTCTCGCGGCCGACCTCGCGAGGACCGGCTTCGCAGCAGTGGTTGCAGAGGAGCAGGACTGGACGCCGCCGGTCATCGAGGAGGCTCGCAAGACCGGAACGGT
Organism: Myxococcota bacterium; assembly: GCA_036336835.1. Classification (GTDB taxonomy): domain Bacteria; phylum Myxococcota_A; class UBA9160; order UBA9160; family UBA4427; genus JAYZFK01. Next base: position 15,729 of record JAYZFK010000044.1, on the reverse strand, counting down.
TGGCGTCGTCCTGCGCTGGAACGCCGAGGCCGCCGCGACCCTCCTGCCCGACCTGGCGCATCTGGGCCGGGGTCCGTTCCGTGCACCGCTGACGGCGGGGGGCATCGAGATCTTGTCGAGCGGTACCACCGGCCCGCCGAAGCGCGTCGCAATCCCGAATCATGTGCTCGTGCGCGCGGTGGAGAGCATCCGTGGTGGAGGAGTCGACACCAGCGTGTCCCCCGATATCGTCATCTGGCCGATCTCCGGGATCGGCGGCACCTGCTGCCTGATCGCGGACTTCGCCATCGGGCGGCTGATCGTCCTACTCGAAAAATTCGATCTTCTGGAATGGGTGGACGCGATCGGCCGCCATCGGCCGCGCAGCGTCAACGTCCCACCGGCCGTGCCCCGGATGATGCTGGATGCGGCTATTCCCAGAGCCGATGTGGCGAGCCTCGAGTACGTCTACGGCGGTAGCGCACCCATGCCGCCGGAGCTCCAGGAGGAGTTCGAGCGCGTCTACGACATCAAGGTGATCTGGGCGTACGGCGCAACCGAGTTCTGCGGGACTCTGGTGACCTGGACGCCCGAGCTCCACGACCAGTACTCGCGGTCCAAGCGCGGCGCGATGGGCCGTCCGTTCCCGGGCGTGCAGTTGAGGGTGGTCGACGTGGACACCGGCGAGGTGCTGCCGCGCGGCGGGCAAGGTTACCTGGAGGCGCTCGTGCCGGACATCAGCCCCGACTGGATCCGCACCACTGACCTCGCCGTGATCGACGAGGACGACTTCGTCTTCCACAGGGGGCGTGGCGACGGGGTGATCCTGCGGGGCGGATTCAAGGTCATGCCGGAACGGATCGACTCTGCTCTGCGCGAACACCCAAGCATCCTGGATGCCTCGACCGTTGGGATTCCCGACTCGCGGCTCGGCCATGTTCCGGCCACAGCCCTGGAGCTGCAGCGCGGAATGGTCGCTCCGAGCAGCGAGAGCCTCGACGCCCACGTCCGCGCCCGACTGACTACGATCCATGTGCCCGTTCGATTCCTGATCACCGACGCGCTGCCGCGCACGACGTCGATGAAAGTCGATCTGCGCGCCGTGCGCGCGTTATTCGAGAAGCCAGCTGATTGACCAGTGCGATGCGCCTCCGATGGTGTGTCAGCCACCGAGGCGGATCGCCTCTACCGGACCCGCCATCTTGGATCCCGCTTCTCGAGGAACGCTCTCGGTCCCTCCTGGGCGTCCTCCGTTTGCGAAACTCGGAGTCGGTAACCCTCGGCGAGCAGCTCGGCCTCGTACACTGGCAGCGACAGGCCCTTGCGGATCGCAAGGCGGGTTCCCCGAACGGCGAGGGGAGCATTCCGATTGAGCATCCCGGCAAGCTCCCATGCGCGTTCCAGCAGTGCATCCGGAGGCACGACCTCGCTGACAAGCGCCAGCTCGTAGGCACGCTCTGCAGTCATGCGCTCCTGCTTGCCCATCAGTGCCATTCGCATGGCGATGCCGACCGGAAGCACCCTGGCCATGCGCACCATCTCGCGCCCCGACACCAGCCCGATGCTCACGTGTGGATCAAAGAACGTGGCCGCCTCCGATGCGATGACGATGTCCGCGGTCGTAACCAGATCGAGCCCAGCTCCCGCCGCCATCCCGTTGACCGCGCAGATCACGGGCTTTGTCATCTGCAGGTACGGCGGGGTCGCCTCTTGCGGCGGATCCCACTGCCGGAACGAACTCAGAATGGGCTCGCCCTGCGTATCGATGCCCGGCGCCCAGGCTTCATCCTCGTCCGCGGATGCCTTGTTCACGTCGGCGCCGACACAGAGCGCCCGTCCGTTGCCTGTCATGATGAGCGTCCAGACGCTCTCGCTAGTCTCGACGCAGGCGTACGCGTCCCGCAGTTCTCGGACCATCTCGTCATTGATGGCGTTGAGAGACTCGGGACGGTCGAGTGTGATGCACACCGTGTGTTCGCGCTGCTCGTACTGAATCGTCTTGTAAGTCAACTTGTTCACTCCAGCGAGACGCGGCCGGCTCGCCTCATTCGTGCGCCATCGGGTCCGGATATCGCGAGTCCCCCGGTAATGGCCAGTTTGGCAGCTGCTCGCCAAGCTTCGCTCCGACGGCCTCGCGCCAGCCGTCGTGTACCTCGGCGTAGAAGCTCGTGTCGACGTAGTTCCGCCACTGCGTGACGCGATCACCCTCGAACTTCCACACGGCCCACCCGCTGTTGCGGCAGGCCTCTCCCTTCCAGGTCTCATTGCGGGTGAACCAGTGGGTGAGGACGCTGTCCTCGTTGGCCCAGAACTCGGTCTTCACGATCTCGGACGGTTGGGGCCAGATCCTGCCCGCCACCTCGAACACGCGCTCGACGCCCTCGCGTCCGCGATGATGTCCCCCGAGCGGCCACGAGCGTCCCTGGAACAGCACGTCCACGTCATCTGCGAACAGATCGCGCGAGCCGCTCCGTGGGGCGTTCCAGAACTCGATGGCCACGGCGAGACGATCACGCATCTCTGGGGGCGCACAGTTCTGGCCGTCGCTCAGCGAGGTCTCGAGTGGCCATTCGTTCAGAGCCGGCTCGGGATACCATGGCGGGCCGGAGCAAGCGTACCTGGAAAGGTGACTCCCGAGCTCGGGCCCCACCGCCTCGCGCCATCCGGCATGCATCTCCTCGAAGAACTCGCTGTCCGTGTACTCCTGCCACTCGATCACCTGGCCCTCGACGAACGTCTGCCGGGTCAGACCGCTGTTGCGGCACCGCTGACCGGTCCAGACCTCATTCGTCGAGAACCACTCGGTGCAGATCGTGTCCTCGCCGAGCCAGTAGTTGTTGTGTTCGAAGACCGAGCGCACCGTCCAGATCTGCCGCACTGCCTCGAGCAGCTTTTGGATCTCCTCGAGACCCTGGTGGTGCCCCGAGATGACCCAGGTCCCCGGCAGGAACGAGTGGATCTGCTCCGCGTACCAGTCTCCGTACGCGTCACTGCGCTGCGCACCGATCCCGCTTTCGGCTGGTTCCCAGAGCCGCTTGTAGCTGGGGAATAGGGCCCGCATCGACGTCATGGCCGGGCGCCGGCGGCGCTCTTCTCGGTGCTCGTGCTCACTGCGAGTCCTCTCTCGTTGTGGGGTCGGCTGGCCGAAATCCGAGAATCTGCTCGAACCGGTCCGAGTACCTCGGCCAGGCCTCGGGATTGACGAGTCGCGGCGGCACTGCGCCGTCGAAGATCGACATCCACTGCTCGGCGGTGGCTGTGGCGATGGCGTGAACCGCCTCGTCGGTGATCCCCGCGGTATGCGGTGTCGCGACGACGGCGTCGAGGGCGAGCAAGGGATGATCCGGCGAGGGCGGCTCGGCATGGAAGACGTCGATCCCCGCACCCGCGATGCGGCCGGTCTTCAGCGCCTCGAGCAGCGCTTCCTCACTGTGAACCTCGCCGCGCGCGGTCGTGATGAAGTAGGCGTCCGGCTTCATTTGCGCGAACTCGGCGTATCCGAGCAGGCCCGTCGTTTCGGGAGTCAGAGAGCAGCAGACCACGACGAAGTCGGCTCGACGCAAGAGCTCGAGCAGCTCGACCTTCAGGGCTCCACGTGCGGCGATCTGTTCCGCGTCCAGGAACGGGTCGAAGGCCAGCACCTCCATTCCGAACGGGCCGCCACACAGCTCGGCGAGCCGCGTGCCGATTCGCCCGATTCCCACGATGCCGAGCGTCTTCCCGCGGATCTCGCTGCCCCTCAGCGGCGTCCGGTCTTGGATGGGCGCGCGTCGGATCATGCGGTCCGCAAGGGCGATCTTCTTGCACAGCGAGAGCATGAAGCCCAGGGCGTGCTCGGCGACGGCTTCTGCTCCTGGACCCGAGTTGTTGCAGACGATCACTCCCGCGGCAGTGCAGGCATCCACGTCGACGACGTCGTACCCGGCACCGGCCGAGCAGACCGCGAGAAGCGACGGACAGCGTGCGACGAATGCTGCGTCGGGGAGCCACTGCTTCCCCGGCGCTGGGCCTGTGCGGACCTCGGTCAGCGTCACGGCCTGGTAGCCATGGGTGCGATTCAGCTCCGACCAGTTGCCGCGCTCGTCTCCGCTCAGTTCCAATCGAACGACCTCGATGTCGGATCTGCCGCTCAGGATTTTGCCCGCAACCGCGTCGGTCCACGCGTCGAAGTAGACGAGGCGACGGGTCTTGCCGCCTAGCATTCGGAGGGCGTCCAGATCATGGTCTCGAGGTGGCCCCGCGATCCGACGGTCGTCCGCTGGAAGCCAGGGGGTCGTGACGCGCGGGAATCAGGACCATTTCCTCGGACCGGGCGACGCAGCTCGAACGGTACTCGTGCCAGGCACGCAGCTCTGGATCCGTCTCCGCGGCCTCGAGAAAAGAGCCGAGGTGCGCCCACTCTGCTGCACCCAGGAGCGTGAGTACCTGTCGGGGGCGCATTGCCACCTGGAAGGCGCCGATCAGCTCGATGCCGTGGCGTTGCGCGGCGGGCAAGAGCCCGCGCTCGAGCTCTTCGAGGTACCGCTCCGGCTCGCCGAAAGGAAGCCACAGAATCTCGTGCAGGAACGCCTTGCCGTGCGCGCCGCGCTCGCGCAGCTCGGCACGCGTGGGGGAGAAGGGCGCCGGGACCAGGATCCGGTCATAACCGCCTTGCCGCAGGTGCAAATTGCGATTCCACCACTCCTCCATCGCCGTGTCGCGCTCAGCGTCCTGGAACTGCCGCTCCAGATCCCGCGCCTGGCCGGACCAGCTGTTCTCCCAGATGTTGATCGCACCGGGCCAGCCGCCCGAGACCCCGGCGCTGCGGAACTGTCCGAAGGCGCCCCGGGCCTGCTCGCCACGACGACGCGATCCGTCGTTGTGCACCGAGAGCACGCTGGCCATGTAGGGCTCCTCGCGCCCCGGCACCGTGCGAATGATCTCGTGCAGATAGATGTTGGGGTTCATGTTCGCAGAGCCGTTCCAGGAGGCCGTACGGCCAGGAAGCCATCGAGGTCCTCGAGCCACGCACCCAGCTGTTGGTTCCAGGCGCGTAGCTCTGCATCGCCTTGTGTCGCTTCCATCAGCTCACGCCAGTGATCCCAGTCGCGCAGGACCCAGAGATTGAGTCCGGTACCGGGCTGCAGCGCGTGCGCGTACGCCCCGAGGAGCCGAAGTCCGCGCTTCTCCGCGAGTGGCAGGAACTCTGCCGCCAGCGCGGCGTGATAGGCCGGCAGACGTCCGGGCAATGCCCGTACGTCCTCGTGCAGGATCACGTCTCCTGTAACGACCTCGGCCGAGTTCTCCGCCAAATCGGGTGAGAAGGCGGTCGGCTTCAGGAGCATCGAGTGACCGCGCTGGCGATACTCGATCGCCTGATTCCACAGCTCCGCCAGGGAGACGTCGCGCTCCTCCATGGGGTACTGGCCGTGCTGGGCGCGGGAGAAGTGTTCCCAGTCGTCCATCTCCCAGTGGATACGAACCTCCGGCCAGTTCCCAGTGCTGCCGACGGTGGCCCAGGCCCCCACCAGACGCACGCCGTGCTCGCGCTCGAGGTGCGGCGCCCAGCGGGAGCGGATCATCTCGATCAGCTTGCCCCGGCCGCCGCCCTCGATCTCGATCCGCTCATGGATGTAGACGGCCAAGAAACTTCCCGCCAATGGTGCCGCGTAGGTCGGGTCTGGCGGCTCTCGCCAGCCCGCTCACTCCCGAGATGCGCGCGCGCGCGCCTTGGGCTTCGCCTGAGCCGCCTTGAACAAATCGGCCAGCTCTTCCGAGACATCGTCGTAGTCGTTCTGCGCGATCCGCCCCTCGCGGCCCGGTACCGGATCATATCCGAGTCGGCCGTCCTCGTTCTCCATGTGGAAGAACTCGCGACCCACCGGAAGCCGGCGATCTTCGAGCGGAACCTCCATCCAGGCTCGCAGCACCAGCCGGCGCTTGTCCGGCGTGTCGCCGTTGATGAAGTCCGAGCGCGAGTGGCACATCGCGTAGTTGTTGACGATCGTGGCCTCCCCGGGCTGCAGCTGCAGCTCGAACTGCTGCTCTACCAGGATCTCTCGCAGGATGTCGACCGCCTCCGCCTCCTGCGCGGTGAACTCCCGGCCCAGCTCATGCAATGCTGGCAGGATGCTGCTGTAGGTGAAGTTGATGCAGACGGTCCCGTCGACGTTGGAGAAGATCGGAACCTCGTACGGGGTGACCGCCTGCTGGTGATCCTGCTGCTCGCTCCGGCGATGGTGGGGAAAGCCGCGATACAGGATCGGCAGGATGTCGGGGTGGGATTCGAGGATCGCGTTGTGAGCGGCGGGCCCGCTGGAGAACTGGCTATTGCCCCCCTGCTCGGCCTGGTGCACGCACAGCAGCGCGAAGAGGTCGGCGGCATCGTTGTGCATGGCCAGCTCGGCGCGCGACTTCGTTCCCCGGGCCGGCTGAACTCCGCCGGGAAGCACGTCCTCGTGCACGCGGACCATGCGGTGACCGAAGGAGTTGTGAGATAGGAGATGGCCGAAGTGGGTGCAGAATGCCCAGTAGATCCTCTCGATCTCCTCGATGGAATGGTCGTCAACTGGAAAGCCGCGCACGATCACCAGCCCGCGGCCACGGATGATCTCCTCGTAGACTCCCGCCAGCGCGTCGTCGAGCGCGGGATGCCCGCAGTGCTCGCGGCTCACTTCGTCGCGCGGTAGTGCCGCCGTGCGCATCACGATGTCCTCGAGCACGGTCACCTGGCGCGCCGAGAGGTCGAACGCGATGGCGTCCTTGCCGCGGAAGTCGCTTCCGGACCACGCGATCGGGTGCTCGATCTGCCGTCGATAGATCTCGTTCTTCATCGTCAACTTCCTCGCGGGGCTACCGTACGAGAATACTCCTCAGCTTTCCTGCACGGGCCCGGGCCGCCTCCATGAAGAACCCCGCGTCGGTACCAGCGCTGATGAACCGCACGCCCTGCGCGACGAGATCTGCGATCAGCTCCAGGTCCTGGATGCCTGCGATGCCCATTACCACGCCGTGCTTCTTGCACGCCGCCGCGGCCGTCTCCATCGCCCGGGCGAAGCTCTCGTGCCCGAACTGACCCAGAATTCCCATCTCGGCGGTGAGGTCATGGGTCCCGATCAGAATCATGTCGAGCCCCGGCACGGAGGCGATCGCATCTGCCTGCTCGATCGCCTCGGGCGTCTCGAGCATCGCCGTCAGGATCGTCTGCTGATTCAGGTACTCGACATTCTCGCTGACGCTCATCTGCCGATAGCGGGTGACCGGGTTCGGACCCGAGATCGAGCGGTGGCCGATCGGAGGAAACTTGCAGGTATCGACGATGTGCTCGGCCTGCTCCCGCGTGTCGACGTGAGGGACGATCACGCCCATCGCGCCGGTGTCGATCACCCGCGTCATGTATTGATGGTCGTGCGAAGGTACGCGCACCATCGGGATCAAGCCGAAGCCGACCGCGGCCGCGCAGAGCATCGAGGTGGTCTCGAGCGACGTCGCCGTGTGCTCCAGGTCGACGTAGATGGCGTCGAAGCCACAGGCTGCGGCCATCATCGGGATGTCGACCGTGCGAGCTTGCGAGATACTCAGACAGAGGATCAGCGCGTTCGCATCGAGCTTCTGCCTCATCAGCTCATTCATATTGGGATCCAGATACCGATGATACCGGCCCGAGCACGAGATCCGCGGCTCGGTCCCGGTGCCAGCGCGAATCACCTAGCAGGGCCTGGTTGAGCATGGCGCGCTTGAGGTAGAGGTGGCAGTCGTATTCCCAGGTAAAACCCACGCCCCCGTGCATCTGTAGCCCCTCCTGGGCGACGTGGATGTAGCTGTCACCGGAGAAGAACTTGGCCTCCGACGCAGCAAGCCGCGTGTCTTCCTGTTCCCCTGCAAAGGCCTCTAGCGCCATTTCGACACTGACGGCGCTGGCCTCCACACGCATCATCATGTCCACGCAGCGGTGTTTCAGAGCCTGGAAGCTCGCGATGGCGCGATCGAACTGCTTGCGCTCTTTCATGAAGGCAACCGTCGATTCGAGCACCTTGCCCGCGCCTCCCGTGTTGTCACACGCGAGCGCGATGGCAGCGAGATCGATGAGCTGTTCGCGAAGCGCCTCTCCGCTCGCGAAGTCCCCCAGCATCGATTCTCGGGGGACGACGACATCGTGCAGCACGAGGCGCGAGAAACGGCGGGTAGGATCGAAGACGGGCTGCGGTGTGATCTCGACTGCCTCGTGCCGGGGGTCGACGAGTACCAGCGCTGTGTCTCCCCGCGGCGCCCGGGCGGCGACCAGCACCAGCTCGGCCAAGTCTGCCGACGGGACGTAGTCCGCGGTACCGCTGAGCGATAGTGAAGCTCCCTGCTGCCGGGCGGTGACCCCGAGGCTCTCGACCTCGTAGCGCCCTCCGGCTCCGCCAAGTGCCGTGCTGGCCAGGAGATTCCCTGCGGCGATTCTCGGCAGGAGCGAAGCGCGCTGATCCTCACGACCGCCCAGGAGCAGCGCCCCGCCGAAGACGACGACGGACGCCTCGAAGCTCGAAGAGACGAGAGAGCGCCCGAGTTCCTGGAGGACGACACCCAGCTCGACCAGCGTCGCCCCTGCGCCGCCGTACTTCTCCGGAATCGCCAGTCCGGTCCAACCGAGCTCGGCCATCAGCGAAAAGAGAGTCGCATCGTGTCCGGTGGGCTCGTCCATGACGACCCTCGTCCGCTCGGGCGTGGCCTCACGGTCGAGTACGTCGCGGACCGCCGCGCGCAGCTCTCCGGGATCGATGTCCGCTGTGCGCGTCCGGTGAATCATCGGGGCTCCCTGGGCATCCCCAGTACCTGCTCACTGATGATGTTGCGCTGGATCTCGCTGGTGCCAGCGGAGATCGTCCAGGTGTAGGAGTTCAGGAAGTCGAACTCCCAGACACCCGATACGTAGGGTGCGGCTCCCAGCAACGGTGCCAGCTCTTGGGTCCGCATACCGCCGAGCTCCGTGGCATAACGCGTGAATCGCTGCAGGAGCTCGCTGTAGTAGAGCTTGATGATCGACGACTCGGGGCCGGCGCCACCCGCTCGAATCAGCTGAGTGAGCATCCGGTTGATCAACAGCCGCAGGTTCGCGATCTCCGCATGGAAATCGGCGAGATCGCGACGCACGCCAACGTCCTCGATCGCGGGTCTCCCGCCCGGACCCGGGGTCGAGCGCGCGAGATCCACCAGCATCTCGTACGCGACCCGCAGCTGCTCCGCGGGCATCAGGAGCAGCGTGCTCCGCTCGGTAGCGAGCGTGTAGTTCGCAATGCGCCAGCCCTCGTTTTCCTCGCCGATGCGACTCTCGACGGGAATCTCGACATCCGTCAAGAAGAGCTCGCAGAACTCCTCACGCCCCCCCAGATCTCGAATCGGACGGACCTCTATGCCCGGGGTTTGCATGTCGAGCAGGAAGTAGGAGATGCCTCGATGCTTCGACGCATCGGGATCGGTTCGTGCGAGCAGCAGGCAGAACTGCGCGTGCATGGCGTGGGTCGACCAGACCTTCTGCCCGTTCACAACGTAGGCATCTCCACGACGCTCCGCGCGCGTGCGCAGCGCTGCGAGATCGGAACCAGCGCTCGGTTCCGAGAAGCCCTGACACCAGATCTCCCCGTTCAGGATGGCCGGCAGGTGTCTCCGGCGTTGCTCCTCCGTGCCCGAAGCGACGAGCAGGCCGTAGGTATGATAGAGGGAGACGAAGAAGCCACCGAGGCGCGGTGCTCGCGCCCGGGCCATCTCCTCGGCGATGACGACCTGTTCCTCCAGCGTGAAGTCGCGACCGGTCCACTCCGCCGACCAGTGAGGCGCCGCGAAGCCGCCTTTCCGCAGCTCGGTCAGCCATTCGCGCTGGAAGTCCAGGCTCTCCTCCATCGAGACGCCCGCCATGCGACGAACCCAGTCCGTAGGCACGTGCTTCGCACACCACCCGCGTACTTCCTCGCGAAACTCCTCGAGTTCTCCGAGCTCGGCAATCATGGCAACCTCTGGCCGCGCCGACCGGCGAGTGGGTAGTCCGCCCTGTGCCGCACCCTCGCTTCGATGCGGGACGCGCTCAGCGACACGACCTGAAACAGCATATATGAAGTGTTGGGTGGAGGTGATCAAAGTCGCCCCCGCCTCGGCTATTGCGAATCGATGTCCCGGAGGCGGGGAGCGAGCAGGCGTTGCATGCGACCTGCCGCCTCCGCAACTGCGTCGCGCTTCACTTTCCCGGTAGCAGTGGTCGGAAACTCTCCCTCCCACACGACGACCTCCTCGGGCAGCATCCACCGGGCCAGCCCGGCCTGAGCCAGCGAACGCGTGAGCGACTCGAACGAAGGCTCGACCCCCAGGTCGTGGCGGACGGCCAACGACAGGTGCTCGCCCGTGGCGTCATCGGGCACGCCGTAGGCGACACATTGTTCGACGCCCGGGAGCTCGGACGCCAGTGCCTCGACGCGGGCCGGTGAGATCTTCAGACCGTTTCGGATCACGATGTCCTTGATTCGCCCGGTGATGCGTAGCCGCCCATTATCGAACGTGGCCACGTCCCCTGTGCAGAACCATCCGTCCTCGAAAGCCGCTTCGTTGTCGACAGCGTCGACATAGCCAACGAACAGGTGAGCGCCCCTCACGCAGCACTCGGACGGATCGGACTTCGAGCCGATTCGCACCTCGACACCCTCGAGGGGCGGGCCATCGTCTGCCGTCCGAATCGCGGCGGGTTCGTCGCGGCGGGTCGCCGAGATGACCGGAGCCTCGGACGATCCATAGGACCGCATGATCCGGATGCCGAAATCGTTCTCGGCCCGGACGAGCACCCGTTCGTCGAGCATCGTGCCGCCGAACAGGGCCGCTGAAATCGGTACCTCCCGCTGGCCGCGCCGATCGGCTTCCGCAAGCAGTCGGCCGAGGACGACGTCCGGTCCGCCGTAGAAGGTGGCGCCACTGGCGAGCAGACGGTCGAAGCTCGCCCGGTCGTCGAAGCGGCGCTCGAGTACTGCCTGGACTCCCTCCATCGGGGCAATGAAGAGCGCCTGCAGCACGCCGGTGATCGACGACAGTGGGCTCACCAGGAAGCAACCGTCGCCCTCAGTCAGCTGGATTGCGCCAGCCAGGTTTCGGGCGGCCACGAGCAGGGTGTTGGTCGTGTGGACGACCGCCTTCGGCCGGGACGTCGTCCCCGATGTGAACATGACGATGAGTGGGTCGTCGGGATCCCGGGCCCCCGGGACGGACGAGTTGCGCTGAGAGCCCGAGAGGTTCTGCAGCGGTGTGGCCGGAATCCAGGAGGTTGCCGCTGGGCCCGCCAACTCGAGTGCCTCGACCTGCTCCGCCGGGGCGACGGCAAAGCGGACCCCAAGCCGTGTCGCGGCATCCGCGACCTCCAACGCACTCGCAGTCGTCTGGAGCACGACCAAGACCGCGCCGGCGCGCCGGGCGCCGTGAAAGGCAACCACCGAGGCGATGTCGTTGGCCATCACGATCAGGGCTGGCGTCCCGGGCTCGATGCCATGGGCCAGAAACTCTGCAGCCGCGGCCGTCGCGGCGTGGTCGAGCTCTGCGTACGTGAGCGAGCCGGACGGGTCGACCAGGGCCGTCCGCTGCGGGCTCCGGATCGTCGCCTGGCTGACCAGGTCGACCGGCTCCGTGCCCCACAACCCACGAGCGCGGTAGCCCGGGGCCACCCGGGCGACCCGCGGGCGGGCCCAATCGGTCAGGCTAGGACTGACTGACATGGACGATCGCCGCGTTTCAAGCGACTTCCTTCGCTCGAAGCGCTTCGATTTCTCGACGCGCCTCGTCCTCTACGATCGTTCCCTTGAAGAAGTCCTGGTTCATGCCAGCGAACAGACCGACGGCGTTGGAAAACGTGAAGTCGCGGAAGTTCTCAGCGGTCAAAAGGCCCGCTTCAACCAGCTCGTATGCCTCCGCCACGACCTCGGTGGCATCGGTCACATCGAAATGGGAGATGTCGGAGCCGAGAACTGGCTTCAGGTGCATCTTCATCCGAGGATCGAAGGCAACCGCGGTCATGGGATCGTCGGCCTCGCACCCGAAGTAGAAGTTCTTCCGGAAGAGCCGGCGTAGCTCGTCCGCGTCGCCGATCTTCACCAGGGAAAAATCGTCTGAGTCCCGATCTCGATCCACCAGCGCTTCTGATGTGATGTCGCATTCGAGCTGATCGAGGTTCTTCTCGAGAATGTCGTCGATCTTGCCCGCGAAGCGCTTCTCGACTTTTGCATAGGATTCCAGCTGCCGTCGGAGCTCGGCGCGATCGAGATTGGTAGGTTTCAGGTTCGCTTCCAGGTATGTTCGATTGCGCTTCTCCCAATGCTCCTTGAGATCTGAAAGCAGGCCGCACGCCCAGCCGACTCCGCCTTCGAGGAAACCGAATCGCAGGTCCGGAAAGCGCTGCGTGACGCCGCCGAGAAGCAGGCTGCGCGCAAAGAGATGATGGCTCTGGGCGAAATGGCCGAGGTGATTGGCGACGAAATTGGTGGGCGAGCTCCGGTCGGGCCAGCCCATGCTGCCACTGTGGGTCGTGACCGGAATCTTCAGCTCGGCAAATTTTGCCCATACGGGGTCGTAGTCGTGTGGGCTGTCGAGCCCGAGGCCATCGACGTAGACGCGCCGCTTTGCGGCGTCCGGCTGCCACTCCGCGTCCGCTTCGACGGTGCGAACGATCGACCCCCCGGTAACGACCTGCCGGAGCCCCAGAGAGTGGGCATGCTCGAGCTGCGCAACCGCATCGGATGGCTCGGCGAGGCTGACGACACCCACTGGAATCAGCCGATCGGAGTAGGGGGCGAAGAGGTCCGCCACCATGACGTTGTACGCCCGGATCACGCCGTTGATCAGCTCCCGGTCGCTGACATCACGGGCGAGGGTGAGACCGATGCTGGGATAGACGACAGCGACGTCGATGCCCCAGCTGTCCAGACTGTCCCGAAATACCGAAGGAATGAGGCCCGCGATGCGATCCTTGTTGGTGGGAACGCCCCAATACGACGGTCTTCGCATGCGATTCCGGCGTCGCGTCTCCGCGTCCGCTTCATACCAACCGTGGAAGCGCTGGCCGTACCCGGCACGGAATCGTTCCAGGACGGCGGAACCTGCAACTTCCTCTACGTATTCGAACAAGATAGGGAACAGCTCTGCCCAATGGCCGTCCGAATCGATGACCGGGTGATCCAGCTTGGTCCGGATCTCGGAGCTCCTGCTCGACATTCTGTTCACTCCCTGGCGCGGGTCCAAGAACTCCGAACTCGCGGTCGGCGTCGTGGCCTCGCGCCGCGCGCGGCGTTTCTCGAAGTCTAGTCGACCGTCGGCTTCATCTGCGTTTCCAGAATCAACTTGGCACGATGCGGTGGTAGCTGAAGTTGTGGCAGATCTTTCCATCATTGAGCGAGAAGATCGGAAGGTTGTAGAGTGTCACGTCCGGCTACTCGCTGCGGTGACGGGCGGACTCGATCCCGGCTCAGCGATCCCTGATAGTCTGCACGCCATGGAACCCATCGACTTCGACGACATCGACGCGCTCAACGCTGCCGCCTCGGAAGACTTCGGGTCCTGGGGGAAGGAGGTGTTGATCCCCCAGGATCTCGTCGATGCCTTCGCAGACCTCACCAACGATCACCAATGGATCCATGTAGATGTCGAGCGCTGCAGGGCCGAGAGCCCGTTCGGTGCGCCGATCGCCCACGGCTTTCTGGTGCTGTCGTTGATGCACCAGTCGATCCCCCGCCCAATCGAGGTCAAGGGCCACAAGAGCGCCATCAACTACGGCGCAGAGAGTCTGCGCTTTCTAGCGCCGGTCGTCGCAGGCTCCGCGATCCGCGCCCGATGTCGAGTAGTGCGCGCCGAGTCGACATCGAAGGGGACGCTCATCACCGCTCAGATCGAGGTGGGCGTCGTCGGGCAGGAGAAGCCGGCGCTCCTCTACGGGCTGCAGGTCCTCTACATCTAGCAGAGGGGCCGGGCGCGAGCGTAGGCGGATGATCGCCTTTCTCGTACCGAAGACGACCTCGCACATAACGGATCCGCACGATTTCCTCGGCGCTCAGTATGATGAAGCGATGCAGCGCGATGCGGAGACACATCAGCTCCGGGAGACCGACACCAGCCCGAAGAACCGCTCGAGATACGTACTCGGTGTCCTGGTCGTGGTCTACGCGTTCAACCACCTCGACAGGCAGGTCTTCGGCGTGCTCATGGAGCCGATCAAGAGAGACCTGGGCCTGTCCGACAGCGCCATGGGTTTCCTCGGCGGAATGTCCTTTGCCCTCTTCAACGCGGTGGCGGGCCTTCCCATCGCTCGCTGGGCGGACCGCCGGTCGCGAAAGATGATCATCTCGCTCGGGATCGTTGTGTGGAGCGCTGCAACAGCAGCATCAGGCCTGGTGCGAAACTTCGTTCATCTGGCCATCGCGCGTGTAACGACTGGCGTCGGCGAGGCGTCCACCGTTCCGGCTGCCCACTCGATCATCTCGGACTACTTTCCCCCTGAGCGGCGGGCGACGGCGCTTGCCATCTTCGTCCTGGGGGCCCATGCGGGGGTGGCGCTGGGATTCGTTCTGGGCGGCTTGATCGCGGAGAGCCTGGGCTGGCGGGCCGCCTTCTTCATCCTGGGTGCACCCGGCGTGCTGCTCGCGCTGCTCGTCTGGTTGACCGTACGCGAGCCCGAACGCGGCGCGTCCGAACCCGAGTCCGTCGATACGCGCACCCCGTCGTGGGCAGAGGTGCTGCAGTTCCTGCGTACCAGCCGCGGTTTTTCATGGCTCCTGCTCGCTCAGGCATTCCATGCTTTCTCGGGCGTGGGACTCGTCGTGTGGACCGCGCCGCTACTGATGCGGGTTCACGGCATGGGGATCGCGGAGGCCGGGCTGTGGATTGGCCCGATCGCAGGAATCTCGGGCGTCCTCGGCGTGGTAGCGGGCGGCAGGCTCTCGGACTACCTCGGCAAACGCGATCCGCGCTGGTACCTGCGGCTCCCGGCTCTGGTCGCCCTGCTGGGGCTTCCCTTCACCGTCACGTTCATCATGAGCGAGAGCCTCGAGCTGACTCTCCTGTGTCTGGCGCCGCACTCGTTCTTCGGGGCCGTCTCCAGCGGACCGGTCGCCGCGGTGGTGCAGTCGATCGTCCAGGTGCGGATGCGCGCCCTGGCCGCCGCCATCAACTTGTTCGCGACCAATCTGATCGGCATGGGCCTGGGCCCGCAGGTAGTCGGTCTGGTCAGCGACGCACTCAGCGCTCGCACAGGCGACTGGGCTCTTCGCTACGGGATGCTTACGGTTGGCCTCGCGAACCTATTGGCGGGGGCGTTCTACCTGCTAGCGGACCGCGAACTATCGGGTACGTCGAGCCGTTCCGGGCCCTCTTGAACATCGGGGAGCGACTCACGGTCGCCCCGCCGCGGGGCACCCACGGGACTTGTCATAACATCCTTACTAGGACGTGCTGCCAAAACCCCGCTTATACTTCCTATCCGCGACCCGCGCGTACGCTGAGACCGCGGGGAGGCTCAGTGTCGGAACGGATCATGGGCAGGCGTTGAGAACGGAGAGAGGCGTGGCCAGGATGAACGGGAGACTCGATCGCAATAGAACTCCAGCGTTGCTTGGCCTACTGATTTGCCTCCTTGCGGCATGTGAGTAGCTGGTAGAACTCGTCCTTGTCGGTGCGATGGGATCTCTCGACCTTCCCGTTCAACTGTGGCGTACGTGGCTTGATGTAGACGTGTTCCATGCCGAGATCGGCGACATGCCAGTGGAAGAGCGC
>JAYZFK010000043.1:0-50136 GCA_036336835.1 Myxococcota bacterium | reverse complement strand
ATCATCTGCGGACGCCGCTCGCCCAGCGCTGCAATGCGGACCCAGGGTGGCGCCACGCGCGGCGCCGGGTCGCTGGTGGCGGCGGCCAGTCCGATGTCCCGGGCGCGCCGCGCGAGTGTTTGGCCGTCGCGCCGCGCGACGGCTCGGCGGACGAACTCCCAGGGCGCCGCGTTGCCGCGAGGTGTCTCGAGCCAGGCCTCGAGCAGCGCGACGTCGTCGTCGCGCGCGAGCTGCAGTGCGATCGCACGCGTCGCCGTCGGGAGCAGGCGGCAGCTGCCCCCCGGCGCGGTCGCGCCGGCTCGCTCGAGGCCCAGCGCGGCCGCCCGCTCGCCGAGCAGCGCGGCACCGTCGAGCGCGCCGAGCGGCGACCCGGTGCCGGCGTTGCACAGCTCCGCGAGCCGTCGGATTGCTGCCGCAGTGGCGCTGGCGAAGGCGGCGGGCGCGACGAGCGGCGGGCCGTCCGGCTCGCCGGTCAGCGCCATCGCTCCGCTGGCGGCCCAGTCCAGGGTCGGGGCAGTGCCGCGCTCGGCGAGCCGAACCGGCAGCCCGGGCAGCGGGTCGGTCAGCGCGGGTCGCGCGGCGCTCTGGCGAGTTCGGTCGGTGAAACGCACGAGGAGCATGATATCGTTGCAGCCCCGCAGGCTTGCGGCCAGCAGGCTGAGCCGGAACTCGCGTGGGAAGAGCGCCCGCCGCGGGGGCGGTGCAACCTGGACAGCCGGGCGCGGCCCGGGCTTGGAGAGATCGAACGATGGCGGAACTCAAGGCTGGAACGCGGCTGCGCAGCGTGGTCTGCGCGACCGAGATCATGGCGGTTGGCGTTCCCGCCGACGGAGCGGACCTCAGCTGCGGCGGTGCGCCGATGATCCCGATCGCCGAAGAGCCTCCGGCGGACGGCTCGCCCGCCGAGGGCGCTGACGCCGGCACCCTGCTCGGCAAGCGCTACGTCAACGAGGCCGGCGATCTCGAGGTGCTGTGCACCAAGCCGGGCGAGGGCTCGATCGCCTCGGGCGGCGCGCTGCTCTCGATCAAAGAGGCCAAGCCCCTTCCTTCCTCCGACTGAGCGCGCTCGCGCGGTCTGGACCGCGATCTTCCGCAGAGGCGATGCCGTGAACTTGATGATGCTCCTCGAGATGGCGTCGGCCGGCTTCGCAGACCGCGTTGCGGTAACCGATGGCGACCGTTCGATGACCTACGAGCAGCTGTTCGAATCGGCGGGGGCGGCGGCGCGGCGGATCCAGGAGTCGGGCGCCAAGCATCTGGCGCTGCTCGACACGAGCAGCCCCGCGGTGCCGGTCGCGCTGTTCGCCAGTGCCTGGGCGGGCGTGCCGTTCGTGCCGCTCAACTATCGACTCACCGGTGACGAGCTCGAGCGCCTGACGTCGCAGATCTCCCCGGCACTGCTGGTCACAGACGCCGAGCGTGCGGGCCAGCTCGGCGCGCTCGACGGCATCGACGTGATCGAGCGGGAGGCGTTCCTGGCGGAGAGCGCGAGCGGCGAGTCGCTCGCCTCCTCGTCGTGGCCGATGGATCCCGACGACATCGCGATCCTGCTGTTCACCAGCGGGACGACCGGACCGCCGAAGGCCGCGGTGATCCGGCACAAGCACCTGAGCTCATACGTTCTCACGACGGTCGAGTTCGGCCTGGCCGCCGAGGAGGACGCGCAGCTCGTCTGCGTGCCGCCGTACCACATTGCCGGCATGGCGACGCTGTGCAGCTCGATCTACTCGGGTCGCCGCATCGTGCAGCTGGCCAACTTCGAGGCCAGCGAGTGGCTGCGGCTTGCGCACAGCGAGCAGGTCACCAATGCCTTCGTGGTCCCCACGATGCTTGCGCGCATCGTCGACGAGCTCGGGGCTGGAGGTGTGGCCCAGCTGCCTTCGCTGCGCGCGGTCGCCTACGGCGGCGGCAAGATGCCGCTGCCGGTGATCGAGATGGCGATGGAGGCCGTTCCGAACGCCGACTTCACGCAGGCCTACGGGCTGACCGAGACGAGCTCGACCATCGCGGTGCTCGGCCCCGACGAGCACCGCGCGGCTCGCGCCAGCGACGATCCCGACGCGCGCAAGCGACTGGTGTCGGTCGGACGGCCGATTCCGAGCGTGACCCTCGAGATCCGCGATGCCGAGGGCAATGTGCTCGGTCCCAACGAGTCCGGCGAGATCTACGTGAGCGGGGAGCAGGTGTCGGGCGAGTATCTGGGCAAGGGCTCGCTCCTCGGTGCCGACGGCTTCTTTGCGACGCGCGACGGAGGCTACCTCGACGAAGAGGGCTTCCTGTTCCTGGCAGGTCGACAGGACGACATCATCGTGCGCGGCGGCGAGAACATGTCGCCCGGCGAGATCGAGGACGTGCTGCTCGAGCACGATGCCGTGCGCGACGTTGCGGTCGTGGGGGTACCCGACGAGCAGTGGGGCGAGGCGGTCGCGGCGGCGATCGTGCTGCACGACGGCAAGCGGGCCGAGGTCGCGGAGCTGCAGGCGTTCGTCAGCGAGCGGCTGCGCTCGTCGCGTTCGCCCAGCCAGGTCGTCTTCCGAGACGAGCTGCCCTACAACGAGACGGGCAAGCTGCTGCGCCGGGTCGTGCGCGCGGATCTCGCCGGAGCGGACTCATAGCCGCCTTGCTGCCTCCGGTGTGGTCGGTCGACGAAGCGCTCGACCGGCTGAGCGCTCCCTACGCGAGCGAAGATTTCTCTGCCCTCACCGGGGAGCCCGCGTTCTGCGTCGACTTCGGCCGCGCGCGGGCCGAGGCCTCCGCG
This sequence comes from Myxococcota bacterium, assembly GCA_036336835.1. Classification (GTDB taxonomy): domain Bacteria; phylum Myxococcota_A; class UBA9160; order UBA9160; family UBA4427; genus JAYZFK01. Next base: position 47,378 of record JAYZFK010000043.1, on the reverse strand, counting down.
GATCAGCTCTCGGCTGCCGGCCGATCGCTGTGGCGGCTGCCGTGTCCGGCGCTCGCGTTGTGCGCCGAGCCCCCGGCCGGTGCGCTGGGAGACTGGGCCGCGCGCTTCGATGTCGTGGTCGGCGGGCGCGACGATCTCGAGGAGATCGTCGCGATGGCGCGGCAGCACCCGCTGGCATCGATGTCCCTGGTGCAGCTGCTGCGCCAGGGCGAGTCGCTCGACGTCCCGCAGGCGCTGCTGGCCGAGTCGTGGGTCTACTCGACGCTGCAGAGCGGGCCCGAGTTTGCCGCCTGGCGAGCGGCGCGGGGAGCACCGCCGGGCCTGGCGCCCCACTCCGAGCCCGCCGTCCAGGTCGAGCGCTGGGGTCGCTCGCTCGCGCTGACCCTCAATCGGCCCGAGAAGCACAACGCCTTCTCGACCGCGATCCGCGACGCGCTGGTCGAGGCGCTGCGCCCCGCGCTGGTCGATCCAGCCCTGGACGAGATCGTGGTGCGTGGCCGCGGGCCGTCCTTCTGCAGTGGCGGTGATCTCGACGAGTTCGGGACGCTGCCCGATCCGGCCACCGCACACGCGGTCCGCTCGACGCGCAACGCCGCGCTGTTGATCCACGATCTGGCGGATCGCATCCGCTTCGAAGTCCACGGCGCGTGCATCGGTGCCGGCGTCGAGTTGCCGGCATTCTCGAGGCGGGTCGAGGCGAGGGAGGACGCCTTCTTCCAGCTGCCCGAGCTCCAGCTCGGGCTGGTTCCCGGCGCGGGCGGTACCGCCAGCGTGCCGCGACGCATCGGCCGGCAGCGCACGGCGTGGCTTGCGCTCACGGGGCGTCGCATCGACGCGCCCACGGCCCAGCAGTGGGGCCTCGTCGACGAGGTGTTGCTCTCGCGGGCGGACGCATAGATCGACCGTTTGCGTTCCCGAACCCGCGGCGCGCGTGGTATGACTCCGGGCGCGCAATGACGCTGGAGGAAGCCCCATGCCCGGTCCGCTGGAGGGAGTGAAGGTCGTCGAGCTCGGTGTCTGGGTCGCTGGACCGGCGTGCGGCGGCATTCTCGCGGACTGGGGCGCCGACGTCGTGAAGCTCGAACCCCCCGGCATCGGCGATCCCGCGCGTCTGTTCCAGACCATGCTCGGCGCCGACCTGCCCTTCAACCCGGTGTTCGAGATGGACAACCGCAGCAAGCGAAGCGTGGTGATCGATCTCGCGAACCCCGACGGGCTCGCGGTGGCGCTCGAGCTGATCGACGACGCCGACGTGTTCCTCACCAACGTGCGGATGGCGGGACTCTCGCGTCTCGGTCTCGATCCCGAGACGCTGGCAAAGCGCAACCCACGGCTGATCTACTGCGCGGTGACCGGCTATGGCATGCAGGGCCCGGACGCCGATCGCGCCGCCTACGACATCGCGGCCTTCTGGGCGCGCTCGGGGATCGCGGCCGCGCTCACCCAGCCCGGGTCGCATCCGCCCTTTCAGCGCGGCGGGATGGGAGATCACAACGCCGGCCTCGCGGGCGCTGCCGCCATCTCGGCGGCGCTGTTCAAGCGCGAGAAGACCGGAGAGGGGCAGCTGGTGTCGACCTCGTTGCTGCGCGAGGGCATCTACACGCTGTCGTTCGATCTGTCGATCACCTGTCGACTCGGCGTCGGGGTCGGCGTTGCGAACCGCAAGCAGATGGGCAATCCGTGCATCAACAACTATGAGGACTCGGCCGGGCGCTGGTTCTGGATCGTCGGGCTCGAGGGCGATCGGCACTGGCCGCCGCTGTGCGAAGTCGTCGGTCACCCCGAGTGGCAGCGTGATCCGCGCTTCGAGACCGCGCAGGCGCGACAGCGCAACGCCGAGGAGTTGATCTCGGCGCTCGACGAGATCTTCGCCACCAGGACGGTCGCCGAGTGGGCGCCGATCTTCGACGCAACGGAGGACTTCTTCTGGTCCCCGGTGCAGACCGCGGACGAGGTCGTGAACGACCCCCAGGTACTGGCGGCCGGCGGCCTGGTCGATGTGCCAGATCAGGGTTCGACGATCAAGCTCCCAGCGACGCCCGTCGACTTCCACGGCACGCCGTGGCGGGTCCGCTCGATGGCGCCCGAGCACGGCGAGCACACCGAGGAGATCTTGCGCGAGCTCGGTCGCAGCGACGATCAGATCACGGCGCTGCGTGAAGGCGGCGCCGTCGCGTAGTCGAACTCGCCCTCTGGCGGCCGCTAGAACGGGAGGCGCAGCTCGGCCGTGCCGCGGTGCACGGTCGTATCGTCGCCGAGCTGGAAGTCGTAGCCGATGCTGACCGTCGCCGCGTAGAGCAGCGGCTGGAAGGTCACGCGACCGCCGAATGTCATGGCCTGCTCGACGTCCTGTGCCCGGCTGCGGAAGCTGCCGACTCCGCTCGGCGCGTCCACGAAGCTCGCGTGCAGATTGCGCTGGTCGCCCTTCCAGGTGCGCAGCCAGCGCCCGTGGAGCTCGCCGCGCCAGGTGCCGTCGGTCCAGGCGAACCAGCGCCCGAGCCAGTAGTACTTGAGTCCTTCGTAGGCGAGGCTTGCGCCGAAGCCCGAGCGCAGCACCGAGGTGCGGCGCTCGCCGACGCGGAGTGTGGCGCCTGCCGCCCCCTTCTCGCGGAATGCGTCCTCGCCGAGGTAGATGTACTCGAGCTGGGTGAGTGGAGCGAACTCGAAGCCCGCAAGCTCGAACACGTAGGCGAGCTCCGTGCGCGACAGGAAGCGGTTGCTCTGGAATCTCCCGCGCGCGGCGCCGCGAGGGACGCCAGTGCGGATCGCTCGCTCCTGCTGGTGCCAGCCGCGACCGTACAGGGCCACGGTCTGGACGCGCGCTCCCCCGAAGCTGCGGCGGGCCAGGCCGCCGAGCTCGAAGCTGTAGCTGTCGCCGTCTCCGACGGTCTTCACGTCGAGCGAGGCGAGCGTGCCTCCCAGGAAGCCCGAGACGAACCAATCCTCGAGGTCGAGGTCGCCGCCGACGACGAACGCTCCGCCCGAGCTGTCGTAGTCGATGTGGCTGTCGCGTGTGTCCCGGCTCGCGAAGTTGACCAGCGCGGTCGCCCACAGCCGGCGCCCGTGGGCGCCGCACGGGCTCGGCTGTCTGTCGTTGTGGCCGCGCAGCTGGAAGCGGTAGTCGCGGTCGCAGCGAAGCCGGTCGGCGGTCACCAGGTCGGCGATCGCGGATCCGAGCGAGAGCAGCGTACTCGAGTGTGCGTCGTAGGCCTCCGGATCGAGGGAGTCGAAGGCGGTCCGTGCTCCGTCGGTCGACAGCTGGTCGATTTCGGTCAGCAGGGCGGCCATGTCCCCGGTCGGTCCGGCGGCGAGGACCGCATCCAGGTTGCCCCCGACCGCTCGTTGGTTGACCGAGTCGCCGGCGGCCGCGTAGCTCGAAGAGCGGGTCACGACGAGGTCGAGATCCGTCGCGCTCTGGAGGATCTGGAAGTCGAGGAAGGCCGTATCCGACAGCATCGGCAGCTGGAAGCTGCCGATGCTGTCGGCCGAGATCAGCTCGAAGCTTGCAGTGGTCCGGGTCGGCGCCAGCTGAACGATGTCGAGGACGACGGAGCCCGTGGTGGTGACGGCTCCGTCCACCACGAGGTGGCTCTGATCTCCGTCGGGATCGATGGTCGTGCGGAGCGTCGATCCGTCCTCCAGCAGGAGGTCGCCGATCAGGCTGGTGGCTCCGGCTGGCCCGCTCCCGTCGACGGCAAGTGTGGCGAGAGAGCGCACGGTCGTGCCGGTGGAGAAATCGCCGGTCCCGCGCAGCGTCCAGACACCGGTCTGGACCTCGAGCGCCGCGAAGTTCGAGACCGTGTCGAGGTCGAGAGCGCCTTGCTGAGCGGCGCCCAGGACGACGAGGTCCGCCATCGCTTCGCCACCGCCGTCGAAGGTACCGGTCGAGCTCGACACGCCGTCGATGCGCATCGTGTCGTCTCCGCCTCCGAGCGCCACGTCGCCCTCGAGAATCGTGCCGTTCGTCACGATGTCGTTGCCGTTGCCGAGGATGACGTCGCCGGTCAGCGTGCCGAAGTTGTCGATGACGTGGCCGCCGTCTCCGAGGCGGATGTCACCGGTGATGGTTCCGGTGTTCAAGATGTTGTGGCTGCCGAACACACTCTCGACCGCGGTGGCTGCCGTGATCGTGCCGGTGTTCGTGACATCGTCGTTCACTTCATCGAGCAGGACTCCGATCCCGCTCGCGGCATTGACCTCGATCGTCCCTGTGTTCGTGAACTCGTTGTCACCCCCGAGGCGGACGCCCGTGCCGGTGAGGTCCATCGGGTCCGTGACCGAGATCCGGTCGGAGTTGAGCAGGGTATTGCGGTTGCCGGCGTGAATGCCGACGCCGTCGGCGCCCGTGACCGACAGATCGGCCCGATTCTCGACGGTTCCGTTGTTGTCGTCTCCCAGCCGGATACCGGTTCCCCGGTCGCCGGTGATCGCGATTGCTCCGTCGCTGGTGACCACGGCGTTCAGATTCCCGGCCTCGAGGCCAGTGGCGTCGTCTCCGGTCAAGCTGATCGTTCCCGCGTTGATCAAGCGACCGATCGTCGTGATGCGCATGCCGGTAGCGCCCGAGCCCGTGGAATCGATGGTTCCGAGGTTCTGGAGGTTCGCGCGCAGCCCGCCGGAGATCGCGGTCGAATCGGCCCCGGACAGGGTGATCTCGCCGCCGCTCTGGTTGACGACCCGGCTGCGCGCACCCACCGAGATCGCGGTGGAGGCGTCGCCGCTCAGGCTGATGGTTCCCGAGTTCAGGACGCCGTCTCTCTCGAAGTCATCCCAGTCGTCGCCGACCGCGATTGCGCTGCCGTTCGCGCCACTCGACGTAATCACGGCGCCGTTCTGGATGGTGATGCTGCCGAGATTGCCTCCCGAGCCCGCAACGATTGCGCCGGCGCCGGGCGCGCTGGCTGCGACCGAGCCCGTGCCGCGGACCACGACCGAGCTGTCGTCGTTCAGCCGAATCGCGTCGCCGGCCGGATTCGACAGCGTCGCGCCGCTCTCGATGTCGACGTCGAGGCCGTCGGCGACGCCTGCGTCGAAGCCGTCGGGATCGTCTCCGGAGCAGCTGACGCTGCTACCCGACAACGAGCAGTCGGCGCGGGCGGGGCTCGGCGCCGAGAGGCTGGCCAGTACGAGCAGGCCGAGCAGGGCGGTGACCGCGCCGGCCGTCGGATGGCTGATCGCGCGCGGTCGGGTCATCGAGGTCCTCCAGGGAGTGCATGGGTAGGTGCCTTTTCGGGCTCGCTTGGGTCGGGTCGCTGCGTCACGGGTGCCGGTTCCTTGCGGGCCGCCGCGTCCCGCTGCGGTGCGCCGGGTGGTAGGCTGCCAAGCCCCGTCGGAAGGAGACGAACATGCCGCTGGACCCCCAGGTGGAGGCCGTGCTCGCGCCCCTGCGCGAAGCCCCCGTCGTGGATTTCTGGTCGCTCGAGCCCAGCGTGGTGCGCGCGAACTTCGGCTCGTTCGGCGCAGAGGCCGCGCCACCGCCGGTTGCGAAGATCGAGAACCGCGGCATCCCGGGGCCGGCGGGTGAGCTGCCGGTCCGCATCTACACCCCCGACGGAGCCGGGCCGTTCCCGTTGCTCATGTTCTTCCACGGCGGCGGCTTCGTGGTCTGTGATCTCGATTCGCACGATGCGCTGGCGCGCTCGCTGTGCCGGGGGGCGGGGGCCGTGGTCGTGTCGGTGGACTACCGGCTCGCGCCCGAGGCGAAGTTCCCGGCCGCACCCGAGGACTGTCATGCCGCGACGCGCTGGGCCGTAGACAACGCTGCCTCGATCGGTGCCGATGGCGCGCGGGTGGCGGTGGCGGGCGACAGTGCAGGCGGGAATCTCGCGGCTGTCGTGGCGCAGCTGGCGAAGCAGCGCGGTGGCCCCGCGCTCGCTCATCAGCTGCTGATCTACCCGGTGACGGCCCACGATTTCACCACACCCTCCTATGAGGAGAACGCCGAAGGCTACTTCCTCACGCGCGACATGATGCAGTGGTTCTGGCACCACTACCTGGAGCGCGCGGAGGATGGGCAGGATCCGCTGGCCGCACCGCTGCGCGCGAAGGACCTGTCCGGCTTGCCGCCGGCCACCGTCGTGACTGCGGAATACGATCCCCTGCGCGACGAAGGGGAGGCCTACGCTCGTCGTCTCGACGAAGCCGGTGTGCCGACGCAGGCCGTCCGCTACGACGGCGTGATCCACGGTTTCGTGTCGATGTACGAGCAGATCGACAAGGGACGCGAGGCGATCGAGTTCGGCTGCAAGCGGCTTCGCGAGTCCTTCGGCAACTAGCGAACTAGCGAACCAGCGGGGCCGCGCGGCTGTCGCGGCTTCAGTCACTGCTTTTCGTCGGACCGGTCAGGCCGGTCAGACCGAGCTGGGTGAGCATGCCGAGCGTGTCGGCGAAGCGAAAGGTCCGCTGCACTCGTCCGTCCAAGATCTCGAAGATCGTGCAGGCCTCCGTCTGGAAGGCCTTGCCGGTCGGCGGCTGGCCGGCCAGAGGACCCTGGTTGGTTCCCGACAGCGCGTAGCGCAGCGTGACCCAGTGGCCGTCGACGTGGGTCGCGAGCTCCTCGAGATGGCTGTCGGGCGTCGCCGCCCACCAGGCCTCGAGCGCAGCCGCCTCCTGCTGGGCACCATCCGTCTGGGGCTTGCCGTGGACGCGAGCGGTGTAGTCATCGTGGAGCAGCGCGCGGTAGCCCGCGATGTCGCGAGCATTGTCGCACTCGATCACCTTCCGGACGCACTCGAGCGGGGTCATCGGAATCACCCTCCGTCATCATGAGGAGCCCGCCAGAGCTGGACTCTCAGTCACCGCCGCATGATTGAACCACTCCGGGCACGAGTCCGGCAAGGTCCGCGCTTCCCGGCAGCGGTCTCCCGGTGGTAGTCTCCCGCCGTCGTCCGGCGCCGCGGCGTGCGGCGCCGCGAGGGGAGGGCAGCCATGCTGCGCGCGATCACTGCCTGTTTCGCATCGCTTCTGATCCTGGCGCCCTCCGCGGCGCTGGCTCAGGACGAGGACGACTACTCGCGCGAGGGTCCCTATCTCGGCCTCGATGCGCTGCTCGCCATCGAGACCTCACCCGAGGAGTTCGACGTGTTCGCGCCGTTCGGCCTGGCGGGCCGGCTCGGCTTCCGCATGCTGCCGCAGCTCGCGATCGAGCTCGAGGGCGAATGGGCCTATCTCGGCGGCCGCAATCCCTGGTCGCTGAGCGTCGTCTCCAAGCTCTACCTGCTGGCCTTCTTCGACGGTGTCAGCTTGCTCGACGACCGCCTGCAGCCCTACTTCGTGAGCTCGGTGGGGATCATCGTCGGCGAGCTGGGCCGCGGTCAGGTGCCGGCCTCGAGCTTCCGGTTCGGCGCCGGTGTCGACTACTGGCTCTCGCACGACCTCGCGGTCACCGGGCAGTTCGTCTACGTCGCCAACGGGGGCGACGCCACCGACTACGACTCGGTCAACCTGCGGCTCGGAGCGACCTGGCGCTACTGAGGCGGCGGCTCGAGCTCGAGCGGCCCCGCCGGATCCTCCGCCTGCAGCTGCGCTGCGACGGTCTCGACCTCGCCGAGCACGCGCAGCAGGTTCTCGCCGAGCACCTTGCGTACCACCTCTTCCGAGTGTCCGCGCTCGAGCAGTCCGCGGGTGAGCTGCGGCAGCAGGGATACGTCGTCGAGGCCTCTGGGGAAGCTGGCGACCCCGTCCCAGTCCGCGCCGACGCCCACGTGATCGGCGCCGGCCACGGCAATCGCGTGATCGAAGTGGTCGAGCAGCTGTGGCAGGGTCGTCTGCGGTGCGGGATGGCGCTCGTAGTGCTCGCGTCGCGCTAGCCACTGCATCCACCAGTTGCCCTCGTGCCTCTCGCCGATCGTCTGCAGCTGCGGCCCCCAACGCTCGTAGTACGCCGCGGTCTCGGCCGCGACGGCCTCGTCGAGATAGGCCGAGTAGAAGTTGATCATCACCACGCCGCCGTTGTCGGCGAGCGCCCGCAGCATGTCGTCGCTCAGGTTACGCACGTGGCTCGCGACGGCGCGCACCGACGAGTGGGACGCGAGCACGGGAGCCCGAGTCGTCTCGATCACGTCGTAGAAGGTCGCGTCCGAGACATGGGAGACATCGACCATCATGCCAATCCGGTTCAGCTCGCCGACGATGATGCGGCCGCGGTCGGTGAGCCCACCGTGGAGCGGCTCGACCGCGACGGCCGTGCCGGACGAGTCGGCCCAGCTCGTGTGGAACGAGTGGGTCAACGTCAGGTACCGCACGCCGAGCCGGTAGAAGTCGCGCAGGGCCGGCAGGGAGTCTTCGATGATGTGGCCGCCCTCGATCCCCATCATGCTGACGAAGCGTCCCGCCGCGACCTGCGTGCGCACCTCGGCGACGCTGGTGGCCAGGGCGACCTCGGGGTGGAGCGCCACCATGCGATGGACGGCGTCGATTCGCTGCAACGCCTCGCGGATGGCGCGGCCATCTCCCTCGCGCCGGCCGAGATAGATCGACCAGAACTCGACGTCGAGCCCGCCTTCGCGGATCCGGGGCAGGTCCATGTGGCTGTAGTGGGCCGGGTGACGCGCTGTGAAATCGAAGTCCGGATCCTGGAAGTAGGGCGTCGTGTCCGAGTGCGTGTCGATCACGATCGCGTCGCGGTGGAGGCGCTCGGCGCGCGCAGCCAGGCTCTCGGGGGCGATGGCTCGCGTCGCGCAGGCCGCGGCGCCGAGCAGCGGCAGGACGATGGCGAGTCTGCGCAACGGTCAACCCCGCTTCGAATCCAGGCGTTCCATGACCGCGCGCACGATCAGCGGCCACGCGATCGTGGCATCGGCGAAGACCTCCGCGAAACGCCCGCCCTCACTCTCCGGCACGAATTTCCCCCACGACACCCCTTCGGTGTAGCTGCAGCCCGAGAGTCCGCCCCAGTGCTCCGGCTCGGGGCAGATGCGCGCGGCGTACCGGTAGCGCCGTACCGGCTCCTGGCTGCCGAGGCGCGTGCGCTGGATCTCGAGATAAGGACCGACCTGCTGCGCCCAGTTGCGCGGCACGCCGCCTCCGATGGTGAAGATTCCCAGGGTCTCGGCCGTGCGGACCCGATTTGCGAAGTCCTCGAGGTCGAGGAATGGATCGAAGGCAAAGGCGGGTTCGCCGCGCTGGGCGCGCAGCTTGTTGAAGATCGCGAGGTCGAGCCCGAGCTCCGAGTCGGTGAAGGCGGGCACGTAGATCGGGACGTCCCGCCGGTACGCACTGGCGAGGATGGCGCGGCCCTTCAGGCTCTCGGCCAGGTGAGCGCCGAGGTGTCGCATCAGCAGATGGCTCGAGAGCACCGTCTCGGGCGTCAAGTCGGCCAGCGCCAGCCCGATCGCCCGCTCGGCGTCGTCGAGGTTCTTCTCGAGCTCGATCGTGTCATACACGCGGTTGTAGCCGCGGCTGTACAGCTCCTCGTCTCGCATGCTGGTCCGGTGCTTGAAATGCAGCATGCCCGCGCCTTCGACGAAGCCGTGGGTCATCAGGGCGCCGGTGGCGACGACCGCCTGGACCCAGCCGCGGTCGATCATCTCGCACAGCAGCATGCCCTGCTTCGCGATCGTCATCGCACCGGAAACCGTCACGACGCGGAAGCAGTTCTCGTGGCGCACCATCGCTTCGAGCACGTCGGCGGCTTCGCCCAGTCTTCGGCCCCCGAAGGCCGTCCGTGACATCGCGCGGACCAGATCGTCCACGCCGCTCACCCGGGCTGGGTCGAGTGGCACAAGCGGCTCGAGCCCGTCGTCGTGGCCGGTTCCGTACTTGCTCTCGTCGCGGGGCATCGGCACGTGCGAGCCCTCCAGCACCGGGCCTACTGGCTCGGGGGGGGCGCACGCTAGCAGAAGCGCTCACCCGGGTGAGAACAGACTCTGCAGATCTTCCAACGCGTCCGGATCGGTCGCTGGCAGCGAGCAGGTCGTGCCGTGGCAGATGTAGGCCGCCGGCTCGCCCTGATGCAGGCCGCGCTCGTCGAGCCAGCTCTGGGCGACGCCGGTGGGCGCGGCCTCGCCCGGTGCGGCGACGATCACGCTGTCTTCGGGCAGCAGCCGCGTTCGCGCGCGCTGCGCCAGCGCTCGCGTCGCCGGAGTGTCGCGCTCGCCGATGACGACCGCGACCGACAGACCCCGCGCGGACAGGGCCACGGCACGCACCAGGGTCGGGTGGGCGTGCGGAGAGCGCTGGAGTGCGAAGGCGTGATCGCCGATCACGCGTTCGGCCAGCGCTTGCCAATCGGCGCGTTCGGCGAGTGCGCCGAGGCGAACGAGTCCCACCGTCGCGAGTCCGATCGCTTCGGGCGTGGCGCCGTCGTGATCCGAACGGGGGCGGTGGGCCAGCCGTTCGCCGTCGCTGGGCGTCAGGAACAGCTCTCCGCGATCGGCGTCGAAGAATCGGGTGGCGATGTCGTCGGCGAAGCCGGCCGCCGCGGCGACGAATCGGTCGCCGCCCCCGGCCCGGTAGAGGTCCAGACAGGCGTCGAGCAGACTCGCCGTGTCGTCCAGGAAGGCCGAGATGTGGGCGCGCCCCTCGTTGTAGACGCGCAGCAGCCGACCGTCGGCGTCGCGCATGTTCTCGAGCACGAAGTCGGCTGCGCGCACCGCCTGCTCGAGGTAGGCCGGCTCGTCCAGCCAGGTCGCCGCGCGTGCCAGTCCGCTGATCGCATAGCCGTTCCAGGCCGCCACCCTCTTGCGATCCGTCGCCGGCGCGATGCGCTGCGATCGCACCGCGTACAGCGCGCTGCGCTCCGTCGCGCAGTGGGCGCGCGGCTCGCGCGCGCGATCGACCAGCTGGGTCGTGCCGTGCTCGAAGTTGCCTCGCGGCGTGACCGAATAGGTGTCGCAGAACCCCGCCGCCGCCGCTCCCAGCTCGGCCTCGATCTGTTCGGGGGTCCAGACGAAGAACTTGCCTTCTTCGCCCTCCGAGTCGGCGTCCTGGCTGGCGAAGAAGCCGCCCTCGGGCGCGGTCATCTCGCGCTCCAGGTATTGCACCGTCTCGCGGATCGGCCAGGCGAGCTCTTCGTCGCCGAGGCTGCGGCGGAACATCTCGCAGTACACGCGCAACAGGAGCCCCTGGTCGTAGAGCATCTTCTCGAAGTGCGGGATGGTCCAGCGGCCGTCGACGCAGTAGCGGTGGAAGCCGCCGCCCAGCTGGTCGTAGAGGCCACGCCGCGCCATCTCGATGCAGCTGAAGCGCACGAACTCGAGCCAGTCGCGTGCTGTGTCGTCGGCGATCAGGTCGGCCGACGCCAGTACGACTTCGAGGTTGGTCGGAGTCGGGAATTTCGGGCCGTCGCCGAAGCCGCCATGCTCGCGGTCGGCGCCCTGCATGATCGCGGCCGCGCACTGCGCGACGGTCCGCGCGCTCGGAGGCTCCTCGGCAACCCCGGTCCTCGGCTCGTCGAGCGCGCGGAGGATCTGGCTCGCGGCCTTCTCGATCTCGTCGCGACGCTCGCGCCAGGCCTGGTCGACGGCGCGCATCACGTCGCGAAAGCTCGGCATGCCCTGCCGCGGCTCGGGTGGATAGTAGGTGCCTGCGTGAAAGGGACGGCCGTCGGGCAGTGCGAACACGGTGAGCGGCCAGCCGCCCCGGCCGGTGAGGCGTACCACCGTGTCCATGTAGATCTGGTCGACATCGGGTCGCTCCTCGCGGTCGACCTTCACCGGGACGAACAGCTGGTTCATCACGCGAGCGGTGTCGGCGTCCTCGAACGACTCGTGGGCCATCACGTGGCACCAGTGGCAGGCGCTGTAGCCGATCGACACCAGCAGCGGTACGTCGCGTTCGCGCGCCAGGGCCCGAGCCTCTTCTCCCCACGGCCACCAGTCGACCGGATTCAGCATGTGCTGGCGAAGGTAGGCGCTCGTCTCGTTGGCCAGCCGGTTCTGTGGCGTCCGCTCGTCGCGCAACTCCTCAGGGGGCGTGGGGTCGGCCATGGGTGCGCGAGTGTAGCCGCAGTTGTCCTGCCGACTGCGATCGGGGATCGTTGTTCGGATGCTGGACGTGATCCTCGACCGCGGCCGCGATCGGTCCGTACGACGCCGTCACCCGTGGCTGATGTCGGGTGCGGTTGCGCGCATCCTGGGCGACGAGGCACCGGGTGCCCTCGCCCGCGTGCTGTCGAACGACGGCGAGGTTCTCGGCTACGGCCACGTCTCACCGCGATCGAGCGTGCGGGTGAGGATGATCTCGTTCGGCAAGGAGCCCGTCGATGAGGCCGAGCTGATCGCCGAGGCGATAGCCCGCGCGAGCGCGCTGCGTACGCCAGAGCTATGTGGCGAGACCGACGGCGTGCGACTGGTCAATGCGGAGGGCGACGGCCTGCCGGGGCTGGTCGTCGACCGCTACGGCGATGTGCTGGTGGCGGGGGTCGCGAGTGCTGGCATGGATCGGGTGCGCCCGCTGTGGAGCGATGCGCTTCGCGCTCATGTGGGGACCGACAGCGGCCTCGAGCGCGCCCACCCTGCTGCCGCGCGGCGCGAGGGTTTCGCGGCGCGCAGTGTGCCGTTGTGGGGCGAGCCGGCGGAGCGCGTCGTGCTGCGCGAACGGGAGCGCGAGTACGTCGTCGATCTTCGGGGTGGGCAGAGGACGGGTTTCTATCTCGATCGGCGCACTGCGCGTGATCGCGTCCAGGCGCTCGCGCAGGGGCGGCGCGTGCTCGACCTGTTCTGTTATTCGGGCGGTTTCTCTGTTGCGGCAGTGCATGGCGGTGCACGCTCGGTCACCGCAGTCGACTCGTCGGAGACCGCGCTGCGCCTCGCGCGCGAGAACATCGAGCGCACGGGCGCCCCGATCGTCCCGGCGGTCTTGCGAGCGGATGCCTTCCAGTTCGTGCGCGGCTGTGAGGACCTGTTCGATCTGATCGTGATCGATCCACCGCCGCTCGCGCGCGCCAGGCGTGATCTCCGCAAGGCGACGCGGGCCTACAAGGACGTGGTGCTCCACTCGTTGCGGCGCGCGGCACCCGGAGCACTGGGGCTGTTCTTTGGGGGTTCGCATCACCTGGACCCCGAGCTGCTCCGCAAGGTCGTGTTCGGCGCATCGCTCGATGCCGGGCGCAGCCTGCAGGTGCTCGAGGAGATCGGCGCTGCCCCCGATCACCCCGTATCGCTCGATCATCCGGAAGGGCGCGCGCTGACCGGGTTGCTGACCCGGGTCGTGCCGCAGCGATGAGCGGCGACGGCGTCGTCTTCATCGGCGCGGGCCACGGCCCGGCGGACGCCACGCGGCTCAAACAGCAGGGAGCAGCTGCGCTCGAGCGCGCCCTCGGCTTCGTGCGTGAGCACGGCGACGCTCTGTCGCTGCTGTCCTCCCACGTGGCGCTCCGGGCCGAGCCCGTCGGCGACCTCGTCGAAAGACTCGCGGCTCTTCAAGCCGACGACGGCTCCTACGGTCCCTTCGACGCGCCGTGTCGCGGCTGGATCGGCCGCGAGCTCGAGGCGCACGGGGCCGATCCGCGGCTGCGCGGAACGCTCGAGGCCCTGGCGCTGCTCGCCGACTCACACCAGACCGACGCGCACTGCGCGGAGGCCGCAGTTCGTTTCGTCGAGGCCGCGCAGCAGCCCGATGGAAGCTTCGGTAGTCGCGCGGCCAGCGCGACCGACGACTCGTCGGCCGTCGTGGTCACCGGCATCAGCGCGGGAAGTCTTGGTCGCTCGCGCTATGCGCGGCCGGAGGGATTGGTCGATGCGGGTAGCTGGCTCGGCGAGCGCTTCACTCCCGAGCGGGTGGCGCAGGGGCATGCAGCCGAGCGCGCGGCGTTTGCCATGTACTACTCGAATGTTCCCGACGAAGGCGCCGACGGCGCGCTTCAGTGGTGTGGGCGCGAGCTCGAGCGCGAGTTTCGGGCGCACGGGTTCGAGGCCCTGTCGGTGATGCAGCTGCTGCTCGCCTGCCAGGTGGGGGCGCTGCCCGGGGCCAGCTTTGCGCCCGAAGAGCTGCTCGAGCGCCTGCTCGCCGAGCAGGCGGCAGACGGCGGCTTCGAGGCGCTGTCGGCCGATGGGCCGGCGGCGCGTGTGACCTCGACGATCGATGCGATGCGGGCCGTCATCGGCCTGTGCGCCATCTTCTGACGCCCGCCGGAGCTGGGGGGGGACAGGGCTTCAGCTAGCGGGCTTGGCCGAGTCGTCGAGCGCGAGCTGCGTACGCAGGTACCCGAGTTCCCGGCGAATCCGCCGTGGCTCCATTGCCAGGACCAAGGCGACGAAGGCACCGCCGACTGCGAACGGCCGCGCGAGCGGGGGAACGAATTGGTTGGCGTCTGTGAGCACGATCGCGAAGAGCATTCCCGCAGACAGGACACCCGCCGCCAGCGGGACGCCGAACAGCTGTCGGTACGACACCGAAGCGAGGTCGCGGCTCCAGAGGATCCCGAGCGCGGTTCCCGAAAGCGTGGTCAGGGCGACGACGACGGCGACTCCCTCGAAGCTCCCGAGCCAGGCCGCGATCAGCGTCCCCGGGATCAGCAGTGCAGCCTGGATCGCCGAGATCCGCGCGAGTCGCACGACTCGATTCCGAGCGATCACGAGCACCTTGATCATCGAGAAGACGGGGAAGACGGCGGCGTGCACCGCGAGCCAGCGCAGCGCCGGGGCCGCGCCGATCCACTCCTTGCCGAACAGCAGCTCGAGCGTTTCGCTCGGCGTCAGCAGCAGCACGCAGCCGCCTGCGAACATGGCCCGCACGAGGAAGTAGTTCACGATCTCGTAGGCGCGTGAGAGGCGGGTGAGGTCGTCCTGAACTCGGGAGAAGAGATTCAGGCTTGCGCGCTCGACGGGTCGCATGACGAACAGGCCTATGTCGGCGACGAAGCGCGCCCGGTCGATCAGGCCGATTGCGACGTTGCCGAGGAAGGCTCCGACCGCGAGCTTGTCGGACCGCATCACCAGGATCTCGATTGCGCGCGAGACGAACATCGGGCGCGCGAAGGTCATCAGCTGCTGCGCCGCCGGGCGCGAGAGCGAGGCCCGGAAGCGGTAGCCCGAGCTCCATGTCTCGAGGCTCAGGGTGAGCGCACTCACCAGCAGGTCGCGCGCGACCAGGGCCCAGGCGCCCCACCCGAGCCAGGCGAGGCCGAGCGCGATCACGTTCGGCAGCGTCGTCTCGAGCATCGTGAGCGTGGTCACTCGGCCGTAGCGAAGCGAGCGTTCGAGCTTTGCGCGCGGTACCTGCGCCAGCAGGACCAGCGAGCGGCCGGCAGTCAGGATCAACAGGAATTGCATCGCTTCGCTGCCGCGCGCCCGGAACAAGAAGGGCGCGATCGCCGCGGCGATCAGCAGCGAGACGATCGCCAGCCCGAGCGACATCACCAGGGCCGTGTCGTAGAGCTCGGGCGATTCGTCGCGGCTCTGGATCAGTGCGTTGCCGAGCGAAAAGGCGCCGACGATCCCGATCAGCTCGCAGATCACGAATGCGAAAGCGAAGAGCCCGAACTCCTCGGGACCCAGGATGCGCGCGAGCAGTATGCCGATCGCGACATTGGCCAGCGCGGCCGCAGTGGTGCCAACGCCGAGCTGAAAGGTGCCGACCAGAAATCGGCGCCCGAGCCGGTCGGGCGGTTCCTGAGGCGTATCGCTGGATTCGTCTTCGGGGTTCGACACGCGGCGGTATCGTAGTGCGCTCGCCGCCCGAGCGCGCGGGCCGCGCCGCGCATTGGGTCTGAGCCGACCGGGCGGGCTTCGCGGCCGCAACCCGGTGTCCGTGGTGGCACCGTGCAGGCTGGTATGCTGCGGACAGGAGTCTCGGCAACCGAAGATGTGGAACCTTGCGCTGATCCACGAGGCCATCGCGGCGGCGGTGCCCGAGCGCGAATGCATCGTGTTCCGAGAGCGCCGCTTCAGCTGGCAGCAGACGACCGATCGGACCCGCCGCCTGGCGGACGTGCTCCGTGCGCACGGGTTGGGCTGCCAGCGCGAGCGAGCGGGTCTCGAGTTCTGGGAGTCGGGGCAGGACCACGTCGCGCTCTATCTGTACAACGGCAACGAGTATCTCGAGGGAATGCTCGGCGCGTTCAAGGCTCGCTGCGCCCCTTTCAACGTCAACTATCGCTATGTCGAGGAGGAGCTGCTCTACCTGTTCGGCAATGCGCGCGCGAAGGCAGTCGTGTATCACGCGACGTTCGCGCCGGTGCTGGCGGCGCTGCGGCCGCGGCTGCCCGACGTGCGCCTGTGGCTCCAGGTTGCGGACGAGTCGGGCCACGCACTGCTCCCCGGGGCACTCGACTACGAGCAGGCACTGCGACAGGCGGAGCCCGTCGCACCCACCGGGCTCTCAGCCGATGATCTCTACATCCTCTACACCGGCGGAACCACGGGGATGCCCAAGGGCGTGCTGTGGCGGCAGGCCGATATCTTCCGGGCCGCGCTGTACACGGGCGTCCCGCCCGGGACGCTCGAGGCGCTGGCAATGCGCGCGCGAAAGCGCGCCCCGCCCTTCCGCGGTCTGCCGATGCCTCCCTTCATGCACGGCGCGGCGCATTGGTCCGCGTTCAGTATGTGGCACATCGGGGCCACGATCGTCGTGCAGTCGGAGCCCAGGCGGCTCGATCCCGATGACATCTGGTCAACGATCGAACGCGAGCGTGTGACGGCGACGACGATCGTGGGGGACGCTTTCGCGCGGCCGTTGCTCGACCGGCTGAACGTCAGCGACTATGACCTGTCGAGTCTGCGCCTGTTGACGTCGGGCGGAGCGATCTTCAGCGCAGAGCTCAAGCGCGAGTTCCTCGACCGGCTGCCGCAGCTCAAGATCCTCGACAACCTGGGCTCGTCCGAGTCGGGCTTCCAGGCTCAGCGGAGCGCGTCGGCGAAGACGGGATCTCTGGCTGTGCGTTTCGATCTTGCGGCCGACAACGTCGTGCTCGCCGAGGATCTCGGCCACGTGCTGGCACCGGGTCACGAGGGGAGCGGCTGGCTCGCGAAGTCGGGCGTGGCGCCGCTGGGCTATCTCGGCGATCCAGAGAAGACGGCGAGCACCTTCCCGGTCGTGGATGGAACTCGCTATGCGGTACCCGGTGACCGGGCGCGCCACGAAGCCGACGGCAGTCTCACGCTACTCGGACGCGATTCGGCGACGATCAACAGCGGAGGCGAGAAGATCTTTGCCGAGGAGGTCGAGCAGGCGCTCAAACACCACGCGTCGGTATACGATGCCCTGGTCGTCGGGACGCCGAGTGAGCGCTGGGGTCAGCGCGTCACGGCACTGATCCAGCTCCGCGGATCCGAGAGACCGCGGGACGAGGCGCTGCGCGACGTGGCACGCCAGCACATCGCGGCGTACAAGCTGCCCAAGGTCTTCGTCTACGTGGCAGCGATCGAACGGGCACCGAGCGGCAAGCCCGACTACCGGTGGGCGCGGCGCACCGCCGAAGAGGTCCTGGCGGCCGAGGACGGACCCCACCGTGGATGAGGCGCCAGCGTGCTCGCCATCGAACCGCTCACGCCGATCGGTGCCGAGATTCACGAGCTCGACCTCCGCGCGCTCGACGACGACACGTTTCCTTCGCTTCGCGCCGCCTTGCTCGAGTACGGAGTGATCGTCGTGAGAAGGCAGGCGCTCGACGACGCGCAGCACGTGGCGCTGGCCGGCCGCTTCGGCGAGCTGGAGTCGCTGGGGCGGGACATGGGCGCCGAGCATCCCGAGCTGATCCCGATCTCCAACCGGGGGGCGGACGGTGGCGTGCTGCCGCGCAGCGACCCCTCGATGCTGAGCCTCGCCGTCAACGAGCAGTGGCATACCGACAGCTCGTTCCGCGAAGTCCCGTCGACGATCTCCGTGTTCCGGGCCGAGATCGTCCCCGCCGAGGGCGGCGACACCTGGTACGCGAGCCTGCGTGAGGGCTGGCTCGCGCTGAGCGAGCGCGAACAGGCCGAGTTCGAGCCGCTCCGGCTGGTCCACAACTACGCCCGATCCTGGGAGCGTCTCGGTGCGCGGCCGCCGGGGTCATTCACGAGTCCGCCGGTGACGCACGCGCTGGTGCGCCGCCATCCCGAGACGGGTGAGCGCGGCTTGTATCTGTCGGATCACGCGTACGCCGTCGAAGGCTGGCCCGCTGCCGAGGGCCGCGTCTTGATCGAGCGCCTGCTCGCGCTGTGCACGCGGCCCGACCGCGTCTACCGCCACCGCTGGCGCGCCGGAGACGTGTTGCTCTGGGACAACCGCAACATGCTGCACAGAGCACAGGGTTTCGACGAGACCCAGCTGCGCGTGATGTTCCACGTCCGCGTCGCGGGATCGGCTAGAACCGAAGACTGACCCCGGCGTTCAGGTGGTCGGACTCGAGGGTCGTCTTGATCCTGTCGCCGAACACGTCGCGGTTGTGCACGACCAC
This sequence comes from Myxococcota bacterium, assembly GCA_036336835.1. Classification (GTDB taxonomy): domain Bacteria; phylum Myxococcota_A; class UBA9160; order UBA9160; family UBA4427; genus JAYZFK01. The sequence continues at coordinate 29,059 of JAYZFK010000043.1, read as the reverse complement.
GTCCGTGTAGCGGTATTCGAGAAAGATCCCGAAGCGCGGCCTGACCAGGATGGACAGGCCCAGGCGGGCATCGACGCCGAAGTCGAAGTCAGTCTCGCGGCGGCTGCTCCCGGCACTGGTCGCAACCGAAGTGACGAAGCCGGCGCCGGCACCGATGTACGGCTGGATCCGGCCGTTGGTGTAGCGCTCGCTGACGAACAGAGGCGCCCGGACCATCAGCAGCGGCGACACGGGGATCACGTGAAGGCTCCCCAGCGCAGAGACCGGAGCGCCCGACGAGCTCGAGACATCGGGCCGGAAGTAGCTGACATCCAGGGCGACCCCGAGCCAGTTCCAGCCCCCCTCGAGCCAGTAGCTGGCACGGATTCCGGCCTCGATCGAGTTGTCCCACGAGACCTCGCGTGCGGCTGCGGGCAGTCCGCCGACCGTCCCGTCGAGCGTCGAGTCGGCGGTGAACGACGTTCCCATGTACAGATTCAGCGATTTCTCAGCCGTTGCCGTCGACGCGAGTGATGCGCAACCGAGCAGGACCATGGCTGCCAGCAGATGGCTCGGCTTCATGGACAGTCTCCTTGTAGTTCGCCCCCGGATTGCGGTCCTTATACCATGTTCGAAGAGACGGACGTCGGGGAGCCCGCCTCGACCGCGAGTGTGGTCGCAGGGCGGGACGCCTGGCCGCGCGCCGCCGAACGAGGAGACCCTTGATGCGTTTCGGCCCGCGGCAAGCCTGGATCGTCGTCGCAGGCATCTGGTGTCTGCTCGCCGCTCGGTTCTACCGCGCTTTCGTGTCCGAGGACGCCTGGGGGATGTCGGACGACGTCTACATCTCCGCCTGCGCCGCTCGCAGCCTGATCGAGGGCTACGGGCCCGTCTGGTTCCCGGATGCGCCCCGGGTCGAGGGGTTCTCGAATCCTCTGTGGGTCGGTGTCCTGGCGCTGCTGCACTGGCTGCCCGGCTTCAGCGACGACCGGTTGGGTGGGCTGGTGCTCGCGGTCAACCTGGGCCTGTTCGTCGCGTTGGCGGGGGCGTGCGCGCGGTTGCTCGCCGGGCTGTCGTTCGGGCGCTGGTGGATCCTGGCCGTCTTCTCGCTTGGCGGCGCGGCGCTGCCGTACTTTGCGGCCGAGGGCTTCGAGGTGGTGCTGATCGCGCTGCTCGGCGTGCTGGCATTGGACGCCGCCCGCCGCGAGCAGCCGATGCACTTCGCGCTGTGGGTTGGTCTGGGCTTCTGGACCCGCATGGACTTCCTGATAATGGCCGCGCTTCCGGGAGCGTGGCTGGGGGCGCGGCTGCGCGGCGATCCGCGAGTGCCGCGAGCGCTGCTGGTCGGGGCGTCGCTGGCCGCGCTGCTGTTTGCCGCGAGATGGAGCTTCTTCGGCGAGTGGCTGCCCAACACCGTGTACCTGAAGACCGTCGGCTGGCCGATCGTCGATCGCGTCGCACGAGGTCTCGTGCAGAACGCCTGGGCGTGGCCGAGCGCCCTGTTGCTGCTCGGCATGGTCGGGCTCGCCGCACGGCGCGAGCGCGCGGTGGGGGCGGGGGCGCAACAGGGCTTCGCGCTCGGCTGCGTTGCCGTCTTCGTCGTCGGACTGAGCTACAGCACCTATCTGGGCGGCGATTTCATGCCGCGCCGAGCGGGCTGGGACCGCTTCACCGCGCCGTACCTGCCGCTGCTGCTGGTCGGACTGAGCGCGTCGCTCGGGGCGCTCCGCACGACGCCGACGCGACGCGCGGCAGCGGTCGGGCTCACGTTGCTGGTATTGCTCGCTCCCGCGGTCGCGACCGATGCCGACCGCAAGGTGCTCGATCGGCGCCTGGTGAACTTCGAGATCGGCGCCGAGCCACAGAAGTGGTCGCGTGGCTGGCGGAGCTTCGGCCGGGCCTACGGGGACGTCTCGCTACCGGGGGCGCGCATGGCCGTGTGCTCCGCGGGCTCGGTCGTCTACTTCTCGCACCGTGGAGGTGTCGACCTGTTGGGCAAGCTGGATCCAGTCGTGGCGCGGCTGCCGGTGACGGGTCGGCCGGACGAGGCTCGTTGCTGGCGCGACTGGCCAGGCCACAACAAGGAGGCGATCGAGATCAGCTTCGAGCTGTATCGCCCCGACTTCAGTGCCGTCCCGCCGCCGCGAGCCTTCCGCGATCAGTACCGTCCGGTGCGCTACGGCGGACACGAATTCTGGGCGCGTCGCGGCAGCGAGTACGTCGTCTGGGATCTGCTTTGAGACGGCGCCAGCGGGGGCGCTTCACGCCTCGGGATCAGAGAGCGCTGAGCAGGGCTCGGATTCGCTGGGCGTTGGCGCCTAGATCGCCGCGCCCGTCTCGGGACTTGCTTCGGATGTCGATCGTCGAGCCCTGGTCCGAGGGGCGGACGCGGATGACGATGTCGTCGACGAACCGGAAGATGTCGGTCGCGTCGGTGGCCTCGATCGTTCCGGCGCTCGTGTCGCGCGTCGTGATCGTCCAGCCGAGCCGCTCGGCGGCCGCCGCCGTTCGGGCGACCGCCGCGGCGACCGGCTCGGCGACCTGGTGGGGCGTCAGGTCGGGGTAGGCCTCGCGCACCAGCGGCTTCCAGTCCGCGGGATAGCTCATGTCGCGATCGCGGCCAGAGGGGTCGTCCGCGAAGGCGGGCGGGTCGTCGAGATTCGTCGTGATGTCGTTGATCGGCGGCAGGTCGGCGCCGGACGAGCCCGCGATGGCGACGATGCCGAGCAGCGCGACGCCGCCGGCGAGGGCGGTGAACGCACGCTTGCGACCCTCCGGATCGTCTCCGCCGCGGGTGAGTACCGTCCCGACGATCCCGAGCAGTAGAGCGAGCAGACCGCCGAGCGCGGCCCCCGCAGTGAAGAGGCCGAACCCGACCATCGGCGGAAGCAGGCCGATCTGGATCCCGAGGACGCCGACTGCAGGCAGCGAGGCGGCGATCGCAGCGACCAGGGCGCCCGTGGTGGCGACCTTCGAAATGCTCCCGTCGGACTGGACATCGGACACACCGGCCCTCCCCGTGTCTGGTTGCGGACGATATCACGCAGTCGCGGTTTTCCGGGCCGTGGTAGCTTCGCGCGCCCTGGGGCGGCAGGCCCGAGGCCCCAGACCGGAGGCGACCGTGTCGGAGCCGATCCTGAGAAGCGAGCGACGCGGCGCAGTAGCGCTGCTCACGCTCGACCGCCCGAAGGCACTCAACGCGCTCGACCGGGCGTTGCTCGAGGCCCTCGGCGAGGAGATCGAGCGCGTGGCGGACGCCTCCGAGATCGGCGCGCTCGTGCTGACCGGCGAGGGCAGGGCGTTTGCGGCCGGCGCGGACATCGAGCAGATGCGCGGCATGTCTCCAGTCGAGGCGCTCGCCTTCAGTCGCCTCGGCCACGGCGTGCTCGCCGCGCTCGAAGAGCTTCCGATCCCCACGATTGCCGCGGTCAACGGCTTTGCGCTCGGCGGCGGCTGCGAGCTCGCGCTGGCCTGCGACTGGATCTATGCCTCGACCGCGGCGCGCTTCGGCCAGCCCGAGGTGAGCCTGGGCCTGCTGCCGGGCTTCGGCGGCACGACGCGCCTGGTGCGGCGGGTCGGCATCGCATGGGCCCGGGAGCTGGTGCTCACTGGCGCGCCGATCTCGGCGCCCGAGGCGCTCCGCCTGGGTCTTGCGAACCGCGTCTTCGAGCCCGACGAGCTGCTCGAGGCCGCGCTCGGCGCGGGCGAGGCGATCGGCCGCAACGGCCCACTGGCGGTCGCGGCCGCCAAGCGGGTGATGCAGCAGGGACAGGATGCAGACATCCGCACCGCGCACGCCCTCGAGCAGCAGGCCGTTGGGCTCTCGTTCGCCACCGAAGATCGCAGCGAAGGCATTGCTGCCTTCCTCGAGAAGCGCGATCCGAAGTTCGAACGACGTTAGGTGGCCTACGCAATCGCTCTGGTGTTCGGTGCTGTCGGTGCGGGCCTCTGGATCGCGGGAGTTCGCTGGATCGGACGCGGCGAGCCGTGGTGGTTCGCGTTGGGCCTGGTCGTCGCGGCGGCGATCTACCTGACGCACGGGCTGGGCGTCGAGCCCCCGCCCGAGCTCGGGGTCGCGTTCGCTGGCGTGGGCTTGTTCGTCGTGATCGGGGTCGGCGGCGCGGCGCGCTGGTCTTGGCTGCTGGGTGCGGGCTGGGCGCTCCACGCGGTCTGGGATGTGGCCGCACCGCGCGTCGCCGACCTCTCGTACATGCCCGCCTGGTACGCACCCGCCTGTCTGGGCTTCGACCTGGTGGTGGCGACCTACCTGCTGTCTCGGCCGACGCGTCCCGCCTCAACCGATCAGCTCGTCGGCCCGTAGCTGCGCGAGCTCCTCGGTTCCGAGGTCGAGCTCTGCGGCGAGCACCTCGTCGGTGTGCTGACCGACCGTCGGGAAGCGCTCGACAGGCCCCTCGGCAGTTGCCGAGAGCTTGATCGGGTTGCCGTGGATCAGCATCGGCGGGTGATCGTCCGGGCGATCGTGCCGCGGCACTTCGATCAGCATGTTGCGCGCTGCAACGTGCGGGTCGCTTCGCAGGTCGGCGGCGTCGTTGCTGGGGCCGGCGGCGATTCCGGCCTCGTTCAGCAGGCGCGCGGCCTCGAGCTTGGTGTACTCGCGGGCCCAGCGCTCGAGCGCGGGTCGCACGACGTCGTTGCGGTGCCGGGCCCAGTCCTCGCGCGTCGCGAAGCGAGGATCCTCGAGCCACCCCGGCTCGCCGACGATCTCGGCCAGCTTGCGGAACTGGTGCTCGCGAAAGATCGCAACCACGAAGTGACCGTCGCGCGCGGCATATGCCTCGACGATGCCGGTCCGCCCCGCAGTTGCCGCCTGTCTCGGCTCACCGACCGACCACATGAAGGGCACCATGTCGGTCATCGCGATCATCGCATCGTACATCGCGACATCGACGTGCTGTCCACGCCCGGTCGCCTCCGCCTGGCGCAGCGCAGCCAGGATCCCGATCACGCAGAACAGCGCCGCCGTGTTGTCCCCGAGTGCGCCGGCCACGACCACGGCGGGCGGCGCGCCCTCCTTTCGTGTCGGCTCGTAGACGCCCGCCATCGCCTCGGCGATCGGTGCGTAGGCCGCCCAGCCGTCGTAGGGGCTCGGCTCGAGGTTGCCAAAGCCAGAGACCGAGGCGTAGACGATGCGCGGGTTCGCGGCGGCGAGGTCCGCGTAGCCCAGGCCGTGGCGCGCCATCCAGCCGGAGCGCGAATTCTCGGCGAAGACGTCGAAGCGACGTGCGAGCTGCAGCACGAGGTCGCGGCCCTCGGGTCGTCGAATGTCGATCGCGACACTGCGCTTGTTCAGGTTGTTGCGCAGGAAGGTCGCACCGACCGACCTGCCATCGAGCTCGGTGATCGTCGGGCGAGACGCACGCGCGGAGTCGCCGCGGCCCGGCGCCTCGACCTTGACCACATCGGCCCCGAGATGGCTGAGCAGCTGTGTGCCGTACGGCATGGCCTGCATCTGCTCGACCGCGAGGATCCGCACGCCGGCAAGCGGCTTCGGGCCGCTGGCGCGTTCGGGGTGACGGATTTCACCGAGGCGCATGCCGCGAGTGTGTCTCAGAATCCGGTGACGTACGCAAGACGCTCGGCGGTCGCTTCGATCTCATCGCCCGCGTCGAGCAGGACCGCGGTCGCGTCCCAGGTGCCCTCGAGCAGCTGCTGGCGGGTGCCGGCGGGGATACGGGCTCGCGCGACGCCGGCGCGCGACGTCACGGTCTCGGCCTCGACGTCGACGCGCACCGACTGGTCCGGAGCGAGCTCGACCGCGTCCATCAGCGCCGCGAGATCGTCTTCGTCGAGCACGACGCACGGCAGCCCGAGCGCCGTGCAGTTGCCGGAAAAGATCTCGGCAAACGAGTCGCCGACGAAGGCGTCGAAGCCGAACCGCATCAGCGCCTGAGGTGCGTGCTCGCGAGAGGAGCCGCAGCCGAAGTTGCGACCGACCACCAGGATGCGCGCGCCGTGGTAGTGCTCCTGATCGAGCGCGTGGTCGCCCTTGGCGGCTTTGCGATCGTCCTCGAAGAGATGCTCACCCACCGTGTCGAAGGTCACGACCTTCATGAAACGCGCCGGGATGATGCGGTCGGTATCGATATCGTCACCGCGCAGTACCGCGGCGCTGCCCACCACCTGTTCGATGGTTCGCTCGGCCATCTACAACACCTCGCGCACGTCGGCGACCTCGCCGCGGATTGCCGCGGCCGCGACCATGGCGGGTGACATCAGCAGCGTTCGACCGGTCGGTGAGCCCTGGCGCCCCTTGAAGTTGCGGTTGCTCGACGACGCACAGATCTCCCGGCCGATCAGCTTGTCCGGGTTCATTGCGAGACACATCGAGCAGCCTGGCTCGCGCCACTCGAAGCCGGCCGCGCGAAACGTCTCGTCGAGCCCTTCGGCCTCGGCCTGGCGCGCCACCTCCTGCGAGCCCGGCACCACCAGCGCGCGCACGCCAGGCTGTACCTGCCCGGTGCGCGCGACCCGGGCCGCCGCGCGCAGATCCGAGAGGCGGCCGTTGGTACACGAGCCGATGAACGCGACGTCGATCGGCGTGCCGGCGATCGGATCGCCTTGGCGCAGTCCCATGTACTCGAGTGCCTCCTCGAGCTGTGGGCGCTCGCTGTCGGGCAGCTCGCTCGCTCGGGGGATGCACTCGCCGATTCCGGCGTTCTGTCCGGGGTTGATGCCCCAGGTGACCGACGGCGCGATCTCGGCTCCGTCGAACTCCACCCGGTCGTCGTAGCTCGCATCGGCGCCGCTCGCGACGCTGCGCCAGCCCTGCACGGCACGTTCGAAGGCGTCGCCCTCGGGCGCGTGAAGACGCCCGCGCAGGTACTCGAAGGTCGCTTCGTCTGGGTTCACGTAGCCGCAGCGCGCCCCGCCCTCGATGGCCATGTTGCAGACGGTCATGCGCTCCTCGAGCGTCAGCGAATCGAAGACGTCGCCGCCGTACTCGTAGGCGAAGCCGACGCCGCCGTTGACCCCGAGCTTGCGGATGATGGCCAGCGTCACGTCCTTGGCGTGCACGCCGCTGCCGAGCTTTCCGCTGACCTCGATGCGCCGCACCGCGAGCCGAGCCATCGCCAGCGTCTGGGTCGCGAGCACATCGCGCACCTGGCTGGTGCCGACGCCGAACGCGATTGCGCCGAAGGCGCCGTGTGTCGAGGTGTGGGAGTCGCCGCAGGCGATCGTCATCCCGGGCTGTGTGAGCCCGAGCTCGGGGCCGATCACGTGGACCACGCCCTGGTGTCCGCTGGCCGAGTCGAAGAAGGTGATGCCGTAGTCCCGACAGTTGCGTTCGAGCTCGCTCATCATCGCTTCGGCCAGCTCGTCGGCGAAGGGCCGGATCTGCGAGTCGGTCGGGATGATGTGATCGACGGTGGCAAAGGTTCGTTCCGGAAAGCGCACCGCGAGCCCGAGCTCGCGCAGCATTGCGAACGCCTGCGGGCTGGTGACTTCGTGGATCAGGTGGGTGCCGATGAACAGCTGGGTCTGGCCGGTTGGGAGTTCGCGCACGGTGTGCTGGTCCCAGACTTTGTCGAAGAGCGTGTTGGCGCTCACGGAAGTACTCCTGGGATAGGCGATTCGGGCCGCCTCGGGGGAGATAGCACGGGGACGAAGGGGTTCCCACGCGCCGATCCCGCGGGTAGCCTTGTGGCTCTCGGGGTGTAGCTCAGTGGTAGAGCCTGAACTTTGGGGGTTCAGCGTCGGGGGTTCGAATCCCTCCACCCCGACCACGTCGATGCGCCCGGCCCAGGGCTCGCGCAGGAGAGTTCGATGACCGAACGAGATGCCGAGCTCGCCGCGGCGGTCGACGCGGTGCGCGCGGCATCGCGGGTTTGTATCGCCGTGCAGCGCAAGCTGGTCGGTGTCGAGACGCTCGAGAAGCACGACAAGAGCCCGGTGACCGTGGCCGACTTCGCGTCGCAGGCGATCGTCTGCCGGATGCTCGCCGCGGCGCTGCCGGGAACACGCGTGGTCGGCGAGGAGGACTCGGCCGCGCTGCGCGCACCGGACCAGGCGCCGCTCGCGGCCGCGGTGGCCGAGCGGGTCGGAGAACAGGTGGGCGAAACCGAGCTCGAGCAGGTGCTCGACTGGATCGACCTCGGCGGCGCGGATGCGTCGGGCGACCGCTACTGGACGCTCGATCCGATCGACGGCACCAAGGGCTTTCTGCGCGGCGAGCAGTACGCGGTGGCGCTCGCGCTGATCGAGCAGGGTCAGGTCGTCCTCGGCGTGCTCGGCTGCCCCAATCTGATGGCGGGAGGCGGCGCGGAGGCCGCCGCCGGCGCCGTGTTCAGCGCGGTGGAGGGGCGTGGGGCCGAGGTGCTGGCGCTCGAAGGGGTGGGGCCGCGCGGCCAGCCCATCCAGGTCACGCGGCTGTCTTCGCCCGCCGAGGCGCGCTTCTGCGAGTCGGTGGAGTCGGGTCACTCGAACCAGGACGAGTCGGCCCGCATCGCCGAGCAGCTCGGGATCACGCGTGGGCCCTATCGCATCGACAGCCAGTGCAAGTACGCGGCGATCGCGCGCGGCGACGCGCAGATCTACCTGCGCATGCCGACTCGCAAGGACTACCGCGAGAAGATCTGGGATCACGCGGCCGGCAAGCTGGTGGTCGAGTGCGCGGGTGGCCGTGTCACCGATGCCGAAGGCCGCGCGCTCGACTTCGCGCAGGGCCGCACGCTCGAGCACAACCGCGGCGTGGTCGCGACGTGCGGGCCGATCCACGACGAAGTGCTCGAGGTCGTCGCGCGGGTTCGGGCCGCGAGCGCCCGCTGAAAGCGCTTGGCACAGCGGCTGCGGCCCTGTGGCTTGCCGCCGGCGCGGCGGCCGAAGACGCGTCGCGCGTTGCCTGGGTCGATGAGGCGCGCATTCGGGCCGCGCGCGCCTTCGAGTGGCCGTCGCACGGCCGCGACTACGGCGAGCAACGCTACTCACCGCTCGCGCAGCTCACCGCCGAGAACGTGGGCTCGCTCGCTCCGGCCTGGGTCTACGCGACCGGTGAGCACCGGGGGCACGAGGCGACGCCGATCGTCGTCGACGGCGTGCTCTACGCCACCGCGAGCTGGAGCATCGTGTTCGCGCTCGACGCGCGCAGCGGGCGCGAGCTGTGGCGCTACGACCCGCAGGTACCGCGCGCCAAGGGACGCGACGCCTGTTGCGACGTGGTGAACCGCGGTGTCGCCGTGTGGAAGGGGCGCGTCTACCTCGGTGCCCTCGACGGCAGACTGATCGCGCTCGACGCGAAGACCGGGGTGCCCATCTGGCAGGTGCAGACGACCGACGAGTCGTTGCCCTACACGATCACTGGCGCGCCGCGCGTAGTGAAGGATCTCGTCGTGATCGGCAACGGCGGTGCCGAGTTCGGCGTGCGCGGCTACGTCAGCGCCTACGATGCGGCGAGCGGCGCGCTGCGCTGGCGCTTCTACACCGTGCCGCGCCGGCCCGATCAGCCGCAGGAGCATCCCGAGCTCGATCGCGCGCTCGCGACCTGGAGCCCCGATTCGGCCTGGGAGTGGGGGCTCGGCGGCACCGTCTGGGACTCGATGGCCTACGACCCCGCGCTCGATCTGCTCTACGTCGGCGTCGGCAACAGCTCGCCCTACGACCGCGAAGTGCGCAGCCCGGGCGGGGGCGACAACCTCTTCCTGGCCTCGATCCTGGCGCTGCGACCCAAGACTGGACGGCTGGTCTGGCACTACCAGACGACGCCCGCCGAGAACTGGGACTTCACCGCCACCCAGCAGATGGTGCTGGCTGATCTCGAGTTCGGCGGTCGGGTTCGCCAGGTGCTGATGCAGGCGCCGAAGAACGGCTTCTTCTACCTGCTCGATCGCGCCACCGGTGAGCTGCTCTCGGCCGAGCCCTACGTGACGACCAGCTGGGCCAGCCACATCGAGCTCGCGACGGGCCGGCCCGTCGAGACGGGCCGCGCCGACTGGCACGACGAGCCGCGCTTCGTGGTGCCGAGCGTCACCGGGGGGCACAACTGGCATCCGATGGCGTTCCATCCAAAGACGGGGCTCGTCTATCTGCCCACCTACGAGTACGCCTATCGCTTCCAGGCTGCGAAGCGGCCGCAGCTGGTGCGCGGGACGTTCAGCACCGGCGAAGATTTTCCCGCACTCGCCGAGTCGCTCGACGGTTTCGAGCGCTCGCTGCGCTTCTGCGACCCGACGCACCTGACGGCTTGGGATCCGGTGGCTGGGCGGCGAGTCTGGCGCGCCCCGCACCGCAGCGAGATCAACGGCGGCGCGCTCGCCACCGGCGAAGAGCTGGTGTTCCACGGCAGCGGCGATGGCCGTCTGGTCGCCTATCACGCCCGCGATGGGCGCGAGCTCTGGGCGTCGGACGTCGGCATCGCGTTGATGGCCGGTCCCGTGAGCTACGAGCTCGATGGCGAGCAGTATGTGGCAGTCGTGGCCGGCGCGGGCGGTTCCGCCGGGCTCAACCTGACGGTGCTCGACTACCAGAATGCTGGCTACGTGATCGCCTACAAGCTGGGCGGCACGGCGACGCTGCCCGAGGTGCGCCCGCGGTCTCCGCGCGCGCCCGACCCGCCGCCACTGCGCGCGGACGCCGTCACCGTGAAGCGGGGCGCCGCCCTCTACCACAACCACTGCTTTCGTTGTCACGGGATCGGGACGAAGTCCGGCGGGCTGCTGCCCGATCTGCGCCGCTCGACGCGGGCGATCCACCGAGCCTGGCCGGCGATCGTGCTCGACGGCGCCTTTGTCGGTCGCGGCATGCCGGGCTTTGCGGATGTGCTCTCACCCGACGACGTCCGCGCGGTTCACGCCTACGTGATTGCCCAGGCACGGCGCGAGCCGAGCCTCGTCGAAGCCCTCGCGGGCTGGCTCGGCCAGTACGCCTGCATCCCGGCAAGCTGGCTGGCCGACTGAGTCGTCCGGCGTGTTCCCGTCGGGCCGAAACGACGTTTTGGAGCCCGCGCCGACGCGCAGCGCGGGTCAGGCGCTTCCGCCGCCCGGCCATCGGCGTTACAGTCGAGCGCGTCGTCCTCGCTCCCCCGTCTGCCAACGACCCTAACGATTCCCGGTCCTGCGACGGACCTCTTCCCGGAGACGCCCCACATGGCACCCGAGCTCACTCCCAGTTTGCGCGAGCAGGTCGAGAACACCATCCGATTCCTGGCGGTCGATGCCGTCGAGAGCGCCAACAGCGGCCACCCCGGGGCCCCGATGGGCCTTGCACGTCCCGCCCTGCTGCTGTGGGACAAGCACCTTCGCTTCGACTCGAGCGACCCCGCCTGGCCGCTGCGCGATCGTTTCGTGCTGTCGGCCGGTCACGCCTCGATGCTGCTGTACTCGTTGCTGCATTTGTTCGACTACGACGTCAGCCACGACGACATCGCGCAGTTCCGACAGCTCCACAGCAAGACCCCCGGACACCCCGAGTACGGCGACACGCCGGGCGTCGAGGTCACGACGGGGCCGCTCGGCCAGGGGTTCGGCCACGGCGTCGGGATGGCGCTGGCGGGCAAGCTCACGGCCGCGCAGTTCGCCGGCGGCGCTGCGGACGGCCCCGGCAGCCACATCGTCTACGGCATCGTGAGCGACGGCGATCTGATGGAGGGCGTGGCGCACGAGGCGGCGTCGCTGGCCGGGCATCTCGGCCTCGGCAACCTCGTCTACCTGTACGACGACAACCAGATCACGATCGACGGCCCGACGAGCCTGAGCTTCAGCGAGGACGTGCCGGCGCGCTTCAGCGCGATTGGCTGGCACGTGCAATCGGTCGATGGCGAAGACCTCGAGGCGATCGATGCCGCGATCGAGGGAGCCAGAGCCGAGACCGCAAGGCCCTCGATCATCGTGACGCGCACGACGATCGGCCGCGGCGCACCCACCGTCGAGGGCAAGAGCAAGGCGCACGGCGCGGCGCTCGGTGCGGAGGGCGTCGTGGCCGCCAAGCAGAACCTCGGCTGGCCGCTCGAGCCGAAGCTGCTCGTGCCCGACGAGGTGCGCGCCTACTGCAGCGCGCGAGCAGCCGACAAGCGTGCCGAGCGCCAGCAGCGCGACGCGGCATTCGACCGCTGGGCGCAGGCCAACGGCGAGCGCGCCCAGGCCTACGAGGACGCCCGCGCCCGCCGGTCGCCGGCGAACCTGATCGAGTTGCTCGCCGATGGAGCCGAGAGTGCCGACGCGACGCGCAATCACAGCAAGCACGCGCTGCAGAAGCTCTCCGAGCACGTTCCGTACATGGTCGGCGGCTCCGCCGACCTCGCCGGCTCGGCGGCGCCGCCGGTGCTGTCGGGGACGCCCGTCGTCGGTCCGGGTGCCGGGGACGGGGTCGATCCGTTCGCGGGCCGAAACATCCACTTCGGCATTCGCGAGCACGCGATGGCCGCGATCACCAACGGCATCGCGCTCGATGGCACCTTCCTGCCGTACTCGGGCACCTTCCTGATCTTCAGCGACTACATGCGGCCGTCGATCCGGTTGTCGGCGCTGATGGGGCTGCGCTCGATCTTCGTCTTCACGCACGATTCGATCTTCGTGGGTGAGGACGGTCCGACGCACCAGCCGATCGAGCAGCTCGATTCGCTGCGCGCGATCCCGAGGCTCAAGGTGTTCCGCCCGGCGGACGGGCTCGAGACGGCAGCGGCCTACGCTTGGATCGTGCAGCACGCCGAGGGGCCGGTGCTGTTGTCGCTGTCGCGCCAGAAGGTTGCGCCGCTCGATCGGCGCGCGCCGTTCCGGCTCGAGGACGTCCACCGCGGCGCCTACACGGTGATCGAGCCCGATGGCAAGCCGGACGTGGTGCTGCTGGCGACCGGCACCGAGGTGCGGCTCGCCTGCGAGGCCGCCGACAAGCTCGAGCCGTGCGGCGTGGCCGCGCGTGTCGTGTCGGTGCCGTGCCTGGAGCTGCTCGAGGAGCAGGGCGAGGCGTTCGTCGAGGCGCTGGTGCCCGACGATGGCACGAAGGTCGTCGCGGTGGAGGCCGGGCGCGCCGAGAGCTTTCGCAAGCTCGTCGGCCGCAGGGGGATGATCTACGGCATCGATCGCTTCGGCGCCTCGGCTCCGGCCGCGGCACTGGCCGAGGAGTTCGGCTTCACGCCGGACGCCCTCGCAGAGCGCGTCAAGGGCTTCGTCAGCGATTCCAGCTAGTCCCGGCGAAAGGCGCGGGCACCGCCCCGCGCGCCAGGGGCGCGGAATGTGCGTCGCTTGCACGGGCCGTCGGCCGGGCTCTAACGGTAGTCGTGCGAACCTGGCAGCTCGCCGCGCGTCGTCAGCGGGTGCAGCTCGCGCACGCGAACGTGGATCACGCCTTCGACGTTCTGTACCGGGCCGGCGATCTCGAGGAGCGGAGCCGAGTGCAGGGGGTTGCGGAAGCGGCGGAACTCGTCGGGCATCAGCACTCCGTTGGCGGTGCCCGTCTCGTCCTCGAGCGTGATGAAGCAGACGCCGCGAGCCGGGCCAGGGCGCTGGCGCACGATCACGTGGCCCGCGATTCGCACCCAGCGCCCGTTCGCGGTCTCGCGCAGCTCGGCGGCGCTCAGCACGCCGCGCTCGCGCAGCTGCGCACGCAGGTGGGTCATGATCTGCGGGCCCGTCGTCATGCCGGCCAGCCGGTAGTCGACGAGTGTCGTCTCGAGCGCGTCCAGCTCGGGCAGTGGGCTCGCGTCGTCGCCGACACTGCGGCCGGCAAACAGCGAGCGGTTGTCGCGCTCGATGCCCGCGACCTGCCACAGCGCGGCGCGGCGCTCGTCGGAGGCGCCCGGCAGGCTCGCCAGGGCACCCAGCTCGGCCAGCGTGTCGAGCTCTTCGCGCTGGAAGCGGGTGCGGCGCACGAGGTCGCCGAGATCCTCGAACGGGCGCTCGGTGCGCTCGGCCACGAGCTGCTCGGCCGTGTGCTCGCGCAGGCCGTGGGCGAAGCGCAGCCCGATGCGTACGGCCACCGGGGCCTCGGCGGCGCGCCCCTCGAGCGTGCACTTCCAGCGCGAGCGCGTGACGTCGATCGGGCGCACCTCGACCCCGTGGCGCTGGGTGTCCTTGACCAGCGTGGCCGGGTTGTAGAAGCCCATCGGCCAGGCGTTGAGCAGGCCGGCCAGGAAGGCCGCCGGGTGGTGGCGCTTGAGGTAGGACGAGGCGTAGGCGATCAGCGCGAACGATGCCGAGTGCGATTCCGGGAAGCCGTAGAGCGCAAACGATGAGATGTGTCGCACGGTCTCTTCCTGGGCGTCGCCGGTGATGCCGTGCTCGCTCATCCCTTCGCGCAGCCGCTGCTCGATGTGCTTCATGCGCTCGGCCGATCGCTTGAAGCCCATGGCGCGCCGCAGCTCTTCGGCCTCGCCGCCGCTGAAGCCGGCCGCGGTCATGGCGATGCGCAGCAGCTGCTCCTGGAACAGCGGCACGCCCAGCGTCCGGCGCAAGATGGGTTCGAGCGACGGGTGCGGATACGTGACCGGCTCGCGGCCAGCGCGTCGGTTGAGATACGGGTGCACCATCTGTCCCACGATCGGGCCGGGACGGATGATCGCGATCTCGACCACCAGGTCGTAGAAGCACGCGGGCTTGAGCCGGGGCAGGGTCGCCATCTGGGCGCGGCTCTCGATCTGGAAGGTTCCGATCGTGTCCGCCTGCCGGATCATGGCGTAGGTCTCGGGATCGTCGGGCGGCAGATGGGCCAGGTCGATCTCGACGTCCTCGTGCGCGCGGATCATCGGGATCATCTCTTCGAGCGCGGCGAGCATGCCCAGGCCGAGCAGGTCGATCTTGATGATGCCGAGGTCCGCGCAGTCCTCCTTGTCCCACTGCACCACGCGGCGCCCCTCCATCGAGGCGGGCTCGATCGGGACGACTTCGTCGAGGCGGCCGGCCGCGATCACGACGCCGCCGCTGTGCTGTCCGAGATGGCGGGGGAGGCCCTGGATGCGCCCGACCAGGTTCAGGAGCTTGGCGATGCGCGGTGCGTCGGGGTCGACGCCGGCCTCGCGCAGCGAGCGGCGCAGCTCGACCGCTTCGTCTCCCGGATCGTCGCGAAAGCCGAAGCTGGCGAGCAGCTTCGACAGTCGGCCGATCGCGTCACTCTCGAGCCCGAGCACCTTGCCCATCTCGCGCACCGCCATGCGCGTGCGATAGGTGATGACGTTGGCCGTCATCGCCGCGCCGTGCTCGCCGTACTTGGCGAACACGTACTGGATCACGTCCTCGCGCTGGTCGCCCGACGGCAGGTCGATGTCGATGTCCGGCCACTCGCCGCGCTCCTCCGACAGGAAGCGCTCGAACAACAGCTCCATGCCGACCGGATCGACGGCCGTGATGCCGAGCGCATAACAGACGGCGCTGTTGGCCGCCGAGCCGCGCCCCTGAGCCAGCATGCGGCGGCCGCGCGCGAACTCGGTGATGTCGTGGACGATCAGGAAGTAGCCGGGGAGATCGAGTTTCTCGATCACGTCGAGCTCGTGCTCGAGCTGTCGGCGCGCGCGCGGCAGCACCGGGTCGCCATAGCGCTCGCGTGCGCCCGCCCAGGTCAGCGCGCGCAGCCACGAGGCCTGCGTCTCGTCCGGCGGCACCGGAAAGGTCGGGAAGCGATAGTCGAGGTCCGAAAGCCGGAAGGCGCAGCGCTCGGCCACGGCGCGGGTGCCGCGCACCCAGTCGGGGCGATCGGCGAAGCGCGCGGCGATCGCTTCGCGCGGCTGCAGGTGCCGCTCGCCGTTGGGCAGCAGCCGCCGTCCCGCCGCCTCGAGCGTGGTCTTGTGGAGCAGGCAGTTCAGTGCGTCGAGCAGCGTGCGGTCGGCCGGACGCGCACAGCGCACGTCGCCCGATGCGACGACCCCGACACCCAGTGCTTCGGCCAGGGCAGCCGCTCGCTGTCCGGCGCGGGCAACGCTGCGATCGAGCGGACGCGCGACGTCGACACGCAACCGCTGGTTGCCGAACACACCGAGCGCGCGATCGAGCCAGCGCGCATCGAGCAGCGCGTCGCCCGCCACCAGTGCGCACAGGTCCTCGGCGTGCTCTTCGACCTGGTCCCAGCTGACCCAGGCCTCGCGCTTGCTGCGCCCGGCGTGGGCGTCGGTGACGAGCCGTCCCAGCTGGCGCCAACCGCGGGGCGACTCGACCAACAGCCGCAGGCGCTGGCGGCGATCGGAGCCCAGGAAGAGCTCGGCGCCGACGATGGCGTGCACACCGGCCTGCTGCGCAGCGGCGTGGAAGCGCGGTACGCCGTAGACGCCGTCGCGGTCGGCCAGGGCGAGTGCCGGGTAGTCGAGTTCGCCGGCGCACTGGGCGAGCTCTTCGGGATTGGACGCGCCCTCCAGGAATGAGAAGGCGCTGCGACAGCGCAGCTCGACGTAGTCGTGGGCCAGTGTGCCCCGTACGGGGCTACCGCCAGGGGTGCTGCGGGGGCGCATGGGGGACTCCAGGAGACAATGCGACGGCTATACTTTCGCTTTATTTTCGCTATCCGTCAAGTCCAGCGCAGACCGAGCGGCGGGGAGCCGCCGAGCCCTCGCGGCCGACTTGTCGATCCGCTGTGGCGCGCGCGTGCACGCGGTCGAGAACGAGGCGGGTGGAGCCCGCGTGCGCTATCGCATCGGACTGCGCGAGCGGCGCATGTTTGCCGATGCCGCCGTGGTGGCGCTGCCGGGGCCGTGCGTGGCTGCGCTCTGCCCGAAGCTCAGCCCCGAAGAGCGCAGCTACTTCGAGGCGGCCGAGAGTCCGCGCGCCGTTGTCGTGCACTCACTGCTCGACGAGCTGCCGCGCTCGCAGCCGTTCCACCGCGTCCACCTGCCCCGCGCGCTCGGCTTCTCCATTGCGACGATCGGGCTCGAGCCCTCGCGTCGCGGCACGCCGGCGGCCCGTATACTGAGGGCGCACTCGCCAGCGGTCTGCGCGCCGCGGCCGACATCGTGCGAAGCCTCGACTGATTCGCGCGAGCGCCCGAATCGGTCGTCTGGAGGTTCTGTGTCCCTGCGATATCTGCACACGATGGTGCGCGTCACGGATCTCGACGCGTCGCTCGATTTCTACTGCAACAAGCTCGGTCTGGTCGAGCTGAATCGCTACGACGTTGCGCCGGGTCGCTTCACGCTGGTGTTCCTTGCCGCCCCCGGCGGCGAGAGCGCACAGGTCGAGCTCACCCACAACTGGGATCCCGAGGAGTACGGCGGCGGCCGCAACTTCGGCCATCTGGCCTACGAGGTCGATGACATCTACGCGATCTGTCAGCAGCTGATGGACGGCGGCGTCAGCATCGCCCGGCCGCCGCGCGACGGGCACATGGCCTTCGTGCGCTCGCCCGACGACATCTCGATCGAGCTGCTGCAGAAGGGAGACGCCCTCGAGCCCGCGGAGCCCTGGGCGTCGATGCCCAATGTCGGCGATTGGTAGAGGGGAGGGCGCTCGGAGCGGCAGCCGGCGCGACCCGCTGCCAGAGGCACGATCGCCGCGGCGCGTGATCGCGCACGCGGACATGGACGCGTTCTACGCCTCGGTCGAGCAGCGCGACGAGCCTTCGCTGCGCGGCAAGCCCGTGATCGTCGGCGGCACCGGGAGCCGCGGCGTGGTCTCGGCCGCCAGCTACGAGGCGCGCGAGTTCGGTGTGCACTCGGCGATGCCTACCTATCGCGCGCGCGAGCTGTGTCCGCACGGCGTCTACCTGCGCGGCGACATGGCGCGTTACACGCGGGAGAGTCGCCGGATCTTCGAAATCTTCCGCGATTTCACTCCGGAGGTGGAGGGACTCTCGCTCGACGAGGCCTTCCTCGACCTGACCGGCAGCGAGCGCCTGCTCGGGCCGGCTCGCGAGATCGGGATCCGGCTGCGCGAGCGCGTGCGCAGCGAGATCGGACTCGCCGTCTCGGTCGGCATCGCTCCCGTCAAGCTGGTCGCCAAGATTGCGAGCGACGCGGCCAAGCCCGACGGGCTGCTCGAGGTGCCGCGCGAAGACGTGGGCGCCTTCCTCGATCCGCTGCCCGTGCGCCGCATCTGGGGCGTGGGTGCGGTGGCCGAGCGCCGCTTGCTGCGGCTCGGCCTCGCGACGGTCGGCGACGTCGCGCGCGCCGACGCGCAGTGGCTCGCGCGCGAGCTCGGCGACTGGGGCAGCGAGCTCGCGCGACTAGCGCGCGGTGAGGACGTGCGCGAGGTCGAGCCGTCCCGCGATGCAGTCTCGTACAGCGAGGAGAACACCTTTGCCAGCGATGTCGCCGACCCGCGCGAGCTCGAGGCGACGATCCTCAGCCATGCCGAGTCCGTCGCGCGCCGACTTCGGCGCGACGGGCTGCGGGCGCGAACCGTCGTGCTCAAGTGGCGCTTCGGCCGTCGCCGTACCCCCGGCGCCCGCGGCTACCCGCTGCACACCCGCCGCGCGACGCTGGCCGAGCCGAGCGACGACGGCGACGTGCTGGCTCGTGAGGCGGCGGCCCTGCTGCGGCGCGGCGCCCTCGACGAGCCGGTCCGATTGATCGGCGTCGGTGTCACCAACCTGGTCGGCGAGGACGCGCAGCTCACGCTGTTCGAGACGGCGAGCGAGCACGCGCGCAAGCGCAAGGACCTGAACCGCGCCGTCGACGCACTGACCGATCGGTTCGGCCGCGACACTGTGACTCGCGGCGGGCAGGGAAGCGCGGAGCGGGCCGCCCTGTCGCACCAGATCAAGCGCGGCGAGTCGTAGTGGCGCGGTCTGCCTTCGGGGTCATCGACGTCTCCGGATCGAATCGGCTGTTATGCGATGCGCGGAGTTGGGTCGGGCCGGCGAGACGTCGCGGTGGTACCGTCTCGCGTATGGGTTTTCCGGTTGTAATCGACGTTCGGTTGGCGCCGATCACGGGCTGGCCAGAGAGCGTTGCGGTGTCTCCGTGAGCGGGTTCCGGCTGGCGGATCGGGTTCGCAGCTTCGGACCGGCGCTGCGGGGCATCCGGGCGATGCTGCGCGACGAGCACAACGCGCGTATCCACGCGGTGGCGACGGGGGTGGTGGTCGTCCTTGGGCTCGGCTTCGGGCTCGAACGCGGGGAGTGGCTTGCGATCGTTGTTGCGACCGCGCTCGTGTGGGTCGCCGAGGCGTTCAACAGCGCGGTCGAGGCGCTGGGCGATGTGCTGTCGTCCGAGGCGCATCCGCTCGTCGGGCGGGCGAAGGATGTCGCGGCGGGCGGCGTATTGCTGGCGGCGATCGGTGCGCTGGTGGTCGCTGCGCTGGTGTTCGGTCCGCGTGTCCTCTAGGCGCGCAGTGGCGTTCGATCGCGAATGCTTCGCGGCTTGCGGGGGCTCTGCTCAATCGTAGAGCGCGTCGATCCGCCAGCTGTGCTCGACCCAGTCGAAGCACAGCCGCGCGACGATGCCGTCGCTGACCTGGATGTCGTAGTGGTCGAGTGCGTAGCGTCCTTCCTCCGACCACCAGCCTCCCGTGGTACGCCAGGGCCCCGAGATCGTGACGATCCGACCTCTGGTGATGGCGCTGCGGATGTGGACGGGTGTGCCGGCCTCGACCCGAATCTCGGCGCGCGCCGGAGGGCGCAGCGCCCGCACCGCGAGCGAGCCGGGTGGGGCGTGCCCCCCGTCGGGTCGAGCGGGTTCGTCGCGGACCCGAGCCAGCTCGAACGGCCCGCGCTCGTAGGCGTCGGGGCGATGCTCGTCGGCGACGCGCGGCGCTCCCACCCGATCGCTTCCGCACAGGGCTTCGAGTTCGGCGAGGGTGCGGTCGAGGGCGCCTGGACTCGGGCCGCGTGGCCGGAACAGATCGAGCTGATCGCCTCGCTGCGCGCTGCCTTCGGTGACGATCGAGATGCCGACGATCGCGGCCCGTGGCGGGTTCGATTCCAGCTCGAGGGCGAGCACGCGAAGCCACACCCGCAGGTCGAGCGTCGGGGAGGAGAGCCCGGTGCGTCTTGCATCGCGTCCGCCCCCTTCGAGCTCGAGTTCGAGGTCGAGATGGCGGGCGGCCAGCCCGCGCACCTCGAGGCGTTCCACGAGCCGCGACAGCATTCCGCGCACCACGAATAGCAATGGCTCGAGCTGACCGATGGCGTGCTCGAGATCGCTCGCCTCTTCGAGTCGCCGATCCCGCGGTTCGGGCAGCGGAGGCTCGATCTCTTCGCCGCGAGCGCGAGCAGCCAACCGAACCGCTTCGGAGCCGAGTCGCTGTGCGAGGGCGGTGCGCGGCAATGCCAGCAGATCGCGCACGCAGTAGATGCCGAAGCGTGTGAGCCGTGCCGCGAGCGCGTCGTCGGGAGCGAGCAGGTCGATCGGCAGCGCTGCCAGTGCGGCCGCTTCCTCGCTCGGGGAGAGCGCCTGAAGAGTGGTGTCCGCGGGCTGCGTCGCCAGTCGGCGCGCCAGGCCGTGGGCGGCGAAGCGCGAGCTGGCAACGCCGGCAACGGCAGCGAGCCCGATCGCTTCGGCGTGTGCGAGCAGGGTACTCGCGAAGTGGCGCTCGGACTCGAACAGCGTGTCGATGCCCGAAGCGTCGAGGAAGACGGCGACTTCGGCGGCAAACGGAGCCGCCGAACGCTCGGCGAGCTCGGCGCGCGGAGACAGCGAAAGCGCCGCATCGAGCAGGCTCTGGCGCGCAGTGCGCTCGCGTGCCGGCGATGCGGTGCGCACGATGAGTCCGCTGCAGGCCGCACGTGCGTGCGCGACGCTCTGTCCCGTGCACACGTTCGCGCGCGTTGCCTCGGGCGAGGCCGCGATCACCTCGTCACGTCCTTCGTCGCCCGATGCCACGACGAACGCATGACCGAGCAGCTCGGGATGCGCGCGCAACTCGGCCTGCACCACCAGATCGGAAACGAGCAGGCACGCCACGCGCCTGCTCGCAGTCATGCGGCGCGCGATCGGGCTGTGGCGATGCGGACGCTGCGGCCGGTCGGGGCGGCGCGATGACGCGCGAGAACGACCTCGAGCTCGAGCTGCTCGAGCAGCACCAGCCCCTCGCTCCAGTGCGTTCGGGCCGGTTGCAGCTCGAGTGCGAGGTGGGCCGAGGCCCCCGCGCGGCGCTCGGAGCCGAGCACGACCAGTGCGCTCTGCGTGCCGGCCGCCAGCCGCGCCAGCCGCAGCCAGGTGGGCGGGTCGTTCGTGCTCGCCAGGCTGCCCTGTCCTGCAGTCAGGTCGAGCACGACCAGTGGGAAGCCCTCGGTCTCGAGCAACCGCTCGGCACAGCGGAGTGCTTCGCGCAGGGAAGGCGGTCGCACCCACAGCACGCGTTCGAGCGCGACCCCCGCAGCGTCTGCCGAGACCGGGTCGAAGGCATCGGCGCCGTCGATCCAGCCCGCGCAGTGTCCTCTCCGGGTCTTCGTGGCCAGCAGCGCCAGCGCCAGCGTGGTGCGACCGGACGAGGAGGGGCCGACCAGCTCGCAGAGCCGGCCCTGCGGTAGCCCGCCGCCGAGCAGGTGGTCGAGCTCGGGCAATCCGGTGGGGCAGCAGGCTGCGGCGTCCGGCTCCATCCCGAGCCCCTGTTGCAGGGCGGAGCCCAGGTCGTGCCGCAGGGCCTGGAGGCGATCGGCCCGCGACGAGAGCGATCTCGAGGCGGCGGGGTCGGGGCGCGTGTGCGCCGCTCGGGTGGGGGATCCAGAGCCCATCGCCTTATTTTCGTCTTTTGTTCGCCTCCGTGTCAAGTGGCGGAGGGGTGCGCGTCGATCGCGGGATCGTGGAGCGGCGCCGCCCGACGGCGCCTTCAGCCCGTCTCGTTCGTGAACTCGCCGAAGGTCGGGTGGTGGGCGAGCAGCCCGCCGTCGACCGCGATCGTCTGCCCGGTGATGAAGGCCGCGTCGTCCGAGGCCAGGAACACGACGGCTGCGGCGATGTCCGCGGGACGTCCGAGCCGCGGGGTCAGGTGGCTGCGCTCGAACACCGCGAGCTGCTCGGCCGGCAGGTTGGCGGCGAGCGCGGGCGTTTCGATCACACCCGGCGCGATCGCGTTACAGCGGATGCCACGCTTGCCGTACTGGGTGGCGACGTAGCGCGTCAGCGAGTCGAGTCCTGCCTTCGAGGCGCCGTATGCGGCGCGCGACAGATCGCCGACCTGCCCCGACACGGACGACGTGTTGACGATCGCGCCGCCCCCCCGCTCCAGCATGTGTGGGATCGCGTGCTTGCAACCGAGCATCGGACCGCGCAGGTTGACGGCGAAGGTCGCGTCCCAGACGTCGACCGCCATGTCCGCCAGCTCCAGGTCGCGCCCCATCAGGGCCGGGTCCGAGTCCGCCGCGTTGTTGTGCAGGATGTCGATGCCGCCGAAGTGCGCAACCGCGGCTGCCACCATCTCGCGGATCGACGCCTCGCTGCTCACCTCGGTCGTCTGCGCGGCCGCGCGGCCTCCACTGGCCTCGATCTCGTCGGCAACGCGCGAAGCGCCCTCGGCGTTGCGGTCGGCGATCAGCACGGCGGCGCCCGCCGCGGCGAGCGCGTGTGCGCTCGCGCGCCCGATTCCAGAGGCCGCGCCCGTTACGATCGCCACCCGGTCGTCCAGCTTGTTCGACGATGTCGCCATGCTGCAGGGTCTCCTTCTACCGCACTTCAGCCGTCGAGCACCACGTCGAGTGTCTCCGGGCCGTACTCCTGCAGGTGATCGACGCAGACCCACTCGTAGCCGTCGGCCAGGCGCAGCGCGCCGATCTCGAAGCGATCGATCGTCTCCTCGAGCACGACCCGCCCGATCATTCTCGTCAGGTGGTTGCCGACGCAGACGTGCGGACCGATGCCGAACGCAAGGTGCTCGGGTGGGTCGGAGCGGTCGAGTCGAAACTGGTCGGCGTCCTGGTAGGCATTCTCGTCCCGGTTGGCGGCGGCGATACCGAGCATGACGTGCTCGCCGCGATGGACCGGACAGCCGCCGATCTCGCCGTCTTCGCGCGCCGTCCGAAACAGAAAGGTGACCGGCGCCTCGAGGCGCAGCGATTCTTCGACCGCGACGCCAATCAGCGCGCGATCCGCCCGCAGCGCGGCGTCGAAATCCCGGTCGCGCAGCAGCCGGTACAGCAGGTTGCCCAGCATGTAGCTGGCGGACAACGAGCCAGCCAGGATGTTCACCGTCAATGTGCGGACGTGGTGCGCGCCGATCTGCCAGCCGTCGGCATCGCGGCTCCGCACCATCAGGGAGAGCAGGTCGCCCCGGTCCGACGTCTCGCGCTCGCGGATCAATGCGTCGAGCGTCGCGCTGAGCTCGGGGAAGCTGTCTTCGATGCCCTCGCCGCGCTCGGTCTTGCCGGTCGCCGGCCAGCTGCTGTGGAGCAGCTCGTTGCACCAGTCCATCACGCGTTCGTGGAGCTCGTCGGGGATGCCGAGCGTGTGCGCGCTGACCGAGCCGGGCAGCGGGATCGCGAGCGCCTGCATCAGATCGCCGCCCCCGCCGGCCGCCAGCGCGTCCAGGTGGCGTCGCACGTTGTCGCGCGTCCAGGGCTCGGCGGCGGCAGCGCTGCTGCGCGCGAAGCCCTTCATCAGGATGCGGCGGATCTTCGGATGGAGCGGCGCGTCGAGCTCGCCGAGGAAGCTCTCCTCGACGGGGACGACGACGCCCGGCAGGCGCATGTCGCCGACCGAGGAGAAGCGCTTCGACTCGAGGAAGGCGGCGCGTGTGGCGTCGCGCCGGGTGGTGAGCACGACGTTCTCGGCGGGACGGCACACTGGGCGCTCGCGGCGGATCCGGGCGAGCCTCGCGAAGTCCTTCGACTCGGCCGGGTTCGCGGGGTCGAAGGCGTAGTCGTCATCGATCGGGGGCTTGCTCATCGGCGGCTCCTGAATTCGATCGGGGCATGCGCGACGCCGCGGGTCGGCACGAGCTGGTTGCGCTCGATGCGCGATTCGACGTAGTCGTAATCCGGGATCGCGGCGAGCAGCTCCTCGAGCGCGACGCGGACCTCGAGTCGGGCCACGGCGTTGCCGAGACAGGTGTGGATCCCGCGTCCGAAGGCCCAGTGACCGCGCGCCTCGCGCTCGAAGTCGAGCGCGTCCGGGTTCGGGTACACCGTCTCGTCGTGGTTCGCCGAGCCGTACAGCACCAGGACCGGATCGCCGGCCGGAATCGTGAGCCCGTGCAGTGTGACGTCGCGGGTCGTCGAACGGGCGAGACCCTGGACCGGAGACACGAAGCGCAGCAGCTCTTCGAGAGCGTTCGTCCAGCGCTCGGGTTCGCGCTCGAGCTTGCTGCGTTCGTCGGGAAAACGCGCGAGCGACAGGATGCCGTGGGTGATCGTGTTCATCGTGGTGTTCTGCGAGGCGTCGAGCAGCAGCGAGCAGAAGCCCGCGATCTCGGCGTCGGAGAGCTCCCGGCTCTCGGTCGGGTGGTGCAGGATCTGCGAGATCAGGTCCGGGCCGCGTCGCCCGCGTCGCTCGGCGACCAGGCCCTTCCAGTAGGCGTCCATCTCGGCGTATGCCTGGAGCGCGATGGGTCCCGTGAAGTCGCCGTCGGCGAGCGTATCGAGGTTCCACTTCAGAAATTGCGCGCGATCACTCGTCGGCAGATCCATCAGCTCGCACATCGTCAGCGTCGGAATCTGCTGTGCGTACTCCGTCGCGACGTCGAAGTGATCCCGCTCGCGGACCGCCGCGATCAGCTCGCAGGCGCTGTCGCGCACGGAGCGCTCGAGGCCGGCGACGCGCGCTGGGGTCAGCACGCGCGCGAGGATGGCCCGCAGTTCGTCGTGCCGAGGCGGATCCATGTTGAACATGTTGGGCGGGATCAGACTGATGTCGGTGTCGATCAGCGTGCCCTTGGCGGACGAGAAGGTCTGCCAGTCGCCAAGCGCATGGTCGACGTCGGCAGCGCGCGAGAGCATCCAGTAGTGCGGAGACACCCGCGGCTCCTCGATCTCGCGCCGGTACACCGGATGCTCACGGCGCAGGGTCCGGTAGGCGGGGTATGGATCGTCGAAGCAGCTCGGGTCGAAGGGGTCGAACTCGAAGGCGGCGGGCATCGGGGCTCCGGGGTGACGAGTCAGTCGCGAGCTCGAAAGCGGATCGGCAGTCGCTCGGGGCCGCGGATCTGGGTCCCGCTGCGCCAGCGCGCGTCGCCGTCCAGCTCGATCCGAGCCAGCCGGCGGGCCAGCAGCGGGAGCGCCTCCTCGAGCTCCGCACGCGCCAGCGCGGCGCCCAGACAGTAGTGCGCACCGCTGCCGAAGGTGAGCATGGGCGGATCGGGATCGCGCGCGATCTCGAAGAGCTCGGGGTCGTCGTAGGCCTCCGGGTCCCGATTGGCGGCGGGCGCCGATGGCACGACGACCGTGCCCGCGGCGATCCGCAGGCCCCGGTAGTCGACGTCTTCGAGTGCGAGGCGGGGCGAGCCCGAGCCCGCCGGCTCGTAGCGGAGCACCTCCTCGACCGCTCTGCGAGCGAGCCGCGGCTGGGCGGCGAGTCTGTCCCATTGGCCGGCGTGGTCCAGGAAGGTTGCGACCGCGCAAGCGAGCTGGCACTGCGTCGTGTCCTGCCCACCGAAGATCAACACCGTGATCATCGCGCGCAGCTCCTGCGGGCTCAGCCGATCTCCGTCCAGGCCGGCCGCGATCAGTGCCGTGATCAGGTCGTCCGCCGGGGAGCGTCGCCGCAGGGCGAGCAGGCTGTCGACGTAGTCCTCGAGGTTGCCGAGTGCCCTCTCGATGCGAGCCCGTTCTGGCGCGATCTGACTACCGAAGGCCAGCGAGAGATCGCTCGACCAGGCGTGAAAGCGCGCGAAGTCCCCGGGCGGGACGCCGAGCAGGGCGCCGATCACGCGCACCGGGTACGGCGCGGCGAACGCCGAGACGAACTCGCAGCGGCCGCGACCGACGAAGGCAGCGAGGAACTCGTTTGCCGTGTCGCGCATCAGCGGCCGCAGCTTCTCGACGCGACGCGGCGTGAAGGCCTGCGACACCAGCTGTCGCAGCCGTCGGTGATCGCTGCCTTCCTGGTTCGACACGATCTGCCCGAACCAGTCCAGCAGCGGGCCGTCGGTGATCCCAGCCAGCGCGAGCGCGTCCGCACCCTGCTCGCGAAACCGCGCATCGCGCAGCAGCCACTGGACATCGCGGTAGCGCAGGAGCAGCAGGCCGAGCGGTGTTTGCGCGTACCACGACTTCTCGCGCGCCGTGCGGTGTGCGCCGTGGATGTCGGCGTCGTAAGCCGGGCTCAGGGTATCGATGAAGGGCGCGCTCATCCGCGACAGCCTACCCGTCGAGTGGTTGCGCGAACAAGTCGTGCTGCTCGCGGCAGACCATGTCCGGGAGTAAGCTGTCGCCTCGGAGGAGACGGGCATGAGTGATCTCGCGGGACGGGTTGCGATCGTGACTGGGGCGGCGCGCGGCACTGGCGCGGCGATCGCTCGCCGGTTGGTCGAGCGCGGCGCCACTGTGTTCCTGGGCGATATCCGGGAGGAGGACGGTGCGAAGGTTGCCGAAGGGCTCGGCGAGCGCGCCCGGTTCGTTCCCCACGATGTCACGCGGACCGACGAGTGGGAGCGCATCGTCGAACGCGCGCTCGCCGCGGCCGGGCAGCTCGACGTGCTGGTCAACAACGCCGCGGTGCTCCACCTGGGGACGATCGCGCAGACGTCCGACGAGGTGCTGCGCCGGCTCCTCGAGGTGAACACGATCGGCCCGTATCTCGGGATCCGCGCGGTGCTGCCGGCGATGCGTCGGCAGGGCCGCGGCTCGATCGTGAACGTCGGCTCGGTCGACTCACTGATCGGCATGAATGGCATCACCTCGTACTGCGCCTCGAAGTGGGGGCTGCGAGGGCTCGCGAAGTCCGCGGCCCTCGAACTCGGGCGCGATGGGATTCGCGTGAACTCGGTGTGCCCCGCCGGCGGAAACGTCGAGATGTACGGGCCGTGGGCATCGCAGCTGGCTGGCTTTCTCGACGAGACGCGCGCCTACACCGACAACCGTGCGATCCCGGGCGAGGTGCCACTCGAGGTGATCGCCGACGCGGTGTGCTTCTTCGCCAGCGATGCGAGCCTGCACTGCACGGGAGTCGATCTGCCGGTCGACGGCGGGGCGCACGCCGGCCGCTTCATTCCCGGCTTCAATACCTTCTAGCGGGCCCGGCAGGCGCGCGTCAGCCACCTAGTCCTCGATCGGTCGCGCCCCCGCGAGGTCGAAGAAGGCACGCAGGCGCTCGAGCCGTCCGTGCGCGTCGACCTTCACGACGTCGATCACATCGAGCTCTAGTCGTCGGCCCTGCTGGACGACCACAGCGCGCATCGGCACGGCGGCCTCGTCGCCCGCTACGCAGGCGCGGCCCGAGACTTCGAGCTGCTGGGCGAGCTCGTTTCCGGCGTAGAAGGCGCGCACGGCGTCGATCCCGCGGTGGACCGGGCCGCCGACGGGGATCTCGATCTCCGCATCGGGTGCGTAGAGCGACACGATGCTCTCGACGTCGCCAGCCGAGACGAAGGCCGCATAGCGAGTGAGGAGGTCGGCAATGCTCGACACGCGCGCAGCCTAGCCCGCTTCCGGCCCGTAGCGTGCGCGCGGCGGCCGGTACAGCTCGAGACCGGGGGCGCTGGCCGGCCCGGTCAGCCGCAACAGCCAGCGTTGCCCCCGGCCGGCGTAGTCGAGATCGCCGTCGCCGACGCCGTACGGAAAGCCGCGCGGCGGGCGCCTGGCGAGCTCTGCCGCTCGCTCTGCTGCGCTCGCCGCGGCGGCGTCGTTGCCGAGCGCGGCCTCGACCCAGGCGAGGTTCGCCCAGCCGACTGCGATATCCGGCTGCTCGGCAAGAGCGCGCTCGAGGTCCGCGCGCCCGCTGGCGAGATCGCCGGACCGCGCGCGCACGGCACCGCGGTTGACACGCAGCTCGGCTGGCGCCGGTGCGCGGAGGGCGCGGTCCCACAGCTGCACCGCCTCGCCGGGCCGGCCGGTGAGCGCGCTCGACACCGCGAGGGCATTGACGAACTCGGCCGTCACCGAGCCACTTGCGACACTGCGAAACAGCTCGGCCGCGCGCTCGTGCTCCCCGGCCGCGAGTTCGACCGAGCCGAGCACCTCGACGGCGTGGCGGTGGTTGGAAACCCCGGCCTCGCGGAACCACTCGCGCGCCGGCTCGCTGGCACCGAAGAACGCGCGCAGCGCGTGGATATCGCGATGATCGGGCCGCGCCGGGTAGAGCGCACCGCTGGCGAGCACGGCGGTGGTGGCCAATGCCGCGACAGCCAGGCCGGCGCAGCCGCCAAGACCGAGCCAGCGCGCCGGGCGCGGCCCTTGCAGAGCCGCCTCGATGCCGCGCGCGAGCGCCCAGCCGTATGGCAGCGAGAGGGCGAGCAGGTAGGACGCCTTGACGGCTGCGAAGGTAGGAACTCGCACCGTGAAGGCGACGAAGAAGGCGAGCGAGGTGACCGAGACCAGCGCGAATGTGAGGTCCACGATGGCGTCGCGGTCGCGCCACGCGCTGCGCAGCATCAGCGCGGCGCCCCAGAGAGCAAAACCCATCGGGATGATGCCGAGCCCTGCCAGCAGGAGCGTCTCGCGGTGGATCGGGTAGTCGTTGGGCGGGATCAGCTCCCAGCGCGCGAATTGCGAGGCGCGATAGGTGTCGAACCAGGTGTTGAGGTAGACGCTGCCCCACACCGAACGCAGGAGGTGCGGCGCATCGAAGCTCGAGTCGCGCAGCAGCGCCGGCCCCGGAAGGGACACGAAGTCGCGCCACGTCCGCTCGCCCGGTGGCTGCTGGATTTCCATCGCCTTGACCTTGGGGTGTTCGTGACTCGTGACGAAGGGCGTGCCGAAGCTGGCGATGCTGCGTCCGTAGTAGGGGCCCGTGAGCAACGCGAAGACCGCCGCGATCCAGGCGCCGCGCGACGCGAGCGCGCGCAGCGACGCGAGCCGATCGTCCCGTCGCAGCGCGCGCAGCGCCGCGGCGAGGGCGATGGCGGCGAGCGGGACGACGGCACTCACCTTGGTCAGTACCGCGCATCCCGCCAGCACGCCGATCGCGAGATCGAGCCGCCGCGAGGGCTCGCGCCGCTGCTCGCTTGCGAGGAAGGCCGCCAACACGGCGGCGACGAAGAACGCGGCCGCGACTTCGTTGCCCGGCATCGGGCTCGTGTAGACGAGCACCGGCAGGAAGGCGACGCCGGTGAAGGCGGTGCACGCTGCGCGCGAGTTCCAGGCGGTTTCGCCGCGCGCTCTCGCCACGACGCGCGCCGCGAGC
>JAYZFK010000042.1:0-47647 GCA_036336835.1 Myxococcota bacterium | reverse complement strand
AAGGCTGCGTTGCGCGGTTGTCCGACTCGTGTGGTCGGGCCGAACTGCCCGGGCATCGTTACTCCAGAGGAGTGCCGTATCGGCATCATGCCCGCCCAGATCACGCAGCCGGGCCCAGTCGGCGTCGTCTCGCGCTCGGGCACACTGACCTACGAGGCAGTGGACCAGCTCTCGCGGCTTGGGATCGGGCAGTCGACCTGTGTCGGGATCGGCGGCGATCCGGTGATCGGCAGCACCTTCGTCGATCTCCTGGCACTGTTCGAGGAGGATCCGAAGACGCGGGCGGTGATCATGATCGGCGAGATCGGTGGCACCGCCGAGGAGACGGCCGCCGAGTTCATCCGCGATCACATGACCAAGCCGGTTGCCGCCTTCATCGCGGGTCAGCACGCGCCCCCGGGTAAACGAATGGGTCACGCGGGAGCGATCATCTCAGGCGGCAAGGGAAAGGCCTCCGACAAGATCGCCGCGCTCGAGAGCTGTGGTGTCGCGGTGTCGCGCTCACCGGGCGATATCGCTGAGACGCTGGCGAGTCACGCAGGCGCGGCCCTCGGCTAGCCGCCCGACGCGCGGAGAGCTCCGACTCGCACGACGCTGCCGGGCTACTCTACGTCCCGGATGACGAGCGCTGCGCCGACCGCGAACCCTCCGTATTTCTCTCGCGCGAGCGTGCAGACGCTCGTGCTGGGCGCCTTCGTCTTCCTGACCGTGCCGATCGTGGTTGCGCTCGTGACGTGGACGGAGTCGACCCAGCCGCTGTTGCCACTCTACGGTGTGACCTTCGGCCTCACACACTTCTTGATCACCGGGCTGCTCTATCTCGACCGTCGCAATCTGCGCTACTTCGCGTCGAGCCGGAAGAACCGCATCATCTACTTCGCGATCCCGATCGCAATCCTGGTCGGCATGGACGTGCTTGCCGTGGTGCCCCTCGGCGAGTTCGGTGTCCTGGCGCACGGCTTCCTGTTCTATTTCGTGATGTTCGTGAATTTTCTCCACGTTTCCCGCCAGAGCTTTGGCGTATTGCAACTATTCAAGCGCGATGCGCGGGCGAGCCGAGCAGAGTCGCTGCGCTCGCTCGAGAACCTGTTCTTCATCGCGTTGGTTCTCGGGCAGTTCATGACCTTTGCTGGCGGTGGAGCCTACGATGCCAGCTCGCTCGGTGTCGTGGGGACGTCGCTGCTGACCGCTGTGCTGTTCGCGACCGTGTTCGGCGCGCATGCCGCCGCGCTTCGGCGGGGAGTCGGGCGGGTGGGCCGCGTGCCGCTCGTCTACTTCACCCTGCAGGCGATCGCGGGCGCTCTGGTCGTCTATCGCTCGGAGTTCGTGAACATCGCGCTTGCGATGCACTACGTCGAGTATCACGTCGTGATGATGCCCCGCTTGCTCCACTCGCCGGTCGAGCGCACGAGCCGCGTCGATCGCCTGCGCGGGGCGCTCGGCAAGGTCCCGATCCTGTTCTACGCGGGGTTGCTGGCGGTCGCCTGGGGCATCTGGTTCGGCCAGCGCACGACCCTGTACCTGGACCCGGAGGCAGCCACCCTGCCGATGCGGCTGCTGGTGCACTCGCTCGACGGCATCTTCCTGTTCCACTTCTTCATCGAGGCGTTCCTGTGGAAGTTCAGTACGCCCCACTACCGCGAGACACTGGGGCCGCTCTACTTCGCGCCGGCGGCCCGGGACTGAGGCAGGCCGGTCAGGGCTCGACCTGCCAGGTGTCTCCCGAGTGCAGCAGTGCCTCGAGCTCGCCGGCGCCGCGTTGCGCCACCGCCGAGTCGATCTGCTCCTGCAGCATGTCCTCGTAGCAGTCCTTCTCGATCGCGCGCAGCACGCCGATTGGAAGCGGGAAGTCCGGCCGCGCGAGGCTCGCGAGCGCGAAGGGATAGGCAGCGGTGCGGGTGGCCTCGTCGTGGACGACGACACCCTTCGCCACCGGATCGTCGTCGCTGGCGAGATCGATGATCGACGGGTGCCCGCCTTGTAGGTGGATGCCCTTGCGCTCGCCCGGGCCGCCGAAGACGAGCGGCTCGCCCTGCGCGAGCACCAGCGCGTTGGCCGCACGCGTCTTCTTGTCCTGCAACTCGCCCCAGGTCGCGTCGTTGAAGACGGGGCAGTTCTGCAGGATCTCGATGAAGGCCGTGCCCTTGTGCTCGTGCGCTCGTCGCATGGTCTCCTGCAGGTGCCCGGCGTCGACGTCGATCGTGCGTGCCACGAAGGTCGCCCCAGCGCCGATCGCGAAGGAGATCGGATCGACCGGATGATCGATCGAGCCGCTGGGTGTCGATTTGGTCTTGAGGCCGACCTCGGAGGTCGGCGAGTACTGCCCCTTGGTGAGGCCGTAGATCCGGTTGTTGAAGAGCAGGATCTGGAGATCGAAGTTTCGGCGGATCGTGTGCAGCAGGTGGTTGCCGCCGATCGACAGCCCGTCGCCGTCGCCGGTCACCACCCAGACGGACAGGTCCGGGTTGCTCGCCTTGATGCCGCTGGCAAACGACGGTGCGCGGCCGTGGATCGTATGGAACCCGTAGGTGTTCATGTAGTAGGGGAAGCGGCTCGCGCAGCCGATCCCCGAGACGAACACGATGTTCTCGCGCGCGACGCCGAGTTCGGGCATCACGCGCTGGATGTTGGCCAGGACCGAGTAGTCTCCACAGCCCGGGCACCAACGGACGTCCTGGTCCGAGACGAAGTCCTTGCGGGTGAGCGCGGGGCGGGTCATCAAGTTTCCTCTGCGCCGATCGTCTTTGCGATCGCGTCTGCGAGCTCGCCGACCTTGAACGGTTGGCCGTCGACCTTGGTATACGACCGTGCGTTCACCAGGTACTCCGCTCGCAGCAGCATCGCGAGCTGGCCGGAGTTGAGCTCCGGTACCAGTATGTTCCGGTAACGAGAGAGTACTTCACCGAGATCTGGCGGTAGCGGGTTGAGGTGGCGAAGGTGGACGTACGCCACCGCGTTGCCCGCCTCGGCGGCCGCTTCGATGGCGGCGGTGATCGCGCCGCGCGTCCCGCCCCAGCCGACGATCAGCGTTTCGGCCTCCGGGGCGCCCTCGATTTCGACTGGCGGCAGATCCTGCGCGATGCGGGCGACTTTCTCGGTGCGCAGCTGGACCATCTTGGCGTGGTTTTCGGGGTCGTACACGACGTTGCCCGAGACGTCGGCCTTGGTGAGACCGCCAATGCGATGCTCGAGCCCTGGCGTTCCCGGGATTGCCCACGGTCGCGCGAGCGTCTCGAGGTTGCGCGAGTAGGGTTGGAAGTCGCCGAGATCCGACTGTGCGACAGGCTGCCGCGGCATCCGGGGCAGCCTGTCGAGCTCGGGAATCTTCCACGGCTCGGCACTGTTGGCGAGGTAGCTGTCCGACAGGACAAAGACCGGTGTCATGTAGCGGACCGCGATCTGGGCCGCCTCGATCATGGTGTGGAAGCAGTCCGCCGGCGTGGCCGCGGCCAGTACCGGCATCGGGCTCGCACTGTGCCGCCCGAACAGGGCGAGCAGCAGATCCCCCTGCTCGGTCTTGGTCGGCGAGCCGGTCGACGGGCCGGCGCGCTGCACGTCGATCAGCACCAGCGGCAGCTCGACCATCACCGCGAGACCGAGAGCTTCCTGCTTGAGCACGATGCCGGGCCCGCTGCTCGCGGTCACTCCGAGGTCGCCGGCGAACGACGCGCCGATTGCCGCGCTCACGGCCGCCATCTCGTCCTCGGCCTGGAATGTCTTCAACCCGAAGTGACGATGGCGCGCCAGCTCGTGGAGCACATCCGAGGCGGGGGTGATCGGGTAGGCGCCGAAGAAGACCGGACGTTCGAGCTGTACCCCAGCGGCGATGACGCCCCAGGCGAGCGCGGTGTTGCCCGTGATGTTGCGGTAGGTGCCGGCCTCGATCTTCGCCGGCGCTACCGTGTACGAGATCGGGAACAATTCAGTCGTCTCGCCGTAGGCGTGCCCCGCGCGCAGCGTTCGCAGATTGGCCTCGAGTATCTCGCCGCTGAACTTCGACTTCAGCCAGCGCTCGGTCGACTCCATGGGTCGGTTGTAGAGCCAATACAGAATGCCGAGAGCAAAGAAGTTCTTGCTGCGGTCGATGTCGCGCGCACCCATCGACAGCCCGCGGAGTGCCGCGCGGTTGAGGTTCGTGATCGGCACTTCGACCAGCGCGAAGCGCTCGCGCAGCGCTGGCAGCGGATTCTCTTCGTAGCCGGCACGCGCCAGCGCCTTCTTGCTGAACGAGTCGCTGTTGACGATGACCATGCCACTCGGGCGCACGTCATCGATGTTGGCCTTGAGCGCTGCCGGGTTGAATGCGATCAGCAGATCCGGCTGGTCCGCCGGGGTGTGGATATCGCGCGACGAGAAGTGGATCTGGAAACCGGATACGCCGGCGAGTGTCCCGGCGGGTGCCCGGATCTCGGCCGGAAAGTCGGGAAACGTCGAGAGATCATTGCCCGCGAGCGCCGTCGACTCGGTGAACTGGGTGCCGGTGAGCTGCATGCCGTCGCCCGAGTCACCGGCGAAGCGAATGGCGACACGATCGAGTTCCCGCGGGCTCCCTTTGACGTCTAATGCGCTTCCGACGGCGCCCTCAGTGCTCGACATCGGTGTTCTCCCAGCCGCTCACTGGCCTTGCCGACCGACCATTGTATCCCGCTGGATAGGTCGCGAAAGGCCCTCGCCGCACCCCCCAAGTAGGCGATGGGCGCTCCGAGGGTGCCCCGAAAGCCTACGCAGGCCGTGCGCTTGCGATCCGCCTTGCGCCGGGGAGAGGCTCAAGTCGGCAGCTCGCTCAGCCGATGGTCTGGCCATGTTCCATCTGTGTTCGGAGCCCCTGCTGCTCAGTGAGGCCGGGATCCACGGCCTGTGCATCTCGCTCAATACCCCCGTGCTCAACATCGACGAGCTGCCGGTGGGGCCCGCACGCGCCGCGCTCGTGCTGTTCGACAGCGGCTGCGGCTCGCTCGGCCTGGCGGTCGGCGTGCGTTCGATCGAGACACGGCAGGTGGCCGTCTTCTCGTACCGGGCAACGCCTGATATGCAGCCGGGGTCCGCACGGGCGATCGAGGACGCGACCCGCTTCGCAGAGCGGATGGGCTTCCTGTTCGACGACGATGTCATCGCGAGCAGCGACGATGACCGTCGGGTTCGAGCGCTGTGTCTGTGGAATGATCTGACTGGCACGCTCGAGCTCGAGCAGGTGCAGGAGCTCGACGAGCTGGCTCCGCCGACGCGGTCTCGGACCGTGCCGCTCCAGCCCGAGCCGGTGGAGCCGGTGTTCGAGGAATCGTCGGAGCCGCCGCCGGCCTCCGAGGCCAGCCCCGTCGTCTCGGAGACCGGAGCGGGCCCGCTCGGCAAGGTTCGCCAGCCCCCATTGCCCGCGCCGGCAGAACGCGTCGATGCGCCGCCGTCGGATGGCGGAGCGGCTCGCGGCAGGACTTCGCTCTTGCGCCGCTGCCTGGGGGGGGAGCGCGAGGGTTCGTCTAGACCGGGGCTGCTGCGCCTGCTGGGAGGCTTCTAATGGGAGATCACGCCGTGCACACTCGTTCGTTCGCTTCGTTGTGTCTCGCGGGGCTCGTGTCGCTCACCTTGGGCTGCGTCTCCGTGCCCGCCGCCA
Source organism: Myxococcota bacterium (assembly GCA_036336835.1). GTDB lineage: Bacteria > Myxococcota_A > UBA9160 > UBA9160 > UBA4427 > JAYZFK01. Next base: position 42,039 of record JAYZFK010000042.1, on the reverse strand, counting down.
ACCAGCCGAAGCCGGCCGAGGCTGCCGAGGCTTCGCGTAACGTCGGAATCGACCATGTCGTCAACGGCCGTGTCGCGTTGGGCATTCGCGACCTCCGGCACGCCATGACTGTCTACCCGGACGACGCGCTGACCAATATGTGGCTCGGCCAGGCCTATCTGCTCAAGGGGCGACTCGACGATTCCCTCGTCCACGCCGAGCGGGCCGTCGAGCTCGACCCGATGAGCCACGAGGCGCGACTCAACCTCTCCGTGATCAACCTCCACATGGGTCGCTACAGCGAGGCCGTCAGCCACGCCGACCTGCTGGTCGACGATCCCACGTTCGCGTCCCCGTGGCGGGCGCTGACCAATCGCGGCTGGGGCCAGCTCAAGCAGAGGCAGCTGACGCTCGCGCGAAGGAGCCTCGAAGAGGCGCTGGAGTATCGGCCCCGCTACTGGCCAGCACTGCTCAATCTCGGCATCCTCGAGCAGATCGAGGGCGATCGCCTGGCATCGCTCCGATACCTTGAGGCGGTGCGCGAGCTCGACCCGGGCTCGGGAGCCGTGGCGGAGGCCAACTACCGCATGGCGGAAGCCTACGTCTCGCTCGGACACCGGGAGCGCGCATTGCACCATCTCGAGGAAGCAATCGAGGCATCGCCCCACGGTCGCTGGGGCCGCCAGTCGCGCGAATACCTTGCACTGCTGAGGTAGGCGAGGGCGACCGGGCGGGACGAAGGCAGACGGCAGGCGACGAACGGGGAGAGCGATGCCCGAGGGCAAGCAGGCAGCGGTCGAGCAGGACACCTTCTCGATCGGTGACTACCTGAAGGCGCAGCGCATGATCCGCGGCATCGAGTTGCAGGATCTCTCTGCTCGCACCCGCATTCCGCTCCGCTCCCTGGAGAGGCTCGAGGAAGGTGCCTTCGACCGCAATCCCGACGGCTTCGTCCGCGGTTTCGTCCGCACCGTCTCGCTGGGGCTGGGCCTCGATCCCGACGACACACTGATGCGGATGCTGGTCGAGCCCCGTGCACCGCGCGTCCCTCAAGTGCACATCGGACTTTCGACCCGCGCCTGGCTCGCGTTCGGGGTTGGACTCGTCGCCGCAGCCGCGGGGGCCGCGCTGTTGCTCGCCGCACTCTGGACTGGCCCGAGCGCCCCCGAGGTGGTGATCCGCCGCGATCCAGTTCGAGCGCTCGCCGAGGCGCACGCCGCATCGCCCAGCGCGACCGCAGCGGACGAGCGACGCCACGAAGCCGTCCGCCCGCTGCCACTGCCAGACGTCTCGGCCCCGCCCCGTCGCTGACCCGCATCGAGAGCCTAGAACCAGGGTCGCGGGCGCGTTCGCTCGCGACCGTGGGGACGATAGACTTTCCCAATGGCCTATCGGCGGATTCGTTCAGAGGCGATCCTGTTGCGGTCGGTCGACTTCGGCGAGTCCGACCGGATCGTGCACCTGCTGTGCCCGCGCACGGGTCGACTCACCGCCATCGCCAAGGGTGCGCGCCGCAGCGTGAAGCGCTTCGCCGGCGCGCTCGACCTGTGCAATCTGCTGCGCGTCCAGGTCGAGCAGAGACGGAGCCAATCGATGGCGCGGCTCGACCAGGCGGTGCTGGTCCATCCGTACCTGGGCCTGCGTGAGCAGCCCGCGCGCTTCGCGCTCGCCTGCTATCTGCTCGAGATGGTCGACCGGATGGCGCCCGAGGGAGGCGCTCCCGCCGACCTCGAGCGCATCTACGCATTCACCCGCTCCGCGTTGCGCCTGGTCGAGACCGCGCAACCGGACGCGCAGCTGTGGACGCTGCTCGAGCTGCGTGCGCTGGCTGCACTGGGCCTGCGCCCTGAGCTACGCCGCTGTGTGGGCTGCGGCGGGGCGCTCTCTGCGGGGGATGCGGTGGAATTCCGGATCGCCGATGGGGGCGTCTCGTGCGCTACCTGCTCGCTCGGCAAGGAGGGGACGATGCGCGTTCAGCTGGGAACGTTGCGCAGCCTCGATCGCGCCCTCGAGCTTCCTCTCGACGGTCTGGGGCGGCTGGTACTGGGAGGAGAGGCACTGGCCGAAGCCCAGCAGCTCGTCGCGCGCTTTCAGCGCTTCCATGTGGGTATCGAGCTGCGCAGCGAGCGCGTGCTGGCCGGCCTACTGCGTGGCTCGCGGCGCGCTGCGGCGGTTGCTTGACCCACCCCGGCCCACGGGGAATACTCGCCCGCCTCGCACAACCCTGAACCCTCACACCGGCGGACCCGGATCGGGCGACTCCCATGACTGCCGAACCCGCTGCGGACGCTGCCGCGAACCCCGTGGCGATGGACAAGCTCGTGTCGCTGTGCGCGCGGCGCGGATTCCTCTTCCAATCGAGCGAAATCTACGGCGGAATCAACGGATTCTGGGATTACGGCCCGCTCGGCGCCGAGCTCAAGCGCAACCTGCGATCCCGCTGGTGGCAGTTCACGGTCCGCGGCCGATCGGACGTCGAGGGCATCGACAGTGCCATCATCGCCCACCCACGGACCTGGGAGGCATCCGGCCATGTCGAGTCCTTCACCGACCCGATGGTCGACTGCAAGACCTGCAAGCGGCGCTTCCGGGCGGACCAGGTCGAGGGGGAACCGTGCCCGGAGGCGCCGAAGAAGCGTCGGATCCCCGACTGCGATCTGACCGAGGCTCGCAACTTCAACCTGATGCTGACCACCCAGATCGGCGCCCAGGAGGGAGCGGGCCAGACCGCCTACCTGCGACCCGAGACGTGCCAACCGATCTTCACCGACTTCAAGCGCGTGCGGGAAGCGGCCCGCCAGCGGCTGCCGTTCGGCATCGCGCAGATCGGCAAGGCATTTCGCAATGAGATCACGCCGCGCAACTTCACCTTCCGATCGCGTGAGTTCGAGCAGGCCGAGCTCGAGTTCTTCTGCCATCCGTCGGAGCGCGAGAGGTGGTTCGACTACTGGCTCGAGGAACGAATGCGCTTCCACAAGGAGCTGGGGTTCGACGAGTCGAGTCTGCGCGTGCGTCCGCATGGGGACGACGAACTCGCACACTACTGTGCCCGGGCGATGGACGTCGAGTTCCTGTTCCCGTTCGGCTGGCAGGAGATCGAGGGCATCCACGATCGCGGTGACTGGGATTTGTCGCGCCACAGCGAGTACTCGGGCAAGGATCTCTCGATCATGGATGAGGAGACCAGGGAGAAGTTCACGCCGATGTGCATCGAGACGTCGGTCGGGATCGACCGGACGGCGCTGGCACTTCTCGTCGATGCGTACGACGAGGAGACGCTCGAAGGGGGCGACCAGCGTGTCGTCATGCGCTTCCACCCTGCGCTGGCGCCGATCACGGTGGCGTTGCTGCCGCTGTCGAAGAAGCTGCAGCCCCAGGTCGAGGGGCTCGAGCGCGAGCTGCGCCGGCATTTCAGCCTCCAGTACGACCACGCCGGCAATATCGGCCGGCGCTACCGGCGCCAGGACGAGATCGGCACGCCCTGGTGCGTGACCTACGACTTCGAGTCGACCGACGACGGCAAGGTGACGGTCCGTCAGCGAGACTCGATGGAGCAGGACCGGGTCGCGATCGACGCGGTGGTCGGGTACCTGCGCGACGCCCTGGAGGTCGCCTCTTGACGGCGCGCAAGCAGGCCGCGCGCAAGAAGCCGAGTCGAAAGAAGGCTGCGCGCAAGAAGCCGGGTCGAAAGCCGGCCGCGCGGCGCACGCCGAGAGCCAAGTCCGCGAAGAAGCGACCCGCGGCCCGGACGACCAGGCGGCGCAAGCCCGCCTCCGACCGGCAGGTCTACTTCTTTGGCGGAGGCGCGGCCGACGGCCATGCCGACATGCGCGAGGTGCTCGGAGGCAAGGGCGCGAACCTCGCCGAGATGAGCCGCCTCGGTCTTCCCGTCCCGCCGGGCTTCACCATCGCGACGGCCGTGTGCACCGAGTACAACCGGCTCGCGGGCAAGCTGCCCAGGCGCGTTCAGGCGGACGTGATGACTGCGCTGGCGCGAGTCGAACGGGTGATGGGTCGACGCTTCGGCGATTCCGAGGCGCCGCTCCTCGTCTCGGTCCGCTCGGGTGCGCGCGTCTCGATGCCCGGCATGATGGACACAGTGCTCAACCTCGGGCTCAACGAACGCACCGTCGAGGGGCTCGCGGCCTCGGCGGACGAGCGGTTCGCCTTCGATTCCTATCGCCGCTTCATCCAGATGTACGGCGACGTGGTGCTCGGCGTGCCGCACGATCTTTTCGAGCAGCGGCTCGATGCCACGAAGCGCAAGCGCGGCGGCCTGCTCGATACCGAGCTGGACGGCGCCGCGTTGCGCGAACTGGTCCGCGAGTATCACGAGCTGGTGGAGGAGCACACCGGTAGCTCCTTCCCTCAGGATCCGGTAGCGCAGCTGTGGGGGGCCGTCGGGGCGGTCTTCGGCTCGTGGGGCAATGAGCGCGCGATCACCTACCGGCGGCTGAACGACATCTCCGACGCCTGGGGCACCGCCGTCAACGTCCAGGCCATGGTGTTCGGCAACATGGGCGACGACTGCGCTACGGGCGTTGCGTTCACCCGCGATCCCTCGACTGGCCGGAGGATCTTCTACGGCGAGTACCTGAAGAACGCGCAGGGCGAGGACGTGGTGGCGGGGATCCGGACCCCCCAGCCGATCAACGAGGACAGCCGCACACCGAACAGGGCCGAGCTGCCGACGCTCGAGAGCGAGATGCCGGGCCCCTACAAGCGGCTCGTGCGCATCTACAAGAAGCTCGAGCGCCACTACCGCGACATGCAGGACATCGAGTTCACCATCCAGAATAGAGAGCTGTGGCTGCTGCAGACACGCAGCGGCGAGCGCACGACGGCTGCCGCGGTGAAGATCGCCGTCGACATGGCGCGTGAGCGCCTGATCACGCGCGAAGAGGCGGTGCTGCGCGTCGACGCCTCGTCGCTCGATCAGCTGCTGCACCCAACGCTGGACCCTGACGCGCCGCGCGACGTGCTCACGCGCGGGTTGCCTGCCTCGCCGGGCGCCGCGGTGGGCCATGTCGTGTTCTCGGCGCGCGACGCCGAGGCCCAGGCCAAGGCAGGTGAGAAGGTAGTGCTGGTGAGGATCGAGACCTCGCCCGACGACATCCACGGGATGCACTCGGCCGAGGGCATCCTGACTGCGCGCGGCGGCACGACGTCGCACGCCGCCGTCGTGGCGCGTGGGATGGGCAAGTGCTGCGTGGCCGGATGCGGATCGCTCGACATCGACTACGAGGCCGGCTGCATGCGGGTCGGCGATCGCGTCGTGCGCCAGGGGGAGCTAATCACCATAGACGGTTCGACCGGCGAAGTGAGCCTCGGTGCAGTTGCCACCATCCTCCCGAAGCTCGGCGGCGCGTTCGAGGAGCTCATGAAGTGGGCGGACCGTTTCCGCAAGCTGCGCGTGCGCACGAATGCCGATTCGCCCGAGGACGCGAAGCGAGCCCGCGAGTTCGGTGCCGAGGGAATCGGGCTGTGTCGCACCGAGCACATGTTCTTCGAGCCGGACCGGATCCTCGCGGTCCGGCGGATGATCCTCGCTGAGACGGTCTTCGAGAGGGAGAGCGCGCTCGAGGAGCTGCTGCCGATGCAGCGCCGCGACTTCAGCGGAATCTTCCGGGCCATGGACGGGCTGCCGGTTACGATCCGGCTGCTCGACCCACCGCTGCATGAGTTCCTGCCCCATACGGAGCAGGAGATCGCGGAGGTGGCGAGCGGGCTCGGCGTGGCTCCAGCGCGGCTGCGTGCGGTGATCGAGAACCTCCGCGAATTCAACCCGATGCTGGGACACCGGGGCTGCCGACTCGGCATCACGTACCCCGAGATCTACCGCATGCAGGTGTGCGCGATCACCGAGGCGGCCTGTGACGTCGCGGCCGAGGGCGTGTCGGTCAAGCCCGAGATCATGATGCCCCTGGTCACCCATCCGCGAGAGCTCGAGCGGCTGCGGGCGGACGCCGAGGAGGTGATCACACAGGTGCGTACGAGGCGGGGCAACGGTCGCCTGGGGCGCGTAAAGCCGGTCATCGGGACGATGATCGAGGTCCCGAGAGCAGCGGTGACGGCCGATGTGATCGCCGAGAGCGCAGAGTTCTTCTCGTTCGGCACCAACGACCTGACGCAGATGGGCTATGCGCTGTCGCGCGACGATGCCGGCAAGTTCCTGCCGGACTACATCGAATGCGGAATCCTCGACCACGACCCCTTCGTGTCGATCGACACCGCGGGCATCGGGCAGCTGATCGAGATCGCGGCCGCCAAGGGGCGCGCAACCCGTCCCGACATCAAGCTCGGGATCTGCGGCGAGCACGGCGGCGACCCCAGCAGCATCGAATTCTGCGCACGCGTGGGGCTCCACTACGTCTCGTGCTCCCCCTACCGCGTCCCGCTCGCGCGGCTGGCCGCGGCCCAGGCCGCGATCCGGCTGCGGAAGCCGCGGTGAGAACGCGGTTCGGCGGCCTGCTGCTGGTCCTGGCCTGCGCCGCCTCGCCGGTAGCTCCGCCGGAGTCGTCGTACAGCGGAGGGCCCGAGCTCGACCTGGACCGGCTTCGCGCCCTCGCCCGGGACTTCTACGACCGGCTCGAGAACCGGCGGTTCAACAGCCTTGCGACCTTTCAGGATCCTGCGCTGCGCGAGTTCTTCCGCACCCGCGAGTCCTACTCGGACTACTACGCCGAGCTCGCCTTCGAGCTCGAGAGTGTGCACTTCGAGGCCAGCCGGCCCACGCGCGTGCAGGTGGATGCAGCCGCTCGCCTGTCGGCCAATCAGGTGCGCCTGTGGGTGCGGTTCACGGGCGAGAACGGTCTGCCGCTGCGCTGGTGGGAGATCGATCTGGTGCGTGAGGACGTCTGGGAGATCGACGAGAGCGGCCGCTGGTGGATCGTGCCGGGCAAGGTCTGAGCGGCAACCACGCAAGATCTTGCTCACTGATGAGAAGCGGAGGTCACACAAAGGGAACGAGATTTCACAGGGTCGTCATCTCGCACGCTATCCCTCGTTCGAGGGAAGAGCGGTAGAAAGCCTCGCAATACCAATCGGTTGCCAGATTGTCCCGGCGGGGGTTCCGCGCCCCGCCGAGTGGCACGCCACTTGCTCCACTACTGCTCCGGGCGCAGGCCCAGCTCTTGGAAAGTGCAACGGTTACGCGAGGATTGCTGGACGAAGGGGAATCGGGAACAGAGAGCCGTGATCTTCCATGGGTGGCTGCAGAGAAGCTGCCCGATCGCGGGCCGGAAACGGCAATTCCGATCTACCCAACCGAAGGCGCTGCGGCCCGGCCGCATTCGACACCCGTCGAGTCCCGCTGACCATCGAGGAAGCGAGGCGACCGTGAGAAACTCGAAGGCGTGGGAGTCGGACGGAGAGCTCGTCCATCAGATTCTGGCAGGCAGCGCAGAGCATTTCGACCTCCTCTACGAAGCGTATTTCCCGCGGGTATACCGCTTTGCGCTGAAGCGCCTGCGCGACACCGGAGAAGCAGAGGACGTGACCCAGGAGGTCTTCATGACCCTCCTGAGCGCGCTGCCCTCCTACAAGGGCGAATCTGCGCTGATCGTCTGGATCTTCGGGATCACCCGCAACAAGGTGAATCGCCGCTTCCGTGGGCTGCGGCCCCGTTTCGAGTCGATCGACAGCGGTGAGGCGGCCGAGCTCGCGGCCGAGGCCGCGCCGACCGACGACGCCGTCGACGCCCGCCGGATGCTCGGCCGCTGCGAGGCCGCCATCGAGAACGATCTGACGCCCCTGCAACGCCAGATCTTCCAGCTCAAGCACCTTCGGCAGCAGCCCATTCGGGCCATCGCCGCGGCGCTGGGCAAGTCCGAGGACGCGATCAAGGCCAACCTCTACCGGATGCGTCGCTCGATCGCCGAAGGGACGCCCGGGCTGGAGGTGCTGCTCCGCGGTTGAGGCGGCGTCTATGCCACGCCAGCCCCGCGACAGTCGGGATCGTAGGAAAAAAACCACCTAGTACGAAAAGTTCTGCCACCCAGAGCCGCCTTGCACCACATAGGTACGTGAAGTAGGGAGCGATTTCCTGCCTCCACGGCCTCTGGGAAGGGTTAACGCGATGAGGAATACGCGTTGCCCGCACTCTCTGCCTATACGACATCGCCCGCTGCTCACAGGGCTCCCAGTTCGGGCCAGGGACTGAAGAGTCAGTCCGATGAAGAGTTGCTAGTCGGTCTTCGACAGTCCAGCGAAGCACACTTCACCGAGCTCTACGAGCGCTACTTCAACCGCGTCTACGCCTTCTCCTATTCACGCGTTCGTAATCACGCGGATGCAGAGGAGATTGCGCAGGAGGCCTTCCTGGCGGTCTTCCGCTCGGTGGATGCCTTTCGAGGGCAGTCGTCTCTGCTCTCGTGGATCTACGGCATCGCGAAGAACACGGCCAACAACCATTTGCGTCGGCAGAAGGTCCGCGAGGAGCGGATCGATACTGCCGAGTTCGATCTCGTTGCCTCGACGATGTCGGTGGACGGTGCGGACCCGGGTGATCAACTCGACATGCGGCTCTACACCGAGGCACTCGAAACACGGCTCGCCTCCCTCACCGAATGGCAGCTCGAGATCTTCTGCATGCGACACCTGGAGAACTTGTCGATCTCCGAGATCTGTGACCGAACGCAACGCAGCGGCGATGCAGTTCGATCGAGTCTGTACCGGGTCAAGCGGATCTTCTTCGAGACCGCCGAAGGGGAGCATGCCCAATGAGCCGCCGATACGGATCCCGACGCTCGGTGACCCCGGAAACGACCTCTATCCCCCGCGAGCTGGAGTTCGAATTGTTCGACGAGAATGCGCTGGATGTCCCGATCGAAGAGCTGCGCGAGTTCCTCTCCGCTGATCTCTTCGAGATTCCTGCCGATCCGAGCTTCAAGCACAGGCTGCGCGAGAAGCTCTGGGAGCTGATCCAGTCGGGCAGCTTCGGCTACGGGCGGGTGCGCAGAGACTGACGCGAGCGTGATACGTTCGCGCCAGTGCGGAATCCCCTTCGTCTCAAGAACCTCAGGCTGCGCTTCCTGCCCGCAGCGCTCGTCGCCGGGCTGTGTCTCGCCTGGCTCGAGCCCCGGCCCGCACAGACTCTAGTCGGCGCCACCCTGGTCGCGCTCGGGCTCGCACTGCGGGCCTGGGGCGCCGGCCACCTGGTCAAGCGCGACAGTCTGACCGTTACCGGCCCGTATGCGTATCTCCGGCACCCGCTCTACGCGGGTACCCTGCTGATCTGTGCCGGTTTCGGCATCGCGCTCGGGCCGGCCGGCTGGCTGGCGTTGGCGGCGTTGCTGTCGTGGTTCTTCGTGAGCTACTTCCCGAGCAAGGAGCGCCGCGAGAGTCAGCTGCTCGAGCAGCGGTACGGGAGTTCGTACACGGCCTACCGCGCTCGGGTGGGCGCGCTGCTTCCCTCCCTCCCGGGCATTCAGCGAGGCTCGACGCGCGACCCTGACCGGGGCGGGGCAGCGGGGAATGCCCGTTGGAGCCTCGCGCGCTACAGCGAGAACAACGAGCTGGGGACTGCGCTCGGCGTCGTGGTGGGTCTGGCGTTGGTCGCGCTGCGCACGGTGTCGCTGTGAGTCTCGGCCCGATGAGCCGATGACCCGGGCCGGCGCAGGCATCGATCGCGCGCAGCTCGCGAGCGCAACCCGCCGGGTGCTCAAGCGCGGCCGCGGTATCAAGCCCGATGTGCTGCTGGTCGACACTCCCGGCGGCCAGGCCATCGTCAAGGACTACGCGCCGCGCGCGGCCTGGGTTCGCTGGCGACTCGGCCCCTGGCTGGCCCGGCGCGAGCAGCGGATCTACCGAGCGCTCGCCGAGGTCGCGGCGGTACCCCAGGCGCTGGGGCCGATCGACCGGCTCGCCTTTGCGCTCGAGTACCGCCGCGGCGAGCCGCTTTCGCGGGCTCTCGCCGAGCGCAGCGGAGCGCGATCGGTTGCGGGCTTCCTCGCGGCGCTCGAAGCCAGTGTCGAGGCGATGCACGCTTGCGGTGTGGTGCACCTCGATCTGCGCCATCGAGACAACCTGTTGATGGACGAGCGGGGGCAGCCGGTGCTCGTCGATTTCGCGGCCGCCATGTGCTTCCGCCCTGGCCGCGTCTGGTATCGCTGGTACCGGCCGACGGTGCTGGTCTACGACCGCCGCGCCCTGGCAAAGTGGCGCGATCGGTTGCGACCTGGCGCGCCGCCGAGTCGGCGCTCGATCTGGCGACGCCTGAGCGCTATGCGTCGCCGCCGCCCGGGATCGCCGCAGAGTCTGTCGGGTCCGCCGCGCTGACCGCCGGCTCGCGCGCCGAGAGCCGCCCGATGTAGTGGCGGAAGGTCTCGAGCGTGAGCCGGGCGTCGTCGAGCGCTCGGTGCGGCACCGGACCATCCACCAGCCCAGCAGTCGTTGCCGCCTGGCGCAGCGACAGCGCGGCCACGGGCTCGCCCGCCACCAGCGACCAGGCATAGAAGAGCGTCGCCAGATCGATCACGTGGTAGTCGAACGGGTAGGGCAGGTCGCACTGCCGGAAGGCCCGCTCGAGGAACATCACGTCCATTCGCACGTTCTGGCCGGCGGGTACCACCTTCTTGCCGCGCGGACACAGCTCGCTGACCTGCTCGAGGGTCTGGCGGATCGAGACCGCGTCGGCCCACAGCTCTGCGTCGTAGCCGAAGATGTCGCGCGCCTGCTGATTCGATCGTTCCTGGCGGAACTGGACCCGCCAGTGGCCCGTCGAGAACTCGGCCAGGCGGTAGTCGGTCATCACCACGCCGACCTCGGTGATGTCGTGGGCTTCGACGTCGAGGCCGCCGAATTCGCAATCGAGGAAGGCGAAGACGAAGTCGGACACGCGCTATCTCCAGAGCCCGGATCGCCCTCGCGACGTCGCGCGGATCGTAGAGAACGGGGCGTTCTCGTCGGGACTCGAACACGCTTCGGGTTTCGAGAGAGCGCCCGAAGACAGGTGAGTACGGATCGTCACGCTATCTCAGGTCGCCACCCGCTGCACCGTTCCGGGGGCGTGCAGGCAGGCGCGATCGACGCACACTGGCGCGCAAGCGCCGTCGGACGAAGAATGGTGCTCCCAACGGGACTCGAACCCGTGTTTGAGCCTTGAGAGGGCCCCGTCCTAGGCCGCTAGACGATGGGAGCACGTCGGGCGGCGGCAACCTAGCGGCGCCCCCGCTGGATCGTCAAGGGCGACTGCGCGCGCGTCCCACGCAATGGGTGGCGCCATGCGGCACCCGGTGACGATTCGCGGCACCTCGCGGGCGGCAGCTTCCGCTGGCAGCGGAGCGGTGACTCGACCGGTCGGATGACGACTTTTCCCTGCAGGCCTCAAGTTGAGGGTCCGCGACTGCCGATGAGCTACCTGCGCCATCGACGTTTGGCACGTCGGTTGCTCTGCTCCATACGACGGATGAACGCGTTGAGGGTCGGCCCGGGGTCGGGTTTGGCCACAACCAATACAACTAGAAGGTTTCCAACCCATGAAGAAGACCCTCCGCAACCGAAAGGGTTTCACGCTCATCGAGCTGATGATCGTGGTCGCCATTATCGGTATTCTCGCAGCAATCGCGATTCCCAACTTCCTTCGCTTCCAGCTGAAGTCGAAGACCTCCGAAGGCAAGGTCAACCTGGCCGCCATCCGGACCGCCGAAGAGTCCTATCTCGCCGAGTTCGGTAACTACGTCGCGGCGACGGTGGCGCCGACTACCGCTCCGGGCTCGGCCAAGCAGCCGTGGCCGGCCGCCCCGGCCGCGGGTTTCGAGACCCTCGGTTGGAGCCCCGAAGGCGCAGTGTTCTTCCAGTACGCGATCGCGGCGGCCAACGGTGGCTACACCGCGACGGCGTTGGCGGACCTCGACGCGGACACCACCGCGCAGGTCTGGGGATATGCCAAGCCGCAAACGACCGACGGAGCGCGCGTGGCTTCAGCGGCTCACACGACGTGCGTCGTGGGGGATCTCGCTGCGGACAACCAAGTGGGTGCCTGTGACGCAGACGCGACCGCGGGCGCCAAGTTCGGTCAGTCGGTGTTCTAGCACCCCGACCGACCTCGCTACGCGGGAGGGGGCCGGGCTCGAGCCCGGTCCCCTCCAGTGTGCGATCGCTCTCTCCTCCGGTCGGAGGGGCCTCGAATCTCCGGGTCCTCGGCAAGGGCCCAGCAAGCGGAAGGCTCGGCAGCATGGCAGCGAACCCGCGGGCAAAGCGCGGCTTTACCCTGATCGAGTTGATGATCGTGCTCGCCATCATCGGGCTGCTCGCAGCCATCGCGATCCCCTCCTTCGCGAGGCATCAGCTCACTTCGAAGCGCAGCGAGGCCTATGTGAACCTCAGCGCGCTCGCCATGGCGCAAAAGTCCTTCCACGCCGAGTACGGCGCCTATATCGGAGTACCGCTCGCCGAGCCGGGCAATACCCAGGGCAGCCTGCCGGGCGGTCAGAAACGCAGTGTCGCCGAGCTGAGCGCGGCTTTCGGGCCCGTCGGCTGGACGCCAGAAGGCGACGTCTTCTACGACTACGATGCGGTGAGCACCGGCGTGTTCAACGGCGCCGGCGCCGACCACCCCGGTTGCGCCTGCTCCAGCTGTCTCACGATCTCCGCCTATGGCGATCTCGATGCCGACGGCAGCCAGTCGATGGTCGTGTACTTCCAGCCCGACGAGCTCGGCAATGTGTGCAACACCGGGTTGTTCAATCAGCCACCGCCGGTCGATCTCAACGGCGATCCGATCCACGCCTCGGTCGTGGCCTATCCGCCGGCGCCGGGAGTCGCAGACGACTTCTAGTCGGATGGTTGTACTCGGAGACTCGGTCGTGAGGGACACGTGATCGGACAGGCAGCAAAGGCTCTGGTAGCGGTCGCGCTCGCCCTCGGGACGGGACAGATCCACCAGCGGACGCCGCCCGCTTCGCCGCTGGATCTCGACGAGGAGTTCGTCCCGCGTCCGGCGATGGTGAAGCTCGCCTCGCTGGGATTCGAGGCGGCGCTGGCCGACTACTACTGGCTGCGGGCGGTCCAGATCGTGGGCGCCGAACGCGTCGAGCCGTCGCGGCACTCGGCCGTGCTGGGACGGATGATCGATCTGGTGACGACGCTCGACCCCTGGGTCGACCATCCGTACCGCTTCGCGGCGATCTGGCTGACGGACAGCGCCGAGAGCGTGCGCCAGGCAAACGCCTTGCTGCGCCGCGGGATCGAGTACCACCCGGACGAGTGGCGCAATCACTTCTATCTCGGCTTCAACCACTTCTTCTATCTGGGGGAGAACAGCGAGGCGGCAGAGGCGCTCGCGAAGGCGTCGAGTCTGCCCGGTGCGCCGGCGTACCTTCCGCGGCTGGCTGCGCGTCTTCGCTCTCAGACGGGTGATCTCGCGACTGCGGCCGCTTTCATCACGCAGCTGGCCCGCGACACCGAGGACGAAGAGCTCCGGTCGAACTATCTGGCGGCGCTCGACGAGATCGAGGTCGAGCGCAGGGCGCGGCAGCTCGACGCGGCGCGCGAGCAGTACCGCGAGCGCGTGGGTCGCGATCTCGACGATGTCGGCCAGCTGCTGGTCGGCCCGAATCCGGTGCTGCAGGCGCTGCCGGACGCGGAGCCCGCCTCCCTGCCGAACGCGCTGCGTCGCGGCGCCAGCTGGCGACTCGATGCCGAGACGGGCCGCATCGTGTCGAGCTACTACGGGCGACGCTACGAGCTGACGGTGCATCGAGCGGACGCGGATCGACGCGAGCGCTGGCAGCGCGAGCGGTCCGAAGCGAGCTCGTCATGACGGCGGTGATCCAGGTCGAGAACGTCGTCAAGGACGTCCGCCCCGGCTTTGGCCTGCGGCGCAAGCGCGTGCTCCACGACGTGTCGCTGCGCATCGAGCGCGGCGAGATCTTCGGCTTCGTGGGTCCCAACGGCGCCGGCAAGACGACCACGATGAAGATTCTGATGGGTCTGATCCGCGCCACGAGCGGCCGCGCGACGATCCTCGGGCACGCTGTCGGAGAGACGGAATTCCGCCGAGAGATCGGCTTCCTGCCGGAGAATCCGATCTTCTACGACTACCTGACGGGCCGCGAGACCCTGGAGTTCTACGCGCGGCTGTCGGGCCTCGAGAGCCGCGCTCGCCGCGAGCGCGTGGCGTTGCTGCTCGACTGGGTGGGGCTCGATGGTGCGGCCGACCAGCGGCTGCGAAGCTACTCGAAGGGCATGTTGCAGCGCGTCGGCATCGCGCAGGCCCTGGTTCACGACCCGAGCGTCGTATTCCTCGACGAGCCGATGAGCGGGCTCGATCCGCTCGGACGCAAGGCGATCCGCGATCTGATCCTGCGCCTCCGGGAAGACGGCAAGACGGTGTTCATGAACACCCACATCCTGTCGGACATGGAGATGGTCTGCGACCGGATTGCGATCATCGTGGCTGGCCGCGTGCGTTATCAGGGCCGGATCGAAGAGTACCTGGCCAGTGAGTGCGGACAGGTCGACGTCACGCTGGAGTCGGTGACGCCGGAGCTCGCTGGCGTGCTCGAGAGCCAGTACGGTGCCGAGCTGCGCGGCGTGCGCGAGCGCATCGAATTTCGCCTGGACTCCAAGCACGTCCCCGCGGTCCTGCGGGCCGCACTCGACGGCGGAGCCGGTGTGAGCGAGGTCTCCCCGCACCGCCCCTCGCTCGAGAAAGTGTTCCTGACGGCCGTGCGGGACGCGGCGGCGGCCGATCATCGGGCGGATGGGGAGTCGGACGCGTGAGCTCACTGACGCGCATCTACACGATCGCGGCCAACACGGTGCGCGAAGCCGTTCGCGACAAGTTGATGTACGCGATCTTCACCGTGTCCGTGCTGATCACGCTCGGCTGCGTCGTTCTCTCGACGCTGTCCTATGTCGAAGGCACGCGCATCATGCAGGATCTCGCGTTCACCACGATGCGTGTCTTCTGCGCGGCGACGGCGATCCTGATCGGCATCAACCTACTCCACCGCGAAGTCGAGCGGCGCACCATCTACATGATCCTCTCGAAGCCGATCACGCGCTCGGAGTTCCTGCTCGGAAAATATGCCGGGCTGGTGGCGACCACCTGGTTGATGCTGCTGTGCATGGGCCTGGTCTTTGCCGGGGTTTCGTTCGCGGCCGGTGCGCCGGTGCATCCGGGGCACGTTGTCGCGATCGCGATGCTCGGTATCGAGATGGTGATCGTCGTCGCTGTCGCGATCCTGTTCTCGTCGTTCACGACGCCGATGCTCGCGGCCTTGTATACCGTCGGCATCTACGTCGTGGGCCACCTGACGCAGAACCTCTACCATCTCGCGACGGCGTCGGGCGACGCCGGGGTCGGCCAGATCGGGGTCTGGCTGTACCGGGTGCTGCCGGATCTCGAGCTCTACGACCTGAGCATCCAGGCGGTCCACGGGCTCCCGATTCCGGCGGGAGATATCTGGCTTCCGGTGACCTATGCCGCTGGCTACGCCAGTGTGCTGCTGCTCGCCGCGAGCCTGCTGTTCGAGCGCCGGGACCTGCGTTGAGCAACGGCCGGCCGGTGGGGGCTACCCTCGCCCGGGGCGCAAGCGCACAATGACGAGCGGGGGCTCCTCGTGCTGACCTGGTTCCTCGTGGCGATGTTCGTGTTCGGGCTGCTGGTTGGCTCCTTCCTGAACGTCGTGATCCATCGACTTCCGCTCGGCGAGTCCATCGTTTCGCCGCGGAGTCGCTGCCCCGGCTGCCAGACGCCCATCGCGAATCGGGACAATGTTCCGCTGCTGTCGTTTGCGATTCTCGGCGGGCAGTGTCGTCAGTGTGACGCTCGAATCTCGTGGCGCTATCCCGTGGTCGAGTTGTTGACCGGCTGCGTGTTTGTCGCGCTCGCCTACCGCTTCGGCATCAGCGCGTGGACGCCGATCTGGATGAGCTTCAGTGCCGCGCTGATCGTTGCGGCGATGATCGACCTCGACCACCAGATCATCCCCGACGAGATCTCGCTGGGCGGCCTGATTGCGGGTCTGGTGGTCGTGCCGTTTGCGCTGATGCAGATCGGGGCGAGTCCGGGCGAGGCGATTCGGCACGCGGCGCTCGGCGCGCTGGTCGGGAGTGGCTCGCTGTGGTTCGTCGGCTTCGTGCATGCGCGCGTCGCGGTTGCGACCGGCCGCAAGTTCGAGCATTGGCCCGGCGAGGGTGAGGCCGTACCCGAGCCGCGCAGCCTCGACTACTGGATCTGGTTCCCGGGACTCGGCTTCGGTGACGTCAAGCTGCTGGCGATGATCGGTGCCTTTCTCGGGCCGCTGGGCGTGCTGCTGTCGATCGCGCTGGCCTCGCTGACCGGGCTCGCGATGGGCCTTGGCTGGGCGTTGGCGACGCGTAGCTTCACCAGCCCGTTCGGCTTCGCGCCCTCGATCGCCGCTGGCGCGCTGATCGCGCTCTTCACGTCGGATTCTCTCTACCCCTTCTAGCGGGGCGAGGATCCAGAGGTTGGCAGCGTGGAGCGGACCGCGCGGTGTCTGTTACGCGCGCCCGGCGGCAGGTGATCGAGCCAGCTGCCGCTCGCCTCGAGTACGGCGCGCAGTTGCGGCAGTGCAGCGGGCTCGGCCACGCAGTCGGCGTCGAGGAACCAGACGAACTAGGGCGCGAGCGTAGACTCGGCGTTGCGCGCGGGAATGACCCGGGCGACGTCGGCCGCACCGTTCACGGCGCGATCCCGCCCGTGCCTGGGCGCTCGAGTGTTCGATGCATCGTGCTCGGCCGTCGCATGCGCGCCAAGCCGGTTGCACGCGGCGCGCTGCACGAAAGACCGAGCTGGCGCGCAAGCCACCCCAGTGAGCGGGGCGTGAAGCCGTTCAGGTGTTCGAGTGGTCGGAGTGCATCGTCGCCGGCGCTCCAGAAGGTGCACGACAGGTCTGCAGAGGTTCGCGAGGCGTCGGGCACGCTGAGCTCGATCCGTCCCCCCGGAGCGAGACGCTCCGCCAGCGCGCGAAGCGTCTCGAGCGGGCGCGGCAGGTGCTCGACGATCTGGTGACAGCGTGCGAGGCCGATGTCCGATCGCTCGACGTCCTCGATCCGCGAGTAGGCCTCGAAGCCCTGATCCTGCAGCCGCTCGAGCAGCGTCGGTGCGATCTCGACCGCGATCACCTCGCAGCCCGCCTCGCGCGCCGCCGCGCAGAAATCGCCCTCACCCGCCCCGAGATCGAGCACGCGAGCCGGTGTGGGCGGTTGCAGCAGGACGCCCGGCGCGCCTTCGTTTGCGCGGGGCTCGGGCTCGCTGGTCCACTCGCCATACAGCCGCGCCAGCGAGGCGTCCGACAAGACGTAGCGGTGGAAGAGCAGCTGGCACAATGAGCAGCGGGCGACTTCGTGGTGTCGCCCGGCCAACTCGCGCCGACTCAGGCGGCCCTGGTAGCGGCGCTCCACGAAGCGCCAGACGCTCGGGTGCGCAAAGTCGCGCGAGAGCAAGGTGGTGACCGCACCACTGCCACAGCCGGGGCAGCGGCTTCGCTCGACGAATGCGGCCATCAGGCTGGCTTTGCTGTGGGGTGAGGGAACTGGGCCATGGTGGTCTCTGCTTCTGGCAGTTCCTTCCATCGGCAGAAAGGCCTCGCGACTCAAGGAATCGGTCGCGCTCCCGATGCGCTGTCCCGGCGAGTTGCCGCCCGATGCGAGGTCGTGGGGTGGATCGAAACCGCGGGGGAGCGGCACGCCCAGGCGCGCTGAGCGCGCGCTTTACGCGGGCTGTGCGGTTACCTACGCTGCGGTCCGCTTGGTCCCCGGTCGTCTAACGGCAGGACAGCGGACTCTGAATCCGTCAATGGAGGTTCAAATCCTCCCCGGGGATCCAGGTTCTACTCCGACAGCTCCGACAACATCCCGATCGCCCGTTCGATGCGCGCCACTGCCCGCTTCTGAGGGAGCGCGGCGACGGTCTCGAAGATGCCAGGTGATGCGGCGCGGCCGGTGAGTGCAATGCGCACGGGCTGCGCCAGCTTGCCCATTCCGATATCGCCGGCCTCGGCTCGCACGCGCTCGAACACCCCTTCGATGGCATCGGGCTCCCAATCGTCGAGTCCCTGCAGGCCGCGGGCAAGACTCTCCAGCAGTGGGCCGCTGCCGGCCTTCCAGTGCTTCTTGACCGCCTTCGGGTCGGGCTCGATCGCCTCGTCGTCGACGACCAGCCAGCGCGCCTGTGCCGCCATCTCGGCGAGCGTGTGTGCGCGCTCGCGCAGCAGCTCGAGCAGTGCGCGCAGTCCCTCGCTGTCTTCGATCGGGCCGGCCGCCTGGAGCTCCAGGAACGGCCGCAGGCGCTCGAGCAGCTCGTCGCTCGGCAGTGCCGCAACGAACTGCTGGTTCTGCCATTCGAGCTTGCCGAAGTTCGCCTGTGTGGCAGAGCGCCCGACGCTCGACAGATCGAACAGGCGTACGAACTCGTCGCGCGCGAAGATCTCCTGGTCGCCGTGGGACCAGCCGAGGCGCGCCAGCCAGCTGCACATCGCCTCGGGCAGAAAGCCCTCTTCCCGGTACTGCTGGACCGACACCGGATCGCGTCGCTTGGAGAGCTTCTTGCCGGACTCGCCGACCAGCAGCGGAAGGTGCGCGAACACCGGCAGCGGTGCGTCGAGCGCGCGGTAGAGCGCGATTTGGAAGGCCGTGTTGACCTGGTGGTCGTCACCGCGGATCACATGACTGATCGCCATGTCGATGTCGTCGACCACCACCGCGAGATTGTAGAGCGCGCTGCCGTCACTGCGCCGGATGATGCGGTCGCCGATCTCGCTCGCCGCCTGACCGCTCGGCCCGAACACGGCGTCGTCCCAGGCCAGGTCCTGGCTGCCCTCGACGCGCAGTCGCACGGTGTGCGGGCCGCAGTCGGGGCCGTTCCCGGCACTCTGGCAGTGACCGTCGTAGGTCCACTTGCCACCGGCCTCGATCGTGGTCTGCTTGCGCTGCTCGAGCTCGTCGGGTGTGCAGGTGCAGCGGTAGGCACGGTCGAGGTCGAGCAGCTGCGCGATCGCTTGCGCGTAGCGATCGGCACGCTCGCTCTGGCGGTAGGGCCCCTCGTCCCAGTGCAGACCGAGCCACTCGAGCCCCTCGAGTACCCCGCGCTCGGATGCCTCGGTCGAGCGATTGCGATCCGTGTCCTCGATGCGCAGCACGAACGCGCCGCCGTGGCGGCGCGCGTACGCCCAGGCAAACAGCGCCGTGCGGGCACTGCCGAGGTGTAGATACCCCGTGGGGCTCGGCGCAAAGCGGGTCCGGACGGCGTTCATCGAGCGGCGAACATAACGCAGCGACCCGTGCGACTCGGCTGATCCCCTCGGGGCCCGAGGCGGGTTTGACGCCCCAGCGACCTCGCGCTACCTCGCCGTGAAGGACGAGCTCGCCGCGGCAAGTCTTTGCGATCTCTGTACTTTTCTCTGGCCTGCGGCCCCCGTCCAGCGAGACCACGACGTGCTGCTGCGGCTCGATCGGCTTTCGGGCACTCCGAGCGCCCACGACTTCGATGCTCCGCCCTCGTGGTGGCGCGAACGGGTGCGCGGCGCGAGCGAAGGCCCGTACGAGGTGCTCGCGCCGTTTCGTTTCCATCTCGACGCGCATCGGTTGGGCGAGGACGTGTACCTCGAGGGAACCATGCAAGGCGAGCTCGAGGTCGAATGCAGCCGCTGCGTCGCGCGCTATCGTCAGGCCCTTCGCGAATCATTCACTCTCGTCCTCGAGCCGGCACGCAGCCGGATTCCCGCCGACCCAGAGGGCGCCGCAGCGCTGAGCCGTTTCGGCGTGTGTCTGGGCGACGAGATCGAGGCAGGGTGGTTTCGCGGGAGTGAGATCGAACTCGACGCCTACTTTGCCGAGCTCGTAGCGCTCGGGATGCCTGTACAGCCGCTGTGCCGCGAGGCCTGCCGTGGTCTGTGTCCGAACTGCGGTGCCTCTCTCGCTTCAGGGGATTGCGGGTGTCGCAGTGCTGGTGACGAGCCGAGGGCGGAATCGCCGTTCGCAGTGCTCGCCGCGCTGAAGGACGGATTGCAAGGAGACTGACGATGGCCGTTCCGAAGAGCCGGACCTCGAAGGGCAAGCGAGATCGACGCCGCTCGCACGACGCACTTGCGCCGCCCACGCTGTCGGTGTGCCCGGAGCCCGACTGCGGTGCGCCGAAGCTGCCCCACCGTGTGTGTCCCAGCTGCGGAAGCTACAAGGGCCGCGCGATGGTCGAGCAGGACGAGGAGTAGCCACCGCGTGCTGGCACTCGTCTTCCCCGGCCAGGGCTCGCAGGAAGTCGGCATGGGACGCGACGTCTACGAGGCGTCACCGGCAGCATCGGCCGTGTTCGACGCCGCCGACCGGGCGCTCGGCTTCGAGCTCAGTGCGCTGTGCTTCGAAGGGCCCGAGGCCGAGTTGATGCGCACCGAGATCCAGCAGCCGGCGATTCTGACCACCAGCATCGCGTTGCTGCGCGCGCTCGAAGAGCGCGCGCCCGTCGAGCCCGTCTTCGTCGCCGGTCACAGCCTTGGGGAGTACTCCGCCCTGGTTGCGGCGGGAGCGCTCGGTTTCCAGGAGGCCGTCGTGCTCGTGAACGCGCGCGGCCGTTTCATGCAGCAAGCCGTGCCCGAAGGCGTCGGCGCGATGGCGGCGGTGATGGGCATGGGTCCGAACGAGGTCGCGGAGGTCTGCGCAGAGATCGCGGCGGGCTCCGACCAGGTCGTGGCGCCCGCCAACTTCAACTCGCCGCAGCAGACGGTGATCGCCGGCCACGCGGCTGCGGTCGAGCGTGCCTGCTCGCGCGCCAAAGAGCTCGGTGCCAAGCGCGCCATCGGGCTTCCGGTGTCGGCGCCGTTTCACTGTGCGCTGATGGAGCCCGCCGCCAACGAGCTGGCGCTCGAGCTCGAGCGCGTTCAGTTCGCCGATGCGAAGCCGCCCGTGGTCAGCAACGTCGAGGCCGAGCCCAACGGCGACGGCACACGCACCGCCGAGCTGTTGCGGCGGCAGGTCACCGCGCCCGTCCGGTTCTGTGAGATCGTGACGCGGTTGTGTGGACTGGGCATCGATCATTTTCTCGAGATCGGCCCCGGGCGGGTGCTGTCCGGTCTGATTGCCCGAATCGAACGCCGCACCAACCGGGCGGGTCTCTCGTCGCTCTCGGATCTGGACGGGGCCCACGAGTTCGTGACCGGCGGCGCGGCGCAGCTGCGAGGGGAGTGAAGTCGATGGGGGTCGAAGAACGCATGACCGGCCTGATCGTCGAGCAGCTCGGCGTCGCGGAGGAGGAGGTCTCTTCCAGCGCGTCGTTCTTCGACGACCTTGGCGCGGACTCACTGGATATCGTCGAGCTCGTGATGTCGATGGAAGAAGAGTTCGACGTCGAGATCTCGGATGAGGACGTCGAGAAGATGCGCACGATCGGCGACGCTCTCGACTACCTCAGGAACCGCCTCCAGGCGTAATCCAGCGTATGGCTCGCGCCGACACTGAGCGCGTTGTTGTCACCGGACTGGGTTGCGTGAGCCCGCTCGGACTCGACCTCGAGTCGAGCTGGGCTGCCGCGGTCGCCGGATCCACTGGGGTCGGGCCCATCTCGCGTTTCGATGCCAGTGCGCTGCCGGTTCGCTTCGCCGCCGAGGTGAAGGGCGAGCCCGATCTCGGTGATTTGCCTCCCAAGGAGGCCCGCCGTGCCGATCGCTTCGTGCGGTTTGCGCTCGCTGCGGCTTGCTCGGCGATCGCCGACGCGAAGCTCGATGTCCACGATGGCAACCGCTACCGGATCGGCGCTGCGATCGGCTCGGGGATCGGCGGGCTCGAGACTCTCACCAGCAACCAGAAGACGTTGCTCGAGCGTGGCGCGCGCCGCGTGTCGCCCTTCACGATTCCGATGTCGATCGGCAACATGGCAAGCGGCTACGTCTCGATCGCGCACGGGCTGCGCGGGCCGAACCTGTGCCATGTGAGCGCCTGCGCGTCGGGCGCACACTCGATCGGTGAGGCGCTTCACTGGATCCGCCGCGGCGAGGCCGATGTGATCCTGGCGGGCGGGGCCGAGGCACCGATCGTCGATATCGGGATTGCTGGCTTCGCCGCGATGCGCGCACTGTCGACCCGGAACGAAGAGCCGCAGGCGGCGAGTCGCCCGTTCGATCGCGGCCGAGACGGCTTCGTGATGGGTGAGGGCGCCGGCGTGCTGGTGCTCGAGTCGCTGGCTCACGCCCGCGCTCGCGGTGCGGTGATTCGCGCCGAGGTGCTGGGCTACGGCCTGAACGCGGACGGCCAGCACATGGCGGCGCCTGACGAGAGCGGCGAGGGCGCTGCTCGCTGCATTCGGCTCGCCCTTGATGACGCGGGGCTGGCCGCCTCGGAAATCGAGCACATCAATGCCCACGCCACCAGCACGCCGGTGGGCGACGCCGCCGAGGTCACTGCCCTGCGCAGCGTGTT
The DNA here is from genome assembly GCA_036336835.1 of Myxococcota bacterium. Taxonomy (GTDB): domain Bacteria; phylum Myxococcota_A; class UBA9160; order UBA9160; family UBA4427; genus JAYZFK01. The sequence continues at coordinate 19,683 of JAYZFK010000042.1, read as the reverse complement.
CGGGCCGTCGCTCGAGGGTGTCCCCGTGTCGGCGACGAAGTCGATGACCGGTCACTTGCTCGGTGCCGCCGGCGCGGTCGAGGCGATCTTTGCGATCCGCGCGATGGAGACGCAGACACTTCCGCCAACACTGAATCTCGACGACCCCGACCCGGGCTGCGTCCTCGACCACGTCGCGGGGCAGGCGCGTTCGGCCAGCCCCCGGCGCGTGCTCTCGAACTCCTTCGGCTTCGGCGGCACCAACGCTGCGCTGGTGCTGGGCCTGCTGGAGTAGGCGCGCGCAGGCGCTAGACTGGCCGTACCCCCACGGTCACACGACATTTGCGCACGCCCTCGTGCGTCCGGATGAAGGAGTGGGCGACCACTTCCGGGCCCCGTGCTTCTGGCGAGAGGAGAGCAGGTATGGCGAATCGCCCCAACGAGTCGGATTCGGCCATCGAGCGCGTCGATCCGGAGATCGCCCGGCTGGTCCGCGGCGAAGCGCGACGACAGGCGTTGTCGATCGAACTGATCGCGTCCGAGAACTTCGTCTCGGAGGCGGTGCTCGAGGCAGCGGGCTCCGTGCTGACCAACAAGTACGCGGAGGGCTATCCCGGGCGGCGCTACTACGGCGGTTGCGATGTCGTGGACGAGATCGAGCAGATTGCGATCGATCGCGCGAAGCAACTGTTCGGCGCCGAGCACGCCAACGTCCAGCCGCATTCTGGCTCGCAGGCGAACTGGGCCGCCTACCAGGCGGTGCTCGAGCCGGGCGACACCATCCTCGCCATGAACCTCGATCACGGTGGCCACCTCACGCACGGCAGCCCCGTCAACTTCTCCGGCAAGCTGTACGACGTGGTTCCATACGGCGTTCGCGAGGACACGCAACAGATCGACTACACCAGGCTGCGAGAGCTGGCGCATGCGAAACGCCCCAAGCTGATCCAGTGCGGCGCGACCGCCTACTCGCGGACGATCGACTTTGCCGCGTTCCGCGAGATCGCCGACGAGGTGGACGCCGTGCTGTTCGCCGATATCGCTCACATCGCCGGGCTGGTTGCGACGGGTGTCCACCCGAGCCCCGCCGGCAAGGCTCACATTTTCACGACCACGACGCACAAGACCCTGCGCGGTCCGCGCGGCGGGCTGATCCTGTGCGACGAGTCCTTTGCGAAGAAGGTCAATAGCGCGGTGTTCCCGGGCGGGCAGGGCGGTCCGCTGATGCACGTCATCGCGGCGAAGGCGGTCGCTTTCGGCGAGGCGCTCGAGCCCTCCTTCCGCGACTACTGCGAGCAGGTCGTGGCCAACTCCAAGGCGCTGGCGGGGGGCGTGCTCGATCGCGATTTCGAGGTCGTCTCGGGCGGAACGGACAATCACCTGTTCCTGCTTTCGCTGGTCCATCGCGACACGACGGGCAAAGCCGCTCAGCTTGCGCTGGATCGCGCAGGTATCACGGCGAACAAGAACATGGTGCCCTTCGACCCGCGCAAGCCCACCGTCACGTCCGGCGTCAGGATCGGTACGCCCGCGGTCACGACGCGAGGCATGCGTGAGCCGGAGATGCTCGAGGTGGCCGACTGGATCGCCCGCGTGCTCACGCGCCCGGGTGACGTCGAGACGCTCGATCAGGTGCGCGAAGAGGCCGAGGCGCTCTGCCGGCGCTTCCCGCTCTACCCGGGCCGCTGGGACGACTAGCGCTGATGCGCTGTCCGTTCTGTGCTGATCAGACGAACCGGGTGATCGACAGCCGGCTGGCTCGGGATGGGCAGGAGGTCCGCCGGCGCCGCGAGTGTCTGGAGTGTCAGCGGCGCTTCACGACGCGCGAGCGCGTCGAGGAGGTGTGGCCGCGCATCATCAAGCGCGACGAGCGCCGCGAGGACTACGATCGCCACAAGCTGCGGGTGGGCGTCGAACGCGCCTGCCAGAAGCGGCCGATCTCGACCGATGCCATCGAGCGTCTGGTCGATCGCATCGAGCGGCGCCTGGTCGAGAGTGGGGAGCGGGAGATTCCGAGTAGCTGGCTCGGCGACAAGACGATGGAGGAACTGGTCGCGATCGATACGCTGGCGGCTGTTCGCTTCGCATCGGTGTTTCGCGACTTCCAGCGAGCCGAGGACTATCGGGAGTTCTTCGAGTCGCTCGAGCACGGTGAGTCGTGAGGGCGCGCGCGTGAAGCCCGAAGCGGCAATGCGCCTGGCGCTGCACGATGCGCGCAAGGGACAGGGGCGAAGCTTTCCGAACCCCAGTGTCGGAGCAGTGGTCGTGCGCGGCGATCGGGTGCTGGGCCGAGGTCACTCGCAGCCGGCCGGGGGCGACCATGCGGAGCGGGTCGCGATCGAGCAGGCGCGTCGACGCGTTGGGGAGGCATCGCTCCGCCGCGCGAGCCTCGCGGTCACACTCGAACCCTGTTGCCACCAGGGGCGGACCGGGCCCTGCACCGAGCTGATTGCGCAGTCGGGGATTCCGCGCGTCTGGGTCGGGTTGCGCGACCCGCATCCGCTGGTCTCGGGCGGCGGGCTGCGGCGCTTGCGGCGAGCTGGGCTGGTGCTGCGCACCGGGGTGCTGGAAGCGGCGTGCCGCGAGCACCACTGCGGCTTTCTCTCAGTCTGCGAGCGCGGTCGGCCCTGGGTGGTGCTCAAGCTCGCCAGCACGCTCGACGGCCGGATCGCGACCGCTTCGGGCGAGTCGCGCTGGATCACAGGGGAGCGCTCGCGCGCCTTCGTCCACGATCTGCGCGCGCGCAGCGACGCCATCATGGTGGGCGCTGGCACCGCGCTGGCCGACGACCCCGCGCTCACGGCGCGTCGCGGCGGTCGCATTCGCCACGCCCCGGTGCGTGTGCTGGTGGACTCGCGGCTGCGCGTGCCGGCAGGTGCGCGGCTGTACCGCGAGCGGCGCGGCGAGGCGTGGGTGCTGTGCGCGCGCGGTGCGCGCGGCCGCCGGGTGCGTGAGCAGGGAGGAGCCCGCGTGCTCGAGGTGCGGCGGCGAGGCGGTCATCTCGATCTCCGGGCGGCCCTGGAGCGCCTCGCTCGCGAGGGCTTGACCCAGCTGCTCGTCGAGGGCGGGGGCGAGTTGGCGGCGGCCCTGCTGCGCAGCGACTGCGTCGACGAGATACATTGGATGCTCGCGCCGAGGCTGATCGGTGGCGATGGCCTGCCAGCGCTCGGTGCGCTGGGGCTCGGGCGTCTCGCAGAGGCCCGGCGCTTCGAGGCGGTCGAGCACCGGCGCCGCGGCGACGACCTGCACGTCACGGCGCGGATCGTCGGAGCTCGCTAGCTCGACGGTGTCCGATTGCCAGCGGGGCCGCGCCCCGGTGTAGGCTGGTCCACGGATCGGGACGGACCCGATGGAGGCTCGATCGCTCATGCGTCACTACGAAGCCGCGCGCGATGCGAGCGGTCTGCGATTCGCGGTCGTGGTGGCCCGCTTCAACCACCTGGTCTGTGTGCGGTTGCTCGAGTCCTGTGTGCGCGAGCTGGAAGCTCGCGGCGCGGCCTCGGATGCGATCGATGTCGCCTGGGTTCCCGGTGCCTACGAGATCCCCCACGCCGCGCGCTCAATGGCCGCCAGCGGTCGTTACGATGCGGTCGTCACACTGGGAGCGGTGATCCAGGGCGGCACGCCGCACTTCGACTTCGTGTGTCAGGGCGTGACGGATGGCGTGCGCGAGGTGGCTCGTGACGTGGGCGTGCCCATCGCGTTCGGCGTGCTGACGACCCACACCATCGACCAGGCGTTCGACCGGACCGGCGGCAAGGAGGGCGACAAGGGTGCCGAGGTCGCGGGCACTGCCGTCGAGATGGCGCGCCTGTGCCGGCAGCTCGTGGATCCGCCCAGCGAGTCGGTGAACGCGTGACTGCAGGAAGTGCCCGCCATCGCTCGCGCGAGGTCGCGCTGCAGGTCTTGTTTGCCTCCGACGTGCGTCGTGTCAAGGAAGGCGTGGCGCCGGCCGCGCAGGAGGTGTTCGACGAAGTTGCCGCGAACTTCGAGATGCCGGAAGCCGCGAGGGCATTCGCCAAGGAGCTGGTGTGTGGTGTCGCGGACGAGGGAGAGGCGATCGACGAACTCCTGCGCAAGGCGGCGCGCAACTGGCGGCTGGAGCGGATGGCGGTCGTCGACCGCAACATCCTGCGCCTGGCGAGCTACGAGCTGCTCCAGACAGCGACCCCAGTCGCCGTCGTGCTCGACGAAGCGGTCCAGCTGGCGCAGCGCTTCGGAGACGATCCGTCCCCGGCCTTCGTCAACGGCGTGCTCGACGGCGCCGCACGCTCTCTCAGGGAGGAAGGGCGGTGAGCGGCGCTTCGCTGCGCATCGCGCTCGAGACGCGGCCCCTCGAGCGCGTGGCCGCAAAGCTCGCGCTGGCAGGTGTATTCGAAGACGAGCGGCCGCTGCGCGGAGCGGCGGGGCGCGCGGACTGGCGGCTCTGTGGTCTCCTGACGGAGCTGCTGCTGAACGGGAGCATGACCGGTCGGGCGGGCGAGGCCACGTTGGTTGGCTCGAGCGGTCGACTGGCAAGCGATGCGCTGCTCGTGGTGGGGCTCGGCACGCAGCGCGCCTTCGGCGACGCGGCGTATGAGCAGGCGATCCGAACGGCCTTCGAGCGAGTCGCCGGCCTGGGGGTGTCGAGCGTGGTCCTCGGCGGGATCGGTCGCGACCCCGAGCAGCTGGTTGGCCACGCGAGGGGCTTCATCGACGGTGCGCTGGCGGGGCTCGGCGATCGCTCGGCCGCGGTTCTGCTGTGCGTGGTGGAAGCCGAGGCCGGCCGGCTGCACCGAGAGCTGGTCCGGTGTGGACGGAGCGCTGCCATTCACGTCGAACCGATCGGTTCGATTCCCGCCGCCAGTCGGGGCGCGCTCGCAACGCGGGCCGCTGGTCGCTGATCGCGCATCTGCCCGGACGGCTCGCGGCCGCGCTCGGCGATCGACCGGCTGGACAGGCGTATCTGGCTCCCATCGAGATCTCCGGCCGGGTTGGTGTGATCCTCTACGGCGACGATCTCCCGAGCGGCGGCGCTCCGGCCGACACCCGCGGACTCGAGGTTCTGCTGCATCACGCCGGTCTGGCGCTCGATCGCACGGCGCTCGAGCGCGCAGCGGACGGGGGTTCTGGCTAGCGCTCGAACTCGGACACGACCGAGGGTGGTTGGCTACAGGTCGAAGTGCGCTCGATGTGCGTGCGAGCGCCCGAAGTCCTGTCGTCGTCTCAAGAAAGCCGTTGTCTCTCCGATACATCCGGTACGCCTGCGGAGGCCGCGTGCGACCCGTACGTCGGGCCGTGGATCGGGGGGCGCAGCGGCTCCGGCCGGCGGGGGACAGCGGTGAGCAGGATCCTGATGGTCGAAGACTCCGAGACCGTGCGCGCCGTGCTGACGGCGACACTCGAAGATCTCGTGGCGCCGGTCAAGATCGACTCGGCGGCGAGTGGATGCGAGGCGCTCCGGATGTTGCCGCGCGAGCAGTATGACCTGATCGTGACCAACATCACCACGCCAGACATCGATGGGCTCGAGCTCGTTTCCTTCGTCAAGCGCAACGATCAGTGGAGGTCGATTCCCGTGATCATCGTTTCCACCGAGGGGTCGGAACGCGACCGGGACAAGGGCCTGTCGCTCGGTGCAGCGGCTTACCTCGTGAAGCCGTTCGATCCCGAAGAGCTCCTCGAGGTCGCCACGGCCCTGCTCGCGCGAGCAGAGCAGGGCGCGTAGGAGGCGGCGTGGCAGCTCGTTGCATTGGCTCACAGCAGATCAGGGCTCGGCGAGAGATCGTCTCGGAGGCAGACGCGATCCTCGATCTCGCGGCGCCCGGGCCCCTGCGATCGCGCCCAGTGGACCCGCTCGCCGAACGCACCGGCCTCGCCTTGCCGGTCGTCGCCGACGAGCTGGTGGACGAGAATACCCAGTCGACCGAGGTTGGTTGCCCTTCGGCCGCGCTGGCGACGGGCGAGTGACGCGCCGGGGAACCCGGCGAGGACAGGAGTAGGTGATGGTTGCGGCATGCCCCAGATGTGCGGCCCGGTATCGAGTCGACCCGAAGCGGATCGGTCCGGCGGGTGCGCGTCTACGTTGCGCTCGCTGCGAAGCGGTCTTCCGGGTTCGCGCCGCGCAGTCCTACACGCCACCGTTGGCAGCGCCGACTCAGCCCGATATCCCGCTCGCGGCTCCGCCGGAAACCGTTGTCGAGCAGAATCGGCCGGACTCGGTCGATCGCAGCCGAATGGTGCTGGTTGCCGACTCGGACATCGAGGCAGGCAAGCAGACCGCGGCCGCGGTCGCCGCGTGGGGACTCCAGCCGATTCTGGTGCACGACGGCGTCGAGGCGATGCTGACGATTCAGCGCATGCTTCCGGCCGTCGCCGTGCTCGACACCGCGCTGCCCAAGATGTTCGGCTTTCAGATCTGCGAGGTGGTCAAGCGCAACGAGGTGCTGCAGCACATCCAGGTCGTGCTGATCGGCGCCATCCAACATCGAGCTCGCTACCCCCGCCCGCCGAGCGAGCTCTACGGCGCCGACGTCTATATCGAGCGCCCCGAGCTTCCCGACGGCCTGGCTCTGCTGCTTCGCCAGTTCGGCCTGCCGGTCGACGGGCCTGCGGCCTCGAACGTCTCGGCTGCGGGGCCGTCGGAGATGTTGCTCGAACAGGTCGCGCCCGCACCGACGCCAGCGCCGCCGGTCGAGCGGCAAGTCGCACAGCCGGCAGCTGGATCGGCGCCGGCTCCGGCGACTGCGCAACACGACGAGCTGGCCGATGAGCGCGCGAAGGCGGAGCGGCTCGCCAGGATCATCGTGTCGGACATCGTGCTCTACAACCCCGACGAGTTCGCGGCCGCGGTTCGCACCGGGAACGTGCTCGAGGCGCTCGAAGCCACCCTGCAGGAGGGCCGAGACCTGTTCCGGCAGCGCATCGCCGAACCGGTGCGTGTCGAGCGCGATTATCTCGAGGAAGAGCTGCTACGGGTGGCGCGCGAGCGCCGCGCTGGATGACCACGCCCCAAGAGGTCGGGACGCTGTAGAGCGTCGGCGGCGATCTGCGATCGCTCGACGAGCATTGTGCCGACGCGGAATGTGAGCTTCGGCACAGCGCGCGGGTGCGTCGCGAGCTGCGCTTCGATGCGTGCGACCCCGGGCCGGCCTCGTCGTCCCGCGTGCTAGGGTGCCGCCGTGGCTGCCCCTCGCACGTGGTCGTTGCCGGGCCTCGCGCTGCTCGCCGCCGTCGGGCTCTCCTGCGGCTACGCCGTCGAGCGTGCACCGAGTTCGCTCTCCGCCGATGCTCCACGGCTGTCGATCCGCACGCTCGACAACGAGTCATCGGAGCCGGGGCTCGACCGGCTGGTGAGCGAAGCCTTGCGGCGTGAGTGGATGCGGCGCGGGCGCGTGAAGCTGGTGGGCGACCCCGCCCGGGCAGACTGGGTGATCTCGGGTCGCGTGCTGCCGCTGCGGATCCATACGCGAACGATGTCGTCGGTGGTGCTGGCACTCGAGCAGACGGTGACCATGCGAGTCGAACTCGAGCTGATCACGCGATCTGCCGCGGGGCCGAGCCGGCACCGGCTGCCCAGCCGGTTGCTTGGTGAATCCGAGATCTACTTTGCCAGTGCGGACCTCGAGGCCACGCGCAAGAACCGCGTCGAGGCGCTGCGTCGAGTGGCCGAGCTCGTGGCGGAGCGGGCCGTCGATGCGGTGAACAGCGAGGATTGGCCGTGACCCCCAAGCAGCTCGAGAGCGAGCTTGCCAAGGGGCAGATCCGGCCCGCCTATCTGCTCGCCGGCGAGCAAGCGCTGCTGCGCGATGAGGCCATGGCTGCGATTCGCGCCAGCGTGCTGGGCGGTGCCGCCGACGACTTCAACTTCCAGCGACTGCCCGGTGACGCGACCACCGTGGCCGCGCTCGGCGATGCCCTGGCAGCGCTGCCCGTTCTGGCGGCCCACCGGCTCGTCGTGCTCGTCGAGCCGGAGACACGCCGCGCGCGGTCGAAGGACCTGCTCGACGCGCTTGCCGACGCGCTTCCCGCCCACCTCGAGCAGCGCGAGAGCGTTCTCGTCGTGGCGGCGTCCAAGCCGGACAAGCGCGTGCGCTGGGTCAAGGCGCTCGGCAAGGCGCCCGCTGCGATCGTGGAGTGTGACGCGCCGAGGGGTACGCGCGGGGTTGCGAGCTTCGTTCGGGCCGAGGCCGGTCGACAGGGTGTCGTCTTCGCGCAGGGTGCGCCCGAGCGCCTGGCCGAGCTCGTCGGGTCGCAGCTGCTGCTGTTGCGTCAGGAGATCGCCAAGTGCTCACTGCTCGCCGGGCCGGGCGAGACCGTGACGACTGTGCACGTCGAGCAGGCGACGCAGCAGCTGGCCGAGCAGCCGATCTGGGATCTGACGGATGCGATCGGGGATGGCAGCAGCGCCAAGGCGCTCGCCCACCTCTCGCGCATGGGCGACGTCGTACCACCGATGCTGCTCGGAACCCTGGCTGCTCACTTCCGCAAGCTCAGTCGCGTTCGCAGTGGCGCCGCCGTCGCGGGGCCTCCCTTCGTGAAGCGAAAGCTCGAAGTCCAGGCGCGGCGCTTCTCACCGGGCCGGCTCCGCGCGTGCATGCAGGCGATCCACGACACCGATGTGGCGATCAAGGGTGCGAGCGTCCTAGAGCCGCAGCTCGCGATCGAACGTCTGGTGCTGGCGCTCTCTAGCTGACGATCGAACGGGTCAGCCCGCTCGGAGCCCGCCGAGCTGCTTCGACAGGCGAGCGACCGAACGGCTGGCGCGCCGCATCGGGATCACGCCCTTGCTGGCCGCCTTGCGGATCGCTCGCTCGGCGATTCGCAGCTTCTCGGCCGCATCGTCGGCATCGCCAGCGGCGACGGCGGCGCGGAAGTGCTTCACGTGGGTCCGCATTGTGCTCTTGATGTGGGTATTGCGTTTCTGGCGGACGACCGATTGACGGGCGCGCTTGAGGGCGGACTTGTGATTGGCCAAGCAGGTCTCCGTAATCGCTGGCGTGTGGCTCGCAAGCGGTAGCGCGTGCTACGGGCGGCGGATCATAGGCGTGGGGGCAGCGGGTGTCGATGCCGCCGGGGTCGGCCGGCGCGGCCCGCGCAACCGTCGGTCCCCGCCGTTCAGACGGCCGGTCGGGGTGCCGATGAGCCAGCGGGACGACGCGCCGGAATCGGTGCGTTCTGCCGCACAAGGGAGAGGCGGGTTGCGCTTGCAGTGTTCGATTCAGCGTCTCGGCGCAGTCGTGCTGGCACTCGCCCTGCTACCGGCGGCACTCGCGGCCGCGCCGGCTCCCCCCCGGTCTTCGCTTACCCCCTCGGGGAATCCTTCGCACACGCTCCGCAGCGACACCCAGCCGGCCCGGCTCGGGAGCGCGCGAGTGCTCGGTGGTGGGGCCAGCGAGGCGCGGAAGGTGGCGCTCGAGACGGGGCTGTGGGATGCCGGCGGTCCCGCCCGCGCACTGATCGCGCCCGCCCGGCACCGCGGCGAACTCGCCGAAGCACTGCTCGCCGTGAGGCTGGCACCCGACCTCCCGCTTGCGCACGTCGCCCTGGCATCCGTGCGCTGGAAGGATGCTGAGCGCACCGAGGCGTTGCGCTCATTGCTCGCCGCCCTGCTCGCCGTGCCGCGGAATCTAGAGGCAACGTTGTGGCTGGCGAGCTCACTGCTGGTGCTGTTGTCCATCGTGCTCGTGCTCGGATCCAGCGCCTTCATCGCGATGTGCGGAGCGAGCGTCTTCGCGCGAGCGGCGCACGACCTCGGCGATCTGGCGTCGGCGCGCATGCCGGCGTTTGCCCGCGCTGCGCTGCTGGCCAGCGTCGTGCTGTTGCCCGTCGCGCTCGGCGAGGGACTGCTCGGGCTCGTGATCGCTCTGTTCGCGATCGGCGCGCTGTACGGCGGCTCGCGCCAGCGCACGGCGCTCGTACTCGCGGCCGCGCTGCTTGGACTCGGGTTGTTTCCGATCGCCCGGCTCGGGGGCCGTGCACTGTCGATGCTCTCGGCTGATCCGGTCGCTGAGTCGGCACTCGCTGTCCGGCAGGGCATCCAGAGCGACGCCGACATCGCGCTGTTGCGGGTCTCGGAGAGTGCCGGGGATCTGCTCGCCGCCCACGCGCTGGCTGCCCACGCGAGCCAGCAGGGCCAGTTCGAGGACGCACTGGTGCGTTATCAGGCGCTGGCCGAGCAGCTTCCCAGCGAGCCCGTGATTGCCACCAATCTCGCCAATCTCCACTTCCGTCGCGGCGCCGTCGACGAGGCCGTCGCGCACTACCAGATTGCTTCGACATTGCTCGAGTCGCCGGTCCTGTGGTTCAACCTGTCGCAGGCCTATGCGCGCAGCTTTCGGATGGAGCAGTTCGAGACAGCCCTCATCCGCGCCCAGCAACTGGGCAACGAAATCGTGGGCGAGCTGTCGCTGGTGGGCGATTCCGGCTTCGTCGCCGATCTCCCACTGCCGATCGGGACGATTCGCTCGCGCATGCTGGCTGCGTCGCAAGGAGCCGGGTTCGCCCGGACGCTGCGCGCGCCGCTCGCGCCCGGTCGGCTCGGGCGGGATTGGCGGCTGTTGAGCGCGCTGCTGCTGCTCCTCCTGGCGGGTTCAGTGGCGCTGGCGAGACGGTTCGAGCCCGCCAGTTCGTGCTCCCGCTGCGGCGCTCGCGTCTGCGTACGCTGTGACGGGACGGTCTGGGATCGCCAGACCTGCGACAACTGCCACCGGCTGTTCCACCACTCGAAGAGCACGGATCCATCGCTGCGTGCCGCTCGCCTCGAGCAGCTGCGCAGGCGCGATGCCCGCGTCGAGCGCGCTGCCCAGCTGGGGAGCTTCGCGGTGCCAGGCCTGGGAGGCGTGCTCGCGGGTCGTCCGGATCTCGGGTTCCTCGCCCTGCTCTGCTTCGGCTGGGCGGTGGCCGGCGTCAGCTTGCGCTCGGGCGTGGTGCCCGATCCGCTGGTGCTCGGCGCGGCGGGGCCGCTGGTGCTGGTGTCGACCTCGATCATCGCCGCGTTCGCCTACGCAGCGCTCGTGGTCGCGAGCATCGTCATCCGGAGAAGCCAGGAGTGGGCGCCGCGCTGCACGGAAATCTTCAGGACTTTGGCATCGCCGAGGTGTTCCAGCTGATCGGCCAGCAGCGCAAGACCGGCGTGCTGGAGATCAAGCCGGCAGACCGTACGCTGCGCATCCAGTTCGAGGACGGCTCGGTCGTGTCGGCGGAGCCGCGGGGCGACTCCGATCACGCTGCGCTCGCCGAGATGCTAGTCCGCTGTGGCCTGGTCACGCGCGAGCGCGCCCAGGCCATGGGACGCGCCAGCATCGCCTCGGCCCGCGCCTACCGCGTCGTGGCAGTCGAGAGCGCCGACGTGTCGCGTGAGGAGATCGAGCAGATCGTCGACCTGCTGACGCGCGAGGTGATCTTCGAGGTCCTTCGCCTCACCAGCGGCAGCTTCCAGTTCTCCACGTGCCACGTAGAGCACGATCGATCGCCCGACCGGCTTCTCGGCGCCGAGCAGATCCTGATGGAAGGGCTGCGCATGGTCGACGAGTGGGGCACCTTCGAATCGCGTGTGCCGGACGCGAGCGCCGTCGTGAAGCGTTCCGGAACATTCGACGACTATCGAAGTACGGCCGGCAAGGTCGGGCGAGAGACGCTCGGTCGCGCCGAGCGAGTCTTCCAGCTCGTCGACGGCCGGCTCAGCATCAGACGCGTCATCGAGCTGTCGCGCGTCGGGACGTTCGAGGGCACGCGGGCCCTGGCCGGGCTGCTCGACGCCGGCTCGATCGAGATCGCGGAGTCGGTGCCGTCTCCGATCAGCACGTCCGAGCGCGGAGCTGTCGCGGGCCTGGTCTCGGGTGTTCGTTCTGCGCTGGCGGCCCTGCTGCCGCTCGCGGCTCTGGCGGGTGTGATGTGGGCGGGCAGCCAGCGGCTGCTGGCGCCGGCTCCCGTCCCGGGAACGCTGATCGAGCCGCGCGCCCTGGAGCGAGCGGCAGCCGCGTTCGAGACGCGGCGACTGCGTCACGCGCTCGATGCGCACCGACATCTGTGGTCGGATTGGCCGCGTGAGCTCGCGGCGGTGGATCGCACCGGCTGGTCCGGCTCGGGTGCGTTGGCGGCGCCAGAAATCGACTCCTATTATTATGCGCATCGCAGCGGCGGCGTGATCGTCCTTCCGCCGGAACCGGGGCCCACCCGATAGCGCGCCGGCGAGGTTGTGGAGACCACCCTGAGCGAAGAGCGAACCCGCCAGACCCTGGTCTTCGACGACAATCACGCGGCTGCCGAGCTGTATGGGCCCGGCGACGAGACCCTTCGGATCCTCGAGCAGGCCTTCGGCGTCGACGCGCACGCGCGGGGCAACGAGGTCCGACTGATCGGTGCCGTCGGTTCGGTCGCATCCGCTCGCAAGGTCCTCGAAGAGCTGTACGGCGGCGTGCTGCAGGGACGGCGGGTCGATGCGCGCGCGGTGCGCGAAGTGGTTCGGATGGTGAGCCAGCAGCCAGACGTCCGTCTCGAGGACGTCTACGAAGATCTGCTGTCGTCTACGAGCGGGCGACGACGGATCGCCGCCAAGAACCTCGCACAGCGTCGCTATGTCGACCTGATGCGTGAGTACGACATCGTGATGGCGGTCGGTCCGGCGGGTACCGGCAAGACCTATCTGGCGATGGCGATGGCTGTCGCGGCGCTCGGGCGCCACGAGGTCTCGCGGGTGATCCTGACACGTCCGGCGGTCGAGGCGGGCGAGCGGCTCGGCTTCCTGCCCGGCGATCTCACCGAGAAGGTCAATCCCTATCTCCGGCCGCTGTACGACGCACTCCACGACATGATGGACATGGGGCGCACCGCCAAGCTGATGGAGCGCGGCGTGATCGAGGTGGCCCCTCTCGCCTTCATGCGCGGTCGCACGCTCAACGATTGCTTCGTGATCCTCGACGAAGCGCAGAACACGACGCGCGCGCAGATGAAGATGTTCCTGACCCGCCTCGGCTACAGCTCGAAGGCGGTCGTCACCGGCGACGTCACACAGACCGATCTGGGTGCCGGGACGACGAGCGGGCTCTCCGAGGCGCTCGAGGTGCTGAGCGACGTCGAGGGCATCGCCGTGATGCGCTTCGGAGACAAGGACGTGGTGCGCCATCCGCTCGTGCGGTCGATCGTCCTCGCCTACGAGCGCGCCGAGCAGAGCCGCGTAGCCGAGCGGTCCGCTTCCACGGGGGACGAGTCGGCGGAGTGAGTCTGGTGATCGTGGGCCCGCCCGAGCGCCCGGCAGGTCGGCTGGATCTCGCTGGTCTGCGCCGCCGCGGCGCCGTCTTGCTGCGCGGTCTCGGCCGCTCGCGCGAGGAGCTCGTGCTGTCGCTCGTGGGCGACCACGAGATTCGCGTCCTCAACGCCGAGCACCGCGGCAAGCGACGGGCCACGGACGTGCTGTCGTTCTCGCTGCTCGAGGGCGAGCACGGCGAGCACCGGGGCCGGCTGCTCGGCGACGTCGTGATCAGCGTCGACACCGCGGCGCGCCAGGCTCGCCAGCGCCGGCGCAGCCTCGATGAGAGGGTGACGAAGCTGCTGATCCACGGCCTGCTCCACGTGGTCGGACACGATCACGAGCGCGACGACGCCGCGCGCGCCATGCACTCCGAGGAGCAGCGGCTGTGGCGACTCGTCCGTCCGTGAGCGGCGGAACACGCGCTGAGCTCGTCTTCGGGGTCGGCTACCTGGTCGTGACTCTCCTGTCGTTCCCCCATCCAGTCTTCGGGACGGTGATCGATCTCGGCATCGCCGCGTCGTGGCTCTCTCCAGCCTTCCTGCTGCTCTCCACGAGCGATCGCTCGCCGGGCTCTGCCGCCCTGCGCGGGCTCGGACTCGGGCTCGTCGCACACGCGGGCGTGCTCCACTGGGCCTACGTCGTCACCGTGCACTACGGCAACGCGCATCCGCTGCTCGGGGTGCTGGCGCCCTTCGGGATGGCGCTGTACCCGGCGCTCTTCACCGCGGCGTTTGCGGCCTCTGCCGCCTGGCTGGTGTCGCGCGGCGCGGGTTCGTTGTTCGTGTTGGCAGCGCTCTGGGTCGCGCTCGATCACGGCCGTTCGTGGTTCCTGGGCGGTTTTCCCTGGGCGACGATTGGCTACGCCCAGCACCTCAACCGCTGGCTGCTGGGCATCGTCACGGTCACCGGGGTCTACGGCCTGAGCTTCGCGGTAGCCCTGGGCGGTGCGACGCTCGCCCGCATTGCTCGCGAGCGGCGTCTCTCGCGGGAGGCAGCTCTCGCTCTCGGCGTCGTGATCGGACTCCACCTGCTCGGCCCCTGGATGCGCGCTGCCGAGCCAGGCCCAGACGCGCCCTCGCTGCGAATCGCGGCCGTTCAGGGCAACGTCGACCAGCGCGAGCTGTGGTCTCCAGCGCGCTTCGAGCGGACGCTGGACGAGTACGAGCAGGGCACGCGCGCCGCCGGCGCGCGGGGGGCGAGGATCGCCGTCTGGCCCGAGTCGGCGGTCGCCGCCGCCGTCGAATACGAGTACGAAGTCCAGCAGCGGATCGAGGCGCTGGCGCGTGAGACCCGCAGCGTACTCGTGTTCGGCTCCGTCGGTACGGCCGTCCACGCCGAAGGCGGGATTGCCTACCAAGACAGCGCGTTCGCGGTCGATGCCAACGGTGAGTGGATTGGCCGCTACGACAAGACGCATCTCGTGCCCTTCGGGGAGTACGTGCCCTTGCGCTGGCTGATCGGTCGGATCGCTACGGCGCTGGCAACAGGCATCTCCAGTCGCGACATCCTCCCGGGTGAACGTCCGGCGTCCGTCACGCTGCGCCTCGAGGACCCGGTGATGAGCGGGCTCGAGTCGGCGCCTCCGTCGGGCCTGCGGATCCCGCCGGTCTCATCGGTCCGGGTCGGTATCCCGATCTGCTATGAACTCCTGTTCCCGGACCTGGTGCGGAGGTTCGTGCGCGACGGAGCGGGGGTGCTGCTCGCGATCACGAACGACGCCTGGTACGGTCGGACCGGTGCCCCCTACCAGTTCCTGGCGATGACCGCCCTGCGCTCGGCCGAGACGGGCCTTTGGACGGTTCGCGCCGCGAATACAGGGGTTTCGGCCGCGATCGATGCATCCGGTCGGGTCCGGGAGAGGACGCGAATCTTCGAGCCCGCGCTGTTGGTCGCCGACGTGCCGCTGCGGGCGGCGGGCTCGCCGCCGACCTTCTACGTGCGTTTCGGTGACCTGTTCGCCGAGGCTTGCTGGGGCGCGGTAGCGGTGGCCTTCGGCTGGGGTTTTCGGCGCGGGCGGCGCGCGGGTACCCGGTCGCAACAGTTGGGGGGGGAGTGAGCGATGGCGAGCGAAACCGACGCGGCAACGGTCGATCCCGCGGAGGTGGTCGAGCGCCTCGAGGCTATGCGCGTGCGCTTCGACGAGTT
The DNA here is from genome assembly GCA_036336835.1 of Myxococcota bacterium. Classification (GTDB taxonomy): domain Bacteria; phylum Myxococcota_A; class UBA9160; order UBA9160; family UBA4427; genus JAYZFK01. The sequence continues at coordinate 4,328 of JAYZFK010000042.1, read as the reverse complement.
CCGGGGGCGTCTTTGACCTGGCGGCCCTGCGCGTCCGGCTCGAGGCGCTCGAGGCCGAGACGGCGCGCCCCGACCTGTGGGACGACCGCGAGAACGCGGAGCGCGTGAATCGCGAGAAGAACGCGGTCGGGCGCGAGGTCGCGCTCTACGATTCGCTCGACGCAGAGTTCGAGGAGACCGAGACCTTGCTCGAGCTCGCGCGCGAGGAGGATGACGTCGCCACGCTGCGCGAGGTGGCCGCGCAGTGTGCGGCAATCGACGCATCGCTTGGCGATGTCGAGCTGCGACAGCTGCTCGGCGGCGAGTACGACGACCGAGCTGCGATCGTCTCGATCAACTCCGGCGCCGGGGGCACCGACGCGGCGGACTGGGCGGAGAAGCTGTTGCGGATGTACTCGCGCTGGGCAGAACGGCGCGGCTTCAAGAGCGAGGTCCTCGACTTGCAGCCCGCCGAGGAGGCCGGCATCCGCAGTGCGACGCTGCGCGTCGAGGGCGAGTACGCATACGGCTATCTGAACTCGGAGCAAGGCGTGCACCGCCTGGTGCGCATCTCGCCGTTCGATTCCCAGGCGCGCCGTCACACGGCCTTCGCCAGCTTGACGGCGGTCCCCGAGCTCGATGACGATGTCGCCGTCGAGATCGACGAGGCCGACCTGCGGATCGACACTTATCGCGCCAGCGGCGCGGGCGGCCAGCACGTCAACAAGACCGACTCCGCGGTGCGGATTACCCACATGCCGACCGGCGTGGTCGTCCAGTGCCAGAACGAGCGTTCGCAGCACAAGAACAAAGCCCAGGCGATGAAGGTGCTACGGGGGCAGCTGTTCGAGCGCCGGCGACGTGAGCAGGCCGAGAAGGTCGCGCAGCTCGCGGGCGAGAAGCGAGAGATCGGATTTGGTAGTCAGATCCGCTCCTACACGCTGCATCCCCAGCAGCGGGTCAAGGACCATCGGACGGATGTCGAGGTGGGAAACGTGACGGGCGTGCTCGATGGGGACCTCGACGTCTTCATTCGCGCCACCCTGCTGTGGCAGTCCGCCAAAGCGGATTCTCGCGGTGGGGCAGGGGGAGGCGGGGCATGAGCGAGTACGAGCGCGAGGCGCGGCGGAGTCGACTCGACGCGCTGCGCGAGCAGGGCACCGAGCCGTTCCCGGCACGCGTCGGCGAGCACTGTGCGATCAACGAGCTGCGCGAGCGGTTCGAGGCGGCGAGCGAGGAGGAACTCGCGGCGGATCCTACGTCGGCTGCGATCGTCGGTCGGGTGATGGCGCACCGTTCCTTCGGCAAGCTGATCTTCTTCCATCTGTTGCAGGACGGCGTCCAGCTCCAGGTGTCGGTACGCAAGCAGGAAATCGACGCCGAGGGCTTCGGATTCGCGAAGAAGCAGATCGACGTCGGCGATTTCCTGCGGGTCGAAGGCCTCGTCTGGCGCACCCGCAAGGGCGAGCTCACCCTCGACGCGCGACGGATCGAGATGCTGTCGAAGAGCTTGCGTCCGCTGCCGGAGAAGTGGCACGGCCTGGCGGACGTCGAGGCCCGCTTCCGCCAGCGTTCTCTCGACCTGCTGGTCAACGAGTCGGCCCGGGCGACGGCGCTGACGCGATCGCGCGCGATCACTGCGATGCGGGCCTTCCTCGACGCGCGCGGTTTCATCGAGGTCGAGACGCCGGTGCTGCAGCCGCTCTACGGCGGTGCAGCCGCGCGCCCGTTCTCGACGCGGCACAACACCTACGACCAGGATCTGTACCTGAGGATTTCCGACGAGCTCTACTTGAAGCGGTTGATCGTGGGTGGTTTCGATCGCGTTTACGAGATCGGACACAACTTTCGCAACGAGGGCGTCTCGCGCAAGCACAACCCCGAGTTCACCATGATGGAGTGCTACCAGGCGTACGCTGACTACAACGACATGATGGACCTGACCGAGGCGATGGTCGGCGAGATCGCAGAGCGGGTGCTGGGTACTGCACGGGTCGAGTACCAGGGCCAGACGCTCGATCTCTCGCCGCCATGGCCGCGCACGACGTTGCGCGACGCCATCGCCGAGCGCTGCAAGGGCGTCGACATCCTCGCTGCAGCGGACCTCGGGGCGCTCCGTGAAGCGGTGCGCGGGGCGGGTCTCGAACCCGCCGAGGCCCCGACCTGGGCCGTACTGGTCGACGATCTGTTCAGCCGCTACGTCGAGTCCGAGCTGATGCAGCCGATCTTCGTGACCGATCATCCCGTCGATCTCTCGCCGCTCGCAAAGCGCAGTGCCGAGGATCCGCGTGTGGTCGAGCGCTTCGAGGTGTTCGCGGCCGGCATCGAGCTCGGCAACGCGTTCAGCGAGCTCAACGATCCGCTCGAGCAGCGCGAGCGCTTCACAGCGATGCAGTCCGCCCGCGCCGAGGGTGACGAGGAGGCGCACCCGCTCGACGAGGACTTCCTGCAGTGCCTCGAGCAGGGGATGCCGCCGACCGGGGGGCTCGGAGTGGGGGTCGATCGTCTGGTGATGCTGTTGACCGATTCGCCGAACCTGCGCGAAGTCCTGCTGTTTCCGCACATGCGCCCGCGGGCCGGGGACGACGAGTAGCATGGAGCCTGGCGGCGCGATGGGCTTGTGGCAGGCGCTCGCCGCGACGGGCGGTGCGCTGGCGCTCGTCTTCATCGTGGGCCTCGTCATCGCGATGGCCGCGATGACGACGGTATTCCTGGGCTCCGCGGTCATCGTGCTCGAGCGCTTCGCGCGCGTCTCGCGCAGCTGGGGGCTGGTCGCGGGCTTCGCTCTGCTGGTGGCGGCCAGCGTGGCGACGATCCTGGTCGTCGAGCAGCGTCCGGAGCTCTCCGTCGCCTCGTGGTCGGAGTGGTTCGCCGTCTATCGCGTCTATCTCGCTCGCACTGTCGGAATTTGCCTGATCGCCACGACGGTCGCGGCGCTCGGCTTGCGCTTCACGAGCTCTCGGCGCCTCGTGTACATCGCCGTCGTCTGGGTCGGCGCGGCGGCGGCGTTGTATCTGGTGGCGCCCCCTGTGCTGCGGCTCGTGCTGGAGACCCCGATCCCTCTGGTCGCGACCATCGGTGAGTTGCTCGGCTCGTTCTTCATCGCGGTCGTGGTGTTCGGGTTGCTGCCCCTCGCTGCGGCGGGTCTGGTCGGGATGCGCAAGAGCGCCGAGTGGTTCATCGCGGTCCGCTACCTGGTGGCGCAGCGCCGTCAGGTCTTCATTTCCACGATCACGGCCATCTGCATCACCGGTATTGCCGCGGGAGTGTGGCTCATCATCACCGTGTTGTCGGTGATGAACGGCTTCGAGCGCACCTGGCGCGAGGAAATCATCGGCAACCGCGCACACTTCACGGTCCACAGCGGTTTCGGTCCGTTCTCGGACTACGAGTCGGTGCTGAAAATCGTGGACCAGTCCCCCGGCGTGACGGCGGTCTCACCCTATCTCGATGCGGAAGGCATGATTCGCAGTCGTCAGGGCGACGTGTTCGCGGTGCGGCTGCGCGGCGTCGATCCGGCGCGGGTCGGCCGGGTGACGGATCTGAGCAACGACATGCAGGTCGGTGCGCTCGAGGATCTGACACCGTCGCAAGAGAGATCGAACGGAGACGGAGCGTCGCTGTCCGGGATCGTGATCGGCAATCAGCTCGCGTCGGCAGTGGGCGTCGGCGTCGGCGACCCCCGGCTGCTGATCTCGCCCTACGGTGGGCCGCCGACGCCGCTCGGCCCCGCGCCGCGGCTCAAGCGCTTCCAGGTGGTCGGTATCTTCCAATCGAGCTTCTTCCAGTACGACGAGGTCTACACCTACACCTCGCTCAGCGCCGCGCAGGACTTCCGCAAGGCGGGCGACGTGGTCGATGGACTCGAAGCGAGGACGACCGACCTGTACCGCTCGCGGCGGGTCGCCGACGAGGTCGTGCGCACGCTCGAGTATCCGTTCTACAGCCGCGACTGGAAGGAATATTTTCCTGCGTTCTTCCAGGCGCTCAAGACCGAGCGCGTGATGATGTTCATCCTGCTGTCGATCGTGATGGTGGTCGCGGCCTTCGTGGTCGTCGCGACCCTGATCATGATGATCATGGAGAAGTCGAGCGATATCGCGATTCTGAAAGCAATGGGTGCCGAGGACGTGAGTATCGAGCGGATCTTTGCGCTCGAAGGAACCTTGATCGGGCTTGCCGGCACGGTTCTGGGTGTGCTGGCTGGGGTCGCCGTGACCGATCAGCTGCCGTGGATTCAGGGCATGATCGAGCGGATCACTGGCATCGACACGCTGCCGCCCGAGATTTATCAGTTCTCCACACTCCCGTCGGAGATGAACCCGGTCGACGTGGTGGTGATCGCGACC
>JAYZFK010000041.1:0-2903 GCA_036336835.1 Myxococcota bacterium | reverse complement strand
GCGGGACGCGTACCCCGAGATCCTGCGGCAGCGCTACAAGATTGCCGACATCGAGGCCGAAACGGCCGAACTGCTCAACGGCATCGCGCGGGCACGCGGATTTCTGGGCCGCGGGGGTCGCCTCGACATCGATCGCGCCGCCGACGTGCTGCTGCGGGAACTGCGCAGTGGCAAGCTCGGCCGCATCAGCTTCGAGCGCCCCTAGCCTCCCGCGCCTCGACCCGCTCGAGATCGGCCAACACTTCGAGATAGGTCGCGTGGTCGGCCGGCTCCACCTCGCCTTCTTCGACCGACTCGAGGACTCCACAGGCCGGCTCCTCTCGGTGCCGGCAGTCGCGGAAGCGACAACCCTTTTCCAACGCGGCTTCGAAGCCGGGGAAGTAGCTGGCCAACTCGGCCGGAGAGAGATCCACCGGCACGAAATCGCGAAAGCCGGGCGTATCGATCAGTTCACCGCCGCCCGGAAGCGAATGCAGACTGGAACGCGTCGTAACGTGTCTGCCGAGACGCGTGAAGCGGTTGATCTCACCGACCTCGAGGTCGAGACCCGGCACCAGGGCATTCAACAAGGAACTCTTGCCGACGCCGGAGGTTCCGACGAAAGCACCGCGTACACCCGAGAGGTGCGAGCGGATGCCGTCGAGCCCGACACCCGTCAAGGCGCTCACCTCGAATACGGGCACCCGCCCCGCGCTTGCTGCGAAGCGAGCGCCAAGCTGTTCCGACAACGCGCGGGATTCCTGCAGATCGCACTTGTTCACGACCAGGAACGGCTCGATCTCGGCGGAACGAGCTGCCACGACCATTCGCTCCACGTAGCCGCGAGGCACAGGGGGTTGGGCCGCCAACGTCACGCCGAGCACGTCGAGGTTCGCGGCAATCGCGCGCGTCCGATCCCGGGCATCTCGCCTCGCGAGCACCGTCTCTCGCGGCTGCAACTCCACGCCCCGCTCTGAGAGCTTTACGCGATCTCCTACGACCAGCGGCTCGCTGCTGCTGCGCGCACGTATGCGACGACGCTCCCCATCTGCGAGGACGACCTCGATGTCGAGCCCGAAGTGACCGATGACGATGGCGTCGCTGTCCACGCCCGCGACGGTATCAGCTCAACGGGACGCACCCCAGAGCGCTTCACACAGACCCGATGCCCGGGATGCGCGACGTTCGATGGCAGCCGACAGCACTTCCGGGTGGGCGTAGACGTCCACCTCGTGGCGTGCGCGCGTCACGGCGGTGTAGACGAGCTCTCGCGTGAGCAACGGGATCGGCTCGTCGGGCAGTACCAGGGCCACCGTGTCGAACTCCGAACCCTGGCTCTTGTGAACCGTCATCGCGAAGACCGGCTCGCTCTGCGGCAGGCGAGCGAGACCCAAACTTCGAAGCGAGCCGTCGCTCGTCTCGAAGAACACCTGGGCGGAGCCGCTCGGATCGGTCACGCCCACGTCCCCGTTGTAGAGCCTCAGGTGGGGCGCGTTCCGGTTGACCAGCAGGGGGCGAGCGGCGCCCCAGGCGGCAGCCGCACGCGGCGCGGGAGCCAGGGCGCCGGAGTCCACCAGGGCGGCCTCGGCCGCTCGATTCAGCGCCTCGACCCCGAACGGCCCCTCGCGCACCGCGCACAGCACCCGGAACGACTCGAGGGCCCGCAAGCACTCGTGGGGAGAGACGGCCTGGCCGAAGGCGGCATACCCGCGCAGCATCAGGGCGCGCAGTTCGTCCTCGGCGGCCGGCGAGGCCAGGCGGGCGTCGGGAAGTGCTTCGTCACCCAGCACCTCGAGGGCTCGCCCCGCGTCACCTTGCTGGACCGCTCTCGCAAGGGCGTCGATGCCGCTCTGGTCCGCGTAGCGATGGCTCTCCGCAAGCGTGACGACGCAGTCTCGCATGGCAGGTTCCCGCGCCGCGCTGGCCTCGACGAGTTCGCCGCTGGACTCGAGGAGCCACGACGCCATCTCTTCACTGTAGACCTGCAGGGGTGAAGGACCGCAGAGATCCGCGAAGACGCTCCCCGCCTCTACCGAGGCCAGTTGGTCCGGGTCGCCCAGCAGGACGAGCTTCGCGCGCTTCGGCAAAGCAGCGACGAGGCGTGCCGCCATCCCGAGATCCACCATCGAGGCTTCGTCCACCAACACGACGTCCAGGGCCAACTCGCCAACCGGCGGTCGCCGCACGCCCCCGGGCCGATCGATTCGCAACAGCCGATGCAGCGTGGTCGCTTCGACGGGAATCGCGGCACGCGTCTCAGCCGTGCAGTCCATTTCGGCTCGAGCCCGCTGAATCGCTGCGGCCAGACGTGCGGCAGCCTTCCCGGTCGGTGCGGCCAATGCGATTCGGGGCGCAGGGAGACCCTGGGCGCAAGCCCGCTCGACGAGCACGGCCAGCAGGCGAGCGGCAGTCGTCGTCTTGCCCGTACCGGGGCGACCGGAGATCACGCACATGCGATGCGCACAGGCCACCGCCGCAGCCAGCCGCGGCTCGCGAGTCGCGTCTGGCAGCAAGCGCTCGATCACGGGGCGCAGCGCAGCGCCGTCGGTTACATCCAGTTCGGCCCGAGCCCGCTCCAGCAGTTCGCGGGCAACCCGCTGTTCGTCTTCCCAGAGCCGTCTCAAGTACAGGCGACCCGACGGGTCGAGGATCAGCGGCGCTCCATCGGAGGCCTCAGCACCGAGCGCGATCAGCGGACTTGCCGACAACTGCTCGAGCCAATCATCGAGCGGCGGCCAGGCGACCGCTTCTCCATCCACTTCGAGATCCGCTGCTGCCGCCAGTGCGGAGAGATCCACGCAGGCATCACCCCGCGCAACCTGGCGACTCGTCAGCGCCGCAGCGAGCAACACGTCGGGCCGTGAGTCGGATGCCAACCTGGCCATCGAACGCGCAAAGTGCACGTCGAGTGGAGAGAACACGCC
>JAYZFK010000040.1:0-65293 GCA_036336835.1 Myxococcota bacterium | reverse complement strand
CAGACTTCGGCGAGGTCTCAGCTCCCGGCGGCTCCGCGGCACTCAGTGGCGGCGGGGGCGAGGGCATCGGCGGGACAGGCGGCGTTGGTGCCGTCGCAGATCTCGGCGAGGTCGCAGGAGCCGGCAGCTCCGCGGCACTCGGTGGCGGCGGGAGCGAGGGCGTCGGCCGGACAGGTGGCATTGGCGCCGTCACAGACCTCGGCGAGGTCGCAGCTACCGGCAGCTCCGCGGCACTCGGTGGCGGCGGGCGCGAGGGCATCGGCGGGACAGGGGGCATTGGTGCCGTCACAGAGCTCGGCGAGGTCGCAGGAGCCCGCGGCTCCGCGGCACTCGGTGGCGGCGGGAGCGAGGGCATCGGCGGGACAGGCGGCATTGCTGCCGTCACAGACCTCGGCGAGGTCGCAGCTACCGGCAGCTCCGCGGCACTCGGTGGCGGCGGGAGCGAGGGCATCGGCGGGACAGGTGGCATTGCTGCCGTCACAGACCTCGGCGAGATCGCAGGAGCCCGCGGCTCCGCGGCACTCGGTGGCGGCGGGAGCGAGGGCATCGGCGGGACAGGTGGCGTTGCTGCCGTCACAGACCTCGGCGAGGTCGCAGGAGCCGGCGGCTCCGCGGCACTCGGTGGCGGCGGGCGCGAGGGCGTCGGCGGGACAGGTGGCGTTGCTGCCGTCGCAGACCTCGGCGAGGTCACAGGAGCCGGCGGCTCCGCGGCACTGGGTGGCGGCGGGAGCGAGGGCATCGGCGGGACAGGCGGCACTCGCTCCGTCGCAGAACTCGGCTGCGTCGCATGCTCCGGCGGCGGGCCGGCACGTCGTGGTTGCCGGCTCGAACTGACACGTCGGAGAGCAGCAGTCTCCGGCCTGGGTCCCGCCGTCGTCACACTGCTCGCCGGACTCGACGACGCCGTTGCCGCACGTGGACGCGGTCTGGCAGGTGACCGGTGTCACGTCGACGCACAGATGCAAGTCCTTGCAGCTGAAGTCGTTGGGGGGTGGGTGCGTGTTCGCCTCGACTCCGTGGTAACAGACCTGGCCGGCGGGATCCATGATGGTGTTGCTGGGGAGCACTACGTCGAGCGGAGTGCCGCTCGTGGCCGCCCACTCCGCTGTCCCGATGTGAACCACCACGTTTTCGCCCGAAGTGACGTCGTTCGGGACGAGGAACGCATCCACTTGCGTGGCGGAGGCGTCGAAGAACTGGAACTCGACACAGTTTTCCCAGAAGTGCTCGTCGAAGTCTTCCATCAAGACCGTGACGTGCTGGACAGCCGGATCGTTGGTGCAGACGGTCGCGCCCAGGACGGCCACTTTGTGGTGGTCGGCATCGGCGACCCTGGCGGGGCCGGTCAGCAACGCGAGGACGCCGGCCAGCGTCAGCAGCGAGCGCCTAATCCATATGTTAAAACAACACATATATTGTATAAGTAATATAAATAGATCATTGTTTGACATATCTTTATTACATTTTAAGATCGATACCCCCGGGGGGGGACCGGGGGCGCGCTGGTTCTGTACGATCGCCCGGTGTTCTGCCGAATCGGACCCCGCGGGAGGGGCCGAGGCCTCGAGCTGGCGCTTACCCTCGTGATCGCAGCGGCGGGGTGCTCGGACGGCGATCCCCCGGCAGCGGGTCCGTCCTGGAACGTCGTGATCGTGCTGGCGGACACGCTCCGCGCCGATCATCTCGGTGTCTACGGCTACCCGCGCGACACCAGCCCGAGCATCGACCGGTTCGCCCGGGAATCGGTCCTGTTCGAGAACACGCGCGCTCAGGCGCCCTGCACGTTTCCGTCAGTCAACTCGCTGCTGACCTCGCGAGACCCGATCGCCTTCCAGAACCAGATCGAGCTGATGATCGGGATTCCCGCAGCGATCCCGACCATCGCCGAGATCCTCGGCGCGCGGGGCTACCGGACCGTCGCAGTCTCGGCCAGTGTCGTCGTGCGCAAGACGCGGTCGAGCAACAACTTCTTCGGCGGATTCGACCGTGGCTTCGAGACCTTCGACGAGCGCTGCGAGCAACGCTCGGCTGCCTGCGTCAACGAGCGTACCTTCGCGCTGCTCGACCAAGCCGCGAGTGACGACCGGCCGGTGTTCCTGTACCTGCACTACATCGATCCGCACGATCCCTACCAGCCGCCGACCGAGCACACGCGCCGCTTCGCCAAGCCGTACCGCGGTTTTCGTTTCATCGCGAACGGCAACCCGAACCCGATCGCGCGTCAACTCGAGCAGCCTGGCGCTTCGCTCAACCTGCGCGATCGCGATATCGAGCATCTGGTCGATCTCTACGACGAGGAGATCGCCTACCTCGACGGGCAGTTCGCCGCGCTACTCCGCGGGCTCGACGAGCGCGGTCTGAGCGGTCAGACGGTCGTCGTGCTGCTATCGGACCACGGCGAGGACTTCCTCGAGCATCGATCGGTCAAGCATTGTCAGGGTGTGCGCGATACCCAGATCCGGACCCCGCTGATCATGAGGATTCCGGGGGTCGAAGGGGGCGAGGTAGTGCGCGCCGCGGCGGGCAACGTCGACGTGGTGCCGACGCTGCTCGACTACCTGGGTATCGATGCCAGCCAGTATGGGTTCGACGGAGCCAGCCTGCGTCGGCTCATCGGGGGCGCTCGGGCGCCCGAGCGCAGCGTGTTCAGCTCCTGGCAGGCCTGGCGCTCGGTGGTTCGCGGCGGGTACAAGCTCACGATGCACCTGCCGTCGCGCAAGGCTCGACTCTACGATCTCGTGCTCGATCCGCGTGAGACCACCGACCTCGACGCCAAGCTCGGCGATGTTGCCTCGGGCCTTCGGCAGATCCTCGAGGCGAGGCTCGAGCGGGTCGAGCCGCCGTCGGCGCGCTCGGGCGGCAATGCCGAGGACGGGCGCGACGACGCGGCCGAGCGCCTTCGGGCGCTCGGATATCTCGAGTGACGGAGCGCGCCGGCGGTGTTTGGATCCGCTACATCAAGGGCCGTGTCAGCTGAGTGCGGCCTCGACGCGCGCTAGCGCGTCGCGCTCCGGCTGTGAGATCGAGCCGATTCCGAGGATGCCGCCGGCGGCCTCGGCGACGCTGCGCGCGCGTTCGACGACGTTGCCGCCGATCGCCGCGAAGGCCTCGGGCCCGGCCTGCTCGCGCAGGGTCGTGACGAAGGCCTCCCAGGCGTCCATCAATGCGGCCGCCGGTTTGGCGGCAAGCAGGTTGCTCAGGAAGTCGTGTGCGGGGCTGCCCTCCGCGATGCCGGTCTCTCGGGCGGCTTGCAGGATCGCGTTGCGCTCCTCGTCGGCGAGCTCTCCATCGGCCCATGCGACCAGCGCCAGTGGCAGTAGCGCAAAGGCTACGAGCGTTGCCGCGCTGACCCCGAGGTCGACCAGGCTGCCCAGCACGTCTTCATCGGTCAGGCCCGATGCCTCGCGCAAGGCCTCGATCGCCTCTTTCCGCTGCTTGCCGCTGCGCAGCGCTTCCAGCTGTTTGGCCTGCTCCTTCCGGAAGAATTCGTCTTCCAGCGAGCGGCCGCGATCCTCGAGCTCGATCTTCGACATCGGTCCTCCCACCCGAACATAGCAGTGCTCGGTCCGCGTCGAGGCCGACGCGGGACGGTCGGCGGGTCAATCGTTGGATCGTGGCTCGAGTCTGCGGATGCGGCGTGAAGGGAGGGGCTGCCGGCCCGCCGGCCCGCCGGCCGACTGGGGCGGATCGCAGGCGACAGCCATCACGCACAGCGCCATCGCGAGCGAGCGGGTGCGGGAACGAGTCGTCACGCGGTCAGCCTGACCAACGTGGCCTGCCGTTGGCAACCGCGCGCGGGGCTTTCTCTTTCCATCCAGAGGCCGCCGCCCGTACAATGCGCGGCGCCAGAACGCTGACCTGGAAGGAGTCCATCGTGAAGTTTGCTCTCTTCGCCGAGATCCCCGTCGCACGCCCCTGGGACCCGGGCAAGGAGGCCGCTGCGATCAGGCACACCGTCGACCAGGCCGTGTTTGCCGAGGAGATGGGCTTCCACTCGTTCTGGAGCGTCGAGCACCACTTCCTCGACGAGTTTTCGCACTGCAGCAACCCCGAGGTGCTGTACGGCGCGATTGCCGCCCGCACCAGCACGCTGCGCATCGGCTACGGCGTGCGCCTCACCCCGAGTCCCTACAACCACCCCGTCCGCACCGCCGAGAGCGTGGCCACGCTCGACTGCATCAGTGACGGGCGCGTCGAGTGGGGCACCGGACGCTCGGCCACGCGGCTCGAGCTCGAGGGCTTCGGCATCAACCCCCACGAGACGCGCGAGATGCTCGGCGAGTGTATCGACCACGTCGTCGGTTGCTGGACGAACGATCAGTACGAGTTCGAGGGCAAGTACTGGCAGATGCCCAGCCGGCGCGTGCATCCCAAGCCCGTGCAGCAGCCTCACCCGCCGATCTGGTCGGCTACGACGAGCGTCGATGGCCACTATGAAGTCGGCAAGATGGGTGTTGGCCTGCTCTCGTTTGCGGTCGGAGTGCCACCCGAGGACTTGATTCCGCGCGTCGAGGCGTATCGCAAGGGTCAGGCGGAGTGCGAGAAGCCGAAGGGCCTGTTCCGCAACGAGCAGGTCGTCACCTTCACCATGGCGCACTGTGCCGCCACCAATCAGCAGGCCTACGACGAGGCCGCCGAATCGATGGTCTGGTACCCGAAGAAGGGTCCGGAGCTGATCGGAGCGACGGCCGATTACGCGCGCAAGTTCCAGGAAGATCTCGGTACCTATCACTACGCCGGTGATATGAGCAAGCTGCACTCATCGGGCGCGGTAAACGAGCTGACCTTCGACTACATCCGCGACTCGGCGGCTGCCTTGGTCGGCGATCCGGATCGATGCATCGAGATTGCCAAGCGCTACGAGGCGGCCGGCTGTGACCTGCTGTTTTGTCTCGCCAACCCGTACAAGATCACGCATGAGCAGACGCTGAGCTCGCTCGAGCAGTTCGGGAAGTACGTGATCCCGGAGTTCGAGAAGGCCTGAGTCGTCGGTCGGCCCGGTGCTCCCCGCTGCCGGCGGGCCGGGCCGCGTCCGGCTGCCGGGGCAGTGAGCAGCGAGGTCGGCTGGGCGGCTCAGCCCGCGAAGCGGGGATCGGCTTCCGCTGCCGCTTCGAGCTCACCGAGCGCCTTCGGAATCGCGTCGGCGATCGTCCACACGTTGTCGACCAGGTCCGGGTCGGCGATCACGCCGAAGTGCATCTCGCCGTTGTAGGTGAGCACGGTGATGTTGAGCCCCTGTGTCGGGGCCAGTAGCGACATCGGCACCATGCCCTCCATCTTCGCGCCCGCCACGTACAACGGGTGCGGCGACAGCTGGACGTTCGAGACGACGGCGTTGGAGGGCAGCGGCGACGATTCGGCGAGGCTGGCCCCGACGTGGCTCAGCAGGGACAGCATGCCCGGCGGCAGCGACTCGGCGATCGCTTCGACCAGATTCAGCTTGCCGGAGTGGACGCGGGCCTTGGCCGCAGTCGAAGATTCGTGGATCGCGAACAGCCGCTCGAGAGGGTCCTCGCGGTTGGTGGCCCACTCGACCGAGACCTCGGAGATCTGGTTGCCGATCGACTTGTCACCCTCCGCGCGAATCGATACCGGGACGGCCGCGTACAACGAGTCTTCCGGAAGCTCGCCACGCTCAGCGAGGTAGCGCCGCACCGCGTCGCTAGTCAGAGCGAGCACGACGTCGTTGACAGTGACGCCGAGCTCGCGCTTCAGCTGCTTTACACGTTCGAGCGATAGGCGCGACCACGCGATGCTCCGCCGCGTACCGAGCGCGCCGTTGAAGGAGACGCGCGGTGCCATGCTGGTGCCGGAGAGACCCTCCGTGCGGATCTGCTCGATCACGCCCCGGCCGGCGGCGGCCAGATGCTTGACTGCGGCGCCGGGGCGCTGCATGGCGTTGAGCGCGCCGTTTGCGAGCATGCGAAGCGCACCGACGGGTGTGCCCGCCTGCGAGAGATCCTCCAGCTGCGCGGGATTGCACTTGGCCGGGGTCGGCTCGAGATCGGACAGGAACTCGATCAGCCCGGCGCCCGAGGCGCCATCGATCAGGCAGTGGTGGACCTTCCAGAGCAGTGCGACGCGTCCGCCCTGCAGGCCCTCGATGAACGTCATCTCCCACAGCGGGCGCGAGCGATCGAGCGGCTGCGGGTAGAGCAGGCTGGCTAGATCGGCGAGCTCGCGCTGGCCGCCGGGCGAGGGCACGGCCAGGCGATGGATGTGCTGGCCGAAGTCGAGGTCCGGGGTCTCCACCCAGTACGGTCGGTCGAAGCCGAGCGGCACCTGCTGCAGCGTCCACGAGAAGCGCGGGCACAGCGCCAGCCGCTCGGCCACGAACTCGACGAAGCGGTCGAAGTCGAAGGCGTCCTCGGGGTGTGTGCTGGGATCGAGGATGGTGAGGCCACCGATGTGGCCGGGAGTTTCGGGTGTCTCCATCGACAGGAACACGGTGTCGACGCTCGGAAGCTGCTGCATGGTTCGGGTCCTTGCGCGTCCACGCCGGGGGTCCGGTCGCGGCGCTGGAATCGGCTGGTGGAAAATGAATGTGAGAAATAGGAAAATATACATTATCTATAATTTGTCAATGCGTTTTCCTTTTCAGAATCGAAATTACGCGCTATTTCACTAGGGGAGTCTCCACTCGGACCATTCCGGGGTCTCCTCCCGGGTGACGGGAGGACGGCGAATGCCGAAGAAGGCGACCCGGCTCGAGAATGCGCGTTCGCGCATGTATCACGACCTGCTGTTCGATTCGGCCGAGGTGGTCTTCGGCACCAGCGGTTTCGGCGGGGCGACGATGCAGGACATCGCCGCCGAGGCCGGTGTCTCGCTGAAGACCCTGTACGCCACCTATGCCAGCAAGCAGGAGCTGTACGACGAGGTCATGCGCGTGCGCGCGACCGAGTTCGTGCAGCTGGCGGGCGCGGCGATGGAGGGCGCCGACGATGCGATCGAGCGCGTGCGGCGGGGCGTCGTCGCCTACGTCGAGTTCCTGCTCGCGCACGAGGCCTGGCTTCGGATCCACCTGCGCGGCCGCATCGCCTGGTCGATGAAGCCGCAGGGCAAGGACGCGGCGGCGGCCTGGCGCCAGGGGCTGGATGACTACGCCCGGGTGATCCACGAAGGCCAGCAGCAGGGGGTCTTCTGCGAAGGCGACGCGATGGAACTCGCCATCCTGGCGCAAGCGGTGATGCAGGTACAGATGGCGCGCGCGATCGAACGCAAGGAGCGTGACTCGTCAGCGGTGGTCGAATCGATGCTCGCCCATCTCTGGCGCCTGCTGGGGGTCGCTCGGTAGAGAGCGTCGGCCGATCTCGAGCGCCCGGTCCGCCGATCCGGCGGGATCGGCGCGGCAGCCCGTCGTTCCTCCGCACGGAAAGCGCGCAGCTGGCATATTCCGGGTTGCTGGCAGCGCGATTGGCGGGCTTCGCGCCGAACTCGATCTACGCGTTCACCCCGGCGCGAACGGACTCGCTGCTGCGGCGCGAACGGACACGCTGCTGTCGGGTGCGCTGCTCGCGATCCTGTGGTTCGGCGGCCAGGACAACGTCGACCACGTGGCGATCTATACGGTCGGCTATACGCTGCTGTGCGCTTGTTTCGCGTCGGTGATGCTGTTCGCGGTGCTTGGCCCGGCCAGTACTTCCCCTACTGAGGCATCCGCGCGCTCGATGATTCGCGTGGTAGGTTGAGCCCATGCAGCCCGAGCCGCTCGAGATCCGGATCGACGACGCGGCCCTCGCCGATCTGCGCGAACGCCTCGCGCGTACGCGGTTTGCACCCGATTTCGCAAACGATGACTGGCGCTACGGCGTCCCGGGCGACTATCTCGCAGAGCTGGTCGACTACTGGCGCGAGAGGTACGACTGGCGCGCACAGGAGGCGGCGATGAACGCCTTCGCCAACTTCTGCGTCACGCTCGACGACGTGCCGATCCACTTCGTGCACGAGCTCGGCGTGGGCCCGGCTCCGATTCCGTTGATCCTGACGCACGGCTGGCCGTGGAGCTTCTGGGACTTTCGTGATGTGATTGGTCCGCTCAGCGACCCGGCCGCGCACGGCGGCGACCCGGAGGACGCGTTCGACGTGGTCGTGCCGTCGCTGCCCGGCTTCGGCTTCTCGTCGCCGCTCGCGCGGCCCGGCGTGAGCACCGGTGTGGTGGCCGATCTCTGGGATCGGCTGATGCGCGACTGCCTGGGCTACCAGCGTTACGGCGCGCAGGGCGGAGACTGGGGCGCGCTGGTGAGCGCCACGCTCGGTCATCGCTACGCCGACCACCTGTACGGCGTACACGAGAGCCTGATCGGACTGCTCGAGTTCGACTACGCGGGGGTTCGCGCCGACGACTTTGGCGAGGGGGAAGAAGGCTGGTGGGAGAATGTCGTCGCGAAGAGCACGACGATCGCGAGCCACATGGCCGTCCACTCGAGCGATCCGCAGACGCTCGCCTACGGCTTGCACGATTCTCCGGCGGCGCTGCTGGCGTGGATCCTCGAGCGTCGCCGCGCCTGGAGCGACTGCGGCGGTGAGGTGGAGAGCGTCTTTCCGCGCGACGACCTGCTCACGCTCGCGTCGATCTACTGGCTGACAGGCACGATCGGCACCAGCCTGCGCTTCTACTGGGAGAACGCGCGCGCGCCGTTTCGGCGCGTCCACGACCGCAAGCCCGTCTGCGAGGCGCCGACCGGCTTTGCCGTCTTTCCGCGCGACGTCCTGCTGGTGCCGCGCCGGCTGGCCGAGCAGCAGGCCAACCTCGTGCACTGGAGCGTCATGCGGCAGGGAGGCCACTTCGCCCCCGCCGAGCAGCCCGAGCCGCTGGTCGAAGACATCCGGAGCTTCTTTCGGCCACTGCGTTAGCGGTGATGTGTCGCTCGGCGCTGCGGACCCTCGATCAGCTTCAGCATCACCTCGGCCATCGCGATGTTGCCCACGTCGAGGAAGTGGTCGGTGTCGTCGTAGAAGCGATCTGCGCCGGCGCCGAAGCGCTCGACGGGGTCGACGAAGGGTACGTCGATCGAGGCGAGGAACTCGCGCAGCGGAGCGTTCAAATGCTCGAGCGCGTATCCGTCCGGTGAAAAGGCGTAGGCAGAGGGCAGCAGGACCACGCCGAGGTGAATGTCACGCTCCCGGCAGTAGTCGGCGAGGGACCGCAGCTGCTCGTAGCCCCACTCCTCGTTGCCCTCGAACATCCACTCGTACCAGTTGAGCGAGATGGCGCCGGCTTTGTTGTAACGGTAGATCGCCTTGCGCACGAACCAGCGCCCCATCCAGACGGGACGCTGATGGATCCGGTACAAGCCGTTGTCGGCGCCCTCGTAGATGCTGTTGCGCGGCGCGAAATCGTTTGGGTTGACGAGCAGGATGACTTCGTCGACGTCGTAGATTTCGTTGTGGCGCCGGAAGAACTCGGCCAACTCCGCCAGGTTGAGTCCGCCGAGCCCGAAATTGAACGTCTTGATCCGCCTCACCTCCGGGTCGAGCAGCTGCTGGACGACTGCGGAGATGGTCTTGGTCTGATCGTGAGCGAACCCGAAGATCACCGAGTCGCCGAGTATCGCGATGCGCAGGTGGTCGGGGAACAGATCATCGCTGTCCTCGCGGATGCCATGAGCGTTGATCTGCAGCCTGCGGTCGTCGCGGTAGATCTGCCGGTTCGGCTCGAGCTCGTAGGCCAGGATCGGGCTGTCCGAGTGCTGGTAGAAATGTTGTTCCTTGGCCATCAGCTCGTCCCACGGTGGGAAGATGCGCAGCCGTGCATACACCTGGCAGGCCACCTCGAACACCAGCAGCGAGACGAGCAGGCCCAGGGCAGACGCCACCGCTCGGAGCCGCCATCGCGGCCATCGGGTCGAGCTCATGCGCAAACTCTAGCGTGGCTCCCAACGGGTCGAACGAGCGGCGACGCAGCGGGCGGTGCTGAAAAGCGCATCGCGGCGTTCTACTGTCTGGATGGTCGCCTCGGTGGGGCAGCGACGGCGGAGGGCCTGTGGAAGACAACCTCGGACAGTTCGTCTCGAAACGCGCGATGCTCAACCCCGGGACCGAGGCTCTCGTCGACATCACCAGCGGTCGGCGGCTGACCTACGCGGAGCTCGATGACCGGTGCAACCGGCTGGCGAACGGGCTGCTGGACGGGGGACTGGCCAGCGGCGACCGGGTTGCCACCTTGCTGATGAACGGGCCGGAGTTCGTCGAGACGTTCTTCGGTGCGGCCAGGATTGGCGGTGTCATCGTGGCGCTCAACTGGCGCCTGGTGGCCGACGAGCTGTCGTTCATTCTGACCGATTCCGGAGCGAACACCCTGGTGTTCGGATCCGAGTTCAGCGAGGTGGTCCGCGAGCTCCACTCGCGCGGGGCGGAGGGCACGCAGGTTCAGCGCTGGATTCATGTCGGCGAGGCGGCCAACCGTCCGGAGTTTGCGGTGGGCTACGAGGAGCTGCTCACCCGCGCCGGTGCGCCTCCGATCGGCGCCTCGGGCGACGACCTCCTGTTCATCATGTACACGTCCGGAACCACGGGTCTGCCCAAGGGCGTGATGCACTCGCACAACACCGCATTGTGGGCATCGCTGACGGCGGTCACGACGGCCGACATCCGCTGGGACGATCGCTATCTCCTCTGCCTTCCGCTCTTTCACGTGGGTGCGCTCAGTCCGCTCATGTGGGTGTTCCACAAGGGCGCAACGGTCGTGATGATGTCCCAGTTCGACCCGGCGAGGATCTGGGAGATCTACCGCGAGGAACGGGTCAGCGTCACGCTCGCCGTTCCGGCGATGCTCAATTTCATGCTGGCAACCTACGACGCAGAGGTTCACGACACCTCGAGGCTGCGGTGGGTGATGAGCGGCGCAGCGCCGGTCCCGGTGAGCCTCATCGAGAAGTACGCCGCACTCGGGATCGAGGTTCACCAGGTGTACGGGCTCACCGAGACCTGCGGCCCGGCCTGCGTGATCTCTCCCGACGAAGCTGTGTCGCGGGCCGGGTCGACCGGCAAGGCCTTCTTCCACACGGACGTCATGGTGGTGCGATCCGATGGCAGCGAGGTGGGCGCCGGCGAGACCGGCGAGGTGCTGGTCCGCGGGCCGCACGTGATGCTGGGCTATTGGAACCGGCCCGAAGCGACCGCGGAGACGATCGTCGACGGCTGGTTGCACACCGGCGATGTCGCCTCGGTCGATGCGGACGGCTTCGTGTACATCCAGGACCGCATCAAGGACATGATCATCTCCGGCGGCGAGAACGTCTACCCGGCGGAGATCGAGAACGTTCTGTCCGGCCATCCCGGCATCGCGGAGGTCGCGGTGATCGGCATTCCGTCGGCGAAGTGGGGCGAGTCGCCGCTGGCAGTCGTCGTGAAGCGCGACGAGTCGCTGACCGCCGAGCAGGTGCTCGAGCATTGCACGGGGAAGCTGGCTCCGTTCAAGCTCCCCACAGCCGTCGAGTTCATCGACGAGATCCCGCGCAATCCGACCGGCAAGGTGCTCAAGCGCGTGCTGCGCGAACAGTTTCCAGAGTCTGTAGCCGACTGACGAACTCCTACATGATAGGAGTCGGGGCGACCGAAGCGCGGGTGTGTGTCAGATGATCGTTGCGGACTCCGACGCCCTGAAAGCCGCCGCAGCGCCGGAGTCGCCACTCGATCGCAGAGCCTGGGTGGCTGCCCATCTGGTGATCGCCAGCGTCGGCGGCCTGCTGCTGGCCTACACCGGATATCGCGCGCACGCGCTCTCCTTCACGCACGACGAGAGCCTGAGCTACCTGTTTCACGTCTCGCGCTCCTACGGGAGCATCCTGCTCGACGCCGATACCGCCAACAACCACCTGCTCAATACGGTTCTGATGAAGCTGTTCGGGGCGGGCTTCGGCCCGCACCCGCTGTGGCTTCGGCTGCCAAACCTCGCCGCCCACGCCGTCTACCTGGTCTTCTCCTGTCTCTGGCTTCGGCTCTTTGCCCGCCCCGGTGTTCTCGTCGCGGGCTTCCTCGTGCTCAATCTGAACCCCTATCTGCTCGACTTCTTCTCGCTGGCCCGTGGCTACGGGCTCTCGACCGGTCTGATGATGGCGAGCGTCTACTTCATGACCCGAACGCTGCGCTCGGGCGATCTTCAGAATCTCCGGAATCTCAGGATGGAGGCTGCGAGCCTGGTCTCGGCCGCGTTGGCGGTGCTCGCGAGCTACACGCTGCTCAACGTCTACCTCGCCTTGCTGATCGTCTTGAACGTTGCGGCCGTGGGTCGCTATCGATCGAGTCGGTCGGACGAGCCCATTGCCGCGTTCCTGTTCAGGCGGAACCTTCCGGCGGGCATCGTCTCCTCGCTGCTGGCGGGCCTGCTCTTCGCTCCCTTGATCCAGCTTGCCGCGGGCGGCCAGCTCTACTACGGCGGAACGCAGGGGTTCTGGCGCGACACGCTGGCGAGCTTGATCGACCGCACCCTCTACCAGCCGTCGCATGCGGGGGAGGCCGCGCATGCGCTGGTGCTCTCGTTCGTCGTGCTGATCGCCACGGCTTCGGTGCTGTCGATCGCGAAGCAGCTTCGCAGCCAGCTTGCCGAGACCCTGGTGTCACCGCTCTTCGCCTCGTGTCTGCTTCTGCTCCTTGCGGCGCTGAGCACCGTCGTCCAGCACCACTGGCTCGGGACGCCCTACCTGATGGGCCGGACCGCGTTGTTCCTGGTTCCGCTCTTCTGGCTGATGGCGATCTGTCTCTGGACGACCGTGCGCGCGGACCGGCCGCGGCGCCTCGCCGGCGTCCTGGCCGGAGGGACGGCGCTGGTCAGCCTCGTCCACCTGCTGGCGTCGATCAACGGCTCTTCCGCGCTCGACTGGAGATACGACGCAACGACGCGGCAGGTCGTCGACTACCTCGAGCAGCAGCAGGCTTCATCGGCCACACCAACGGCAGTGGGAGTCAACTGGCGCTTTGCACCGACGATGTTCTTCTACCGCGAGACGCGCGAGCTGCCGTGGCTGCAGATCGTCGAGAACGCCGATACACACCACAGCGAGCTCGACCGACGCGGCTTCGGGTCGCGCATGCACTACTACTACGTGCTGGACGAGGACCTGGCGTCGATCGATCACGACTACCGGCCGGAGCTCCGCTTTGCGGAGACCGAGGTCGGCTCGGGCGCGCTGTACCGCTCGTCCTCGTCCTCGCCAGACTAGACGCAGCGCGCGTTCAATTCACGCGCTTGAGGAAGCCACCGGGCGCGCAGCTCACCAGGAACCGGTCCCGCGATCGGTCCACCTGGAAGCGCTGGTCGTTTGCCACGAAGTCGGCCACGGCTCGGCCCGCGCCGCCGTAGGGTGCGTTCTCGGGACCCGACTCGGGATACCAGCGATCGAGGTGTGTGTCGTTGACGATCAGGTAGCTGTTCTTGCTGACCAGTGGCGCGTACATCTCGAGCTCTCGAGCGACGTTCTCGCGCGTGTGCAGCGAATCGAGGATGATCAATACCTTGCTGTCGTCCCGGATCTGCCCGCGGATCGTCTCGAGCGTCTTCGGGTCGGTGCTGCTTGCCTCGATGAGCTGGATGCGGTCGACCAGCCTGCCGCTGTCGTGGATCTCGAGGTTGGCAAAGTTCTCGCGCGCGGGCTTGGTATCGATATCGACCGAGATGATCTTGCCGTCGGGGTTGATGTAGTCGAGCAGGCTCGACAGGTAGAGCGTGAGGCCACCGGTGTAGGTGCCGGTCTCGATGACCAGATCGGGGCGGACCTCGGCCAGGATCTGCTGGTAGGTCACGAGGTCGTTGGGGTACTGCAGCATCGAGACGCCGAACCAGCTGTTGACCCACTCCTGGTTGCGCAGCTGGGCGATGTCGCGGGCCCGGCCCTGCACCATGGAGTCGAAACCTCCGAGGGCGAAGCCGAGGTAGCCGACGATCAGGGCCGCGCCGCCGAGCGCGGCGAACCCGACGATGCGTTGCTTGTTCGGCAAGGGACCAACCTGGCAAGAGTTCGCGTTTGCGACGCGCCCCTCGCGTCTGCCAACGGCCTGCAGCCTAATGCGAGCCGATCTGGATTGCGAGGCTCGGGTCGGCGGCTCAGAGCCGGCGCAGGATTGCGCCCTGAGAGTTGAAGAAGAAGCCGCCGCAGCCGATCAGCGCGGTGCGGGCCTCCGCGACCTGGCGCTCGCCGCCATCGCCGCGCAGCTGCGTCACGGCCTCGCGCAGGTGCCCGGATCCGCGCGTGGCCCCCTCGGAGAGCGAGCCGCCGTGGGGGTTGATGGGGACACGCCCCTCGATCATCACGCAGCCGGCCCGCTCGTCCCAGTGCTCTTCGAGGAAGCGACCGGCACCGCCGGGCTTGCACCAGCCGAAGTTCTCGATCCAGCCGAGCGTGATGATGCTGAAGCCGTCGTAGGGAAAGAAGACGTCCACGTCGGACAGCCAGATGTCGCTCCTCGCCTTGAGCGCTTCGACGACCACGTGCTGACCGTGACGCCGCAGGCTCGGAAGCTGATCCTCGTCGTTCTTGTCGACGAGCCCCGCGGTGGCGGCGTGGATCACCACCGGGTGCTCGGTGATCTCCCGCGCGCGTTCGGTCGTAGTGAGCACGAAGGCGTCGGCGCCGTCCACGGGGACGTCCATGTCGAGCATGCAGAGCGGCTCGCGGATCATGCGCGCCTGCAGGTAGCTCTCCATGGTGAGCGGCGTCTTCATCAGCGCCAGCGGGTTGCGCGCGGCGTTCGCGCGCATGTTCAGGGCGACGCGGCCGAAGTCCTCGCGCGGCGCGTCGTACTCGTGGATGTAGCGGCTCGCCCAGGCCGCGTAGGCGGCGGCCGCGTTGGGCGACTCGGGGAGGGGCACTGCGCCCATCATGAAGCCGCGCCGGAAGGGATCCTTGGCCGCCGAGCGCGAGTTCCAGGGCAGGCGTTGATAGGCGTAGTAGAGCAGCACGGTGTCGCAGGAGCCCGAGAAGATCGCGTTGATGGCGTCGACCAGGGCAAAGATGGCCACCGGAGGCGGGCTCGCGTGGTGCGTCACCTGGGGAAGCCCCAACGCGGCGGTCATCTCGTTGGGTCGCGGCCCACCGGGCTCGGCCGCACCCACGATGCCGTCGATGTCCTGCGCCGTCAGGCCGGCGTCCCGGATCGCGCGAATCGAAGCCTCACAGGCCAGCGCCTTGGACGAGCGCCCGCCCGAGTCCCGACTGAAGCCCGTGGAGCCGAGCCCCACGATGGCGACCTGATCGCGAATAGGATTGCGGGCCATCAGGAGGCCTCCCGCTCGCGGAACACCGGGAAGGGCGCGCCGAAACGATCGATCCAGGCGAGCTCGACCGGCAGTCCGATCCGCACGTCCTCGAGCGGGCAGCCGATCACGGTGCTCGTGAAGCGCAGCGCCTCCTGCTCCTCGAGCTCGATGCTGACGACCGGGTGCGGAGCCTTGGCGTAGTCGACGTCGGGCGCCGGGGGGCCCTGGTGCAGGAACATCGCCAGATGGATCACCCCTCGTCCGCTCACCTCGGTCGGGGTGAGAGACGACGACCAGCAGCTCGGGCAGACCGGCTTCGGCGGATGATGGAAGCGCGAGCAATCGTCGCAGCGGTTGATCAGCAGCCGCTCGTCGAGCCACCCCCGGTACAGGTGTTTGCTGTCGTGGTCGATCTTCACGTAGGGAAACCGCTCGACCAGCGCCGCGTCGTCGATCTGTTGGCTCATCTCGCTCCTGTTCCGCTTGGCGCCCAGGCGATGTCCGCGTCGCCACCGCGCTCGTCGCATCCGGCGGGGTTCTCGAGCCGCATGCTACTCCCGCAGCGACACGGCCGGAACTTTGATTTGGGGAGCTCGACGGCTGCCCTCGTCCCGCGCGCCGCGACGCGCAAGCCGGTGTCAGCGCGAGCGCGTCCGCCGTGGCTGGGTCATCCAGCGCTGGCCGATGAGGAGCAGTACCAGCGTCAGGAACAGACGCACGCCGAGCGAGCTCGACGGCACGGCGACTTCGCAGACGTCGCCGATTCCGTTGCCGTTGGTGTCTTCCTGGCCCGGATTGTAGAGGAACTCGCAGTTGTCGATTGCATCATCGACCCCGTCGAGGTCGTAGTCCTCGGGCGGGCCGGCCGCCGCCGCCCCTACGAAGTTGGCTCCGATCGACTCGGTCAGGTTGAACACGCCATCGACGAACGAATTCTGAAGGCTGGCGATTACGTCGATGTCAGCGGAGGAGCCCACCGCGGCCACGATGTGGAACGTGACCGATCCCAGCGTGCGGACATGCCCACCCGCCAGGCCCGTTGTCAAACTATGTTGATCGAACAACGTGACCAGGCCGGACGCGTTGTCGATCGTCGTGCCAATCGTTACGGGGGTGAACTCGTTGCCCATTCCGGGCAGGTTGACGCGGGCGATCTCATTGGCCGCGATCGCCGTCAGCTCGACATTGTCGAACTCGATCGAAATGAAGATGCCGTTGACGGTTTGCGTCACCGTGGTGATCACGATGTCCGCGATCTGGGTGCTCGTAGCCGCCGGTGATGCGATCGTCGCGGTACCGGTGCTCCGCCACTTGATGGCGATCGAAGGGATGGCTTGTGCGGCGCTGGCTGCCAGGAGGAGGCCTGTCACGCTCGCCGCGAGCCTCATCGTCGGTCCGACTCGTCCCATCACCCGCGCCTCCTGTTCGGAGGTTTCAGCTCTCCATCCATAGTCTCGCCTGGGGGCCCGACAGACAATCCGTATTTTTCTCCATACTCGCCTCGATCGATCCTGTGAGGGGCCTCGGCTCCAGGCTGGCGAGAGCGACGTCGGTCTTCTCTCGCCATCGGCCAGCTCGATCGGGCGGGTGGTACCCTCGCGCCACGGCTCGTCTTTTCGCGGTGCGTCGCGAGCAGCTCACTTCGACATCGCAGGAGGCACCCGAGCCATGCCCGACTTCGGACACGTTGGACTCACCGTTGGCGATCTCGAGCGCTCGCTCGATTTCTATCGGCGGGTGGTGGGCATGGAGGAGATCTACCGCGGACCGTTCGAGAGCGAAGCGTTCGGGACGCTGACTCGGAACCCCGGCGCGCGCATCGACGTGGCCATGCTCCGCGCGGGCCACTTCACGCTCCAGCTCGTGGCGTACGCGGCGGGAGGCGGCGAGGTCCTCGAGCTCGAGCACCGCAACGTCGGCAACCCCCACCTGTCGTTCTGGGTGCCCGATGTGCGCGCCCGCTTTCGGGAGCTCGCGAGCGATCCGTCGGTGAACGTGATCTCGGAGCTCGTCGAGATCGCCCCGGGCATCACCGCCTTCTACCTGGCGGATCCCGACGGCGTCCCAGTCGAGCTCGCCGAGCAGCCTCCCGCCTGACGCGCGATCTCGCGTGGGCTTGCGAAGGACTGCGCGGCGATCAGGCGGGGTCGAACTCGAGCGGTAGCGACACCACGCTGCGTCGGTTGTCGCAGGTGATCTCGATGTCGTTTGCTGGAACCGCGAGCCGCAGGCCCGGCAGACCGTCGATCAGGGTCGAGTAGGCGATCTGCAGCTCGAGCTTTGCGAGCTGCGTACCCAGACAGAAGTGTCGACCGCCGCCGAAGACCGCCAGCTCCTTGAGGTCGCGCCGCAGGTCGAGAGTCTCCGGCTCCGGGAACACGGCCGGGTCGTGGTGCGCGGCGTACAGAGAGGCCACGACCATCTGGCCCTTGCGGATCGGCACGCCGGCGATCTCGAGGTCTCGCCGCGCGAAGCGCTCGATCTGCAGACCCGCCCCCACGCGAAGGAGCTCGAGTACCGCGTTCGCCCGGACGCTCGGGTCCTCGCGAAAGACCTCCAGCTGGTCGGGGTGGCGGAGCAGCTCGTACATCCCGACCGCGACTGCGCTGGCCGTGGTCTCGGTGCCCGCCATGATCAGGCCGAGCACGAGATTGAGTAGCTCCGGGGTCGACAGTCGATCCCCATCCTCTTCGGCGGTGATCAGCGCGGACAGGATGTCGTCGCGGGGATCGGCCCGGTGCTCTTCCACCACCTCTGCGACGAGCTCGAAGAACTTCAGCTGGACGCGTGCCGAGCGCGCACGCTCGTCGGCGGATAGGAAGGGGTTCACCGAGCGGACGAAGACATCCGCGTATTGCTTGAAGCGCGCTTCGCGCTCGCTGTTGGGCGGAATCCCGAACATGCGGCTGATCACGCGGATCGGATACCAGTTGGCGAGATCGGCCACGAGATCGAAGCGGCCCTTGGGTCGGAGCCCTTCGATCAGCTCGCCCAGGATTTCACGAATCGAGGGCTCGAGGCGCGCGACCGCTCTCGGCGTGAAGGCTTTGCCGAGCAGGCCGCGCACCCGGTCGTGCGGCCCGTCGGCCATCATGGGAAGTGCCTCGTCCAGACGGTCTTCCATGGCGAGTGCTATGGGATCGGTCGGCGCTTCGTAGTGCTCCCAGAGCCGGCGGTCGATCACCAGGTCGTCGTGGCGCGAGGCCTCGACGAAGGGTGCGTGCCCGGTCACGAGCCAGCCGCGCGCTTCCTCCCACCACCAGACCGGCGCGCGAGCGCGGATGGGCCCGTAGACGGCCTCGGGATCCGCAGCGAAGCGGGCGTCGGTAGGATCGGGCTGGACGAGGGGTGTGGTTACGGGCTCGGCCATCGGCTCCTCCGTCTGGGGCGGCGAGTATACCCTCGCGACCTCGAGGCAAAGCGGGTCGGAACCGCCGTCCGCCAAGACCCGGGTCGGTGGGCGAGAGCTTGCGCGGCCGATCCGGTAGGGTTGCGCGAGCGATCGGAATCGACCCGGAGGCTTCTGATGTTCGATCTCACCGGCCGGAGCGCTCTCGTCACGGGCGCCGGACAGGGCGTCGGCGCCGGGATCGCCCGTGCGCTCGCCGGCCAGGGTGCGCGCGTCGCGGTCAACGATCTCCACGAAGAGCGCGCCGCTGCGACCGTCGAGTCCATCGAGTCCGCGGGCGGCAGTGCGCTCGCTGCCTGCTTCGACGTCTGCGACTACGACGCGGTGAAGACCGGGCTGGGCAAGGTCGAATCGGATCTCGGCCCGCTCGACATCCTCGTCAACAACGCGGGCGTTCCGCCGGGCATGAGCGTCGCGCAGTTTCGCCAGACGAGTCCGGATCAGTGGCGCCCCTACATCGAGCTCAACACCTATGGCGTCATGAACTGCAGCCACGTCTCGGTCGAGGGCATGTGCGAGCGCGGTCATGGGCGCATCATCACGATCTCGTCGGGGGCCGGAACCGTCGGGATTCCGCTCGGCATCACAGCCTACGGAGCCGGCAAGGGGGGCGGCATCGCCTTCATGCGCCATCTCGCGATGGAGGTCGCCGGCAACGGCGTCACGGCCAATTCGATCGCGATCGGCTTGATCGACAACCACAGCGATCCGAGCGTGACGGCACACATGGCAAAGACGGTGCCCGTGGGTGCGCTCGGACAGCCCCGCGACATTGCAGCGCTCGTCGTCTACCTGGCGTCGGACGAAGCGGCGTGGATGACGGGCCAGACGCTGCAGCTGAACGGCGGCAACGTCACGACCTAGCGCGGCCTCGAGCGTCGCCCGGAGGCGCCGGGGTCGTTCTCCGCCGCATGACCACACGTCGCTCGGGGTTCGCGTAGAATCCGGCGCGCCTGATGGTCGGCTCTACCAGGACGGAAGACAGGTGAAAGAATGGATCTCGATCTGAGTGAGGACCAGGAATTCTTCCGGGCTTCGACCCGAAAGTTCCTCGAGTCCGAGATGCCCATCGAAACCGTGCGAAAGCTCGCCGATGACCCGGCGGGTTTCGAACGCGGTTGGTGGCAGCGGGGCGCCGAGATGGGCTGGACATCCACGCTCGTCCCCGAGGAGCACGGCGGCGGGAGCCTGGCGGGCGAGGGTTTGCTCGATCTCGTGATCGTCGCCGAGGAGATGGGGCGACTGGTGACGCCCGGTCCTCTGCTGGTGACCAGTGTGGTGGCGGCGGCGGTCTCCGAGCGCGGGACGCCGGAGCAGCAGCAGGCGCTGCTGCCGGGCATCGTGTCGGGCGAGACGCTGGCAACCTGGGCGCTCGACGAGCCCGGCGATCGCTGGCAGGCCGATGCGCTCGCGCTGGAGGCTCGTGCAAGCGACGGGGGCTTCGTCCTGCGCGGGGTCAAGGCTCCCGTCGAGGCGGCAGGGCAGGTCGATCACTTCCTCGTGACGGCGCGAACCGCGGGCGGGCTCAGCCAGCTCCTCGTTCCCGCGAACACCGCCGGAATCAGCGTGAAGCCCATGGAAGGCCTCGATCTGGTGCGCCGCTACGCGGAGGTGCGCTTCGAGGACGTGTTCGTCCCGGCGTCGGCCGTGCTCGGAGAGGTGGACGCCGCCGCCGACGACGTGGAGCGCCAGCTTCAGATCGCCATCGCCCTGCAGCTCGCCGAGACCGTCGGCGCGGTCGACCGGGTCTTCGAGGTCACCCTCGAGTGGATGTTCGACCGCCACTCCTTCGGTCGGCCCCTCGCCTCCTACCAGGCGCTCAAGCACCGGTTTGCGGACATGAAGCTCTACCTGGAGGCGAGTCAGGCGGCGGCGACGGCCGTCGCCCGGGCCGTGCAGCATCGCGACGAGGAAGCCCCCGCCAAGGCGAGCGCCGCCAAGTCGTACGTCGGCGATCACGCGACGTTCGTCCTGCACGAGTGCGTGCAGATGCACGGCGGACTCGGCGTGACCTGGGAGTACGACCTCCACCTGTACTTGCGGCGGGCCACGACCAATCAGGTCCGCTACGGAACACCGCGCGACCACCGGGAGCGGATTGCCCGGCTGATTGGCATGGACGAGGAGACACGATGACGGAATCCCACGCACAGGTCGAGACTCCCGAAGAGTTCCGACTCCGTGCCCGCGATTGGCTCGCCGACAACATGCCGTTGCGACCGGAGGGGCAGGGACAAGTCCGCAATTTCGAGCGCTGCCGAGAGCTGCAGCAGATGCTCCACCAGGGCGGCTTTGCCGGTGTGTGCTTCGAGAAGGAGTACGGCGGGCTGGGGCTCACCCCCGAGCATCAGCGAGTGCTCGACCAGGAGACGATGAAGTACGAGATGCCGCTGGCGCTCAACATCCCGACCTTCGGCATCATCGGCGCCACGCTGGTCGAGTTCTGCAACCACGAGCAGAAGCTCCGCTTCCTGCCGCCGATGATCCGCGGTGACGAAATCTGGGTGCAGTTTCTCTCCGAGCCCACGAGCGGCTCGGACCTCGCCTCGCTCACCACGCGAGCCACTCTCGACGGCGACTCCTTCGTGCTCAATGGCTCCAAGATCTGGAGCTCGGGTGCGCACGCGGCCGATTACGGAATCCTCCTGGCCCGCTCGAACTGGGACGTGCCCAAGCACGACGGCATTACCGTGCTGGCCGTCGAGATCGATCAGCCCGGCATTACGGTGGAGCAGATCGTCGACACCGGCGGCGGCACCGAATTCTGCCAGGAATTCTTCGACGACGTGCGTGTCCCCGTCGAGAACGTGATCGGGCAGGTGGACGCAGGCTGGACGGTAGTGCGGGGACTGCTCGCCCATGAGCGGAACTCGATGGGCAATGTGTCGATTCACACGAGCGGCCTGCAGGCGCCGCCGACCGGCCGCGCGCGCTCGGATATCATGGAGCTCGCCCTCTCCACGGGACAGGCCAGCGACGCGGAGGTCCGGCAGATCGTCGGCGAGGACTACGCACTGCGGTTCGTCCAGCAGGAGACGACCCGTCGCGTCGGCGCGGCGATGACGAGCGGACACTTCCCGCCCACGGCCGGAGCGCTGCTGCGCCTGATGGGGGCACGCGCCTCCGTGCGCCGGTCGGACATGGTCCTCGCCATCGCGGGCGCGCGGGCGGCCGCCTGGCACGAGGGCGACGCCGCCAGCGGGGTGGGCACGCACTTCGTGGGTCGCCAGGCTGCCGAGATCGGCGGCGGCACCACCGAGATGCAGCGCAACCTCATCAGTGAGCGGATGCTCATGATGCCGCGCGAGTTCGCGGCCGACCGAGGGGTGCCGTTCAACGAGGTGCGCCACAACGCCGCGCCCTCGCGCAAGGACAAGGGCTAGGCAGCGCCGCCGGCCGTGAACTTCAGCGGGATGTGCTTGACGCCGTCGATCAGGTTCGAGCGCAGGTACGAGACGGGGCCGGCCAGCTCGAGGTCGTGCATCCGCTCGAGAATCCCCTCGAACATGACGCGGGTCTCGAGCCGCGCAAGGGCCGTGCCGATGCAGAAGTGCTCACCGACGCCGAAGGCCAGGTGGTGGTTGTTGCTTCGGTCGATGTCGAATACGTCCGGGCGATCGAACATGGCCTCGTCTCGGTTCGCGCTCGGGTAGTAGAGCACCAGCTTGTCGCCCTTTCGGATGCGCTGCCCCTCGAGCTCCGTGTCCTCGGCCGCGGTGCGGCGCATGTAGTGGACCACCGACTTGAACCGGAGCATCTCTTCGATCGCGGCCGGCACGAGCGACGGATCCTCGCGCAGGCGCTCGAGGACCTCGGGATGCTCGAGCAGTAGCAGCAGCCCGTGCGAGATCAGGTTGCGCGTGGTCTCGTTGCCTGCGACCGCGAGCAGCAGGAAGAACGAGTCGAACTCGACGGTGTTCAGGCGGCTGCCGTCGACCTCGCCGTGAAGGATCGTGCTCATCAGGTCTGCGCGGGGATTCGCCTGCCGATCCTCGGCCAGCCCGTTCGCCAGGACGAACATCTCCTGGGCGGCGCTGGCAGCCTCCTCGAGGCTGACGACGTACTCCGGATCCTGGCTCCCGATCATCCGGTTGCTCCAGTCGAAGATGTCGTCGCAAGCCGACTGCGGCACACCGAGCAGCTCGGCGATCACTCTCAGCGGGAGCCCGGAGGCGACGTCGACCACGAAGTCGCAGTGGCCGCGGTCGATCACGTCGTCGAGGATCGACTTTACGATCTCGCGGTGGTGCGGCTCCTGCGCGGCAATCTGTCTCGGAGTGAAGCCGCTCGAGACCAGCGCCCGGTAGCGGCGGTGGTCGGGCGGGTCCATTCCGATCATCGACACGAAGCTGTCGCCGCGGTCCTCGATGCTGATGCCCGAGGCCGAGCTGAACAACATCGGCTGGCGCGAGATCGTCTTGATCGTCCGATAGCGACTGATGATCCAGTAGCCCGGACCGCCCTCGTAGTCGCCCTCGTGCCAGTAGACGGGCGCCTCACGCCTCAGCTCTCGGAACACCTCGTGCGGAAAGCCGTTCTCGAACGCATCCGGGTCACTGACGTCGGGAATCTCGATCATCTCGAACCACTCCTGATGGCGAGTGTGAACCGCGCGGTGCCGCCGCCGCCGTCGCCGACTAGGCAGAGGTTCCCGGCGCCGGGTAGCCAGCGACCAGTCCGCCGTCCGCGACGAACTCGGATCCCGTCGAGTACGAGCTCTCGTCCGAGGCGAGGAACAGTGCCAGCTGTGCGATCTCCTCGGGCTCGCCGGTGCGTCCCATCGGGGCCAGCCGCGCCGTGTGCGCGTCGAGCAGGGCATGGGTCGCGGCGAGATGACTCTCGTCCTCTACCGAAAGATGGGTGTGAATGAAGCCCGGGTGGATCGAGTTGACGCGGATGCCGCGCGGCGCGAGCTCCATTGCTGCCGTCTTCGTCATGCCGCGCACCGCCCACTTGCTCGCGACGTAGGAGATGATGTGGTTCATCCCGATCAGTCCGTCGATCGAGGAGATGTTCAGGATCGATCCCCCGCCGGCCGCTGTCATGGGCTCGACCACGGCGCGCATGCCCAGGAACACGCCGGTCTGGTTCACCTCGGTCACGCGCCGATAACTGTCGAGTGTCATCTCCGCCAGGGGAGCGGCCTCGGCGATGCCGGCATTGTTGACCAGGACGTCGAGCTTGCCGAACGCGCTCGCGGTCGCCGCGACGGCCGTATCCCACTCGTCTTCGCTCGTCACGTCGAGATGCTGGTAGATCGCGTCTGCTCCGATCGTCTCGGCGACCGTCTTGCCCTCGGCATCGCGCACGTCACAGACCGCGACCTTGGCCCCTTCCGCGGCGAAGAGCCGCGCTTCTGCCCGACCCATCCCGCGCGCGGCGCCGCTGATCAGTGCCACCTTTCCGTCCAGTCGACCCATGCTCATCTCCTCCGCGTCATCTCGCGGTGCTGGTTGCCCGGGGCCCGAGCCGCGCGGTCAGTCGAGCGGACTCCCGCCCGCCGGTGGGGCTGGCTGATCCGTCGGATCGCATGACCCAAGAGTATCTGCGCCCGTCCTCTGCATCAATCTCGCTCGACGGTCTCCTCAGCCCTGCTCGATCACCAGGTCGGCGCGAGCCCGAACCGGAGGACGCGAACATCCGCGCATCGAGTCGCCTGCCCCCGAGGTCTCCGGGTCTCAGGTCTTGATCGCCGAGCTGGGCAGGCAGACTGCAGCGGCTGCAGCCGATCCCCCAGTGCCGGCTCTCGATGGAAAGCTCCCGGAGCGCGCGGCCCCGTGCGGACGCGGCTGCGTCTGCGCGGGTGTGTGATACGGTCGAGCGCGCGGAGGACTCACCGCGATGCGCACGAGCGTGGCGACGCTTCCGCGGACGCGAGGAACGCCGAAACTTGCTCCCGTTCTCTGGATCGGGTGGATTGCTCTCGTGACGCTCTGGCCGGCGCAGTCCCTGGCGCGGCCCAACATCGTGTTGATCCTCTCGGACGACCACCACTGGCGCGACTATTCGTTTACGGGCGAGAACCCTTACGTCGCGACGCCAAACATCGATCAGCTCGCGGCCGAGGGGCTGCTGATCCAGCGGACATACGTCCCCACCTCGGTGTGCCGTCCCTCGATCCTGACGCTCTTTACCGGTCTCCACGCCGTGACCACGGGCACGACGGGCAATCAGCCTGCCGCCACCGGTTCGCCCGCCCGGGACCTGTTGGCGCAGGAGATCCTGAGACGCAACGTCGCGTATCACGCCACGCTTCCGCGAATCCTGCGCGAGTACGGCTATCGCAGCCTGCAGACCGGCAAATGGTGGGAGGGCGACTATCAACGAGCAGGCTTCGACCAGGGCCTCACGTACGATCGACACGAGTCCCTGGGAAATTCTTTTGCGCGCTCTGTCGGTCGCCGAGGGCTGGGCCCGATCGAGGCGTTCGTTGCACACGCGGTCGAGGACGGTGTCCCGTTCTTCGTCTCCTTCGCCCCGCAGCTGCCGCACGTGCCGCACTCGCCGCCGCTCCGATTCGCCAAGCGCTACAACGAGCTCGTCGCCGGCGGTGAGCTGACCCGCAACCAGGCGAACTACTACGCGTCGATCGACTGGCTCGACGGGGCCGTGGGAGATCTCCGGGAGCTGTTCCGCTCGACCCGGGACGCGAACGGCCGTCCGCTCGAGGACGACACGCTGTTCGTCTATGCGGTCGACAACGGCTGGGCGCCGGTGCTCCTCGGGCAGCAGCCCCCGCTTGGCGCTGCGGATGCAAAGCGCACGCCCTCTGAGAGCGGGGTGCGCGGTCCCCTGATCCTGTACTGGAAGGACCGTGTGTTCGACGCGCGCAGCATCGAGCAGAAGCTGGGCGACACTCGTCTTGCGAGTACCGTCGACGTGCTTCCGACGCTGCTTGCGCTGGTCGGTGCCGATTCGCACCGGCCGGTGCTGGCCCAGGGCATCGACCTGTTGAGCGAGTCCCGCAACGAGGTGTTTGGCGACACCTACGAGGTGGAGGTTCCGGTCGCGAGCGAAGGTCGGTTCGTCTACGACGACCGCGAGACGGCGCGCACGAGTCGCTGGCTGATCGAGGGGCGCTTCAAGCTGATCCTCCCCGACGGCGAGCACTACGGCGGCCAGGCGCATCTCTACGATGTGATCGCCGACCCGTCCGAGTCGGAGGACCTGGCCGCGCAGCAGCCCGATCGCGTCGCGCGCATGACGGCTCGGCTCGGCGCCTGGTGGAATGCGTCGAGGCCGACCCAGCTGGTCGCGCACGAGTTCGGCGAGCACGGCGACGTTCCGTCGCTGGATGGCACGCCGCCGCACATCGTCTCGGGTGACCGACCGGTCGCGTGGAGCACGAGTGGTGCGTTCGCGCCCGACGGGAGCATCGGGCGCGCGGGCCGTGCCTGGCTTCCGTTCGCGCCCGAGGCGGGCAAGCGCTATGAGCTCCGCGCCGCGGGCTCCGGGTTCGCGCTGGGGTTCTTCAGCGGCGACCCTGCCGCGGTCTTCGCGGTGCCCCGGGTGGGCTGGGCGCGCAGCCAGGACGCCGATGGCGGCGCGCTCACGGTGGTCCTCGACACGAGGGATCGCGATGCGACGCGCGAGGGCGATCAGTGGGCGTTCGAGCTGCGGGTCGGCGGGCTGCTCCGTTCCACCCAGATCTTCACGCGCGGCGACTCCGACCTCCGCTACATCGTCGTCGCGGCCGATGATTCCGACGAGCCGGCCGCTGCAGCCGCGCAGATCCGGTACCTCCAGCTGGTCGAGACCCCGCGCTTCGAATCTCTGGCGTGGAAGCGCGGCGACACGAACGGTGACGGCGCGATCGATTACGCTGACATTGCCACCATCGCCGACAACTTCACCGGCGCTCAGACATCGCCGCCGAGCTTCGCGAAGCTGCTCACCGACGGCGACGCCGACGGGGACGGTGACGTAGACTGGGCCGACGCCTACCAGGCGGCGGTATCGCTGGTTCGCGGCGGGCAGGGCGGCCCGAGCCGCGTTGCGGAGCCGCGCTAGCTCGTCGACGGAAGGTCCACCTCGCATGAACCCGACTGGATGGACGATCTTCGCGTGCCTGTTGCTGACGATCGCCTCGCCTGCCCTCGGCCGTGGGGCGGTCAAGCCCAACATCGTCATCGTCGTGGCCGATGACATGGGTTGGCGCGACACCGGCTACAGCGGCAACGACATCGTCAAGACGCCCCACCTGGACGACATGGCTGCCCACGGCATGCCTTTCGACTACTTCTATGCCGCGCAGCAGAGTTGCTCGCCGGGTCGATTCGCGATCCTGACTGGCCGCGCGCCGTTCCGCGCGGGGCAGCACCCGCTGGGCAGGATCAAGCTGCAGGAGATCACCCTCGCCAAGGCACTCAAGACGGCCGGGTACGCCACCGGCCACTTTGGCAAGTGGCACGTGGGAAGAGGCGACACGAGTCCGTTGAAGATGGGCTTCGACGAGGCGATCTGGCGGATCAACTTCTACGATCTGGGCGCCAGCCTGCAAGTCGGCGACACCAGCGAGATGCTGCCGATGGAAGGCGACACGTCCGTGGCGACGATGGCGCTGGCGTTGGACTTCATCCGAAGGCGGGCCGCCGACGAGCAGCCCTTCTTCGTGCAGGTCTCTTTCGGCTCGCCGCATCATCCGCACAGGGCAGCCGCCGAGTTCAAGGCCCTCTACCAGGATCTGATCTGGCACGAGCAGGATTTCTGGGGTGAGATCAGCGGCGTGGACGCCGCCATGGGCGACCTGCGCAGTGAATTGAGGGCGCTGGGCATCGCAGACGACACCATCGTGTGGTTCACCAGCGACAACGGCGGCATCACGAAGGCGTCGATGGACCCTTCCGGCAAGGGCAAGGGAGAGGTCGGCGTGCGCACCGTGGGGGTGGTGGAGTGGCCGGCAAAGATCGAACAGGAGATGCGGACGTCCGTCCCGGCGGTTCACATGGACATGTACCCGACGCTGTTGGACATCGTCGGCATCGCGCTGCCCAATCAACCCGCACTCGACGGCATCAGTCTGCTTCCCCTGTTCGAGGGGAAAATGACCGAGCGGCCCAAGCCGCTGGGCTTCATGCTCCGGACCTCCACCATGCCCGGATCCGACGGGCTGGCTGAGCTCGACTTCGTGCGGCACACCCAGGGTGTCTGGATCGACGGCAAGTACAAGCTGATCGTCGGGCCATCGCTCGGCGAGCGCCCGGCCAGCGTCGCGCTGTATGACATCTTCGCGGACCCGGCCGAGCAGACGAACCTCGCCGAGCAGCATCCCGAGCTCGTGCAGCGAATGCGTCAGGCGCTCGACGCTTGGCGC
Source organism: Myxococcota bacterium (assembly GCA_036336835.1). Lineage (GTDB taxonomy): Bacteria > Myxococcota_A > UBA9160 > UBA9160 > UBA4427 > JAYZFK01. Next base: position 37,375 of record JAYZFK010000040.1, on the reverse strand, counting down.
TCGTCCCTGCGCGCGAGCTATGACGGCGCGGATTTCACCGAGCGACAATGATTGCGATGGGTTCGATCGTGCAGGCTAGGCGAGGGTGCGATCGTACCAGTCGATGAAATGCTGCCCGGCTGCCTTGAGCGAGAACACTTCGGTGGCGCGCGCGCGGGCGCTTCGCGCCATGCGAGCGCGCTGCGCCGGATCGGTGAACAACGAGTGCAGGGCCGATGCCATCGCTTCGGGGTCGTTGCGCGGGACGAGGATTCCGGTCTCTCCGTCGAGCACGGATGTCGAGGGACCGCCGCAGTCGGTGGTGACCACCGGGAGGCCGCAGGCCATGGCTTCGACGATCACGATGCCGAGTCCTTCCTCATCGGAGGCGAGCGCGAAGACGGACGCGTTGCGGTAGAGCTCTACGAGCTCATCCCCCGGGACGTCGGCGCGAAATTCGATGCGCTCGAGCACGCCGAGCTCGCGCGCCCGGGCCCAGCTCGCTTCGGGCGGCGCACTGCCGCCCGCGAGCAGCAGCCGCGGCGGGTCCTCGAGTCGCGCACAAAGGCCCGCATACGCTTCGAACAGCAGGTCGACCCGCTTGCGCGGATCGGCCAGCCGGCCCACGCAGAGCACGACTCCCGGACCGGGAGGCTCTTGCGCAGACTCGGATGGCCGGAAGCGGTCGGTGTCGACGCCGGGGGGCGCGAAGATGACTCGCTCGCTCCCGATCTGCTCGCGCAGGTGATCGTCCATCCACTGGTTCTCGACGAACACGGCGTCGACGCCGTCGAGCCCACGTGCTTCGAGCCAGGTGGTGATGCGCGTCATCAGCGAGCGCCAGGCGCGCTGCGGCACGCTGCCCTCGCCCAGTACCGCGCGTCGCTCCACGGCAGCGAGCGTCGCGACCTGCATCGCGGTCGGCACCGAGACGTCGCGCGCGAGCCAGCCCCAGGCGGGTCCGCCTGCAACGATCTGCACGAGATCGAATCCCGAGAGCAGCTCGGTCAGCGCGGCCCGGGGCCGCAAGCGCTGAAACTCGAGCTCGCTGCCGCACGCGCCGATCCGCGTATAGGGCTCTCCGTGGCAGGTAGCCCGCTCGCTGCGAACCCCGCGCAGCCAGCTCCGGGGTGACAACAGCCGGACGCCCAGCGGGTCCGACGAGTTCATCACCGGCGAAATGAACTCGGGCTCGTAGCGACCCGTGTCGCGCATTATGCGCGCCAGGAAGAGAGCAACTGCGGGTACCCCGCCGCCCTCTTCGAAGCCGGGAACGACCAATGCGACGCGCTTCACTTGAAGCGCTCCCTTGCGCTCGGCCGGCCTCCCTCGGGGCGGCAACTCTCGTCGTACGTAGCGGCTCTGTTGGGCAAATCCGACTCCCGCGATTCATCCGTATGATTACTTACACCAGCTCTCCCTGGACCCCGAGGGTGGCTCGCTCCGGAGCGCGCTTGAAGCCTGGGTGGCGGAACTCCATACTTAGCGAGTTGCGGCAGACGACGATAGCCCGACCCGGGCCGCTGGAGATCCGCATGCTGCAAAAACTCGGCGAGCTACGTCACAAGCTGCGCAAGCACGGAGCGGGGCGGGCTTCCTACGGATCTCTCGCAAACACGGCTCTGAACGAGGTCGAGCGCCGGCTCGGACGCGGCTACTTGCTCTCGAACCCCGACATCGTGCATATCGAGCCCACCACGGCCTGCAATCTCGGGTGCAAGATGTGCGGCCGCAGCACCTTCTGGAAGGATCTCGTCGACAACTCGGCGCACATGCAGCGCGAGACCTTTCTCGCCCTGTTGCCGTTCCTCAAGACAGCGCGGATGGCGGTGCTGCACGGCTGGGGTGAGCCGCTCCTTCATCCGGATCTCCTGTGGATGATCGAGACCTGTAAGGCCCAGGGCTGCATGGTCACTTTCCACACCAATGGCCTGTTGTTGACCGAGGAGACCAGCCGCGAGCTGATCGACGTGGGCCTCGATCACATGACCATTTCGATCGACGGGGCGACCGAGGAGACCTACCGGGCCGTGCGCGGCGCGAGTCTGGACACGCTGATCGCCAACCTGGGCAGGCTCGACGAGCTCAAGCGCCAGCGTTTCTCCGACTCCCCGCGGCTCACGTTCAAGAGCGTGCTGATGAAGCAGAACCTCGGCGAGCTCGAGGCCCTCGTCGATCTCGCCTCGGCGTGCGGCGCCAACGAGATCGAGCTCAACAATCTGATCGTCTACAACCAGGCGCTCGCCGACCAGTCCGTGTTCGACCAGAAACGCGAAGTCCAGGCGCGCTACGCGGAGGCCCAACAGAAGGCGGCGAGCTTCGGCATTCGGATGTTCTACGGGGGTGTCGAGGAGACGGATGGCATCCCGGCCTGCCCGTTCCGCAGCTTCACGGTCACCTGCGATGGCACGATCGGTCCCTGCGGCGCGCAGCGCTTTGCGATGGGGAACATCCGCGACGGGAGTCTGCGCGAGATGTGGAACCAGCGGGCTCTGGTGGAGATGCGCGAGGGGTACGCTCGCAAAGAGCTGCCTCACCAGTGCGAGCGCTGTCCCGGGCGCACGAACCGCGAAGAGGATCACGCGAGCCCGGACCTGACCTACGTCGATGAGACCCTGCAGGCCCGGCAGTGGCAGCACTCGGACTCGCGTCTGAACGTGGTCTCCAGGCCCGCCCCCGCAGCGATCCCGGCGATTCCGCCGCCGTGTGACGCGCCGAATGCGACCGGAGGCTGCGCCAGCTCCTCGCGGAGCGGCTGCTCCTGATCCAGCACGCCTCGGTCGTCCTCTGCACGAGAAAGGGCGCGGCCGATCTTGCGGACGTGCTCGACGGCCTGTTCTCCCAGTCCGTCGGCCCGGCTCTCCGCTGGGAGATCGTCGTCGTCGACAACGGCTCGCCGGACGACACTGCGAGGGTCGTTCGAGAGGCTGCGCGCCGCGCGCCCGTCGAGCTGCGCTGGGTGCTCGAGGCCGAGCCCGGACTCTCGGCCGCCCGCAATCGCGGCTGGCGTGAGGCACGCGGTGAGATCATCGCCTTCATCGACGACGACTGCCTTCCCGATCCGGCGTGGCTCCGGTCGCTGATCGATGGGTACGACGCGCCCGACGTCGCGGGTGTCGGCGGTCGATTGTTGCCGGGGATCGAGCCGGCGGATCGCGAGGCGATCGAGCCCGCCTGGCTCGCCATCTACACCTTCGACTGCGGCGAGCTAGCGCGCGACGTCCGGATCCTGAGCGGCGCGAACATGTCCTTCCGGCGCGCGGTACTCCAACGCCTCGCCGGCTTCGACGAGCAGCTCGGGCGGATCGGACGCTGTCTGCTCGGTGGCGACGAGACCGATGTGTGCCGGGCGATCCTTCGGGAGCCGGGAGCCCAGCGGATCCGCTACCACCCGGACGCGGTGGCGCGGCACAAGCTGTCGGCGGCAGCGCTGTCCGACGCACTGCTGACCAAGCGCCACTACTGTGGTGGTGTTGCCAACGCGATCCTCGACCGCAAGGAGCGGCCGGGCCGCCGCATCGGCTCGTTGCTCGGACGCGCCGCGCGAATCGCGGTGTGGGTCGCGCGCGCGGCGAGACGACGCGTGCTCCGACGCGCGACCGGCCGGCTGCGCGAGATCGCCCGATGGCAGGAGTTTGTCGGGTACGCGAAGGAGCGCGCAGGCGGCATCGGGCTCGCTTGCAGAGACTGCCCGATGCGACCGGCGCGCGAGCGCCGACTGGAAGTCCTTGCGGCGCAGCGCCACCCTGCGGAAGGGCGTCCGCGGTAGGCTGACGGTGCGGACGCAAGCGCCGGAGTCGGCGCGCTCGCCGGGCGCGGTTTGCTACCTGGGTCGAGCGCGCAGCGAAGCACGAGGCGAGGGGGAGGACGCATGGCCGGATCGCAGAACAGCTGGTCTGGTTGGGTCGCGGTCCTTGGCGGGTTGGCCGTTCTCGCACTCGGGGCGTGGCTCACGTGGGGTGGGCCGGCGGAGAGAGAGCGCGCGGCGGATGCCTCTGCGACCGAGCACCCCGTGGTGGCCCGAGTGGCGCCTGTGCCAGAGACGCCGCCGGCTCGGGCGCCGGATGCCGCCGTCCCGGGACTTCGGATTGCGGCAGGCGGTCGGCTCGCTCTCGATCGCGCTGCGCTCCCGGACGAGGGGCCGCTTCGCCTGGCTCTGGATCTCTCCGATGAGGCGCGCGGCAGCGGCGGTCGTGCGGTGCGAATCGTCGCCGACGACGGACGCCGGATCGATACGAAGGCGAGCCCGCTTCCGGGGGCCGGATCCGGGGTGCGTCTGGAGATCGACCCCGCATTCTTGTCCAGCGGTCGCTACATGCTCGAGATCGAGACCGCGGACAGGCACCCGTTGCAGATCCGACGCTACGTGCTCGAGCTGAAGTAGGGCCGCTTCCGCGATCGATCCGCCCCGCTCAGCTCGAGCGGCGCCTCCGCAGGTTGTGACGCGCGCCCAGCAGCAGGCCGCTCGCGAGGAGCAGTGCCGGGATGGGTCCCAGCAGCGGAACGTTCGGCGGCGGTGGGGTGCTGGCGGGATCGTTCGGGTCCGAGCCCGCGAGTACCTCGACTCCGTCGTCGAAGCCGTCCCCGTCCGTATCGGCGAGTGCCGGGTTGGTGCCGGTGTGCTCCGGATCCAGGAACACGCCGGTATTGGTCTCGACGCCGTTGAGCAGGTCGTCTTCGTCGCGGTCGATGCCCATTCGGATGCCCGAGCCCGGCGGGACGGCCGTGTAGGTGAGGGTCTGGGCGTCGCCGAGCGGGTCGGCCTTGGCGCGAAGGGTCGCCTCGCTGATGGCCGGCCCGTTGTCGTCCGGTGTGTAGGTTGCGCCGTTCGCGCTGAAGTAGCCCTTCTCTACGCCGCCTTCGACGGTCTTCACGATGACCTCGCACTGACTGACGGCTCCGCCCAGGACTGCCGACTCGAAGGTGGCGCTGGCCTGGGTGTCGATCAGTGAGATCCGCGTGTTGATGTCCGTGACGCTGAAGTTGCCGGGGCCGATGGTGACCTGCTGGCCCACGATCGGCCCAATGTCAGTCGGGAAGGCGAGCATGAAGGACTCGAGATCATCCTCTTCCTGGGCGTTCAGCGCGAAGGGGCCGGCGGAGACGAAGGTCTTCAGTGTGTCGACCGAGCCATCGTGCAGGAAGCCGGTACCGCGCACCTGGTTCCCGCTCACTCCGAACATGCCGATCTTCTGATACATGTTGCGGTTGTGCGGCACCTTCATGTGCTGCGGCTCGCCCTCGAAGCTCTGCTCGCCACCGGTGCCGAAGAAGCCGTTCAACGGATCGAGACTGTGACAGCCGTCGCAGTCCTCCACGGTGTCCGTGGCGAGCGGGTCGAGCGGCGCGCACTCGATGGTGCCCGGACCGCAGCTGAACCACTTGTCGGATCCCCGCTGCTCGCTGGGCGCCGGCGCCGTCGGGTTGCTCAGCGAGTTGTCCAGCGCGATGACCGGGTTCGGCGGCAGCTGGACCTGCAGCATGAAGTCGGCGAACTGCTGCATCTCGCTCGTCGTGATGGTGCCCTCCATCCCGACGAGGCCTTCGAAGGCCACGATGAAGTTGCGGAACGCGGGATCCTCGGCGCACGGCGCGTTCGTGGAGTTCGCCTCCGCGTAGCCGGGCTCGGTGCACGGGTCGACGCCGAAGAAGCCGTCTGCCCGATCGCCGCGCCAGTGCATGGCTCCGTGGGTCGACAGGCCGCGCAGCGTCTGGGTCGTCATCGGGCCCTTCATCGGGTGGAAGGGACCGGTCGGGTCCGCGGCCTCGAGGAGCGGGTCCGGCTGCGGCTGATTGTCGATGCCCAGCCCGCCGTCGGGGTCGCCCAGATTCCAGGCGAGCGCGTCGAAGTCGCCAAAGATGTGGCAGCTCGCGCAGGAAGCCTCGCCGTTGCCAGAGGTGGCGACCGCGTCGTACAGGAAGGACCGTCCGTCGACTACGGACGGAGGCTCCGGATTGTGGAGCGGGTGGATCGCCGAGGTGGTGCCGCTGGCGAGGTCGATGACCTCCACCGAGTTGTTGAACCGCGTGGTCACGTAGATGCGGTCGTTGGCCTCGTCGAGAGCGACGCCGCTGGGCCCGCCGCCGGTCGTCGACAGATAGGCAGAGCTCTCGATGGTGGGATCGTAGTTGGTCTCGAAGGCGGGGTCCTCGAGCTCGGCTTGCGTGAAGACGCCGATCTTCGCCGAGCCGAAGGCCGGGATGAAGATCGGGCTGCCTGTGCTGTGGATCGCCGGCAGCATCGGCGTCGCCAGACTGTGGGGGATCTGGGCGTTGATCGCGGCGTGGTCCGCACCGGGGTCGGTGTGCAGGTCCGTGTACGTGATGTGCTGGTTCAGGTGCTGCACGTCCTGGGACGGGCCGCCGGGATCGAGGATCGTGACCCGGGTTTCGGAGAGATGGCCCTGGACGGTGCTGCCGCCGTGGACACCGGGGCCCTCGAAGCGCACCTCGTTCGGGCTTTCGGTGTTGGTGACGTAGACCTTCCCACTCGCGGGGTTGATGACCATGTTGAACAGGATCGTTCCGACCGAGCTGAAGACCGTGCCGTGAGCCAGGGTGTTTGCGTCGACGGCGAACACGTCGTTGTCCGGCAGCGCGAAGCCGGCGATGAACGGAAAGACCCCGTTCCAGCTGCGGCCCACGGCATCATTCCAGTCCGCCCCGTTCCACTTTACGATCAGGCCGGTCTCCGGAGCCGGATCGCCGCCGACGTCGTCGGCGGGTCCGGGGACACCACCGGGTGCGCCGCCGGCGGGCAGGGCGAGGTCGAATCCGTCGGGGACGAAGGTTTCGCTGACGGTCGCCGTCTGGTTGCCCGAGAGGAATGCGGCGACATAGACGGTGGTGCCGTCGGTGGCGAGCGCTCGGGGCGTGTCGGCGAAGAAGGTGAGCACGTCGGCCGGCGTGCCGCCGAGGGTGTTGCCCAGGGCGAGGGCGTCGAAGACCCAGACGTCCGCCCGGTCGATGCCCGCGGTGGTGAAGCGCGGATCGGCCGGGTTGGTGACACTGAAGACGCCTGCGATGGATGGGTGGGTCCGGTGCTGACCGCGATGGGCCGTCGTGATGAAGGCGCGGTTGCCGCCCGTGCCGGCGAAGACGATGTCGCGCGGCTCGTCTCCCACGAGCAGCGTGCGCGCCACGATCGGTACGGGGCCGGACAGATCGACGATGCTGACGCTGTCCGAGAGGTGGTTCACCACCCAGATCTCGTCGTTGGTGCGGGCCGCCAGCGCGACGGGCTCCATTCCCACGGGCAGCGAGGCGGAGAACGTGAGCCCGCCGACACCCACGTCGAAGATCTCGAGGGTGTTGTCCGGGGTGTTCACGACGAAGAGCTGGGTCCCGTCCGGGGACAGAGCCAATGGCCGGACATGACCGCTCTCGAAGGCAACGAACGCGGTCTGGGCCGGGGCCGTCCCCGCGAAGAGCAGCAGAGTGAGTCCGCCGAGAAGGCGGCTCCCGAGTCGCGACATCAGCAGGACCCTCCACACCCCAGGTCCCGGGCCCCAGTTTACCCGACGGCATCTCTCGAATCGACTCGGTGCCGCCCTCCGCTGTCGGTCCGTGCACACCAGCGGCGGGAGCGGGCAGGCCGGCTCGGAGCCGCGCTCGCACGCTGTCGTCAGGTTGTCGCAGGCGCCGAACACCATCGCCAGGAGAACACGCAAGGCGTATGCCGTGGATGTTGGAAGGCCCCGCCCCAGTCACCCAATAACCCAATAGGCGATTCCCGGCGGAAGCGCGGAAAACCGAGCCGTGACCGGACGCTCGAGCGGCTGACGCCCGCGGCGAGCCAGGGTCCGGCGCTCGCGGCGGAGTTCGGCGAGGAAGAGGCCGTTGGGACGCTGGCCTCGGGTACGCGATTCCGCTCACTCGGGGCGAAATGGCTCAGCGGCAGATAACAATATAAATGATACTTAGTTTTTATTATAACATATTATATGTTACTTAAGATCGCCTGCGCGGGTCGAGGTCGAGGCCGCCCCACGAGCCCGGGTTGCGAGCCGTCTGCCGCCAGGGGGCTCGGGCTGGCCCGGCGCCGATGGGGAGGATCGGGAGACGCGCCTGGCCGAACCCGGTTGTGTCGGCGCGTGCCGGGTGTTTTGATGGTGGCGAGATGCATTTTGCCTTTACCGAGGAGCAGGACCTGTTGCGCCACGAGGTGCGCAAGCTGCTCGAGCAACAGTGTCCGATGCCCGAGGTCCGGCGCTGGATGGCGACGCCAGACGGCTTCTCCGGCGAGCTCTGGAAGCGGCTCGGCGAGCTGGGCTGGCTGGGCCTGATGATTCCCGAGCGCTTCGGTGGCGCGGGGCTCGGCTGGACGGACGCCATCATCGTGCTGGAGGAGACGGGCCGCGGCCTGCTGCCTTCCCCCCTGGTGTCGACCACGCTCGCGGCGGCGACGATCCTGGACGCCGGCACTGACGGCCAGCAGCGCCGCTTGCTGCCGGGGCTCGCCGACGGCTCGCGGACTGCGACGCTCGCGATCCTCGACGACGACGACCACCTCGCCGCGGGCTCGCTCCGCCGGCGCGGCGAGCCCGACGGCGCCGGGTTCGTGCTGACCGGGCGCAAGACCTTCGTCGCCGACCCCACCAGCGCCGACTGCTATGTCGTGGCCTTTCGCACGGGCGACAGCGCGGAGGAGCTGACGCTCGGCTTGATCGACGCCGGCGCCGAGGGTGTCCGCGCCCAGGCGTTCCCGACGATGGACGCCACCAAGCGGGTGGGCAACCTGGTGCTCGACGGCGCTCGCATCGGGCCCGACGCGGTGCTCGGCGAAGTGGGTGCGGCGTGGCCGGCGATCTCGTGCCTGCTCGACCGCGGTGCAGTCGCCGTCGCCGCGGAGATGATCGGCGCGGCCCAGGCACTGCTCGATCTGACGGTGCAGTACGCCAAGCAGCGCGTGCAGTTCGGCTCGCCGATCGGCCACTTCCAGGGCGTGAAGCACCCGCTGGCCGAGATTCACATGCAGATCGACTCCTCCCGCTCGTTGCTCTGGTACGCGGCCTGGGCTCTCGATGCGAGTCCCGCGGAGGCGCCGCGCGCGGCCTCCTTGTGCAAAGCCTTCGCGACCGAGGCGTTCAACCGGATCGGCATCGACGCGATCCAGTTCCACGGCGCCTACGGCACGACCGAGGACTGCGACGTCCACCTCTACTACAAGCGATCCAAGTGGGCGCGCGCCACGTTTGGCGACGCGGACTACCACTACGAGCGGATCGCCCGATTGCGAGGTCTCTGACCATGGACTTCGACTTCAGCCCCGAGGACGAGGCCTTCCGCGAGGAGGTGCGCGCCTTTCTGGTCCGTCACCTGCCGCCCGCGGAGGAGCGCGGGCCGGACTTCATGCAGCGCTGGCTGCGAGCCGTGCGCGAGAAGCGCTATGTCGGCTTTTCGTGGCCCGAGGAGGTGACAGGCGGCGGCGGCAGTCTGGAGCGCCAGTACATCCTGAAAGAAGAGATGACGAAGGCTCGCGCACCGATGCTGGGTATCGACGTCACCGGGCTCGCGTGGGTCGGCCCGGCGATCATCCAGTGGGGCAGCGAGGAGCAGAAGCGCCAGTTCATCCCCGACATCCTCGACAGCAAATCCGCCTGGTGCACTGGCTACTCCGAGCCCGACGTCGGCAGCGACCTGGCCTCGCTCCAGTGCCGGGGGGTTCGCGAGGGCGACGAGTACGTCGTGACCGGTCAGAAGATCTGGACCTCGCTCGCCCACTACGCGAAATGGATCTACATGATGGTGCGGACGGAGCTCGACACGCCCTCCCGCTACACCGGGATCACGTGCCTGCTCGTTCCGATGACGACGCCGGGCATCGAGGTGCAGCCGATCCGGAACATGGCCGGCGGCCACATGTTCAACCAGGTGTTCTTCAGCGACGTGCGCGTCCCCGTCGAGAACCGCCTCGGCGAGGAGGGTCAGGGCTGGGACATCCTGATGTCCGCGCTGCAGAACGAGCGCTCCGGGCTGGTCGAGGTGATGGGCGCCCAGCGCAACCTGGATGGCCTGGTCGATCTCGCCAAGCGCAGCCGTCGGAACGGACGCTCGGCTGCCGAGGACTCGAGGGTGCGGCGACGACTGGCCGTGATCGAGACCAAGATCGAGGCGCTGCGGCTGAACGGGCTTCGCGCGCTCACCCAGCAGCTCGAGGGCGGCGCGCACCAGAGTCAGTCCTCGATCAACAAGCTGCTGATGTCGGAGCTGCTCGTCGAGATCCACGATTTCTCGATGGAGCTGCAGGGCCAGCGCCACCAGTACATGCCCGGCTCCGAAGAGGTGGTGGACGAGGGTCGCTGGCAGGCGGGCTCGCTGAGCTGGCCGACCACCGTGGTCGGCGGCGGGACGCCCAACGTCCAGAAGAACATCATCGCCGAGCGCATGCTCGGCCTGCCCAAGGACTGAGCCGAGGCCGAGCCGATCAGGAACCGGCCGTCCCCTGGAGACTGGGGCAATGCGAACGTGCCCCGTGCCTGTTACCGCTCGGTTCCGGCTGGCTCAGCGCGGCGGTGACTCTCGCACTCGGGCGCCGTCGGCGCGATACTGCGAGCCATGCGAGAGAGCCAGAAAGCGGAAGTCTTCGAGACCCCCGAGCGCAGCACCATCAAGGACACGACCCGCGGACACGTGGCGACCATGGAGCAGTCCGAGGCAGACGAGGTCTGGTTCCTCTCGGGCATGCACCATCTGCTGCTTCGAATGATCGGCCGGACGTCGGGCAAGGAGCGAAAGGTGGCCTTGCCCTACTGGAAGGACGACGACGGACACCCGATCGTGGTCGCCTCCTACGCGGGCGCCGAGAATCATCCGGGCTGGTATCTCAACCTCGCCGACCGCGAGGCGAACCCCGAGGTCTACTGCAAGCAGCAGAAGCGCGCGTTCTGGGCGGAGGCCCAGATCCTGGAAGGGGACGAGTATCAGTCGATCTGGGACCCGCTCGTCGGGGACCGCCCGTTCTATGGCGATTATCAAGCCCTGACCGAGCGCCGCATTCCGCTCGTGCGACTTCGCCCCAAGCGCGACGCCTAGCCGGGCGCGCGCGCTCGATCAGGCGGGGCGCAGGCGGTAGTGGATCGGCAGGTGCTTGACGCCGCCGACGAGCGCGGAGTACAGCCGCTCGGGCGGCCCGGCGAGTTCGATCTCCTCGATCCGCGGCAGCAGGTGCTTGTAGGCCACCTCCAGCTCGAGCCGCGCCACGTGGGCGCCCGCGCAGAAGTGCTCGCCGACGCCGAACGCGATGTGGCGATTCGGCTTGCGCGTGACGTCGAAGCTGAACGGGCGGTCGAAGATCTCTTCGTCGCGATTCGCCGATCCGTAGAACATCCCCAGGCGTTGGCCCTCGAGGATCTTCCGACCGCGAATCTCGGTGTCGCGGGTCGCCGTGCGGGCGAAGTGGATGATCGGGCTGGTCCAGCGCAGGATCTCCTCGATCGCGGGCTTCAGCAGGCTCGGGTCCTTCTGGACCAGGCGGAGCTGGTCGGGGTGCTCGATCAGGGCGAGCATGCCGCCGCTGGTGGCGTTGCGTGTCGTCTCGTTGCCGGCGACCACGATGATGAAGCACCACGCGAGCACGTCCATCGGCTCGAGCTTCTTGCCGTCGACCTCGGCATTGGCAAACAGCGTCACCAGATCGTCGGCCGGGTTCTTGCGCTTCTCCTCGACGAGGTTGGTGAAGTAGGTGAAGAGCTCGATCATCGCGGCGTTGGCGGTCTGCGCGGCGTCCTCGCCCTCCTTCTGGTACTCGGGGTCGCCGGCGCCGATCGTGCGGTTCGTCCAGTCGAAGAGCAGCTCCCAGTCGCTCTCCGGCACGCCGAGCAGCCAGGCGATCACGGCGATCGGAAGCGGGGCTGCGACCTTCTCCACGAAATCGACCGTGCCCTCGTCGCCGCTCTCGAAAAGCTCGTCGACGATCTTTTTGGCGATGCGCTCGATGTCGGCGTGGATCTTCTTCATCGCCCGCGGTGTGAAGCGCTTGTTGATGATCTGGCGGTACTTGTGATGAATCGGCGGATCGAGCGCGATCAACGTCGGCGGGGCGTCGAAGCGCTCCACGCCCTCCGGCGGGTTCTCGAACTCCACGAAGAGCGTCGGACTGTTGATGAAGAGCTCGGGGTTCTTGCTGATCTGGGTGATGTCGGCGTGCTTGGTGATGGCCCAGAACGAGTCGCCCTCCGGGCGCTCGATCCACTCGACCGGCGATTCGCGCCGCAGCCGGGTCCAGACGTCGTGGGGATAGCCGTGCTCTACGTAGGTTCTCGGGTGGACGAGGTCGGGCTCGATCGTGCTCAGGGCCGGGGCGGACATTGGATCTCCCTTGCGGATTCGTCTGGACGCGTCAGTCGGCCGAGTGGCCGGGTCCGAGGCCGAGCCCCGGAATCATCCTTCGGTGGAGCAGCGCGCGCAGCTCGTGTTCCTCGCGCGGAGCCGGACCGTCGAGCGTGAGCAGCGAGAGCATCCAGCGAATCAGGATCTCCGCGATCTCGTCGACGTCCTCGAGCAGGTCGGTGCTGTCGGTCAAGAGCTCGCCCAGCACGTGTCGCGCGATGGCGAGGCCGGCGGGACGCAAGGCGGCGCGCGAGCCGAAGCCGTCCGACTGACTGCGGGTCGTCACCGCGAGCCCGGGCTCGTTGGGAATCTCGCGCAGGCAGAACAGCACAGACTCGACGACCTGGTCGGCTGGAGTCGGGAAGCGTCGAGCATGCTGGATGAGCCGCTCGCCCAGCGCGCGGCCCGCGCGGGTGAGCGCGCTGTTTAGCAGGTCGTCGCGGCTCTCGAAGTAGGTGTAGATCGTCGGCTTGGTCACGCCTGCCGCCGCCGCGACGTCGCTCATCGCCGTCTTCTCGAGGCCGTAGCGCTGCAGGCAGGCGATGGCGGCGTCCATCAGGCGCTCTCGCGCCAGCTCGGCGCTCGCCGGGGGTTGGCCAGACCAGCCACGGGTGGACATGGACTCACGCTAACCAATTTTACCAACCATCGAAACTAGTAAAACTACAGGTTTTCCGCGCCGCCCAGCACCAGGGGAAAGTCCTGGACAAGTTCGCAGCGAGGCGGCCAGTCTCGACATCCCTAGCGAGGAGGCTCGATGAGCGATCCCGATACACGGTACGAGCGCGGTTTCGATGTTCTCTCGACCCTGAGCGGCTCGGAGGAAGCGGGCCGCACGCTCGCCGAGTTCTTCGAGACTCGGGGGGCCCTCGGGAGCATGGTGGTCCACACCGGAGCCGGCGAGATCTGGAGCCGGGCCGAGCTCTCGCGGCGCGATCGCAGCCTGGTGGTGATCTCGTTCCTCACTGCGCTCGGTCGCGAGGTGGAGCTGCGCCAGCACATCGCGGGCGGCCTCAACCACGGTCTCAGCCGCGATGAGATCGACGAGATCATGGTGCAGATCAGTGCCTACGCCGGCATGCCGGTCGCACTCGCGGGGGCGGGCGCCGCGGCCCAGGTCTTCGCCGAGCGCGATGGGACCGAGCAGCGCACGACGCCGCCCGCGCCCGCCGAGCTGGAGGACGACGAGAAGCGCCGCGCCAAGGGCTTCGACGTGCTGCGCACGTTGCTGGGCGCCCCCGATCTCGATCACGAGGCCACCGAAGCCGCGATGGTCGACCAGCTCGGCGACATGGGTCGGCTGGTCCTCACCTTCGCCTTCGGCGACGTCTGGTCGCGGCCGCAGCTCTCGCGGCGCGATCGCAGCCTCGTCGTGATCTCGGTCCTCACCGCGCTGTCGCTTGCGCACGAGCTCGAGATCCACATCGGAGGCGCCCTCAACCACGGCGTCACGCGCGAGGAGGTCGAAGAGGTGATGATGACGATGGTGCTCTACGGCGGCTTCCCGCGCGCCATCGACGGCATGCACCTGGCGCGCAAGGTGTTTGCCGCCGCCGACGCGTCCGCATGAGTGCGACCGGATTCCTTGACGACGGCGCGACGCTGATCATCGACTACCGACCAGCCAGCGCCGCAATCCGCGGCAGCAACGAGGATCCCGCGATCCAGGGATTGCTCGGTACCCCCTGAGCGACCGGTCGCAGAGTCGCTGACACATCAATCTTGGAGGCAGCACGCCATGCGCGCCTGGCAGACCGTAAAATCCGGACGACCCGCAGATGCTCTCGTCCTGAACGATGACGTCGCTCCGCCCGAGCCCGGGCCGGGCACGGTTGCGCTCGAGGTTCTCGCTGCGGGAATCGGTCTGCCGGACGTCTTCATGTGTCAGGGCAATTACGCCCTGACGCCCAGTACGCTGCCCTTCACGCAGGGACAAGAAGTCGTCGGCCGGATCGTCGGCTGGGGCGAGGGCGTCGAGAACAGGCGGGTCGGCGACCGCGTGATGGCGGTGACGAGCTTCTTCACGGGCCACGGCAGCTTTGCGGAGCAATGCCTCGGCCTGGACGGCTTCTGCCTGCCGGTGCCCGACGAGATGACCGACGCGGAGGGCGCCGCCTTCCTGATCCCCTATCACACGGCGTACCTCGGTCTGGCCACGCGGGGCAAGCTGGCGGCCGGTGAGACGCTGGTCGTGCTCGGTGGTGCCGGGGGAACGGGCTCTGCGGCGCTACAGGTCGGCAAGGCGCTGGGCGCGCGGGTGATCGCGATCGTGGGGAGCCCCGAGAAGGCCGAGTTCTGCCGATCGCTGGGGGCGGATCAGGTCATCGACCGCCGCGTCGAGGACATCGTCGAAGGCGTGCGCGCGGCGACCGACGGCCGCGGCGCGGATGTCATCTACGACCCCGTCGGGGGCGAAGCCTTCACGCATGCGACGAAGTGCATCGCGCACGAGGGGCGGATCCTGGCGATCGGCTTTGCGAGCGGCAGCTGGGGCCAGGTCGACACCGCCCATCTCGTGTACCAGAACTACTCGGTGGTCGGAGTGATCCCGAGTGACTACGACCGCGCGTTCAAGGAGCGGGTGCAGGAGCAGCTCGTCGCATGGTGGAGGGAGGGGACACTGCGCTGTGCCGTCGAAGAGCTGGTCCCCTTCGAGGGGCTGTCCGACGCGCTCGAACGCCTCGTGGCGGGCCGGGTGAAGGGCAAGCTCGCCCTCGCGGTCGATCCGGCTGCCAGCGCGCCGCCCCGATCCGCCTAGCTCACTCCGCTGTCCAGCCGCCGCGTCCGGCGGACGGATAGGTCATGAACTCGATCAGATTGCCGTCTGGATCCCGGCTGTAGATGCTGGTCCCCTCGCGCCGGCCGCGGTCGCCGCCCCCGGGCTGGTCGATCGGTCCGTAGGAGATCTCGGCGCCGGCCTCGCGCAACAGCGCTTCCGCCTGATCGATCGTGCCCTCGAACAGGAAACAGAGATCGCCGCAGCCCGGCTTGGCAGTGGGCCCCTTGGCTTCGAAGCCGGGGTTCTGCCAGAGCGCGGGTCCGTGGAAGTTGAGCTTGGCGTTCTCGCCGATCTGGATGGCGAAGAGCGGGTACTTCCCGGCGCGCCACTCGTCTTCGTGGATGGTGCGAAAGCCCAGTTTTTTGTAGAAGGCGATCAGTGCCTCGGGGTCCTGCGCGGGGAGCGCGACATGGTCGAATCCGACGACGGGCATGGAGGAATCCTCGCAGGTGGTGGGGGGGAGCCTTCCAGTCAGTGGATGGAACGGCCAGAGTGGATGGAACGGCCAGAGTGGATGGAACGGTCAGAGTGGATGGAACGGTCAGCCCCGGAGCGTCGCGAGCGGCACGACGCGGGCCCTGGGTGTCTCGATCTCGCCTTCGGGCAGCAAGAATCGCCAGTACACGAGCCCGCTCGGCCGGCCCTCCGTGTCGATCCAGTTCGGTACACCCGGGTCGCTGCCCGCGATCACGATCCGATAGCTCCCGTCGGGCTGCAGCTTCGTCTGGGCGCGGTTCAGCGAGATCTGCCGGGTCGTGTAGTCGTACGACTGGAGGAAGCGGTTCCACAGCATGACGCTGGCAAAACGACAGCGCGGGAAGCGCCCTTCGATCACCAGCGCCTGGTCCGGGCGCAGCACATAGGGCGCGCTCGCGTAGGCATTGTCGGGCGCCGCGAACGCCATGGCCTGGGGCTTGGCGGGTGGATTGAACTGATTGGGGACCGTGGACACCCAGCTCGGCTGGTTGTCCGGATCGTGCAACCTCTGACCGATGGTGGCTCCGCGCAGATAGGCGTTCACCCTTCGAATCGAACGCGCGATCGACGCGTCGTCGGGTGTCGGCGTCGGCCCCGGGTCCTCGACCGGCTCGATCGAAATCGGCACGACCGCGAGGGGATCGGCCGCTACGGATCGCAGTGTCTCGAAGTAGCTTCGCGTCGTCACGGTCCGGGCATCGGCGGGCAGCATCAGCGTACCCGGCCCGGAGACATCGGGGCCGAGCAGAAGCTCGTAGCTCCCGTCCTTCGCGATCGTCATCTCGGTGTCGTTGATCGCGCCACCCGTGCGTTCGGGGTAGCCGCCGATCTCGCCGCCCGCTTCGACCGTGAAAGAGGTATAGACCGCGCCCGCCGTGGCGCCGCGGATGCGGTAGCTGCGGTCTCCTCGGATCGGCGCCTCGAAGTACATCGCATCGGGCTGGTCACCGAGCAGCTTCCGCGTGGGCGAGACGATCCGTCGGAAGCTCGGGCGCTCGGGGTCGTACTCGAGCCGGAGGAAGAGCGCCGTCTGCAAGACGTGGAGGATGAAGCGATAGCCGTCGCTGACGTCGCCGGGTCGCGTGATGCCGTACCCGGCGCTCAGGTATTCGGCTTCGACCTGCTGGATGGTCCGGGCGAGCTCGGCATAGGCCTCTCCGCTCTCGGTGGCGGGTCGCGTGCCGTCCGTCTGGCTCGCGTCTGCTTCGGCCCCTGCGAGCTTCGCGAGCGGAAGCAGCGTCAGCGCGCTCGCCGCACTCGTGCTCCTCAGGAAGTCCCGTCGATCCATCGTGGGTCCCCTTCGTCTTTGCCGGGTGTTCGCGGCACCGCCTCCGACCGCCGCGGCCCGGATCGAAGGACTCGGCGAGCTTATCCGATTGGTAGAATCCGCAGGGACTCGAAACCTCTCAGAATCGGGGAGTACAGCATGCGAATCGGAGTCATGGTCGGTGGAGCCTCGTACCGCGGCGGTCTCGAGGATCTCATCACGAGCGCGCGGGACCTCGAGTCGCGCGGCTTTCCCACGATGTGGATCCCGCACGTCTTCGGTCTCGATGCCGTCACCGCAGCGAGCGCGATCGGCCGCGAGACCGAGCGCATCGAGCTCGGCACGGCCGTGGTGCCCACCTATCCGCGTCATCCGACGGCGCTCGCCCAGCAGGCGCTCACGGCGGGTGCCGCGACCCGGGGACGCTTCACCCTCGGCATCGGCTTGTCTCATCCGCCGGTGATCGAGCGCATGATGGGCTTGTCCTACGCGCGGCGCGCCGAGCACATGCGCGAGTACCTCGAGGTGCTGTGTCCCCTGCTCCGCGGCGAGCACGCCAAGTTCGAAGGGCAGGAGTACCGGGTCGACATGGCGCTCGCCCTGCCCGCGGGCGAGCCGGTGCCGGTCCTGCTCGCTGCCCTCGGCGAGCGGATGCTCGCGATCGCGGGGCGCCAGGCGGCGGGCACCATCCTCTGGATGGCCGGACCGCGCACCATCGAGCACCACATCGCGCCGAAGCTTCGCGCTGCTGCGAGTGAGGCTGGCAGGCCCGAGCCGCGCATCGTGGCGGGGATGCACATCGTCCTGACCCCGGACGCCGAGGCGGCAAACGAGCAGGTGGGCAAGCTGCTGACGATGTACGGCCAGATGCCGAGCTATCGGGCGCTGCTCGACATCGAGGGCGCGGAGGGCCCCGCGGACCTCGCCCTGGTCGGCGACGAGCGGGTGCTCGATGCGGGACTCGAGCGGCTGCGCAACCTGGGCGTCAGCGACTTCGAAGCGTCCATCTTCGCGACCGATGACGGGGCCGAAGAGCGAACGCTCCAGTATCTCCAGAGCCGGCTGTAGGAGATCCCAGGAGACGTGTCCGATGCATGATCCGATCGTCTGCGGCGCTGCGGGTCGAGGCGCTCGAGCCGAGGCGCTCGAGCCGGGGCGATCGAGCAGGAGCAGGAGCCGGGATGGGTGAGCTGAACGAGCGCGTCGCGATCGTGACCGGGGCCGGCCGAGGCATCGGCGCGGCGGTTGCGGAAGGCCTGGCCGCCGAAGGCGCCTGCGTGGTCGTCAACGACCTCGGCGCCGAGCTCGACGGCACGCGAGGAGACCCCGCGCCCGGCCGCGAGGTGGTGGAGCGGATCGTCGCCGCGGGGGGCGTCGCGATCGCCGACGGAACCGACGTGAGCGATTTCGCAGCCACCGAGGCTCTGGTGCGACGAGCCGTGGAGGAGTTCGGCCGACTCGATGTGCTGATCAACGTGGCGGGCATCCTGCGCGATCGCATGGTCTTCAAGATGAGCGAGGAGGAGTGGGATGCCGTGGTCGCCGTGCATCTCAAGGGCACCTTCAACACGACGCGCCACGCAGCGGCGCACTGGCGAGAGCACCGCGGCGGCCAGTACCGCCTGATCAACTTCACCTCGGGCTCGGGCCTCTACGGCGCGCCCGGGCAGCCGAACTACGCCGCGGCGAAGATGGGCATCGTCGGACTCACGCTCTCGTGTGCCAATTCGCTCCGGGCCTACGGAGTGACCTCGAACGCGATCGCACCGGTCGCGACCACTCGCATGACCACCAGCATCGAGCGACCCTCTGCGACCGCCACCTACACGCCCGACAACGAGCGGATGTCGCCGTGGAACGTCGTCCCGCCGGTGCTGTACCTTGCGAGTACGCGCTCGGACTGGATCAACCGACGGGTGATCGGCGCCGGCAACGGAAAGATCTCGTTGATCTCGAACCCGCAGGTGGAGCACGAGATCACAGCCGCTTCGGGCGTCTGGGAGACGCAGAGCGCCTTCGCCGAGATGGAGGCGGCGTTTCGCGACGTCGCCGATCAGCCAAACGTGTTCGATCGCCCGCGCGAATGAATCGATGACCCCAACCCGACCGAGGAAGGCCCAATGATCCTCCTGGACCCGAGAAATCCCAAGCGGCCGTACGCCGACGAACGCTCTGCCGAGCTGATGCGCCAGACCATCGAGTTCTTCGAGAACAAGGGCAAGGCGCGCCTGCTCGAGGACTACTACGGGCGGGGCTGGTACGCCGACTTCCTGGACTACGCCCGGGAGCACCGGCTGTTCGCCACCATGTGTACGCCCGAGGGCGAGGGCGCGGGCGATGGCCGCTGGGACACCTGGAGAGTCTGCGAGTTTGCCGAGATCCTCGGCTTCTACGGGCTCCAGTACTGGTACACCTGGCAGGTTTCCGTGCTCGGGCTGGGGCCGATCTGGATGAGCGAAAACGCCGAGCTTCGCAAGCGCGCCGCAGCGGCCCTGGAGGAGGGCGGCATCTTCGCGTTCGGCCTCTCGGAGAAGACGCACGGTGCCGACATCTACTCGACCGACATGGTGCTCACGCCGGACGGCGACGGCTGGCGGGCGAACGGCCGGAAGTACTACATCGGCAACGGCAACGAGGCGGCCATCGTCTCGACGTTCGGTCGCTTCGAGGGAAGCGACGACTACGTCTTTTTCGCCTCGGATCCCCGACACGAGCGCTACAAGCTGATCCAGAACGTCGTCGCGAGCCAGAACTATGTCTCGGAGTTCGAGCTCGAGGACTATCCGGTGCGGGAGGAGGACATCCTCCACCGCGGCCGCGAGGCCTGGAACGCCGCGCTCAACACAGTGAACATCGGCAAGTACAACCTCGGCTGGGCCTCGATCGGCATCTGTACGCACGCGCTGTACGAGGCGATCAGCCACGCCAACAACCGGGTGCTGTACGGCAACCGCGTGACGGACTTCTCGCACGTCCGCAGAATGTTCGTCGACGGCTACAGCAGACTGGTGGCCATGAAGCTCTTCGCACTGCGCGCGGCCGACTACATGCGCGTCGCTTCGGCCGAGGATCGTCGCTATCTCCTCTTCAACCCGATGGTCAAGATGAAGGTCACGACGCAGGGGGAGGAGGTGATCAACCTGCTCTGGGACGCGATCGCCGCCAGGGGATTCGAGAAGGACATGTACTTCAGCCAGGCTGCCGTCGACATCCGCGCGCTGCCCAAGCTCGAGGGCACGGTGCATGTGAACATCGCCCTGATCGTGAAGTTCATGCCGAGCTACTTCTTCGAGCCCACCGAGTACCCGCCCGTCGGCAGACAGGACGAGCCCCGCAACGACGACTTCCTCTTCGAGCAGGGCAGCGCTCGCGGCCTCGGCCAGATCCGCTTCCACGACTATCGGAAGGCCTTCGAGGCCTGCAGCCTGCCCAACGTGCAGCGGTTTGCCGAGCAGGCCGAGGCCTTCCGCGAGCTGCTGGCTGCCGAGCCGCCCGGACCCGACCAGATGAAGGACGTGGACTTCCTGCTGGCGGCCGGCGAGATCTTCGCGCTCGTCGTGTACGCGCAGCTGATTCTCGAGAACGCCGCGATCTACCAGGTCGACGACGACCTGCTGGATCAGATCTTCGACTTCCTGGTGCGGGACATGTCGAAGCACGCGCTCACGCTCTCGCTCCAGCCGAGCAGCAGCGAGGCGCAGGCCGAGCGTTGCCGCAATCTGCTGCGCAAGCCCGTGGAGGTCGAGGGGCGCTTCGATCGCGTGTGGCAGAACCACGTCGAGCCGCTCGACGGCGCCTACGCGATGAACCCGTAGGCGCCGGCGCATCGGCTGGAGAATCCCCGGCGACGCGCTCATACTGCTCGGCACCCCACGCCCCAGGAGGAGTTCCGATGCACGCCGTCGACGACCCTTCGCTGCCGAGCCTCGTCACGCTGGGCTGCGTCAACTTCGAGAGCGTACCGCGAGACAAGGCGGCGACCCTCGGGAAGATCCTCCAGGCAATGCGGGAAGCCGCGCGCCAGGGCTGCGATCTCGTCGTGTTTCCGGAGCTCGCCCTCAACACGTGGGGGCAGTGCGAAGCTTGCGCCAGCGCGCACCGGCCGTGCGACTGGCATCTCGAGCAGGCGGAGCTGGCCCCCGGCCCCTCGTCCGACGCGGTGGCCGCCCTGGCCCGAGAGCTCGACATCCACGTCATCTACGGCTTCGAGGAGCGCGACGAGGAGGCCGCCGACGTGCTCTACAACTCGGCGGCGATGATCACGCCCGACGGCCTACTCGGTAGCTATCGCAAGGTGCATCTGGGCATTCCACTCGAGACGGATCGCTTCACTCCTGGGACCTCCCTGCCCGTCTTCGAGACCCGACTCGGTCCGATCGGCATCCAGATCTGTTACGACTTCTACAACAACCCGGAGCTGTCGCGAATCCTGACGCTCAAGGGAGCGCGACTGCTGATCAATCCGACGGGACGAGGGGACCGACCGCGCGCGGGTCAGAATCTTCGCCACGCCACGCTGGTGCGCGCCCAGGAGAACCTGGTGTACGCCGCATCGTCGAACCGCGTCGGAACGAGCGGCGATGCGACGTGGGCCGGCAACAGCATCATCGGGGGGCCGGCCTTTCCGGGCTTCGGCGTCGTGCTGGCCGAGGCCGGACGGGCCGAAGAGCTGATCGTCGCCACCCTCAACTTCACGCAGCTGTCGGCCTGGTACGACTTGCTCCCGTGGCGCGAGTGGCGCCTGGGGCAGCAGCTTCCGGTGACCCGGCTGGTCGCCGAGGAGTTTGCCGCCATCGTTGCCAAGGCGGAGCGGTAGCGCGCACCAAGGACTCGTCGCGCGAGCACCCGAGGTCAGCTCTGGGCTCGGGCGATGTCCTCGCGCAGGGTGCGAGCGGCGAGGATGCCGAAGACCGCCGCCAGCAGGTGGGGCAGCCCGATGATCAGCAGCGACACGCGGATGGCCTCGATGCCGAAGCGCGGGGTGAGCCAGTCGTTCATGAAGCCGATGATCGTGGGACCGAGGCCCAGGCCGCCTAGATTCATTACGAACAGCACGCCGGCGGCCGCCATGGCACGCATGTGCGGCCGGGCGAGGCTCTGCACCATGGCGAACGTCGCCCCCGCATAGCAGTTGCCGAAGAAGGCCGACACGACCTGGAAGTAGATGGCGTTTGAGTCCGGCCACAGCACGAACGCATAGCTGAAGGGCATCGCCACCATGGTCGCGATGGTGGGAAGCCACATGTACCAGCGCAGATCGCGCTTGCCCGACGCGTCCACCGCCCAGCCCCAGAAGAGGCCGCCGGCGAAGGCGCCGGTTCCCACCACGGGCCCCAGCCAGAAGCCGGCCTGGCTGGCCGTCAGGTCGTGAATGCGCATCAGGAACGCCGGGGTCCAGGCCGCCGCGCCAAAGCCTGCAAACACGTGGAGCGTGGCGGCCAGCGTCATCCAGCGAAACGAGCGTGTTCGCCAGAGCGTCGCGGCCACTTTGCCGAGCGACTCGCGGGGCGCCG
Source organism: Myxococcota bacterium (assembly GCA_036336835.1). Lineage (GTDB taxonomy): Bacteria > Myxococcota_A > UBA9160 > UBA9160 > UBA4427 > JAYZFK01. Next base: position 15,030 of record JAYZFK010000040.1, on the reverse strand, counting down.
GTGGCATCTTGTCGAAGCGTCCCCGGACTGGCTCGCGCACGGTGCGCCGCACCAGGACGGCCAGGGCCAGGCCCGGCAGGCCGACGATCACGAAGGCGGCACGCCAGCCGTACAGGTCGCCCAGCGCACCGCCGAGCCACATGCCGAGCATCATGCCGACGCTGCCGCCGGCCGAGTAGATCGCCAGTGCGCGGCCACGCTGCTCGAGGGGAAAGTAGTCCGAGAGCAGGGCGTGCCCAGGGGGGCCCGCGGCGGACTCGCCCGCACCCACGCCGAAGCGGGCCAGCAGCACCTCGAAGTAGCTCCGTCCCGCGCCGGTGAGCGCGGTCGCCACGCTCCACACCGCGAGGCCACCCGCGATGATCGACCTGCGGACGCCGTGATCGGCCCAGCGCGCGATCGGAATGCCGAGCGTCGCGTACACGACCGCGAAGGCCACGCCGGTGAGCAGCCCCATCTGGGCGTCGCTGGCCCCGAGGTCGTGCTTCATGTCCTCGAGCAATACCGAGGCGAGCTGCCGGTCGACGTAGCTCATCACGTAGACGGCGAACATGATCGCCATCACGTAGCGGGTGTACGGATCCGCGAAGCCGATGCGCTCTCGCTCGCGAGGGGAGGGGACAGGCCCCGCGGAGTCGCTCAAGTCTGCAGACCTCCTACTCCGGGATGGGCGGGCATCATACGCGCCTCTGAGCCGGAGGAGACACGCAGCGTCTTGCACTCTGCGGGCCGGAGCAGGAGAATAGGTCGATCGCACGGACCTGCGGGGCGGCGCAGCCCCGTACTCGAATCGAACCATTTCCATCGGGTGGAGCCAACATGTCCCGCTTCGACATCGCAATTCGCAACGGCATCATCGTCGACGGTGCTCGCAACCCCCGCTACCGCGGCGACCTCGGCGTCAAGGACGGCGTGATCGCCAGGATTGGCCGCATCGAGCCGGGGGAAGCGGACCGGGAGATCGACGCGACGGGACTCATCGTGGCGCCCGGCTTCATCGATCTCCACACGCACTACGACGCCCAGATCTTCTGGGATCCATACCTCACGACCTCGGGCTGGAACGGCGTGACCTCGGTCGTGGTCGGCAACTGCGGCTTCGGCTTCGCACCGTGCAAGGAGGATCTCCGCGAGCGCGCGATGCAGTCGATGACCAAGGTCGAGGCGATCCCGCTCGCCACGCTGCAGGCGGCGTTGCCCTGGGACTGGGAGACCTACCCCGAGATGCTCGACAGCATCGACCGGATGCCGAAGGCCGTGAACCTGCTGCCCTACGTGGGCGTGAACCCGCTGCTCATCTGGGTGCTCGGACTCGAGGATGCGAAAGCCGGGCGCAAGCCGACAACCGAGGAGCACGCCGAGATGGCGCGTCTGCTGAACGAGGCGATGGACGCCGGTGCCTGTGGCTGGTCCTCCCAGACGCTCGGCACCGCGGGCGATCCTTCGCAGCCGACGCTCGGCGGCGCGGCGCAGTCGGACTTCGACGGGACGCCGATGCCCTCTGATGTGATGTGGCCGGAGACTCACGAGGTCCTCGCAAAGGTGCTCGGCGAGCGCGGTGAAGGCTTCATCGAGCTCTCGGCCGCGGGCATGCCGCACGAGCACTGGGAGAAGATCGCGGAGATCTCGGGGGCCCCCGTCATCTACCAGGCGATGCCGGCCTCGGGCTTGATGATCGAGATGCACGATCAGCTGATCAAGTGGTTCGACGAGTGTCGTGAGCGCGGCCTGCGCATCTACGGCCAGGGCATCACCCAGAACCCGCCGCTGGTCTTCACCTTCGACTACTGGGATCTCTGGGGTCCTGTGTGGGAGGAGTTCACCGGCCCTGCGGTCGGCGACGCGACGAAGCTCGCCAATCTGGCCGACCCCGCGATCCGCGAGAAGCTCCGGGCCGAGCCCCTCAAGGTCATGTTCATCGCCGGCGTCGATCAGGCGAAGATCGTCGAGACCTTCTCGGCCGAGAACGAGCGCTTCGTCGGCCAGTCGATCGAGCAGATCGCCGAAGCGCTCGGCGTGCATCCCGTCGATGCGATCTGTGACATCGTCGTGGCCGATCAGCTGAAGACCATCTTCTCGGCGGCTCAGTTCGACATCAATCTCGAGGGCATCAAGCAGCTGATCGACAGCCCCTATGTGATCCCGGGTCTGTCGGACGGCGGTGCGCATCTCAAGTATCTCGCCGCCGGCAGCTACGCGACCGAGTACATCTCCCAATACGTGCGCGACCACGAGTTCAGCTCTCTCGAGGACGCGCATTGGCGACTCAGCGCGCTGCCCGCCTTCTGCGCGGGCTTCCAGAATCGCGGCGTCCTCCGCGAGGGCGCGACGGCCGACATCATCGTGTACGACCTCGAGAAGCTCGACTACGAGTTCCCGACCTTCCGCCACGACCTGCCCGGCGACGAGTACCGCATTGCCTCGGCGGGCACGGGCTATCGCTACGTCCTGGTGAACGGCCAGGTCACGATCGAGGACGACAAGCAGACGGATGTGTACTCCGGCGCGCTGCTGCGCCACGGGGCGTGACGCGAGACGCCGTGTCTGCAGCCGCCACCGCCAACATCCCCATCATCGACATCGACTCCCATTTTACGGAGCCGGCAGACCTGTGGACGTCGCGCGCGCCGGCGCGCTTCGAGGACGGTGTCCCGCGGCTGATCGACGATCCCGAGAACGAAGGGGGGCAGTGCTGGGTCTCGGGGGACGTTCGGCTCTCCCCGCCGGGCCTGTGTGTGATCCGACCCGACCGCAGCAAGGCCCTGGGGATCTTCACCCTGACCAACATGGACGAGATGACGCCCGCCGCTACCAGTGTGGACGCGCGGCTGCGTGCCATGGACGAGCTCGGCATCGCCATCCAGGTGGTGTTCCCGAACGTGCTGGGGTTTGCCGGTGCGACGATCCTGAAGATCGAGGACCCGGAGCTCCGGCTGTTCTGTATCACCGCCTACAACGACGCCGCCGCCGAGCTGCAGCAGGACAGCGGCGGGCGTCTGTTTCCCCAGGCGCTGCTCCCGTTCTGGGACGTCGACGCCGCCGCCAGGGAGATCGAACGTGCTCACGACCAGCTGGGCCTGACCGGCTTCAACATGATCGACAACACCACCCAGTGGGAGCTTCCCTCGCTTCACGAGCCGCACTGGGACCCGCTGTGGTCCCGCGCCGAGGAGCGCGGCATGCCGTGCAACTTCCATATCGGCTCCGGCGGGGTGGACATCGGCGCGGTGTGGCCCGGGATCCGCCCGGATCACTATCTCGCGACGTTGTCCTGCACCTTCTTCCTCAACAACTGTCGAACCATCTCGAACCTGATCTTCAGCGGCCTGCTCGATCGTTACCCGAAGCAGAAGTTCGTGTCCGTCGAGAGCGGGATTGGCTGGATCCCGTTCATGCTCGAGGCGATCGAGTACCAGATGAACGAGAGCATGCCCCACGGCGGTGGCATGAAGCTGCGTCCGACGGAGTACTTCCGCCGCCAGATCTATGCCTCCTTCTGGTTCGAGAAGGACGCGGCGCGCGCGGTCAGCGAGATCGGCGAGGACAACGTGCTGTTCGAGACCGACTTCCCGCACCCCACCTGCCTCTACCCGAACGTGCGCGAGCACGTGGAGGCGTCGCTGGCGGGGCTCTCCGAGAAGGCCCAGCGCAAGGTGCTCTACCAGAACGCGGCCCGCGTGTACCAGCTGCCGCTGCCCCACTGAGCCGCCGCCGACAGCGCTTGCCACGACGGCTCGCGAGCTCGCTCGGGCGCGGGTCCGTCGTGGTCGCCATTTCCTGCAAGCTATATCGTTGGCCACGTGGCGTACTTTCGTTGGATCTTGATCCTCGCGGCGCTGGCAGCCTGGGTGCTGGCCGGCTGGATCGCGAGTCATCAGTCCGCATCGCCCGAGGTGCTGGGTCGCTACTCGATCGAGTACTTCGCCGTGGTGATGTTTGTGACCGTGTGCGCCGTGTCGTTGTCGGTGGCTCCGCTGGGTGGTGTGTACCGTCGGGTGTATGCCCGGGCCGCGAAGCTGTTTCTGTTGATGGGCTCGACACTGGTGGCCCTGTTGTTGAGCGAGCTGGTGATCCGGTATCTCGATCCACTCGGGATGGTCTACTACGCCGATCTGGCTCGCTACGTCGCGGACCTGATCGACGACCCGGATCTGGGCTACGCGCACCGCCCCGGCCTCGAGACCACCCACTACGGGGCCAAGGCGTCGTATAACTCGCTCGGCCTGCGAGATCGGGAATTCGGTGAGAAGGACGCGGACGAGTTCCGGGTGATGGTGCTGGGCGACTCGGTAGCCTACGGCATCGGAGTCGAGGTCGAAGAGACGTTTGCGCGACGCCTGGAGCCGCTGCTCGGTGAATGGCTGGGTCGTCCGGTGCGGACTCTCAACACGGGCGTTGCCAGCTACAACACCGCTCAGGAGCTCGCGTCCTTGCGCAAGTTCGGACAGCTCTCTCCGGACCTCGTGGTGTTGCTCATTACGAATAACGATGTCATGAGCGCCTCGCTGATGCAGCCACGCGAACCGAGTCCGGCGGACAGGCTCGCCTCGGTGATCGGAACCAGCTGGCTGTTTCGAGCTGTCGCGCACACCTTCTACGTCTTCAATCCGCCCGAGATGCAGGTGGATCGCGATTCGAAGAGTTGGCGGTCCTCGTTGTCAGCGCTCGAGCAGATCGGGGCCTATTGCCAGGCGCGAGACATCGGCTTCGCCACATTCCTCTGGCGGAGGAACCCGACGCGGCTGACGGACGCGCTGCTCTCGGACCTCGAGGCGGCGGGCGAGCGGGGCTCCTTCGCAGTGGTCGACGTGATGCCGTGGTTCGAGGGCCCGGGGCTGCGCAGGACGCGCAACTCTCCGGTGGACTCCCACCCGAACGCGTTCGGCCACGAGATCCTCGCGAAGGGGATCGCGCAGTCCGTGCTCGATGCTGGTCTTTTGCCGTCGCAATAGCCCGCGCGCCTGCAGCGGAGGGCGCCGCGGCGCGCAGTGTGAGGCACGTGCCTCAGCGGGCGGTGGATTCCTCGTCGAGAGTCGTGATCTCGGCCTCCAGCAGGATCTGGTAGGCGAACAACTCCGGCCAGAGGCGGGCCAGCAGGTGGTACGCGCCGGCCAGCCCGCGCACCAGCCGACTGCGGCCCGTCGATTCGAACACGACCTCGAAGGGGAGCGCGGTGACCCGTTCTTTCAGGATGCGAAAGCCCGCCTTCTCCACGGCGCGTACGAAGGTCGCGCGGGTGTAGAGGTGGACGTGGGTCTCGTCGAGGACGCCGCGCGGGCCGTACTCGAAGCGTCCGACCAGGAGCGACAGGCGATAGAACCACAGCGCGACGTTGGGGGTCGAGATCAGCAGCCGCCCCCCGGGCTTGAGGTAGCGACGGACGCTGCGCAGGAGCTCGGTTCGGCTCCGCAGGTGCTCGATCACGTCCGAGCACACCACGTAGTCGAAGACCCGGCCCGTCGGCAGCTCCAGCGGTTGCTCCAGATCGCGCTCGAAGAACTCCTCCATCGCTTCCGTGGGGCTCTGCGGTCCCAGGACATCGACTCCCGTGACCCGCACGTCCTTCTCGTGCAGCGGCTGTGCCAGCAGCCCGTGGGAGCAGCCGAGGTCGAGCACCCGGCTGCCGGGCTCGATGGCCTCGACGATCTGCATGTGCGATCCGGTGCGGCTCTGCTTGAGGGTGTAGTGGACGTCCGGGTCGACGAAGTAGCGGCCGCGTCGGGTCAGATGGAGCTGGTGCAGGCGGTAGTCGAATGCGGCCGCCGTGAAACGCATGACGTTGAAGAGCCCGCGAGGACTCGACGGGTACTCCTTCCAGGTCGGTGGCACCCAGACCTCGTGAACCGGTGCGCCCAGGGCCCGGCACTGGATCACCGTCTGCATGTCGAAGCCCCGATCGTCTGCGTTGAGCTGGAAGGGGATGCAGCGAAGTGTGCGGGCGGAGTACACCCGGAAGCCCGAATGGTAGTCGCCGAGCCGCAGGCCGAGCAGGCGGTTCTGGATCGCCGTCGCCCCCGCGTGGGCGAGACGATGGGGGAGCGGAGAGTCCGACTCCCCGGAGTGCATGAGCCGAGTGGCCAGCACCAGGCTGTCCGGCCGGGCGAGAGCCGCGTGCAGCAGGGCCACGAGTCTCTCCGGTGGATGGAGTCCGTCGCCGCGCATCGTTACCGCCAGGTCGACGCCTCGCATCAGCACGTACTCGAAGACCGACTTGCGGGCGCCACCGTAACCGGCCGTCCGCGGCATGCGGTGGACCCGCAGCTCGAGCTGTCGCCGACCCGCGAGCTCGCGCAGGGGCGGGGTCGAGTCCTCCGGCACGCCGTCCGGCACCAGCACGACCTCCTCTAGGCACGCGTCGAGCTCCTCGGGAAGCGCCTCGATGGTCTTGCGCAGCGTCTCCGCGTCCGACCCGCCGAACAGGAACAGGGCGATCCGGGGGAAGGCTTCGCCCTGCTCGCGATGCTGTCGCAGGATGTCCTCGAGGAGTTCCACCTCGAGCTCGGGCGTGATCGGGTGTTCGGTTGCGCGCAAGGCGCCGGCCCTCGCTTCTTCGGGGGTCCAGGACTCGCGCTCTAGCATAGAGAAAAACCGAGCGGCCCCCTGCTGTCGCCCGTTGTCGCAGCGTCGCTGGCTGTGGGATGATGCGCTGCTCCGTACGGTCGCCGCGCCGATGCCACGCGGGCGGCGGAAGCGACCGATCGGATCGACCAGCCCCCGATCCCCGTCGCACAGAGGGGGCAGCGAGGAATAGCGGATGGCGTGGGAGGCGATTGGGAGCGGCGTGCTCGCGACGGCGTTGGCGTGGCTGCAGGTCTTCGCCTGGGCCGCGCTCGGCTCGGTCCTCGTCGCGCGCGAGCCCGAGCCCCGGATCGCGCTCCCGGTGGCGATCCTGGCGGGGATCACCTTCACCGGCTTCGCCCACGCGCTCTTCGCCTGGGCCGGCTGGGCCCACGCCGGCATGCTCGTGGTGGCCACAGCCTGCGCCATTGCGATCCTCCTGCGCGGCCGCGCCACGGCCGGGCACTTCCGCTACCTGCTCGAGCGCTACCGCCAGCTGTGCGGCGGCCAGCGCTGGGTGATCGGAGCCGTCGTCGCCTGGATGCTTCTCTACTGGGCGCTCTCGCTGCCGCCGCCGCGCGACGCGGACGTGCTTCGCTACCACCTGGCCCACATCCGGCTGATCGACCTCGAGGGCAGCTGGGAGCCGCTCCTCCACATCAACCACGCGCTGCCGTTCGGCTGGTCGATCAACTACCTGCCCTTCGAGTACCTGGGCCTCCCGGAGGGCGCGCACCAGCTGAACCTGGCCCTGCTGGTGATCGCCGTGGGCCTGGCCTTCGACGTGATGCGCCAGCTCGGCGCCGGGCGCGGCATCGCCGCGGCGCTGTGTGGCGTCTTCGCCTTCCAGCCCTGGGTGCTCAAGTCGGCGACGACGGCCTATGTCGACATGCACGTCCACTTCGCGATGGTCGCCGTGGTGGCGCTGTTGGCGGAGCTTCCGAAGCCCGACGTGCGCCGACTCGCGCTGCTCGGCTTCGTGGCCTGGACCGGCACTCAGGCCCGCTACCAGGCCGTGATCATCGGGCTCACGGTGAGCCTGCTGGTGCTCTGGCTTGCGGTGCGCCGTCGTCTCGATCGGCGCACGCTCAGCGCCTTCGGTCTGGGAGCGATCGGGGCAGGCTTGCTGAGCGCGCCGTACTACATCCGCAACCTGTTCGTGTTCGAGAACCCCGTCTGGCCGCTGCTCATCAAGACGATCAACGGGCTCGAGGTGTACGCGGACCGCGCGGCCGACGCGTACATGAGCGCGCAGCACGGCTCTTACGCCCCCGGCGCGCTACTCGGGGCGGCCTGGCACTTCCTGCTCAATCCCGAGGGCCAGCCCGTCCCGATCCTGGCGTTCGGTCTGCTGGGCGTTGCGCTCTTCGTGCGCCTCTCGCCCGTGGTGCGCTCACTCGTCTTCCTGGTGGCGGCCTATCTGGTGATCTGGGCCCTCGCCCAGCCGGTCCTCTACGCGCGCTACGGCACCTACCTGACGGTGTGGGTGGTCGCGGCCTGGGCGCCCATCCTGACGCAGTGGTCGCAGATCCGCTTGCTGCGCCACGGCATCCGCGCCGCCCTCGCCACTGCCCTGGCCGGGGCCCTGGGGCTCGCGGCCTGGTACTCCTACGACGGGCTCCGCTATGTGGCGACTGGCAACCTCGCCGCGTACCACACCTTCACGCCGTTCTGGGAGGCGCACCAGTGGATCAACCGCGTCACGCCAACCGAATCGCGCCACCTGATCGTCGTCTCCTCGAGCTACTCGTACCACATCGATCGCGTCGTGCGGCAGGCCGACCCGAGCCTGAGCGGCGAGGTCGACTGGTTGGCCGTGGCGTCGGCCGAGGACCTCGACCGCGTGTTCGCCGAGCGCGAGTTCGACTACCTGGTCTACGAGGATCGCGACTGGAGCCCCGACGTAGGCGGCGCACAGATGATGGGCGTCATCGATGCGGCCGTCGCGGAGGGGCTGCTGCGCCCGATCGCGCGCTTCGACACGCGCATCTACTGGAGCCGGATCAAACGGATCTGGGTTCCCACGGTCCTCTACGTGCTGGAGCGCACCCGTGGGCCGCTCGCCGGGCGTGTTCAGGGCGACGCTGTGGCCTGGGGCCCCGCCGCGGACGCCGGCGGGTAGCCGAGCGCCGCAGCCACCGTCTCGGCGACGACCCGGGCGCCTTCGGCCGTGTAGTGCGTGTGGCTCAGGTTGAACAGGGCGAGCGGATCGGGCTGCGCATCGAAGGCGCGCGCGGCGTCGATCAGCGGGATCGCGAGCCGATCGGTGATCTGCGTCACGAGCGACTTGCTTGCGTCCATTGCGCCCGCGTGGGGGAGGAGTCCCGTGTAGCGATCGAGCTCGGGCAGGTAGAGCAGGTGGAGCGTGCCGCCCCAGGATCTCACCTCGCGCTGCGCGCGCACCAGGATCCGCTCGAAGAGATCGAGGCGGCCGCCCGCCCGCCCGTAGTGCAGCCCGAGCGCCTGCGACGTGCGCAGTAGCGCGAACGCCCGGTTCCACTCGATCGGTACCACGGGCCGAAGCTCGTCGAGCTGGGCCTCGAGATGGGCGACGACCGCCTCCATCGAGCGCTGCTTCTCCGGACGCGGGTAGCCGATCGCCGGGGCGTCGAGCGCCTCGAGCAGCCAGGGCAGCTGGCTCTCGAGCTCGAGGTCCGAGAGATCGTTGCCCTCGAAGAACGCCCACACCACGTGCGGAGGCTCGAGCGCGGGCAGATAGTATTCGAGCGTCTCGAGCTCGTAGAGCGGTCCGTTACCCTGCACTCCGAAGCCCAGCGTTCCGGGGATCCGCTGGTCGAGCTGTCCCACGATGGTCTGCTCGGTCGGCAGGCAGTAGCCGTGGATGTACGAGTCTCCGAGCACTGCGAGCTTTGGGCGCGCGACGCGACGGGGATTGTTGAAGCCGTCGCGATCGGCGCGGAAGCTGATCCAGCGCCCGTCGTCGCTGCACAGGACGGTCTCCACCTCGGGCACGTTGGAGAGCACCGCGGCCTCGCGCGTCGCGACCCCCGCCCAGCGGTTGGCCGCGCTCAGGGTGAATGCCGGCAGCACGCGCTCGCCGGCCGCCTGGCGCTCGAGCACCACGTCGACGATCGACCGGGGCGTGCGGCTCAGCGCCACGAACGTGGGCATCAGCTCGTAGATGAGCAGGCCTGCCAGGATCACCACGCCGTAGCTCGCCAGCCCGGACTTGAGCGTGTCGCTGCCGCGCCACAGCGCCGCGCCCAGCAGCACGGCCATCAGTAGCGGAAACGCGTAGTAGCGGGCCAGGCGGTAGCCGTCGTGGAAGTAGCGGTCGGTGTGCTGAACCGCGTACGCGAGCTGTGCCAGGAAGTAGAGCGCCAGCGCAGCCAGCGCCGCGTTCCGGACGAGGGCGACGATTCGTGCGACGCGGGGAGAGGCCACGGTCCCGGCTCTGCGCTCGACCATCGCTCCCTCGGCAAGTCCCGCGACCGGCACCCGCGCGGCGGACGGAGCAGCGGCGGATCACCCGGCGCGGCGGGGTCCGAGCCGAATCGTTCTCGGGACTCGACACTAGCAAGGGGGCATCAGACGTGCCCGCGAGCCTGTCCTCTCGTCGGATGGTCGAGCGGGGAGGGCCCGCGACGCGGTCGCACCGCGCGGCTAGCCGAACAGCAGCTCGGCGGCCTGCTTCGAATCCCAGTACTCCTGGAAGCGCCAGAGCTTCCCGTCCTTCAGCTTGACGAGAAACAGGTAGTCGTTGAGGTAGTCCTTCCCGGCCTTGGTCTTGCACTGCATGGTGAACTGGTAGACGACGTGATCGTCCTCGGCGTCGAGGAAGAGCTGGTTCGGGTAGGAGATCGTCTCCGGGATGTAGCCGGTGTCGAGATCCTTCCCGCTGTCGGCGACGTTCTTCACGGCCTGCCAGCCCACGTGGTGGATCGTCCCCTCGTTGCCCGGGATCGGCATCGAGCGCGTGGTGATCCAGGTGACGTCCTCCGTGCAGACGGAACGCGCCCGCTCCGGATCCGTCCACAGGGTGGTGAAGAAGATCTCGACCGCTTCCTTGTTCGTCATCGCGTCCTCTGATTGCGGGCTGGAAGTGCAAGCAGAGGCTAGCGCGCCGGCTGACTCGGACGGTTGTCGAGGCTGCTCCGGACGCGGCGCAACAATGCGTCCGGTCCATAGGGCTTCTGCAAGAGCTCGAGCCCTTCGTCGAGCATGAAGCCGGTGTGGATCCCTCGAGGGGAGTGCCCACTGGTGTACAGCGCTGCCACGCCCGGTCGAATCTCCAGCGCTGCCTCGTGAACGTCGCGCCCCGAGCAGCCGGGCAGCACCACGTCCAGCAGCAGCAAATCAATCTCGCCCGAGCGCTCGCGAAACAGCCGGATGGCGGCTTCCCCGGTACTCACGGGCAACACCCGGTAGCCCGCATTGACCAGGACCTCCTCGCTGAGCTCCCTCACCTGCTGCTCGTCCTCCACCAATAGGATGGTCTCGTCGCCCCCTTCCCCAGGGCTCTCGCTGACCACGCGTCGCACCGGAGCAGCGGCAGTCTCCGAGATCGGAAGGTAGACCTTGATCGACGTTCCCTTGCCGACCTCGCTTTCCACCTGCAGGAATCCTTGATGTTGAGAGACGATGCCGATCACCACGCTCAGCCCCAACCCACTGTTCGCCCCCTGCGATTTCGTACTGAAGAAAGGATCGAAAATGCGTTCGAGGTTCTCGGAATCGATTCCAACGCCGGTATCCGAGACGCGCAGCAAGACGAAGCGACCGGGCCGCGCCCAGGTATCGACCTTGGCGGTGTCGACGTCGATCTTCACCTCCTGAAGCTCGATGCTGAGCTGGCCCCCTTCGGGCATGGCATCCCGGGCGTTGACGCAGAGGTTCATCAGAACCTGCTCCAACTGGGCGGCGTCCGCCCTCACGGCCCCCAGCTTCGAGCCGGCATGTACGGTGAAGTCGACGCTCTCGTCGAACAGCTGCCGCAGCAGCCCGTTCATGTCGGCAACCACCTCCGCCAGGTCGAGTGCCACCGGCTGCAGGACCTGCCTGCGGCCGAACGCCAGCAGTTGCCGGGTGATGTCTGTTGCCTTCTCCGCTGCTTTGATGATCTGCGCCACGCTGTCCGCCGCCATCTCGGTGTCGCGCGTCAGGGCAAGGTCCGCGTGGCCGAGGATGACGACTAGCAAGTTGTTGAAGTCGTGGGCGACGCCCCCAGCCAGAAGCCCGAGGCTTTCCAGACGCCGGGCCTGTTGCAGCTGCCGCTCGAGATCGGCCCGGGCGGATTCGGCGCGCTCTCGCTCCCGGATCTGGGTGCGCAATCGGATCTCGACTTCCGTCCTGCGACGTACCTCGGCTTCCAGCTCTCGGAGCCGCTGCTGCTCGGCGCCCTGGGACTCGAGCAGGCCTTCCGCTGCTGAAAGCGTGGTCCGCGGTAGCGACAGGAGCCGGCGCAGCCACCAGCCGCGGTCCGGACCGGCGGGCAGCTCCGCGGTATAGCGAGTCCCATCGGGCAGCTCCTCGCAGGTCACGGTCGGGGCGCCTCGCCCCATGATGATCGACACGGCCGCGATGTGGCCGCGAACGACCTCCTGGAAGAACGGACAGACGGGGTAGCCGGGCTTCATGCGCACGTCGATCTCGAGAACTCGAGGGGCCACTTCGCGCACGTCGGTCGTCAGGCAGGTGTAGAAGCGGCTCATCACCCCAGTCGGGCGATAGCTCCAGGAGTAGGCGCGTTTGACGTTGAGGAAGGTCCGCAGTGCCGTACCGACATAGCGATAGGCCGGTGTATCCAGAGTCCGCAGGCCGACGGCATAGGCCTCGTCCCGCGGCACGATGGTCTCGACCCTGCGCGCCATCTCACAGACGGTGGCCCAGTCGATCCAGCGGGAGCCGTCGCGCAGGTGCGCAACGGGAAATGCGAGCCCGGAGGACAGCTCGTCGATGTCCACGCCGCGCCGTTCGAGCTCGAGTATGACGGGCTCGATCAGCCTGCAGGAAGCTTCGAGCGGGCGGGGCTCCGGCATCGGGCGGCCATCGTACCGCAGTTGCTTCGGGCCTCCTGGGGAGTCAGGGCAAGATACCGATCCGCAGGCGGACTCTTCCGCACCGCCAGGTCAGCCTGGCAAGGCAGGGTGCGTGCCTCGAATGTAAACACCCCCATCGAAAGCCGTTAGGCCTTCGATGGGGGTTCTACTTAGAGCGCAAACTTCCTGCGGAAGAACATCAGCATCGGGATCAACAGTCCCAGCTCGGCGCCGAGACCACAGCTGGTGCCGCCTTGGGCGACCTCGGTGTTCCTCCACGGGCCGGAGCAATGCGGGTCCGCCATGGCGAGTGGAACCCCACCGTTCAGCATGGCGGCGCCGTCGAAATCGATGAAGCCATCCCCATCGTTGTCGACACCGTCCTGGCACGCAGGATCTTCGATCTGGAGACCGAGGCCATGCACGGCGCAAGGCGGGTCGTCTGCATCGAAGAAGCCGTCGCCATCGTTATCGATGCCGTCGTCGCATTGATTGGCCGGATCGAGCTCCGAGTCATCACTGAGCGAGCTACAGCCATAATCGTTGCCAACCCCATAGTCCGTGTAGCCGTCGCCATCGTTGTCGATGCCGTCGCTACAGTCGAGCACTTCGGTCAGGTCGCTGGGGCTCGAGCATCCGGCATCGTCGGGATAATCGAAATCACCATCGCCGTCGTTGTCGAGCCCATCCTGACAGTCTGCGAGTTCCGACCCGTCACCGAGGCTCGTGCACTCTGCGTCATCGGGGTAGTCGATATCGCCATCGCCGTCATCATCGATGCCGTTTCCGCAAACTGCGTCGATCCAGCTCGCGTAGAACTCATCGATGCCGAACTCGGCGAGGGCGATGTACGAAGCCTCGGTCGGGTGGACGGCATCTCGAAAAGTGACCGGGTCTGCCTGTTGGTTCGGATCGCCACCCAGCAGAGGGGCGTAGTTCGGATAGCTTCCGGGCAGTGGCGTGTCCCCAGGGTTGAAGGCAGGACTACCCAACGGAAAACCAAAGGTGTGATGGAGTACCCCGGCTGTATTCAGGACGAAAAACCCCGGCGTCAGGGCCGCGAGGTTGATCAGCTCCTGCGCCAGGTAGCCGATCCCAAGATTGTTGGAGACGAGCGTGTAGTCGTAGGGCCAGATGCTGATGCGTGCCGATGGACGAATACTCAAGATGTGATCGACAACGATCTGGATGTCGGCCAGGATAATCGGAACATACTGCTCCGGGGTCTGGCCCTGTCCCGCATAGATGGCAGCGTCGTTCCCTCCCATGGAAAGATGAACAATGTCCACTGTGGGGTTGCTGGTCAGCTCGGTGGTAATCAAACCGAGGTTCGTTGAAGCCCACTGGGCTGCGGTCGAGCCGGGAATGGTCGTCGCCGCACACACGCTGCTTTGTTGAAAGAACCCCTTGTTGGCCAGCGCAGTGTCGAACACGCCGTCGTCGCACGACTGGGAAAGCCAACTGTCTCCCACCAGCAGGATTCGTTCGGTCTGGGCGTTCGCCCCGCTCGGCGCCACCAGCAGGCCCAGCGCGAGAGCGCTGAGTACGATCCGGCCCAGGCGGCCTCGCACGCCGCGCAGCCCGGCCGGACGCGAACCGGACGCGTCCATGAGGAGAGCGGATTGCGCCCCGGAGGACGCTGACGTTGGTGCGCCGAAACTGCGGCTTGCGGCGCCCGACAGGATCGAGAGTTTTCTGCGTGCCACGGGGTTCCCCTTTGTCATGTCATCCGATTCATCTGCGGACGGGTTATTCGAAACGCTGCCTCTACTTGCGACTCGCTTTCGCGGGTGCGTATTTCGCCCGTCTTGACGCGCCATGCAATCCCCATCGCGCCGGCTTAACGAAAGCTTTGCAAGTGGGCCGAAGGGTCTCGCGCGCCTGACTTCGAGTCGCGGCTTATTCCGCTCATCCGCTTTCGACGACGCTGCTTCGTGTCGTTGCGCATCTCGATGCACCGCTTCGTACGAAACTTTACGCAGACGTTTTCGCGGCAGCTGCGGACGGAGACGCGCTGGCTCGCTGGCGATCGTCCGCTCGACAGAGGACTCCTGCCGGTCCGCTGATTCGTCACGCGAACAAAGCCACGCTGCGCTTCAAAGAATTTTCGCCGCGCTGCTCTCGCGAGGACCTGCCATAACCACCGTACTCGTAGGTCCGTTCGAAGCGCGGCTTGTACCCCCCATCCGACTTCGCCGGTCGGCTCGGCTTGCCGCCGCGGAGCGTCGCGCGGTGCGCCGATCGGACTGGGGCGAGTTGCGAAGATCTTGTGATGTTGGCAACAGGCCGTTGCGAGCCCCAGGACCGCTTGATTACGTACGCACCACACAGAGGTTCACGACCCGAAGATGCGTTTCCAATGCCGGAAGCAGCTCGTCAGGTTGCCTCGAATCGTCCTCGTCGCACGGACCCGGCGGTTCCCGTTCTGGGGCCGTGGTACCTGATGTTGCAGCCGGGTGGACGGCTCGGGCTG
>JAYZFK010000039.1:0-33281 GCA_036336835.1 Myxococcota bacterium | reverse complement strand
GCCGATGGCCGACCCAACCACCGTCGGGCTGTTCAATCCAGTGTCGGGGCGCTTCTACCTGAAGAACACGCACAGCGGCGGACCCGCCGACGTGATCATCCGGGTCGGCCCCGCCGGCTCGAACTGGATCCCGATCACCGGGGACTGGGACGGCGATGGCGACGTGACCGTCGGGCTGTTCAATCCAGTGTCGGGACGCTTCTACCTGAAGAACACGCACAGCGGGGGTCCCGCCGACGTGATCATCCGGTTCGGCCCCGCCGGCTCGAACTGGACTCCCCTCGCTGGGGACTGGACCCAATGATCGACCGCGCGACCTCGACGGACTGAAGCGCCCTGCCCGGGGGGATCGGGAGAAGAGACCGCGTTGGGATCACGGCCGAGAATGCGGAGCGCTGTCGAGCGCACCCTCGCGGCGCCCGGTCGATCAGTCCGTGCCGACGAGCTCGCGAGTGGTGGGGCACACGCGGTCGGCGATCGGCTGGAGCGTCTCGAGATCGAAGCCGTAGACCTTGGCGGGGTTGTCGCTGAGGATCGTCCTGGCCTCGTCGATCGGGATGCCCTCGAAGCAGCGTGCCAGCGACTTGCGCGTACGGGGCCAGGTTCCTTCCATGTGGGGGAAGTCGGCGCCCCACATCAACTGCTCGAGTCCGATGTCGTGGCGCATCGCCGATTCGTGCGGGGCCATGAAGCTCGCGGCGACATGGCACTGGCGCTCGAAGTACTCGCTCGGCTCGAGCTTCGCGGTGTTCTGGACGTGCTGGAAGAAGGGCGCCCGGTGGATGCCGTCGAGCAGCCGGAGCGTACTCGGCACCCACTCGGAGCTGGTCTCGGTGAAGACCACCTGCATGCGCGGGAAGCGATCGAGCACGCCGCCCCAGATCAGCACCCACAGGTTGCGCTGGGAGAAGTAGGTGGCCTCGGTGGCGTACATCAGCATGCTCACCACGCCGTAGTCGCCGTAGTCCGGCGTGCCGCCTCCGCCGTGGATGTGCACCGGCATCTCGTGCTCCTGGCAGGCGGCCCAGAGCGGGTCGTAACGCGTGTCGTAATAGGGGGGCAGCCCCTTGCCCGGCACGGTCGGCAGGATCACGCCCTTCATGCCGTGCGTGGCGGCCCAGCGGATCTCGGCCACCGTGGCGTCGAGGTCGTGCACGGTCAGCATGGCGAGCGCCGCGCGCCGTCCGGGCAGATCGTTGGCAAAGTCGAGCAGCCAGCGGTCGTACGCGCGGTTGCCGACGCCCCGCAGCTCGTGCTCGGCCGATTCGCCGAAGCCGCCGAAGGGCACGCCTCCGTTCGGGAACAACACCTCCGCGACGATGCCCTCTCCCTCGAGCACCTCTGCGCGGAGCGCGGAGTTCCATTCGCCGTCGCGCGCGTCGCCGGTCTCCTTGTCCAGCCCGAAGCTGCCCTCGCCGGAGAACAGCGATTCCTTCTGCCTGGCCGCGGCACGCGTCGCGGCGAGCTCGCGGACGAACTCCTGGTACTTCTCGCGATAGGCCGGCTCGACGTAGGGCACGTAGTCCTGCGGTCGGCCGGTCGCATGACCGTCGCACGAGATGATGATCGGTCGGCTGTCGGTCATGGCGCTCTCCCCAACCCGGTACCCATTCTACCTCCTCGGCTCTGGAGCACGCGGGCGGATTGAGAGCGGCCGGTTGGCGCGATTCGCTTCGCGATCGTCTAGCGTTCGCGGGCCGCGCAGCGGCGATATGATCCGGCAGGTGCACGCCCGGCGCTGGCGCCGGGGAGGGAGATTCGAGCGTGAGCACGAAGTGCGTGGTCGGGTTGGGGCTGGTGGCCGTGCTGGCCGTGGGGCCGATGGGCTGTGGCGACGAAGAGGGCCCGATGGAGCAGGCGGGGCGGCGGCTCGACGAGGCTGCGGGCGAGATGATCGAGAAGGCGCGGGGGCTCTCGGACGAGGGCAGGCTCGAGCGGGTCGGGCGCGAGCTGGACGAGGCGGCGGAGGAAACGAGAGAAGCCGTCGCGGAGGCCGTCGACGCGATCGGCGAGGAGCTCGGGAAGTAGTCGGCGTGCTGGTACCCGCGGTGACGTTGCGGCTCGTGGTCGTGCTGCTGCTGCTTTGCGCGGGCGCCCCGCTG
Source organism: Myxococcota bacterium (assembly GCA_036336835.1). Taxonomy (GTDB): domain Bacteria; phylum Myxococcota_A; class UBA9160; order UBA9160; family UBA4427; genus JAYZFK01. The sequence continues at coordinate 31,179 of JAYZFK010000039.1, read as the reverse complement.
TGGGCGCACGACGAGACAGAGTCGCTGGCGGTGCCGGCAGCCGAGGCCGTGGTACCGATCGAGGTGTCGCAGGTTGCGGCAGAGGCCGACCAGACCCAGCGCACGATTCGCTCGTTCGATCATGCGCTGTCGCCCGGGGCGGGGGTGGCGACGATCGAGGACCGGCTGCCCCCCCTCACGCTCGAGATCGACGAGCAGCAGGCGCAGTCGTCCGACTGGTCGGAGACGACGGCGTCGCTGGGCACGTTGTCGGCGGCGGCGTCAGCCTGGCAGGAGCTGCGGCTCGATCTCCCGGCCTGGTTGCACGAGCTGACGAGCCAGCTCGGTGAGGTCGGCGAGGCACTGGCCGAGGTCGATCGCCTGGCGAAGCGCTGGGAGGTCACCGCCGAGCAGCTGCGCACCGACGATGCGCCCGAGGCTCTGATCACCTCTGCCGCCGGAGTTCGCGCGCAGCTGGTAGAAGCGCACGCGCAAGTCGCGGCGCGTCGCGCGCAGCTGCTGACCCTGCAGACGGCGGTCGCCGAGCAGGACGGGCGCATCGAACAGGCGCTCGAAGAGGTGGCAACGGCCCGCGCGAGCCTGGTCGGCCGAATCCTCGAGCGCGACGGGCAGCCGATCTGGGATCCCCAGACGCTCGATCCGCTGGTCGACGGGCTGGGCGGCAAGGTCGGCGAGGCCCTGGCAGGCGAGCGCGCGCGGCTCGCGGCGTTCGTGGGCGGGAATCGCGGCGCCCTGATCGCGCACGCGGCGCTGCTGCTCGGGCTGATCGTCGCGTTGCGCTCCGCACGCAGCCGGGTGCGTCGCCGCACCGAGGAGGAGCTCGGGCTCGGACGCGTCGCCGACGTCTTCGAGGCGCCCTACTCGGTGGCGCTGCTGCTGGCGCTCACGGCGTCGTTCTCGATCTACCCGTATCTGCCGCCCTCGTTGATCCAGCTGCTGGGCGCTGTCGCGCTGGTGCCGACCGTGCGGTTGGTGCGGCGTTTTGCCGACCGCGCCTTCGTGCCGCTGCTCAACGCGCTGATCGTCTTCTATCTGCTCGATCGGCTGCGCGATCTGGCCGCCACGTTGCCCCTGCTGGCCCGCGCGATCTTCCTCGCCGAGATGGTCGGCGCAGTGCTGCTGCTCGGCTGGCTGCTGCGCCCGGCGCGGCTGCACCACGTGCCGGTTCATGCCGGGGGCGGTGCGCTCTCCCTGCTCGGGCTGGCGTGTCGTTGGGCGCTGGTCTTGATGCTTGCTGCGCTCGGGGCCGACGTGCTCGGCTACAGCCGGCTCGGGCAGCTGGTGGGTGGCGCGGTGCTCGAGAGCGCCTACGTCGGGGTGCTGGCGTACGCGGCGGTACGCATCTTCGAGAGCCTGGTGACGTTCGCGCTGCGGGTACGCCCGCTGGGTGCGCTCGGCATGGTGCAGCGCGGTCGTTATGCGATGGGCGCGCGCGTCCATCGGCTCGCGGTCGTCGTAGCATCCGCGGTGTGGGCTCTCGAGACGCTCGACCTGTTCGCGATCCAGGAGCCGATCGTGTCCGCGGTGACGGCGGTGCTGACGGCCCAGCTCGAGGTCGGGACGATCGCGCTGTCGCTGGCGGACGTGCTCACCTTCGTCCTGACCATCTGGCTCTCGTTCTTTCTGTCTCGCGTCGTCCGCTTCGCGCTGGAAGAGGACGTGTATCCGCGGCTGCAGCTTGCGCGCGGCGTCCCGTACGCGGCCTCGATGTTCACGCACTATGCGATCCTGACGCTCGGCTTTCTGCTCGCGGTCGCCGCGACAGGCGTCGATCTCGACCGCTTCGCGCTGCTGGCGGGCGCGTTCGGCGTGGGCATCGGCTTCGGCCTGCAGAACGTAGTGAACAACTTCGTGTCCGGGCTGATCCTGTTGACCGAGCGACCGGTGCAGGTGGGCGACGTCATCGAGATGGACGCCGGCCTGCTCGGCGAGGTGAAGCGCATCGGCATTCGCTCGAGCACCGTGCGCACCTGGGCCGGCGCCGAGCTGATCGTGCCCAACGGGCAGCTGATCTCGGAGCGCGTCACCAACTGGACGCTGTCGGATCGGCTGCGGCGCATCGAGGTCACGGTCGGCGTCGCGTACGGCACGGACGTCGACACGGTGCTCGCACTGCTGACGGAGGTGGCCGAAGCGAACGAAGACGTGCTGAGCGACCCGGAGTCGCGCGCCCTGTTCCGTGGCTTCGGCGACAGCTCGCTCGACTTCGAGCTGCGCGCCTGGACGGGTGCGTTCGACGGGTTCGCGCGAGTACAGAGCGACCTGAACGTTGCGATCAACCAGCGGATCGCCGCCGCCGGCATCGAGATCCCGTTCCCGCAGCGCGATCTGCACGTGCGCAGCGTGGACGAGCTGGCCGGCGAGCGGCTGGGCGGCGGGGGCGAGCCGCCGCCTGGCTAGGCCCGCCGCTGCCGCTGAATCCGATCGATCCGCAGGGCCCGATCCGCAGCACCCGTCAGGCCGTCGCGTGAATTGTCTTCACCACGTCGAGGAAGACGTGCTTCACCTCTCGCATCGTGAAGCCGGCCGCCTGGACGTTGGCGACGGTGTCGCGGTTCATCTCGGGGCCGACACGGCGCGAGAGCGGCGTCATCAGGTTCATCATCCAACGGAAGGGGTAGTAGTGCGAGCCGGTGTGCTCGAACATGCGCAGCTCGCCGCCCGGCTTGAGCACACGGTGCAGCGCCTGCAGGCCGTTCACGGGATCGGGCACCGAGCAGAAGGTGCACGAGGTGAAGACCTGATCGAACTCGCCGTCCTCGAACGGCATGTCGTGGACGTCCATGGCGCGGGCTTCGATCTCGCCGTCGTAGGCCTCGAGCCGGGCGTGGGCCATCGCGAGCATCTTGTCGCTGATGTCGATTCCGACGAGCTTGCGGCCCGGCGGGAAGAAGCGGATGTCGAGGCCCGTGCCGATCGCCAGGAACAGCACGCGGCCGCTGCCGATGTGCGAGAAGAACTCGCGCTTGTAGGGCTCCCAGCGCTGCTCGGGTCCGCGGCCGGCCATCACGTCGAAATTCTTGGCGGCGCGGTCCCACTTGGCCTTGGTTACGAGGTCCACTTCGGTGCCCTCCGCTTGATCAAGGCGTTGGCGAGGTAGACGGCGATCAGCACCCCGATCCCCGTTTCGACGCCGAGCAGCGCGCCGGCGCCGAGCGGGATCGCGCGCTCGGCGGCGGCCATCGCAACCACCATCCCGGCGACCATCCCGGTGGTCATCACTGGCAGCATCACCTCCATGGCGCCGAACAGCGCCACGAAGCCGAATGCCGCGGGCAAGGCGAGCGCCATGCCGAGCGCCATCCCGACGGCCATCGCCAGCAACATGTTCCAGCCCGGGCCGAAGACGGCGGCCGCCAGGCCGCCGATCACGCCGCCGACCACGGCGTTGGCCAGCAGATCACCGAGAATGAAGTAGGGCCGGGTTTCCATGCGGCGTCGCCTCCAGCGGCTGGGCAGGACAGGGTACCGCCGCAGCCACGCTGCCATCCAGCGGTTTCCGGTGCTGTGGCGCCAGTCGCGTGCTAGGGTGCTCGCCCAGAATTCGGAGGGTGCGTTTGGCGCGCGATGACTTGATCTCTGCCAATGGTACGGTCGAGAAGATCCTCGGCGGGGGGAAGTACCAGGTCGAGCTCGAGGGCGGGCAGACGGTCATGGCTCAGCTCTCGGGTCGCATGCGCCGCTTCCGGATCCGCGTAATCCCGGGCGACCGCGTGACGGTCGGCCTGTCTCCCTACGACCCGAGCCACGGCTTCATCACCTTCCGTCTGCGCGAGGGCCAGCAGGGCCCCGGACGCTGAGCCCTCTGCGCGGGGCGCGCTGCCGCGCGACATGTCCGTGTCCACTCCTCTTCCCATTCCTCTTGCCATCCGAGCGCTGTTGCGCGCAGTGCAGGCCTGGGACCGCCGGGGCCTGACGCGTCGGCAGCGGGCGCACCCCGGCGTCGAGATCCATCCCCGGGCGAGCAGCAATCTTGCGGTGGCGCGCTGGGAGCTCGAGCCCGGGGCGCGCGTGGTGATCGAGGACGGGGTGACGACCGAGCGGCTGCCGGGCGCGCTGCGGATCCACGTGGAGCAGGGCGGCGAGCTTCGCATCGGCGCCCGCACCTGGCTGCGCACCGAGGTGGGGCCGATCCAGCTCGTGGTCCATCGCGGCGCGCGGATGACGTTTGGCCCCGACAGCTGGCTGAACGGCTGCAGCCTGTCGTCGAAGGTCGCGGTCGATTGCGGACGACACGCCTGGATCGGCCCTGGCTCGCGCGTTTACGACTCCGACCAGCACGCGCTCGACGCCGACCGACCCGAGCGCAGCGCCCCCGTCCGGATGGGCGACTACTTCTGGGTCGGGGCGGGGGTGACCGTGCTCAAGGGCTCGCGCATCGGCTCGCACTGCGTCATCGGCGCGCACTCGCTGGTGGCCGGCGAGGTGCCGGACCACAGCCTGGCCTTCGGGGTGCCGGCGCGCGTGCGCGGCGAGATCGGCGACCGTTCGACGGTGCAGCGCTGATAGTCTGGCGGCATGAAGATCGCAATCTTTGGACAGGCGCAGTTCGGCAGGGACGTGACCGAGGGCCTGGCCGACGCGGGGCACGAGATCGTCGTCATCTACGCACCCGCCGAGGGCCGGCGGACCGATCCGCTGGCCGAGCTGGCGAGCGAGCGCGGCTGGCCGCTGCGTCGCCCCAGGCGCTTCCGGCGCCGCGGCGAGGCGATTGCTGAGCTGGTGGACGAGCACCGCGGCTTCGGAGCCGAGCTCAACGTGATGCCCTTTACGACGGTGATTCTGCCGTCCGAGATCGTCGAGGCGCCGCTGCACGGCTCGCTCTGCTTCCATCCCTCGAAGCTGCCGGCGTACCGCGGCGGCAGCGCGATCGCCTGGCAGATCATCCTGGGAGCGACCGAGACCGCCGCGACGGTGTTTCGGCCCGACGAGGGCGTCGACACCGGGCCGATCGTGGTCCAGCGGACCGGCATCCCGATCGAGCCGCACGACACCGCGGCCTCGCTCTACTTCGACAAGCTCTACCCGGCGGGCGTCGAGGCCATGGCCGAGGCGGTGGCCGCGGTGGCGGACGGGACGGCCGTGTTCACGCCGCAGAGCGAGCAGGGCGCGAGCCACCAGCCGCTGCTGCTAGACGAGCACGCGCGCATCGACTGGTCGGCGCCGCCCGAGACGGTCGATCGCCTGGTGCGCGGCTGCGACCCGAATCCGGGCGCCTGGGGCGAGCTCGGCGGCGAGCGGGTGCGCCTGTACGGTGCCCGCCTGGAGCCGGAGGGCGCCCGCTCGGACGCCGCGCCGGGCAGCCTGATCGCCTACCAGGATGGAGCCGCTCAGATCGCCCTGCTCGGCGCGCGCCTGCGGGTGGCCAAGCTTCGCGTGGGAGAGGGCCCCAAGCAGGCTGCGGCGGAGTCCGGGGTCGCCCCGGGCACGGGACTCGCTCCCTCGATCGCCTGATCCGCGAGGCACGCCTGGCGCTCAGGGGTCGAGACGCCGGACCATTCAACTTCGAGCTGGGTCAGGCCGATGGAGGGCTGTCTTGCCGGTGTGGCGCTCCCAGGGGGGAGTCGCTACGGTGCGCGGCCCCCAGCCGCCGTCGGCCTGACGGCGAGTTCTGTTCCTACCAGCGATCGAGCTCGTTCGCACTGAACCCCGTGGAGGCGGGGCACGCGAGGCGACCATGTTCAGCGACCTCTCGAAGATCCGAAACATCGGCATCAGCGCCCACATCGACTCGGGCAAGACGACGCTCACCGAGCGCATCCTGTTCTACACCGGCCGGATCCACGCCATTCACGAGGTGAAGGGCAAGGACGACGTCGGCGCGACGATGGACTCGATGGAGCTCGAGCGCGAGCGGGGCATCACCATCGCCTCCGCCGCGACCTTCTGCGAGTGGGATCAGCATCACGTCAACATCATCGACACGCCGGGCCACGTCGACTTCACCATCGAGGTCGAGCGCGCGCTCCGGGTGCTCGACGGCGCCGTGTTGATCCTGTGCGGCGTCGCCGGCGTGCAGTCTCAGTCGCTGACGGTCGATCGCCAGATGCGGCGCTACAAGGTTCCGCGCGTCGCCTTCATCAACAAGCTCGACCGCTCGGGTGCGAACCCGCAGCGCGTGACCGAGCAGCTGCGCGAGAAGCTGGGGCACAACGCCGTGATGATGCAGCTGCCGATCGGCCTCGAGAACGAATTCGAGGGCGTGGTCGACCTGGTGACGATGAAGGCCGTGTACTTCGAAGGCGAGCGGGGCGAGCACGTCGTCGAGAAGCCGATTCCCGAGGCCATGTGCGACGACGTCGAGGCCGCCCGCGAAACCATGCTCGACGCGGTCTCGATGTTCAGTGACGAGCTGATGGAGGCCATCCTCGAGGGTCACGTGACCGAGGAGCTGATCCACGAGGCAGTCCGCGCGGGCACGCTCTCGATGGATCTGACTCCGGTCTTCCTGGGCTCGGCCTACAAGAACAAGGGCGTGCAGAAGCTGCTCGATGCGGTCTGCTCCTATCTGCCCTCACCGGCCGATATCGAGAACTCGGGCGTCGACCTGCAGAACGACGAGGCGCCGATCGCGATCCATTCGGACCTCAACAAGCCGACCGTGGCGCTCGCCTTCAAGCTCGAAGACGGCCGTTACGGCCAGCTCACCTATGTGCGCGTCTACCAGGGCCAGCTCCGCAAGGGCGGGACGATCATCAACAGTCGCACCCGGAAGAAGCACAAGGTGGGGCGGCTGGTGCGCATGCACGCGGACAAAATGGAGGAGATCGAGGAGTCGGCCGCCGGCGACATCGTCGCGCTGTTCGGCATCGAGTGCGCGTCGGGCGACACGTTTTCCGACGAGTCGGTCCGCATCTCAATGACCTCGATGCACGTGCCGAAGCCGGTGATCTCGCTGTCGATCAAGCCGGCCGACAACAAGGCGCAGGACAACATGTCCAAGGCACTCGGTCGCTTCGTGCGCGAGGATCCGACCTTCCACGCCGGCGTCGATGCAGAGAGCGGTGAGACCGTGATCTCGGGCATGGGCGAGCTGCACCTCGACGTCTATGTCGAGCGGATGAAGCGCGAGTACAACTGCGAGGTCGAGACCGGCGCGCCGCAGGTCGCGTACCGCGAGACCATCAGTAAACGCGTCGAGTTCGACTACACGCACAAGAAGCAGACCGGCGGCTCCGGCCAGTACGGCTGCGTGAGGGGCTGGGTCGAGCCGATGACCGACGGCGAGGACTCGTTCGAGTTCATCAACGAGGTGCGCGGCGGCAACATTCCGACCGAGTACATCCCGTCGGTCGAGAAGGGCCTGCGCAGTTCGCTCGAGAAGGGCCGGCTGATCGGCTTTCCGGTCACGGGCCTCCGCGTCTGTGTCAACGACGGCAAGTCGCACTCGGTGGATTCGTCCGACAACGCCTTCCAGGCTGCGGCGCGCGGTGCCTTCCGCGAGTTCTACGGCCGGGCCAGGCCGATCATCCTCGAGCCCGTGATGAAGGTCGAGGTGGAGGGCCCGCAAGAGTTCCAGGGCGCCATCCTCAAGAGCATCATGCAGCGCCGCGGCACCGTGATCGGGACGACCGAGGACGGAGCCGGCTTCTGCCGGGTCGAGACCGAGGTGCCGCTCGCGGCCATGTTCGGCTACGCGACCGACCTGCGCTCGTTGACCCAGGGCAAGGCGGAGTTCACGATGGAGTTCGCCCGCTACCTGCCCGCGCCGGGCGATGTCCAGGAAGAGCTCAAGAAGAAGTACGAGTCGAAGCTCGGCAAAGACGACGGTGATTGAAATCGAGGGGACCTTATGTATCGCAAGTTCGTGAACGCGCGAAGTCCGCTCCGATTGCTCGAGAAGGGTCTGCACGGTGGTCTGGGGGTGGGGAACATAGGCGTCGTCCTGGCGGGCCCCGGAGTCGGCAAGACCGCCTTCCTGGTCGGCGTCGCCCTCGACGAAGGACTGCGCGGAGGCTCGGTGCTCCACGTCGCCCTCGACAAGACGGTGTCGCACGTCCGCGCCCACTACGACGGGGTCTTCGACGAGCTCGCGGCGTCCACCCACATCGACGATGTCGCGCAGACGCACCAGGAGATCGATCGCCGGCGCAGTATTCGCGCCTATTCGCTGGGTAGCTTCACGGCCGCCAAGCTGCGTGAGGCGGTCTCGGTCGAGACCGGAGCCGGAAAGAAGCCGAGCCTGATCCTGATCGAGGGGGTCGACCTTGCGGACTTCGGGCGCAGCGAGCTGTTCGCCGTGCGCGCACTCGCGAGCGAGCTGGCCGCGGAGGTCTGGCTCTCGGTCGCGATCGAGGGCGAGCGGATCGAGAGCGTGCCGAGCGCGGTCGCGCAGCTTCAGGACGTGCTGAGCGTGATCCTCGCGCTCGAGCCGAGCGTCGAAGCGGACACCGTGCGGCTGCGCGCGCTGAAGGACCACGAGAACCCCGACCTCTCGGCGCTCCACGTCTCGCTCGATCCCCGCACGCTACTGCTGATCCGCAGCTGACCCGCGGCTTGCAGCCGCCGCTAGCGGCTGCGACGCAGCTCGGCGAGGTGCTCGCGGAACCCCGCGCGGACCCCCAGCGCCTGCGGCCGCGTGAAGCCGAGCTCCTCGGCGATCGCCAGCACCTCGTGGCTCTCGGTCACGGAGATCTCGCCGTCCGAGGCCGCCACCGCGAACAGGCACTCGAGCAGCTTGGCGCGTTGCGTGGTCGTTGCGATCTTGCGGAACTCGCGCGTCACCACGTAGTTCTCGCTGCCGCCGAGCCGCGTGCTCTGGTCGCAGGCGATCTCGCACACCACCGCCGCCTGCTCGGGCGTCAGCTCGCCGAGCCCGCAGACGATCTCGCGCATGGCCTCGATCTCGGCCTCGTCGATCTCGAGGTCCGCGTGGGCGACCCGCGCCAGCACGTAGGCGAACGCAGCCAGATAGCGGGCGTGCTCGGGAGCCATGCGTTCGAGCTTGGCGCTGATCCGGCGCACCGAGGCCGTCTCGCCGTGGCGGGGATCCGCGGCGGTCTTCTCTTCTCCGACTCCCAGGAAGCGCTTCAGCAGCGACACGAGCTCTCCTTGGCGGGGTGAGGGCAATGCGCGGGCCCCGAGCGTCGCCGATCGGGCCGCGCGAGGCCAGCGCGTTCTCCTGAGGGCTGGCGCACTAGCGACGCCAGGCCAGCAGGCGGTCGAAGAGCCTCGCCACGGTCGGGGTCAACCGCGTGCGATTGAAGGCGTCGCCTAGCTTGCGGATCGCGTCGGCCCGGGTCGGGTAGGGGTGGATCACGCTGGCGAGTCGCCCTAGCCCCATACCGGCGGCCATCGCGACGCTGAGCTCGCTGATCATCTCGCCCGCGTACCGGTTGACGATCGTCGCGCCGAGGATCCGCTCCTTTCCCTTCGCGGTGTGGATCTTCACGAAGCCGCCGTCGTCGGTGCCCTCGGCGATGGCGCGGTCGATGTCGGCGAACTGCTGGACGTAGGTGTCGACCTCGATTCCTCGCGCAGCGGCCTCGCGCTCGTAGAGGCCGACGTGCGCGATCTCCGGATCGGTGTAGGTGCACCACGGGATGGTGAGCGCCGAGAGCTTGCGGCGGCCGAAGAAGAGCGCGTTCTGGATCACCGTGCGCGCCGCGAAGTCGGCGGCGTGGGTGAACTTGCGCGTCATGCAGACGTCACCGCAGGCGTAGATGCGCCGGTTCGTGGTGCGCAGCCGGTCGTCTACCACGACGCCGCTGCGCTCGCTCGCCACACCGACCTGCTCGAGCCCGAGCCCCTCGATGTTGGGAGCGCGACCGACGCCGACCAGGATCGCGTCGACCGCCAGCGTCTGGCTCTGGCCGGCGTGCTCGAGCGCGGCGCGCCTCTCGCCGCCGGCCGTCTCCACGCGCACGAGCTTCGTCTCCAGTCGCAGGTCGACGCCGTCGCGCTCGAGTGAGGCGCGCAGCGCGGCCGCGGCGTCGGGGTCCTCGCGGCCGAGGAACTGCGACTCCACTTCGACCAGCGTCACCTGCGCCCCGAAGCGCTGGAAGGCCTGGGCGAGCTCGCAGCCGAGCGGTCCGCCGCCGAGCACCAGGAGACGTCGCGGCAGCTCGGTCAGCTCGAACACGCTCTCGTTGGTCAGGAAGCCCGCGTCGGCCAGTCCCGGGACGGGCGGCACTAGGGCGCGCGCGCCGCTGGCGATCACGGCCTTGGCGAAGCGCAGCCGCTGGTCGCCGACCTCCACGACGTCTCCGCCCGCGAAGCGCGCCTCGCCGAGGAACACGTCGACCCCCAGCTCGTGCTGGAAGCGCCCGGCCGAGTCGAGCGCGCTGATGCGGGCGCGCAGCGCGCGCATGCGCTCCATCACGGCGGGGAAGTCGACGCGCGTGCCCTCGGGCACGCGCACGCCGAGTCGCTCGGCGGCGCGCACCTCGGCCAGGGCGTGTGCCGAGCGCAGCAGCGCCTTCGAGGGGACGCAGCCGACATTCAGGCAGTCGCCGCCCATCAGGTGCTTCTCGACCAGTGCGACGCGCGCGCCGAGGCCGGCCGCTCCGGCCGCCGTGACCAGGCCGGCGGTGCCGGCGCCGATCACGACCAGGTTGTAGCGGCCGGCGGGCTTCGGGTTCTGCCAGTCCGGGGGATGAACGTTGGCGACGAGAGCCCGGTTGTGGGTGTCGCGGGGCAGGATTTCGCCGGCGGTCATCGTGCCTCCTCGGAGGTGCTTTCGGTGGCCTGGGCAAGCGCCCGCCGGGCGATGCGCGTCACGCTGACGGTGACCGCGATGGTGGCGACCAGTCCCACCAGGTTGATCACCAGGCCCGCCGTGTTGCCCTGCGGTGCGCCCGCCGCCGCGGAGGCGACGTCCCCGGCCAGCTTGCCGTAGTAGACGTAGAGCAGCGTGCCCGGAAGCATGCCGAACGAGGCGAGCAGGTAGTCGCGGAAGCTCACCCGGGTGAGCCCCAGCACGTAGTTGAGGAAGCTGAACGGGAAGGCCGGCGAGAGCCGCAGCAGGAAGGTGATCTTGAGTCCGTTCTCGGCCACCGCGCGATCGATCGCCCGGAAGCGCTCGTCGGTCTCGATGCGCTGCTCGACCCAGCCGCGCGCGAGATAGCGCGCGATCAGGAAGCCGCCGATCGAGCCCAGCACAGCCGCACCGAACGCGTAGGCCGTGCCGGCGCCCAGGCCGAAGATCGCGCCGCCCGCGATCGTCAGCACCGACCCCGGAAGCAGCGACGCGACCGCCACGGCATAGCCGGTGATGAACACGATCGGCGCCCAGATGCCGAGTCCTTCGATCCAGCTCGCGAAGCTGTCGAGCGAGCCCGCGGCCTCGCGTCCGGCCAGCACCAGGGCGACGAGGCCGAACACTCCCAGCGCCCACTTGCCGTACGACCGGATCATCGCCTGCTCCATGCCGGGTCCGATGCCGAGTTTCGCCTCAGGCGAGCGATCCGCCACAGCTCGAGCCGGCCCCCGCGGTGCAGCCAAAGCAGTGGGAAGCGGTCGCGACCGGGTCGCCTTCGAGCTCGGCGAGATTCTCGACCTGCCAGATCGTTCGCGGCGTGCCGCCTGCCAGATCGAGCTCGAGCATCTGATTGAAGTCGCAGTCGTAGAGGCTGCCGTCGTAGCCGATCGAGACGAGATCGCGGCACATCAGCCCAGGGACCGTCTCGGGATTGAAGTGATCGACGAGCAGGTCCATGTACTGCCCGCTGCGGCCGCTGCGCTCGAGATCGCGGGCGAAGCGCAGGATCGGCATGTTGGTGATCGTGAGCAGTGCATCGAACTCGATATCGAACAGCTCGCGCAGCTCGCTGCGATAGTCGGCCTCGAGCGCGTGCTGGTCGGGGGGCAGGGTGGAGCCCGGCGGGTTGTAGACGAGATCGAGGCGCAGCTCGGATCCCGCCCTGGCATAGCCCAGCTGGTTGAGCCATTGCAGCGCCTTGATGCTGAGGTCGAACACGCCGCGCCCGCGCTGGGCCTCGACGTTGCTGCGCGTGTAGCAGGGGAGCGAAGCGACGATCTCGACGCCCTGCTCGGCCAGGAAGTCGGGCGTGTCCTGCTGGCCCGGCTCGTAGAAGACCGTCAAGTTGCAGCGATCGATCACACGCCGCCCGAGGGCCCGGGCTTCGCGCACCACGAAGCGAAAGTGCTCGTTCAGCTCGGGCGCGCCGCCCGTGATGTCGAGCGTGGTGACATCAGGGTTGGCGGCGAGCAGCCCGATCACCCGCTCGACGCCGCGTCGGTCCATCATCTCCTGGCGCTGCGGACCGGACTCGACGTGACAGTGGTTGCAGGCGAGGTTGCAGCGCTTGCCGATGTTGAGCTGGAGCGTCCTCACGTGCGCGCGCCGCAGGGCCGGCAGGCCCTGAGTGCGCAGGTGGGCGGCGAAATCCGGGGCGTCTTCCGTCTGCATCAACAGCCGCCGCGCGCGCGCGCGGCCGATTCGGTGTCGCAAGTCCGTGTCGAGCGCATCCGCGATCCTCTAGCCTGTACCCATCCCGGCTGCGCGCCGTCCGCCCCATACGCGGATGGCCCCGGTCCGGTTTCCCGCTCTCGCGTTGGGCACCGGCTCGCGACGTTGGCGTCGCTGCGGGCGCTTCCGCTCGGGGCCGCCTCCGCTATGATACGCCGCCGCTCGAGCCAAGGGAGCCCCGATAGACAATGACTGACATTCGTTTCGATCACCGCGTGGCAGTCGTCACCGGGGCCGGGGGTGGCCTCGGCCGAACCTATGCCCTCGAGCTGGCGAGCCGCGGCGCCAGGCTGGTCGTCAACGACCTCGGTGGTGCCGCCGACGGAACCGGCAGCGCGAGCAGCGCCGCCGACCAGGTCGTGAAGGAGATCGAAGAGGCCGGAGGCACGGCCGTCGCGAGCTACGACTCGGTGTCCTCGCCCGCGGGCGGCGAGGCGATCGTGCAGACCGCGCTCGACAACTTCGGCAAGGTCGACATCGTGATCAACAACGCGGGCATCCTGCGTGACAAGAGCTTCGCGAAGCTCCCGGACGCCGATCTGTGCGCCGTGCTCGACGTGCACCTGAAGGGCGCCTTCTACGTCTCGCAACCGGCTTTCCGCGTGATGAAGAGCAACGGATACGGCCGCTTCTTGTTCACCGCCTCGGCCGCCGGCGTGTTCGGCAACTTCGGGCAGAGCAACTACGGCGCCGCCAAGATGGGTCTGGTCGGCCTGATGAACGTGCTCGCCGTCGAAGGGGCTCGCAGCGGCATCCTGGCCAACACGATCATGCCGGTCGCCAACACCCGGCTGACTCAGGATCTCCTCGGCCCGATCGCTGAGAAGCTCGCTCCGGAGTGCGTGACGCCGCTGGTGACCTACCTGGTCTCCGAGCAATGCGAGCTCACGCACGAGCTGTTCAGCGTCGGCGGGGGCCGCTATGCGCGCGTGTTCGTCGGGCTGGCGAAGGGATGGAACGCGGGTCCCGATGCCAGCGTGTCCGCCGAGGACATCGCGAGTAACCTCGACGCGATCCGCGAGCAGGCCGGCTACATCGTTCCCACGAGCATCGCCGACGAGATGAGAATCATTGCCGACGGCCTGAAGGCCTGAGCGCGCCGAGGGAGTCGTCATGCCCATCGATCCCAGTCGGGCGCTCGGCCACGAGTTCGAGCCGGCCACCGGCTCCTGGAGCCAGGACGACGTCATCCGCTACCACCTGGGCATCGGTGCAGGCGTTCCCGCGACCGATCCGAACGAGCTCGAGTACACCTACGAGAAGAATCTGAAGGTGCTGCCGAGCTTCGGGGTGTGCCCGGTCTTCGGCGCGATCGCCGGTCTCGCCGGAACACCGGGGCTCGAGTTCAACTTCGCCATGCTGCTCCACGGCGAGCAGGACATCGAGATCCATCGCCCGTTGCCCGTTGCGGCGGAGATCGAGAGCCGGGGGCGCGTTGCCGAGCTGTGGGACAAGGGCAAGGCCTGTCTCGCGGTGATCGAGCTGGTCACCTCCGAGCGCGGCGGCGCCCCGCTGTTCACCAACCGATTCTCGCTGTTCCTGCGCGGGGAGGGCGGCTTCGGCGGCGAACCCGGCCCGAAGGCCGGCAACCGGGCGCCGGAGCGCGCACCCGACGGAAGCATCGACAAGACACTGCTGCCCCAACAGGCGTTGCTGTATCGGCTGTCGGGCGACAAGAACCCGCTCCACGCCGATCCCGAGTTCGCCCGGATCGGCGGCTTCGATCGCCCGATCCTCCACGGGCTGTGCTCGTTCGGGATCACGTTGAAGGCGGTGGTCGATGAGGCCCTGGGCGGCGATGTCAGCCGGGTGGCCCGCTATCAGACGCGCTTTGCCGGCGTCGGCTTCCCCGGCGAGACCTACACGATCTCGTGGTGGAACGAGGGCGACAAGCTGCTGGTCGCCACGCATGCCAAGGATCGCGACAACGCCCCGGTGATCACGAACGGCGCTGTCAGGCTGAGGTAGTCCAGCGGAAGGGCGAGAGTCGATGACTCGACTCCCTCCCGTGCAGCGGGCCCGCTAGAAGGGGCGGCGTCGCACCGAGCGCTCGCGAGCGCTGCGGCGGCGTCGGCGGTGGGAGGCTTTGTCGTGCGGCGGTCGGGGCCGCGCGCGCGAGTCGCTCTCGGGCTTCGGCTTCGGCGCGTGCGCCGGCTCGTCCTTGGACTGCATGGGCGGCTGGCCCTGGCTTGCCGCCCCGGCGCGATCGGCGAAGGCGGCGGCGAGGGCGGCCGCCTCATCGATGCCGAGCAGCAACGCATACTGGGCGACGAAGGCGCGCAGGTACTGCTCGGGCGGCAGGGTGTCGAAGTCCTCGTTCTCGATCGATGAGAGACAGCGGATCCGCGTTTGCATCTCGCACTCGGGCAGCGTGAGCCCCAGCGCCTCGCGGCGTCGGCGCAGGGAGGCGCCCGGGCTCGTCAGATCGATGCTGACCTCGGTCGGCTCGACCGAGGCCGCCTCGCTTGCGATGTGCCCGCGGATCGGCGTGGGCTCGACGATCTGCTCGGGGGCCAGCAACGAGCTGGTCACCGCCTCGAGGTCGCGCGTGAAGCTGCTGCCCGGGAACTGGTGGATCACCGGCCTGCGCGCGACCACGCCGCTGACGACGCAGTCGTCGGACACGATCGTGCCCGAGTAGTGGAGCGACGCGCCGAAGTGCTTGTGCGCGTCGCGCACGATCTGGGGCCCGAGTTCGTGATGGAGAGAATTGCGCACTCGGTTGACGATCAGGTTGGCCGAGAAGCCCTCGAAGCGCTCCCACAGCAAGACGCCCGCCTGGGCATCCACGGCCACCACGGCTTCCAGCAGGTCGCGCGGCGCGGGCAGCCGGCCGCGGTGGGTGGCGATGACCTTGTCGATCGCTTCGCGCACGATCCCGCGTCGGGTGATCGACCGCAGCGAACGCAGGAAGGCGGCCAGCAGGAACTCGTAGGTATTCTCGATCGACGTGGGTTCGGGTACGACGACCACGATGCCGGTGTCGGCGCCGAGGAAGAAATCGAGCACGTTGAACGCCGTGCCCGCACCGAGGTCCAGCACGACGTGTTCGACATCGAGGCGGCGCGCCTGGCGCAGGATCAGGTGCTTGTGGGCATACGACATGTTGGCCATGCCGGGACCGGCCTGATCGCCGGTGAGCAGGCGAAGGCCCTCGATGCCCGTGGGCACCAGTGCGTCGGTCAGCGTGTCCGTCTCCTTCTCGATCAGTCGGCTCAGGCCGCTCTTACCGCCGCTGACGCCTAGCATGGTATGGAGGTTGGCGCAGCCGAGGTCGAGGTCGAGCAGGGCAACGCTGTGCCCGCGCCCGGCCAGGGAGACCGAGAAGTTGGTCGACACGACGGACTTCCCAACACCCCCCTTGCCGCTGGCAATGGCCCAGAGGTGCGGCGCGCTGGTGGGCGCCGAGGCGTCCCGCGTCATTCGTCCGGAATCTGAAGGTCGCAAATTCAACATGGAAGATTTCCTGCTCCGCTCGTTGAGGCGAGTTCGATCGGCTAGTAAGTGCCACCGGAGGCCCGTCGGGTGTCGCGGTTTGGGGGAGGCGGGCAAATTGTTTCCACTCCTGCACACGGATTGCGCGAACGGCTGCACGCACACCGCGCGCAACTAGCGTGGACAGCCCGGTTCCTCCGCTCGTAAACGCCCGTCCGGGTAGTTCTCGGTCCGACTCTTGCAATATTGCAATCGCCCACTGGGCTGAAAATTCTGCGGAGGAAGCAGTGCTGCGCGGTCTTTCGAATGACCTGGCCATCGATCTCGGAACCACGAACACCGTGGTCTATGCACGCAAGCGCGGCATCGTCGTGAGCGAGCCGAGCACGGTCGCGCGCAATCGGGACGGCGTCGTGACGGTCGGCAGCGCGGCAGAGGCGATGGCCGGACGCACGCCCCGGGGTATCGAGGTCGTGCATCCCATCCGCAAGAGGGTCGTCACCGACTTCGATCTGGCAGCGCGGCTGCTCGAGGGGGTGATGGCGCTGCCGGGCGCGAGCCGTGGCTTCCTGCGACCTCGGGTCGTGATGCCGGTTTCCGCGACGCTGAGCTCCGTCGAGAGCCGGGCGGCCCGCGAGAGCGCGCAGGTCGCGGGGGCCCGAGAGGTGCATCTCGTACCGCAGTCGATCTGCGGAGCCATCGGTGTGGGGCTGCCGGCCTTCGAGCCGGCAGGCAACATGATCATCGACATCGGCGGCGGCGGCACCGAGGTGAGCGTCATCTCGCTCGGTGAGGTCACCATCGTCGAATCGACGCCGGTCGGCGGCGAGGCGCTCGACCAGGCGATCATCCGCTACCTGCGCACCTACTACGGACTCCAGATCGGAGCGCGGACAGCGGAGCAGATCAAGTGCAACGTCGAGAGCTGCTGCCAGGTCGGCTCGAACGCGGTGTTCACGGTCAAGGGACAGGATGTCGTGCGCGGAACGCCAGCCGCCATCGAGCTGAAGAGCGATGAGGTCGTCAGCGCCCTCGGAGAGTCGATCGCGGCGATCATCGAGGTCGTTCGGACCGCATTCCTGAATACGCCGGCAGAGCTCGCCGGAGACCTGTTCGATCGGGGCGGTGTCGTGATCGGCGGCGGTGCGAAGCTTCCGGGTCTCGATCAGCAGCTGCGCGAGAGCACGGGACTGCCGGTCTTCGTTGCAGAGAGCGCCGAGCAGGCGGTGGTCATGGGAGCGGGCCAGATCCTCGAAACGCCGGCCGTACTGAACAAGCTCACGCTGCGCAGCTGAGACGCAACCGACTCAATCTTCCAGCAGGCTCTCGAGCACCGGCCAGTCGATCGCCGACTGGGCCGTGAAGGCGCGCATCAGCAGCTCGCGATCGCTCGGCGCCTCCCCGTTGCGGAAGCTCGCGACGAACTCCACCAGCTTCGATCCGTCCGGCTGGGTCGGAGCCTCCTCTTTGAGCGAGCCCTTCTCGTGCTCGATCCCGAGCCCGTCGAGCCACTCGGCGAGCAGCTCCTTGCGGCACTCCAGGAAGTAGATGGCGAGCATCTCCTCGGCGAGCGAATCGGCCCCGACGCGGGCGAGCGCGCGCCGCATCGCGCCGGCCTGCTTGTCGAGCGGCAGCTTCTTCACGTAGGCCGGGCGACTCTTCATGGCCGCGGCCGCCGCATGGACGAGCTGTGTGAACATGGCCGGCGCGTCTTCGGCCAGGCCGCCGAAGAAGCGTTTCGCGCCCTCGGGGTCCATCGCGGCGAAGATCTGATAGGGACGCATCGCGGGATCCTATCGCGTACTGGCCGACGGGTGGTGTCGGGGCCACGTCTCGCAGACAGCCAGTGTCGTGAGCAGGACGAGCATCGCCGCGAGCAGCGAATGCGCAGCCGTGACCTCGATCGGGATGCGCAGCAACACGTTCGCGATGCCCACGATCGCCTGCGCCAGCGCCACCCCGGCCGCGGCTGCCAGCAGTTGGCCGGGCCGGCCCGTTCCGCGCGCTGCGAGCGCGGCGGCGCCCAGCGCCGCAACCAGGGCGTAGCCTGCCAGCCGGTGGAAGAGATGGATGCCGCGTGCCCCCTGGAAGTCGGGAAACCACACGCCGCCGTGGCAGGCGGGCCATTCGTCGCACGCGAGACCCGCAAAGCGCGACGAGACCTGCCCGCCCAGCACGAGCTGCAAGAGCAGCAGTCCCGCCGTCAGCACCACCAGCCCGCGCAGCGCGGGCGCGATCACCGCTCGCGCCTCCGACCCGCGCGCGGTCGAATCACTCGACCTCGCAGGCTCGGCGGCCCGCCCCAGCTGCCACGCGATCGTCGCGAAGCCGGCGTTGACCGCATTGCCCACCACCAGATGGGAGGAAACGGTCCACGAGGCGAGCAGCTCCCAGACGGTGAGCGCACCCAGGACCACCTGGACGGCGAGCAGCGTGCCGGCTGTGAGGACCCACGGGCCCATCGAACGCCGCAGTGTCGGGTGTCGCAGCACCAGGGCGCCGAGCGCGAGGAAGCACAGGCCGACGCTTCCGGCGAGCAGGCGGTGGCTCCACTCGAAGCCCACGCGGACGTCGAACTGCGGGATCAACTGACCGAAGCACAGCGGCCAGTCGGGACACGCCAGCCCTGCGCCGTTGGCGCGGACCAGCGCGCCGAGCACGATCAGCGCCGTGGTGGCACCGACGAGCAGCCAGAAACCGCGCGCCAGCCGCGCCGCCGCGATGCGTTCGTCGGGAGGCACGCCGGGTTCCGTTGCAGAGGGGGCCATGATCTCGAGGGTCTCGACGCTAACGGGCCCGCTGCCTGCCGGCGACTTTCCCCGCGGGGCTACCGTGCTTCGCGTATCATTCAGGAACCGATCGACATTGGTCGATAGGCAACCCATGGCTGCAACGAGTCCCTCCTTGAATGACGATCCCCGCAAATTGCGAACCCTGCTCGAGCGTGCTGGCGCACTCGCGGCCCAGCACGATGTCCCTTCGTTGATGGTCGGGCTGATCGCCGCGTCCGGCGACCAGCGCTTCCCGGACTTCGTGGATTTCCTGCAGAGCTCCCTGCGCGTCGAGGACGGTCTGTTCCGGATGACGCGCGACCGCATCGTGGTGCACCTCGCGGACGTCGATTCCGAGCAGGGGGTCGCGGTGCTCGAGCGGCTGCTCGCGCGTTTCCACGAGGAGTTTCCGCAGATCAGCGATGCGAGCTTCACCTCGCACTACGTGGCAGTCCGGCCCGGTGACGGTGAGCCCACGGTCAAGGACGTCCTGCCGACGCTATTCGGTGCCGAGCCGGTCCACTGACAGGACGCGCTTGCTCAGAGCCAGCGCGGCGGACTCTCGACGTCCTCGGCCACCTGTGCCAGGCACTCCTCGGCGGTTCCCCAGGCGAGCGAGCGATCCTTGCCCCGGATCGTGAAGAAGTAGAGGTCGTTCTCCTCGATCAGCCCCTGCCCACCGTGCAGCTGGTGCGCCTGCATGGTGACGAATGGGACCGAGCGGGAGACCGATGCCTTGACCAGAGCGGCGTCGGCGGATCCCGCCGTGCCCCGCTCGAGCGAATCGAGCAGCTCGTAGACCAGGAATCGGTTGCTCTCGACGTGCATGCACATGTCGGCCGCGTGGTGCTGGACGGCCTGGAAGGTCGCGAGCGGCTGCCCGAACTGCACGCGCAGGTTGGTGTACTCGACCGTCATCTCGAGCGAGACCTCCATCGAGCCCAGGATCTGCGCCGCGGTCAGCGCGCGGCCGATGTCGAGCAGCCGGCCGATGGCGCTCTCGCCGGCAACGCGGCGGGCGCTCGCGCCGCGGTAGCGCACGTCGGCCTGCGGCGTGCGCCCGGTGCACGAGCGCGCTTCGGTCTCGATCGCCGCGTCGCCGCGCTCGATCAGGTAGAGCCCGAGTCCCTCGGGTCCGTGCGCCGACACCAGGTGGTGGGTCGCGAAGTCCGGGTAGTCGACGAAGCGCTTCTCTGCGCTGAGCTTGCCGCCCGCATCGACCGCAGCGTCGACCTGGGCGAAGTCGTCCCCCGCCTCGAGCAGCGCCGGCACGACGACGACCTCACCATCGACGATGCCGCGCAGCAGCGCGCTCTGGTCGACGTCGGCGTGGCGGGCGAGTACGACCGCGCTGGCCATTACCTCGACGCCGGGGACCACGGCCGCGCGGCGCGCGAGCTCGTGGACCAGGATGCCGGCCTCAACCAGGCCTGCGCCGCCGCCGCCCACGGCTTCGGGCAGCGCGACGCCTAGCCAACCCTGGCCGGCCATGGCCTGCCACAGCTCCTGGTCGGCCCGGCACTTCTCCTCGTGCTCGCGCACGCGGTCGAACGGCACCTCGCCCTCGAGGTACCGGCGGGTCGTGGTCTGCAGCAGGAGCTGGGTCTCGTCGAAGTCGGGATCCATCGTGTCTCTCGTTCCTTCCGCCCGCCGCCCGCCGGCCTAGCGCGTCATGCCGAGATGGCGGGTGGCCAGGATGCTGCGCTGCACTTCGTTGGTCCCACCGCCGAAGCGCAGGATCGGCGACGAGAGGAAGTTGCCCTGGACGAGACCCTTCTCGACCGCGCGGTCGTCGTCGCGAGCCAGCCCGCCGACGCGACCGAGGATGTCCACCAATAGATTGGACATGCGGTAGCGCAGCTCGCTGCCCGAGATCTTGGCCATCGAGGCTTCGCCCGGTTTGATCGCGCCGCGCGAGATCGTGACGGCGTTGCGGATGGCCAGCGCCCGGTGGCGCTCCAGCTCCATGCGCAGCTCGGCCAGGCGCATCCGCACCACCGGATCCGCGAGCTTGTGCGGTGCGTTGCGCTGGAGCTCCGCCACGACGACGTCGTAGTTGCGCGCCAGGTTGCTGGTGGGCGAGAGCCCGACGCGCTCGTGGTTGAGCGCGTGCATGATGATGCCCCAGCCGCCGTGCAACGGCGGGAGTACGTCCTCGTCGGGGACGAAGACGTCGTCGTAGAACGTCTCGTAGGTGGTGAGGCCGCTCATCGTCTTGAGCGGGCGGATCGTCACGCCCGGCGCCTTCGTCTGCACGATCAGCACCGAGATGCCCGCGTGCTTCTTGGCGTCGGGATCCGTGCGCGTGGCCAGCCAGATGTGCGTCGAGTTCTCTGCCAGCGAGGTCCAGATCTTCTGGCCGTTCACCTTCCAGCCGCCGTCGACCTTCTCGCCCTTGGTGCGCAGCGCCGCGAGGTCGGTCCCGGCGTTAGGCTCGCTGTAGCCGATGGCGAACGTGAGCTCGCCATTCCAGATACCGGGCAGGTACTTCTGCTTCTGGTGCTCGGTGCCGTACTGTCCGATCGACGGCGCGATCGAGGTGAAGGTCAGGTTGCCGTAGGGCATTCGCCAGTACTCCATCGCCTCGACGAGGATGAACTGGTAGATCGGATCTCGGCCCTCGCCGCCCATGTCGGCGGGCCAGCACATGCGCATCCAGCCCCGCTCCTGGAGCGCTGCGAAGTACTTGCGGCTGAGCGGTCCTGGCGCGCCCTCGCGCTGTTGGATTTCGGCGGCGAGCTCGGGCGAGCGCCACTCCTGGATGAAGGCGTCCACCGCGTCGCGGAAGGCGAGATACTCATCGGGCCAGCGAAAGTCCATGGCGCAGCCTCGTGATCGTCGTCGGACGGGGTTTGGAGGAGGCGGACTCTATCACGCCGCTCCGTCCCGGTGCGTCACTGCAGCGCCGGGGCGAACGTCTCGAGCACGGCGATCGTCTCTTCGGCGGTCGCGGACAGCGGTGCCAGCACGGGGGTCGTGACGCCGGCCTCGACGAAGGCGGCAAGCTTCTCGCGCGACTCGCGGGCGTCGGCGATGATCGCCAGATCGTCGACGAAGCGGTCGTGCATCGCGGCCGCGGTGCCCTGGCGATCGCCGCGCGCAAACGCATCGGCAACGCCCCGCGCCACGTCTTCGTGCCCGACCCACGAGAAGAAGCGGTTGTAGACCGGCGTCGCGACGTAGCCGGCGAACGCCGCCCGCACCAGGTTGCGCGCCTTGTCCTTGTCGTCGGTCACGGCGATCTGGAAGCGCGCCACCACCTCGTCGTTGCTGGCGTCGCGCTCGCCGTCCATCGCGCCCTGGCGGTAGGCGGTGACGATCCTGGGCATCGCGTCGAGCGGCATCATGTTGATGATCAGCCCGTCGCCGAGCGCGCCGGCGAGCTGCAACATCTTCTCGCGCAACGCCGCCAGGTAGATGCGCGGCCGCGACTGCAGCCGGATGCCCAGTCGGAAGCCCTCGCTGGACAGCGTCCTGCCCCGGTAGCTCGTCTTCTCGCCGGCCAGCGCGGAGCGCAGCACCGCCATGGTGTCGCGCACCCGGCCCAGCGGCTGCTCGAACGGCACGCCGTGCCAGCCCTCGATCATCGCGTGGCTCGACGTGCCGAGCCCCAGCACGAAGCGGCCCTCCGCCAGCTCGGCCAGCGTCGCCGCGGCCATCGCCAGCACCGCCGGGGTGCGGTTGTAGACGGGCACGATGGCCGTTCCGATCTCGATGCGCTCGGTCGCCTGGGCGATGGCGGCGGCCAGTGCGAACGAGTCGGCGCCGTTCGTCTCGGCCAGCCAGATGGCGTGGTAGCCCCACTCCTGCTCGCAGCGCACGGCGAGCGCCACGTTGGCGCGCGAGCCCAGGAACGGGATGGGCAGCGTGACGGCGAGCTTGCCGAGGTTCATTGCGTCTCCGTCTGCAGAGGTGGGCCGGGCTCGCAGCCTAGCCGGCCCGCGCGCCGTCAGCGAAGCCCGAGGATCTCGTTCAACCTCTCGACCGCGGCCCCCCGCGCTGCGCCGATCGGCTGGCCGTCGAGCTCGACGACGGCGCGGCCGCCGCGCAGCGCGTTGACGGCCACCACCTCGCGCGCGCGGAACAGCGCGCCGAAGCCGATGTCGCGCACGGCGAACGCGTCCGTGGCCTCGAGCACCACCTCGCGCGCCAGCCCCGCGACCCCCCCGCGGCGCAGATCGGGGGTCGCCCAGCTGCCGTCTTCGAGCACCACGAACAGGTTCGTCCGGGTGCCCTCGATCAGGCGGCCGGCTGCGTCGGCGAACAAGGCATCCTGGGCGCCGCGGCGACGGGCGGCATCGCGCGCCAGCGCGTAGGCCAGCGTATGGGTCGTCTTGACGCCCGACCACGGGCGCGGCCCCTCGTGGGCGAAGGGCGCGCGGATCGCGCGCCAGGTGTCGGGCTCGTCGCCCAGCCGCCGCGGCACGCCCAGCCAGTGCGTGCGCCCGGCGGCGTCGCACGAGTGCTGGAGTCGGATGGCGCCGTCGCCCGTGCCGAAGGCCGCCCGGGCCAGCTCGGCGAAGGCTGCTCGCACCGTGTGCTCGTCGACCGCCGGAAGGCCGAGCCGACGCGCATCGGACACCAGGCGCGCCAGGTGCCGATCGACCCACAGCGTCCTGCCGGCCGACACGCGCGCCGTCGTGTAGTGGCCGCGCCCGGCGAGCAGCGCCGAGTCGTCGGGGCGGATTCGGGCTTCCGAGCGGGGACGCACGCGCCCGCCGCTCCAGCACGGGAGTGCGGTCCCGGCCTCGGACACGGTGAGACCGCGGGCTAGCGCTGAGCCACCGGCACGTAGGCGGTTCGCGTCGGGCCCGTGTAGATCTGCCGCGGTCGGCCGATCTTGAAGGACGGGTCGCGGTGCATCTCCATCCACTGCGCGATCCAGCCCGGCAGTCGTCCGATCGCGAACATGGCGGTGAACATGTTTGCCGGTGTTCCGATCGCGTTGTAGATCACGCCCGAGTAGAAGTCGACGTTCGGGTACAGCCTTCGCTCGACGAAGTAATCGTCCTTGAGTGTGATCTCCTCGAGCTCGACCGCGATCTCCAGCAGCCTGCTGTGGATCCCGAGTCGCTCGAGCACGTCGAAGCAAGCTTTCTTGATCACGGTCGCGCGCGGATCGAAGTTCTTGTAGACGCGGTGGCCGAAGCCCATCAGGCGGGCACTTTCGTCCCCGCTCTTGGCGCGCTCGAGGAACTCGCGTGCAGTCTGGCCCTCCTCGGCGATCGCCTCGAGCATCTCGATCACCTCCTGGTTCGCGCCGCCGTGCAGCGGCCCCCAGAGGGCATTGATACCCGACGAGATGGCGCCGAACAGGTTCACCATCGACGAGCCGCACAGCCGCACCGTGCTGGTCGAGCAGTTCTGCTCGTGGTCGGCGTGCAGGATCAGCAGCATCTCGAGCGCCCGCTCGATCACCGGGTCGATCTCGTACTCCTCGCACGGGTTGCCGAACATCATCCACAGCAGGTTGCCGACGTAGCCGTACTCGTTCCTCGGGTACATGAAGGGCATCCCGATCGAGTGCTTGTAGGCATAGGCGGCGATGGTCGGCAGCTTGGCCAGCAGCCGGTGGACGGAGACCTCGATCTGGCGGGGATCGCGCGGGTCGAGCGAGTCCGGATAGAAGGTCGCCAGTGCGCCAATCGTGGCCGCGCAGGCCGCCATCGGGTGGGCGTCCTTCGGGAGCGCCCGGAAGAAGTACCGGAAGTCCTCGTGGATCATCGTGTGGCGGCGGATCGAGTGCTCGAAGCGCTCCTTCTCGACCGCCGTGGGCAGGTGTCCGAGCATCAGCAGGTGGGCGACTTCGAGGAAGCTCGAGTGCTCGGCGAGCTCCTCGATCGGGATTCCGCGGTAGCGCAGCACCCCGGCCTCCCCGTCGATGTAGGTGATGTCGCTCTGACACGACCCAGTGTTGGCGTAGCCCGGATCGAGCGTGATGTAGCCGGTCTCGGCCCGCAGCTTGCTGATGTCGATCGCGTTCTCACCTTCGCTCCCAACGATGACCGGAAGATGGATGGTCTGGTCGTCGAGACGAAGCTCTGCCGTTTTGGTGGCCATGTGCAGGGCTCCTCTTGGTCTTCAGATATGCCTGTTTCGGAACCTGCAGGATAGCGAAGAGCGCCGCTGACCGACAGTCGCCGTGTCAAGAACCTAAGCGCCCACGGGGAGTTGCGTGTCCGTCTGCGCTCCCGGAGGGGGTGTGCCGAGCCTCTCGCGGCGCCCGCGGGGAGCCAGCACCCAGATCCTCCGGTCGGCCGAGCGGAACTGGTGGCGCCGCGGGTGTGGTGCGGGCTCGAGCGCCCAGTCGCGCCGGGTCTCGCTGATCAGCACCTGCCCTCGTCCCGTGGCCAGAAACTCCTGGATCGCGGCGTGATCGGTCAGGTTCTCGAAGCGCCCCGGCTCGCCTCCGGCGTAGTAGGTGAGGCCCGGAATCAAGGACATGTGATGCACCACGCCGATCTTCTCGCCGGGTCTGGCCAGCGCCGCCGCGGCCTCGGCGACTGGGCGCAGCGAGCGCTCGGGGTCGAGTGCGGGGTAGAGCAGCTGGAAGACACTCGCCTGGAGCCCCACCACGCTGGCCAGTGCGATGCCGGCGCGCACGAGCGCAGCCTGTGCGTGCCCGGCGACGAGTGCACCGGCGGCGAGGGCCGCACTGCAGATCACCACGACGGCGGCGAAGAACGCGTCGGGCAGCTCGAGTGTCTCGGGGACCTCGACGAGCAGTGGCCCGCCGGCCAGGGCGAGGGCGCCCGAGATGGCGAGCGCACCGCTTGCGGCCGCGAGTCCCCAGCCGCTGCCGCGCGGCAGCCGGCTGCGCCCGCGGAGCGCGTCGACCAGCGTTGCGGCGCACGCGATCGCCAGCAGCGGGAAGGTGGGCAGCAGATACAGGCCGCGCTTGCCCGCCGACAGCGAGAAGAACCCGACGAAGACGAGCACCCAGACCGAGAGCAGGCGCCAGCTGCGCTGCTGCGGTGCCGCACCGCGGCACGCGCGCCAGGCCGACACGGCGGCCCAGGGGAGCAGCAGCGCTCCCGGCAGGAAGTCGAGCGGCAATCGATAGGCGTAGAAGTAGAACGGTCGGATGTGCGAGGTCCCGGACGTGAAGCGCGTCCCCAGGTTCAGGATCACCGCGTCGTGGAAGAAGCCGGGTGGTGCGAGCGCGAGCGCCGCCCCGCCCCACACCAGGAAGGGTCCCAGCGACAGCGCGAGTCCGCGCGGCGCGAACAGCGCGCGAAGCTCGCTCGCGCGACGCTCGAGCACACTGTGAACGGCGATCGCGGCCAGCGGCAGCAGCGCGACCGGGCCCTTGACCAGCATGCCGGCCCCGAGCGCGGCGTGCAGCAGCGCGAAGGCGCGCTTGTGATCGAGCTCGCCGCGTTCGGCGCGCAGCCACGCGAGCAGGGCGGCCAGCTCGCAGGCGGTGAGCAGCAGGTCGAGCTGTGCGCGCTGTGCCAGCTCGCTGAAGCGATGGCACGACAGCAGCAGCCCTCCGGCCCACGGCGCGTAGGCGGCGCCGAACAGCCGCCGGGCGAGCGCCATCGTCAGCGCCAGGCTCGCGAGCCCGCCGAGCGCCGAGGGCAGGCGTGCGGCCCACTCGCCGACGTGCCCGAATGGCGTACCGAGGGCTGCGGCGAGCCAGTAGTAGAGCGGTGGCTTCTGCGAGTACGGCTGGCCATCGAGGTGCAGCAGCACCGCGCCCGTCGGGCCCGCGTAGCCGGCGCGCAGCTCTTCGGCCACCTGCGCGATGCGCGGCTCGTCAGGAGACCACAGATCGCGACCGTCGAGAGCCGGCAGCCAGACGAGCGCCGCAATGACCAGCACGGCCCACTCCGAGCGATGTCGGGCGCCCACGGCCACGCTTCCCCCTCCCGTGACGCGCGCGTTCGCGCAACGCCAGCGATCGACGGTACCTTGCGCAGACCGGAGGTGCCGATGAGTGTGACGACGCCCGCGGATGAGTTCAGTGCGCGGATTCGAGAGGCCGCGGGCCGTCCGAGCGAGATCGCAGCCTGGCTCGACCGCGCGAGGCACGAAGACCGCGTCGCGGCGGTGCGCGCGGTCGGTCGGCGCGATCAGGCGAGGCTGTATGCGGCTGTCGATGGCTTTCGGCCGGTGACCCTGACGGATCTCGTGACTCCAGCCACCGCTGCGATGACCCCGGTGCGCCACTACGGCAAGAACACGCTGCCCGCCTTCACGCACTTCGAGAAGCGCTTCTGCCGGCCGGAAGATTCGGATCCCGAGAAGCCCGCCGAGCTCTACGGCTTCAACTTCCAGTCCATGTCGCCGGTCACGGGCCCCGGCTACTTCGTGGCGGTGCCGAATCCCGAGCGCGCCGACGCAGAGGTATGGGTCGACTATCGCCGCCTGCCGCCCGCGCATCCATCGGGCTGGCCCGAGATCCGCAGCAACGAGCGCGGACTGTCGCGCTTCGTGTACGGCTTCATGATCGACACGTTGCGACGTGTGTCGGAGCACGTGACGATTGGCTCGGCCGCGCGCAAGGGCAAGGACCTCGGCAGCTGGTTCCTGCTGTGCCGCGAGGCCGCGTGAGCGCGCCGCCTGGCGCGCTGCCCCGCGATATCCACAGCCTGTCGGTCGTCGTGCCCGTCCACGACGAGGTCGCCTCGCTCGATGCCCTGCTCGGCGAGCTCGATGCGGCACTCGACGGTCTCGGTCTCTCGCTCGAATGGATCTTCGTCGACGACGCGAGCTCCGACGGCAGCCTCGAACGGCTGCACGAGTGGCGGCGCAAGGACTCGCGGCTGCGCGTATTGTCGCTGCCGACTCACTGCGGTCAGTCGGCGGCACTGGACGCGGGCTTCCGAGCGGCCCGCGGCGACGTGGTTGCGATCCTGGATGCCGACGGTCAGAACGATCCGGCCGACATCCCCGGCCTGCTCGCGGGTCTCGTCGACGCCGATCTCGTGGGCGGCGTCCGGCTCGAGCGCCGCGACAGCGCTCTGCGCCGCGTGTCGTCGCGGATCGCCAGCAGGGTTCGACGCCTCGTCCTGGGCGACGAGGTGAGCGACATCGGCTGCTCGCTGCGCGTGGTGCGCACGCGCTATCTGCGGCGCGTCAAGCTGTATGGCGGATTGCACCGCTTCCTGCCGATCCTGCTCGCTCTCGAGGGGGCACGCGTCGCCGAGCGACCGGTCACGCATCGCCCGCGCCGCTTCGGCCGCTCGAAGTACGGCGTGTGGAACCGGCTCGGCCCCGCGCTGGTCGATCTGGTTGCGGTCGCCCGGATGCAGCGGGGCAGCAGCCAGAGATCGCGATGATCCCGCCGCCGGGATGCGCCGCCTAGCCGCCGGCGAGCTTGACAGCGAAGCCGCGCTCGTCGAGCTCGGCCCGCAGGGTGTCGCGGTGATCGCCCTGGATCTCGATCACGCCGTCCTTGAGCGCGCCGCCCGTGCCGCAGCGCTGCTTCAGCTGCTTGGCGAGATCGCGCAACCCGTCCTCGGGCAGCGGCAGACCGCTGATCGTGGTGACGGTCTTGCCCCTGCGTCCCCGGGTCTCGCGGCGGATGCGCACGATGCCGTCGCCCTGCGGTGCGCGACTGCGCACCTGCTTGCAGCGACACAGGTCGACGGGTGCGCTGCAGGTGGAGCAGATGCGGCCCCGGTCGGACGAGTAGACGGTGCGCGCCACGCGGCCAGCATAGCCGGCTCGCCTAGCGCAGCGTTCGCTGCCGGTCGGCCCAGCGGCCCAGGATCGCGCGCATCGTCTCGTCGCTCTGGATGCCTCCGAGCGGCCAGGCGCCGAGCTGGAAGGTCGGGACGCCGGTCACCTCCGCGTCGCGTGCCCGCTCGGTCAGCCGCGCGAGCTCGTCGAGCCCGGCGTCGATCGCATGTGGATCGAGCGTCAGGCCGAGCTCGCGCGCCAGGCGCGCCAGCTCGTCGTCGCGATCGATCGAGCGCCCCTCTTCGAAGACCGCGCTGAAGACGCGCTCGCGCCAGCTCGCCGCGACGGCGGGGTCGCGCTGCGCCAGGCCGAAGGCCAAGGCGCGCCGCGAGTCGAGCCAGTGGCTCGGCATGCGGAGCGCGACGCCGAACTCCTCGGCGACCGCCAGAGCGTTGCGGCGCCGATGGCCCGCCACGACCCCGCCGCGCCGCCAGCCGAGCAGGCGCGCGAGATCGAGCGGGCGCCAGACGAGCTCGATCTCGAGCTCGCGGAGTGTCTCGGTCAGGCGGGGCAGGGTGCGGTGGGCGACGTAGCAGAGCGTCGAGGCCAGGTCGTAGTGGACCGGGACGCGCAGGCTCATTCGCGCTCGCGCTCTCGGTCCGCGGCCGTCGCCTCGATCAGCCGGCGGTGCTCGACCATGATGCAGCGGTCCTGCACCACGGTGATGCCGGCGGCGCGCAGCCGCGCGGCCGCGTCGCCGTGGTGGATGCCCAGCTGCATCCAGGCGGCTTTCGGAGCAGGGTCCATGGCGAGGATCTCGTCGACGTGGTGCGGGATGTGCTCGGCGGCGCGGAACAGATTCACGATGTCGATCGGCTCGTCGACGTCGCGCAGCGAGGCGTGCGCCGGCTGGCCGAGCACGTCGTCGAGCTTCGGGTTCACGGGCACGATCCGGTAGCCGTGAGCCTGCAGGTACTGCGGGATCCGATAGGCGTCCTCGGACTCGAGGTCCTTGATGCCCACGACCGCGACACTGCGCGCCTGCTCGAAGAGCTGCTGAAGCTCGCTGTCGGCTTCTTGCATCGGGTCTCCCTCGGTCGACACTACCGTGTCCACCCACTACGGTAACCCGCATGCGGCTCGCGCGACGGCTCCTGCCCAGGATTGGCTCTCTCTTCGCGCTCGTGGTCCCACTCGGCACCGGCACCGGCACCGGCGCCGGCGCAGCGCTCGAGATCGACGATCCGGCGCTCCGGCTGGAGCGCCACCAGCTCGAAAACGGTCTCAGCGTCCTCCTGCTCGAGGATCACGCCACCCCGGTCGTCTCGTTCCAGGTCTGGGTCACCGCCGGCTCGCGCGACGAGACCCGCTACACCGGGATCGCGCACCTGTTCGAGCACATGATGTTCAAGGGCTCGAAGAACATCGAGCCCGAGCTGCACGCCCGGCTGATCGGCGCCAGGGGAGGGCGCATCAACGCCTTCACCAGCCGCGACGTGACGGTCTACTTCGAGGACGTGACGAGCGAATCGCTGCCGCTGGTGATCGATCTCGAGGCCGAGCGCTTCGCGAACCTCGCGATCGGCGAGGAGATGCTGACGAGCGAGCGCGACGTGGTGCTCGAAGAGCGCTCGATGCGCACCGAGGACAACCCGAACGGGCGCGCCTTCGAGGCGCTCGGCGCGCTCGCCTGGCAGGCGCACCCCTACCGCTGGCCGGTGATCGGCTGGCGCAGCGACGTCGAGGGCGTGACGGTCGAGGCCTGCCAGGAGTTCTTCGACGCCTACTACGCGCCAAACAACCTGGTGATCGCCGTCGCCGGAGACTTCGACGCGGACGAGACGCTCGAGCGCATCCGGCTGCGCTTCGGCGGCATGGCGCCTTCGACGATCGTGCGCAGCCCGACGGTCGAGCCCGAGCAACGCGGTGAGCGACGCAGCATCGTCCACTTCGACGTGCGCAGCCCGGTGCTGATGGCCGGCTGGCACGCACCGGCGACGGGTCATCCGGACGCGACGGCGCTCGACGTCGCGAGCCAGATCCTGTCCGACGGTCGCTCGAGCCGGCTGTACCAGAAGCTGGTCGCGCAGGAGGCGAAGGCGCTCTATGCCTATGGGGGCTACTGGGAGCTGCTCGAGACCGGGCTGTTCTACGCCTCGGCCGGCGTGCGGCCCGACGCTTCGATCGACGAGGTCGAGGCGCTGCTGCTCGGCGAGCTCGAGCGCATCAAGACCGCCGGCGTCACGCCCGAGGAGGTGGCGAAGGCCAAACGCCAGCTCGAGGTCGGCCTGATCGGCGGCCTCACGACCGCCCACTCGCTGGCCAGCCGGATCGGGCGCGATTACGTGTCGTTCGGCCGCGTGCGCCCGCTCGCCGAGCGCCTCGACGCCATCGATGCCGTCACCGCGGAGGACGTGCAGCGGGTGGTGCGAACCTACCTGGTGGCGAGCCAGCGCAGTGTCGTGCACCTGATCGCACCACCCAGCGAGCCGAGTCCGGCACCGGCGCAGCCCGGGGACGCCCGATGAGGCGCGGTCTCGCGCTCGCGCTCGTCGCTGCGCTCGGCTGCAGCGCGCTGCCCGCCGAGTCGCCCACGCTCGCCTGGCAGCTGCCGCCGCCGCCTCCGCGCGAGGCGCCGGTCGCGCAGCCCGGGGGGCGCGCGCGCTTCGCGCTGCCCAGCGGGCTGCCGGGCATCGGGCTGCGCGACCAGCGCATCCCGCACCTGGTGATCGGAATCAGCGTGCGGCGAGGGGCTGCGATCGAGCCGCTCGAGCGCGCGGGTCTCGCCGGCTTCACCGCCGAGCTGATGGAGCGCGGCGCCGGCGACCGCGACGCCCTAGCACTGGCCGAACGGGTCGATGGCCTCGGGGCTTCGCTCCGCGTCGGCGCCGACTGGGATTCGCTGACGGTCAGTGT
>JAYZFK010000038.1:0-67336 GCA_036336835.1 Myxococcota bacterium | reverse complement strand
CAGGCCGCGCACTACGATCGCGACGGCTTCGTCGTGCTGGAAGGGGTCTTCGATCGCGAAACGATCGCGGCGCTGACCCGCGAGATCGACCCGCTGGAAGCCAGGATGGAGGCGATCGTGCGCGATCAGCTCGGCGGCAAGGCCTTCATCGCGCGCGCCGGCGAGATCAGCTTCACGCCGCACCTGGTCAAGCAGTCGGCGAAGGCGAAGGCATTCACCCAGCACGCCTTCTTTCGGGACATCGCATACGACCTGCTCGGCGAGGACGTTCGGCTCTACTGGGATCAGGCGGTGTACAAGAAGCCGGGCACGCTCGAGCCCTTCCCCTGGCATCAGGACAACGGCTACACCTTCATCGAGCCGCAGCAATACCTAACATGCTGGGTGGCGCTGACAGACACCGACGAAGACAACGGCTGCCCGCTGGTGATGAAGGGCCGGCATCGGGAGGGCACCTGCGCGCACAGGATGACGGAGCTCGGCTGGGAGATCGCAGGCGAAGCCGTCGAGCCGGTGGCCGCCGCGCCGGTGCGCGCGGGGGGCGTGGTCGTCTTCTCGTCGCTCACGCCGCACAAGACCGGGCCGAACCGCACCGCGGATCACGTCCGCAAATCCTATATCGTGCAGTTCGCACCCGAGGGTGCGTGTCTGCGCGCGCGCGAGGGCGAGCAGCTGCTCTCGATCCCCTGCAACGACCCCGAGCGGCAGTACCCGATCCTGGTCGGGGGAGAGAAGCCGGCCTAGCAGGTCTGGCGGTCCTTGCGGACCTAACGGACCTGGCGGACCTGGCGGACCTAACGGACCTAACGGACCTGGCGGGCCTAACGGACCTGGCGGGCCTAACGGACCTGGCGGGCCTAACAGGCCTTCGAGCTAGGCCGCGTTCTTGGCGACGTAGCTCTCGACGTCGCCGATCGTGCGCATCGCCTCGATCGCGTCGTCGGGAATCTCGATGTCGAAGCTCTCTTCGATCGCCATCACCAGCTCGACGACGTCGAGCGAATCGGCACCGAGATCGTTCAGGATGCTGGCCTGTGGCGTGACCTGGTTGCGGTCCACGCCGAGCTGCTCGGCCACGAGCTTATGGATCTGTTCCGCGAGTGCTTCGTCCATCACCTCACCCCCACTTTGAAGCTTGCAGGACTCTCGAAGCTTGCAGGACTCTCGAAGCTTGTCGTGCTCTCGAAGCTTGCCGGGCTCTGGGACCAGCAGCCCGCACCCCGATCTGACGAAGAGTCGTCGATCGAGCGCGCGGCAAGATCCCGCAGTGCGCTACCCGTGTCAACGCCTCAGGCATCCCCGCCGGGACTGGCGGCGGCCGGGGTGGCTGAGAGGCCGCGTAGCAGCGTCTCGATCGCCGTCCCGAACACGTCCTCGAGCGGACGCCCGCGCAGCTTGCGGCGCGCCAGGGTGCCCTCGGACTGGATGATCGAGTTGGCGACCGTCCACAAGATGTTCGCCACCTCCCAGGTGTCGCAGTCGCGCAGCTCGCCCTGGTCGACGGCCTGGCGAAGCACCCGGTCGAGGATCTGCAGGTTCTGCTCCCAGAGCCGGGTCACCTCGTCGATCACCGGGCCCGGCAGATCGCCGATCACCGATTGGTTGTCGATCGCCCAGAAGATCTGGAAGTAGTCCGGATTGCGTGTCCAGTGATCGAAGTAGAAGTTCGCGAGATCCCAGATCTGCTCGACTGCCGAACCCTTGCCCGAGACGACGAGTGCGATCTTCTCGGTGAACACCTTGCCGTTGTCGGCGAGCACCGCGACATACAGGTCGGCCTTGCTCTCGAAGTAGCGATAGAGCGTGCCCTTGGCGACGCCCGCCTTCTCGGCAACCTCGTCGAGGTTCGCCGCCATGAAGCCGTCCCGGAAGAAGATCGCCCGCGCGGACTCGAGGATGCGCCGGCGTGACTCTGCCTTCTTCTGCTGGCGATCGGTCGCGTCGCCGTCGCTCATACGGTGCTCCTCCCGGAGGCAGACGCCCCCGCCGAATGCTGACGAGCCGTGGCAACGTAGCTCAGCGTGCGCTCTCGCTGCGTCGCTCGCTCCGCGTCGTCCAGGGTCCGTACCGTGCGCGCGGGTGTTCCCAGGGCGAGGCCGTGGGGCTCGATCTCGCTGCCGGGTGTCACCACGGCGCCGGCCCCCACCAGCGCGCCCTCGCCGATGCGTGCGCCGTCGAGCACGATGGCACCGATCCCGATCAGCGCGCCGTCGCCGACGACGCAGCCGTGCACGACGGCGCGGTGGCCGACGGTCACCTCGTCGCCGATCCGGGTCGGGAAGCGATCGCGCGTGACGTGGACAACGGCGCCGTCCTGCACGTTCGAGCGGGCTCCGATGCGGATCTGGTGGACATCGCCGCGCACCACCGCGGTGTACCAGATGCTCGAGTCGTCGCCGATCTCGACATCGCCGACCACCACCGCGCCGGGCGCGATCCATGCACTGGCGGCGATGCGGGGCGTGAACTCGCCGAAGCTGCGCACGATCGGCAGGAACGGCGGTGCGCCCGAATCCATCAAGCGACCTCGTCGCTGCCTTCGTACACGTAGGAGTCGAACAGGGCCGTCTGGATGTAACGCTCGCCGAAGTCGCACACCGTGGTGACGATCAGCTTGCCGGCGTTGCCCGGCTGCAGCGCGTACTTGATGGCGCCGAGCACGTTGGCGCCCGACGAGATGCCGCACAGGATCCCCTCCTCGCGGGCCAGTCGACGGGCCATGTCGATCGAGTCGAGCTCGGACACCGTGAGCACGCCGTCGAGCAAGCCGGTGTCGAGGACATCGGGCACGAAGCCGGCACCAATGCCCTGGATCTTGTGCGGACCGGGCGACGAGCCGGAGAGCACGGCACTGTTCTCGGGCTCGATCGCGATCACCTCGAAGCTCGGCTTCTTCGGCTTGATCCGCTGCGCCACGCCGGTGATCGTGCCGCCGGTGCCGACGCCCGTGACGAAGGCGTCGATCTCGCCGTCGGTGTCGTCCCACAGCTCGACCGCCGTGGTGTCGCGGTGCACGGCGGGGTTCGCGGGGTTCTGAAACTGCTGGGGCACGAACGAATCGGGGATCCGGCTGGCGATCTCATTGGCGCGGTCGACCGCCGCCGCCATGCCCTCGGCGCCCTTGGTCAATACCAGGCGGGCTCCGAACGCGCGCACCGTGACGCGGCGCTCGATGCTCATGCTGTCGGGCATCACGATGACGCAGTCGTAGCCCTTGACGGCGGCCACGAACGCGAGGGCGATGCCGGTGTTGCCGCTCGTCGGCTCGACGATGGTGGTCTTGCCCGGCTCGATCGCGCCGCGTCGTTCGGCGTCCTCGATCATCGCCAGGCCGATGCGGTCCTTGACGCTCGAAGCAGGATTGCGGCTCTCGAGCTTGACGGCGATCGTGGCGTCGATGCCATCGGCCACCCGGTTGAGGCGAACCAGCGGCGTGCGCCCGATCAGCTCCGAGACGTCCTTGGCAATGCGCATGCTTCCTCCCGACGCCTGGCGGCCCGTCAGGATACCGCCGGCGCGGACCGGTCGTCGAAGTCGCCGATCAGCTCTTCGAGCAGCACGCTCGCGTAGCTGCCGGCAGGCAGCGTAACCTCGATCGAGAGACGGTCGTCCCCCTCCGAGCGCAGCGACAGCCCGACGAGAGGCACGCGCAGCGACCGCCGGGCTCCGCGCAGGCGAATGCCGCGGGGCGGCACCAGCGCCGCAACGTCGGGCAGCCCCCAGCGCTCGAGCGCAGCCCGCTCGCGCTCCAGGACCGCACCAGCCGCCGCGAGCATCCGCGTCCCGAAGATCGGTCCGGTGGGGCTGATCTCGAAGGCTTCGGCGCGCGGTGCCTCCTGCTCGAGGTCCTCGACCACGAACATCCCTCCCGACGTATGCAGCATTGCGACGTCGCCCAGCTCGACGACGCCGATCGCGTCGGCGCGCTCCGCCAGCACGTCGTTGAACACGGCCGACTGCAGCGCGGACAGCAGGAAGCGCCGCGCGCGCCGATCGCCGGCACCGCGCGGCGAATCGCCGGCCAGCAGGGCGCGACCGCGCTCGGCATTGTCGCCGTCGCGTCCGAAGCGCTGGACGCCGAAACGGTTGGGCATGCCGCGCGCCTCGAGCTCGCGGGCGCGCGCCTTCGCGCTCGCCAACCGCTCCTCGGACACGCCGCGCACCCGCAGCTCGAAACGGTTGCCCTTCAGGTGACCGGTGCGAAGCTTGTTGCGGTGACGTTGCGCATCCAGCACGCGCGCACCCGGGAGCTCGAGCCAGCGCGCCCTGTGCGGCGCGAGGCCCGGCACCGAGAACCACTGCCGCGTCACAGCGTTGCGGTCCTTGCGGCCGGCATAGCCGACTTCGCGAGGCAGCACGCCGATGCAGCGGGCAAGCTCGCGCGCGATCTCTTCGGTGGTCCGCATCCGTTTCTCGATCCACAGGTAGGTGTGGTCGCCGTCGCCGCACGGGGCGTAGAGCGGGAGCTCCTCGACGACGAAGTCCTCGGGCTGCTCGCGGATGCGCGGCAGGTCGCTCACGCCCGCAACGCCTCGGCCACCGGCGCGAACGAGCGGCGGTGGATCGGCGTGGGGCCGAGCTCGCGCAGGGCGCAGAGGTGCTGTGCGGTGCCGTACCCCATGTGTCGCGCGAAGCCGTAGCCCGCATAGCGTTCGTCGAGCCGCTGCATCAGCTCGTCGCGGTACACCTTCGCCACGATCGATGCCGCTGCGATCGACGCGTCGGTCGCATCGCCGTGGACGACCGCGGTCTGCGCCACGTCCACGCCGGGCACCGTACGCGCGTCCACCAGCAGGTGACCCGGCTGGCAGTGCTCGCACAACGCCACCACGGCGCGGCGCATCGCCTCGAGTGCCGCGTGGTAGATGTTCAAGCGGTCGATCTCCTCGACCTCGACCACGCCGATCCCGACAGCGACACACTGGGCGCGCACCGCGCGCGCCAGGCGCTCGCGCTCGGCGCGGCGCAGCCGCTTCGAGTCGTCGAGTCCGAGCAGATCGACCCGACCGGGCAGCACCACTGCGGCCGCCACCACCGGCCCGGCGAGTGGCCCGACGCCGACCTCGTCGATGCCAGCGACGTTGTCGACTCCGCCCGCGACCAGCGCGTCGCGCCGGACCAGCAGGCGGGTCAGATGTCGTCGCGCGGCCCCGCGCTTGCGGGCGCGGCGCGCACCCTGCTCGCCCCGCCGGCGCCCGCCGCCGCGGGGAGCGCCCGCCCGGGCGCGGCTCCAGCGGCGCAGCGCCGCCTCGGACTCGACCGCCTCGACGCGCGAGCGAAGCTCGACGAGCGAGTCGGCGGCGGTCTCCATCAGCTCTCGCCCTCGCCCTCATCGCTCGGGCCGCGCGCCGGACGCAGACCGAGCCGCGCCTCGATCCGGCGCAGCCGCCGCAGGGCGTCGGGCAGCCTGCGCAGCCCGGCGATCTCGCGGTGCCAGGCGCGCTCCTCGACCGCCGGGCTGCCCCAGACGCGACCACCGGCCGGAACGTCTCGATGGAGCCCCGAACGAGCGCCGACGAAGGCGCCGTCACCGATCTCGAGCTGGCCGGCCGAGCCGACGCGCGCCATCAAGATGGCACGGCTCCCGACGCGAGTACCGCCCGCCAGGCCACTCTGGGCGACGATGATCGCGTCCTCTCCGATGTCGCAGTTGTGGGCGATCATCACCAGGTTGTCGATCTTGGCACCGCGTCGGATGCGCGTCTCGCCGAGCGTCGCCCGATCGATCGTCGTGCCGGCCCCGATCTCGACGTCGTCCTCGATCACGACGCGTCCCACCTGCGGAACGGATCGCACCGGTCCCGCATCCTCGGGCAGGAATCCGAACCCGTCGCCGCCCACCAGCACTCCGGGCTGCAGCCGCACCCGCGCGCCGATGCGGGTGCCCTCGCGCAGCACCACGCCGGCGTGCAGCTCGCAATCGGCGCCGACCTCGACGTCGCCGTAGACACTCACGTTGGCGTACAACACGCTGCGCGCCCCGATTCGCGCGCCGGACCCGACGTAGACCCCGGGGCCCAGTGTCGCGGTCGCGTCAACCAGGGCGTCGGGCTCCACCTGTGCACCCGGGTGGCGCCCCGGCGCGGGGCGCGGCGGGGCGATCAGCAGCGCGCCCGCTCGCGAAAAGACCCGGGTCGGATCCGCGGCGCGGATCGCCGGGCGACCGGCGGGGTCGACGTCCGTCCCGACGATGACCGCGCCGGCTCGGCTCGCGGCAAACGCCGCCTGGTAGCGTTCGGAGCGCACGAACGACAGATCGCCAGCCGAGGCATCGGAAAGCGCCGCCACCCCGCAGACCAGCGTGTCGCCGCCCGAGATCAGCTCGCAGCCCAGCTTCGCAGCCAGCTCCGACAGAACCAGGGGCGTCGCCGAGGCCGCCACGGCTAGCGGGCGAGCAGGACTGCTATGGGAGAGTTGCGCGCCACCGCGGCGGCGTTCGAGCCCAGGAAGAAGTCGGTGATGCGGTTGCGGCCATAGGCACCCATCACGATCAGACCTGCACGGGCCTCTCTGGCCGTGTCGACCAGCTTGACGTCGGGACGCCCCAGCGTCGACGAGGTCTCGCGCACGGGCACCGAGAGC
This sequence comes from Myxococcota bacterium, assembly GCA_036336835.1. GTDB lineage: Bacteria > Myxococcota_A > UBA9160 > UBA9160 > UBA4427 > JAYZFK01. Next base: position 60,754 of record JAYZFK010000038.1, on the reverse strand, counting down.
CCGACCACGATCTGGCGGACCTCCTCGAACCGCGCGACCGCGCGACCCTTGTCCTTCGAGTCGACGAAGACGTGGACCGCCTCGCCCATGCGGTTTGCCAGCTCCACGGCGGTCCGGGCGGCCACGCGCGAGCCCGGAGATCCGTCGAAGCCGAGTACGATCGGGCCGGCGAGCGAGGCACCCGGCGGAACCACCACGACGGACTTCGAGGCCTTGCGCAGCACCGCGTCGACAGTGGACCCGACCAGGCCGTTGCGGCTGGCCGCGCCCTTGCCGACGCGACCTAACACGGCGAGATCGGTCGCCTGGGCGCGGGCGACGATCGCGTCGTCGGCCGACCCGCGGGCGGTCTCGCAGGCCACCTCCGAGCCCTCGGCCCGGGCGCGCGCCGACAGGCGGCGCGCGGCCGCCTCGGCCCGGCTTCCGTAGTAGCTGCCAACTTCGCCCTCGGGGAAGCCGTGGACCCCGAGCCCTCCGTCATTGGGCGGCCGGATGTCGCGGTCCTCGACCACAGTGCAGCCAGAAAGCCTCGCTTTCAGGCGCCCCGCGAGGGCAATTCCAAAGCGCTCTGCACCCGACGCCGCCTCGGACCCGTCCGTTGCGACGAGGATCGTCTCGATCATCGCGTTCCTCGCGGTCGCGGCCCTCGGACCGGTCGACCCCCGAGGGACAAGCGTATGCGACCCCGCAGGGAAGTGCAATTGAGCGGACCCACGGGGAGCGAGGCTGCCTGCTGGCCGGCGCGCGGCGGCTCGGTGTGGGGATCAGGGCGCGGGCGGCAGCCCCGCGAAGTGTCGCAGCAGATCCGTCTCGGTCACCAGACCGACGAAGCGCCCGGTCTCGTCCACCACGGGGAGGCAGCCGATCTTGCGCTCGGCCATCTGCCGCGCCGCCTCACTGACGGGTGCCGCCTGCTCGATCGTGATCGGAGGACTGGACATCACCCGGGCGATCTCGACGGCACTCAGGAACGCCCGGCGCGCGTCGGCACCATACTGGTTGAGGTTGGACAGCGAGGTGCGAAGCAGGTCCCGCTCGGTCACGACGCCGACCAGGTCGCCGCCCCGGACCACGGGGATGTGACGCACCCCTCCGAGCGTCATGATATCTTCGACCGTCGACAGCCGTTCGCCCGCAGCAATCGTCACGACCTTGCGCTTCATGATGTCGCGAACGACCGTGCTCATGCGGCAATTCTACTCGACGGGAGTCGATCGATGACGAAGGATCGCGCTCGCTCGGACGCCGACGAAGGCGACGCGGGCCCCTTGCCCAGTGGTGCGCTTCCCGACATGGTTCGGCGCATGATCACACTCGGCCTGTCGGGCTTCTTCACCACGGAAGAGGCCCTGCGCCGGGCGCTGGGCGACACGATTCCCCAGGACTGGGTCGACTTCGCCGCCGACCAGAGCGAGCGAACGCGGCGCGACTTCAGCGACGCGGTGGCGCGCGAGGTGGGTCGCGCGCTCGAGAACGTCGACCTCGCCGAGCTGCTCGGACAGGTGTTCGAGAACCGGACGATCGAGATCAACGCGCGCGTGCGCCTGCTCGCGGGCGAGAACGGGAAGGCGACGAGCCACGATCGTGTCTCCGTGGAGCTGGTCGATCAGGACGACGCGTGAGCAGTGACCGCACCGCCCGTCACACCGGGCGGCTCTGGCTCGGCTGGTCGAGCGCGCTGCTGTCGCTCGCCTATGTCTTCACCTGCTACCTCGGCCTGGCGACACCGGAAGGCGACGCGTGGTGGCAGCCCAACGGCTTCCTGCATCGCTCGAGCTGGCTGGGCGAGCTGAACAGCGAGCCGTTCGTCGGTGCGGACGTCCTGGCACTCGCGCTCGTTCCCATTCTTTTGTGTATCTGCGTGTTCGCGGGAACGCGCTCGGTGGTCGCGCGCACGATCGCGATCGCCGCCATCACGTGCAGCACCCTGCTCAATTTCTACGGCCTCCACGCCTTCGGGCCGTGGGATTTCTTCGGCTGGCAGGGCACGCTGACGCTGCTTGCGACGGGTCTCGTGGTTGCGGTTGCGCTCGCCACCCCGCTGATCGCGGACAGCGCGCTGCGCGCACCGACCGCGCTTCGCATCGGGCTCGTCGTCGCCCTCGTGCTCGCGGCGATCGCGGCGATGCGCCACATGACGGGCTGGGATCCGCAGCTGCGCTTCAACCTCTCGCCGTGGCCGGCCGTTTCGATCTTCGGCCTCGACATGGTGAGCTACGCACTGGCCGGCGGCTACCTCGCGCTCGCGATCGCACTCTCCGGGGGGCGCGGTCGCTCGCCACTCCTGGCTCTCGTCGGGGCGCTGGGGCTCGGCGGCTGGATCGCGCTCCACTTCGGCCTCCACGCACCGCTGCTCTGGCTGCTGCTGCCGTTCGCGCTGACGCTCGGCATCTCGCACTGGAGGCTCGAGACCGATCGCCGCGCGGCGCTGGCTCGCAGCCTGCTGGTCGGCGGGATCGTGCTCGCCGCCGCGGTGTTCACGGGGGGCGCGCTGGCCAGCGGCGATCACGCCCACAGCCGGTATGTCCTCGCTCCGCAGGTGATCTCGGCGCTCGAGCGCTATCTCGCGCGCGAGCAGGTGTATCCGGATTCGCTCGAGGAGCTCGTCGAGGCGGGCGACCTGGCGTCGGTGCCGCGTCCGCGGACCGGCTTCGGCGTGGTCTACACCCTCGGCCTGCTCGAGCCGCCCACCTTCGACTACCAGGGCCTCGGCAGCAGCTACGTGCTCGAGTTCGCCTCGGCCGAGTGGGTGCAATGCGCCTACACGCCGCCGTGGATCGACGAAGAAGAGCTGGACGAAGACGAGCTCGAAGAGATCGACGAGCCCTGGGCCTGTCCCGACACGCGCCCGGACCTGTGGTGAACGAGCGAGCGCGCTGGGGCATCGACGGTTTCGAGCTCGGCCTGGCCCTGGGGGGTGCGAGCAGTCCCGGCGAGTGGCAGCGCGATCTGGCGCTCGTCGACCGCGCCGAGGCATTGGGCCTGCACTCGGTCTGGGTGCCGGAGATGCACTTCGCTCGCGGCGTCACCGCCTCGCCGCTGATCGCGCTGGGCGCCTTCGCCGCGCGCACAGAGCGCGTCCGCCTGGCCACGACCTCGCTGCTGCTGCCCATCCACGAGCCACTCCGGCTCGCCGACGAGATCGCGGCGCTCGATCGGGCCTCGCGCGGACGGGCCATCATCGGCCTCGGACGAGGCTTTCGCGCGCCACTGTTTCGCGCGTTCGGCGTGGACCCGAAAACCAAGCGCGATCGCTTCGACGCCGCACTCGATGCGATCCTCGCGGCCTGGCGCGACGGCGCCGAGGGGGCCGTGCGCGCTCCCTGGCAGCGTCCGCACCCGCCGCTGGCCGTCGCCGCATTCGGGCCCAAGGGGCTCGCCCAGGCGGCGCGGCGCGGCCTGCCCTATCTGCCCTCTCCGCTCGAGGGGCCTCGCCGGCTCGCCGAGAACCTCGAACGCTGGCGCGCCGGGCTTCCCGGTGGAGACGACGTCAGCGACCGCGTCGTGCCCGTGATGCGAACCGTGCACGCCGCGGCGGACCCGCGCGAGGCGGCCGACGTGCTGGCGGCACTCGATGCCCAGGAGCGTTCGCTGCGCAGCCAGGGCGGCCGGACACCGCGCGCCATCGCGGGGGCTGTGCAAGAAGACCTGCGCGAGCGCGTGGTCGTCGGGACGTTGCCCGAGGTGATCGATCGGCTGGGCGCGTTGCGCGATCAGCTGGGCATCGACCTGCTGATCGTCCGCGCACAGGTTCCCGTCGGCGGTGCCGACGGCGCCGCGCACCAGGAGTCGCTGCAGCGTCTCGCCGAGGAGGTCTGGCCCGCGGTGCGCTAGCACGCAGGGATCGCGCGCCGGCGTCAGGCGCGAACCGAGCCCGCGCCGCCGTCGACCCACAGCGTGTGCGCGGTCACGTACGCCGAGTCGTCGCTCGCCAGGAACAGGACGGCGCGGCCGATATCCGACTCCGGATCGCCCACGCGGCCCAGCGGCACGGCGCGTCGCATCATCTCGACCATCCGGTCGTCGAGGTGCTCGCGCACCCCTTCGGAGTTCGCGAACGGACACACGGTGTTCACGGTCACGCCATCCGGCCCGAACTCGCGCGCCGCCACGCGCGTCATCGCGCGCACGGATTCCTTGGCGGCGGCGTAGTCGAACTGATGCGAGTCGCCGCGCGCACCGGCGCCGCTCGCGAAGTTGATCACGCGCCCCGCCGGGCTCTTGCGCAGGTGCGGCGAGGCGGCGCGCATCAGCCGGAACGTCGCCATCGCATTGACCGCGTAGGTGCGCATGAACTCCTCGTCCGTAAACTGCTCGAACGGCTTCATGCCCGCAGTCAGCGCAGCGTTGTTGACCAGGATGTCGAGACGACCCAGCTGGTCGACGGTGGCCTGCACCGCCTCGTCACAGGTCTCGGCGAGGCCGACGTCGCCCGGGATCGCGAGCGCGCGGCGGCCGAGCTGCTCGATCTCCTTGGCCGCGTCGGCGGTCGTGACCGGGTCGATCTCGACGACAGCGAGATCGGCGCCTTCTCGGGCCAGCACCCGCGCAACGGCGCGGCCGATGCCGCGCCCTCCTCCCGTGATCAATGCCACCCGTCCGTCGAGCCTGCCCATCACCTCACCTCCGACTGAAGCGATTGATCTCGCGACAGCATCAGCGCGCTGGTCGGCACCGCGGTTCCGGCGGTGACCAGCACGTTGTCGACCTTCTCGAGCGGGTTCGTCGAGTCGCCGCGCACGCGGCATCGCGCGCGGGCGTGGGGTGCCCGCGCGTTCCGATGTGCTTGCGCAGACCGTCGAGGAACTCACTCACTGTCTCTCTCCAGGGCCAGGAACCTCGCCCGCGCGAGCGCGCGCGTGGCCTCGAAATCGCTCTTCGGATCGGGAGCGGCCGCGCATCCTAGCATCGCGGCCGCGGTCACTGGCGTCCGACCGCGAGCGCGCGGCCGGCAAGCCGTGCCAAAGCCAGCCGCTCTGCGCTGATCGCCAGCGATTCCTTGCATTCGGGGTGTCGGCGATGCAAGGGTGCAGCGATGACCCGGGACGCAACGAGCTTCGCGCAACGCTACGGACCGTGGGCGCTGGTCGCCGGCGCCTCCGACGGCATCGGTGAGTGCTTCGCGCGCCAGCTGGCCGAGGCCGGCATCCACGTCGCCCTGCTCGCACGGCGCAAGCCGCTGCTCGAAGAGCTCGCCGCGGACATCCGCGACCAGCACGGCGTCGAGACACGCCCGATCGTGGCCGACCTGACCGACGCCGGGATCGGCGACACGGTCGCCCAGGCGACCGCCGACCTGGACGTGGGCCTGCTCGTCTACAACGCGGGGGCCGTCCACGGCGCCCGCAAGTTCCACGACCAGCCCGTCGACCACGCGATGACGCTCGTCCACCTGAACTGCCGCGGCCCGGTGCTGCTGGCTCACCAGCTGGGCGGGCGGATGCGCGAGCGCGGCAGCGGCGGGATCATCCTGCTCACCTCGATGGCCGCCGCCTGCGGCTCGTCGTACACCGCGACGTACGGCGCAACCAAGTCGTTCGAGCTGATCCTCGCCGAGGCGCTGTGGCACGAGCTCGCGCCGCACGGCGTGACCGCGATGTCGGTCGTCGCCGGCGCCACACGCACGCCGAGCATGCTGGCGTCGAACGAGCACTTCGAGTCGTACCCGAATCTGATGGAGCCGGAAGAGGTCGCGCGGGGAGCGCTCGCACATCTCGGCAAGGGTCCCTGCTGGGTCGCCGGCGACCTCAACCGCGAGACCGCCAGGGCATTCTGGCCGACGCCGCGCGTTCCGCTGATCAACGGCATGAGCGCGGCGACGGCTGGCATCTACGCGCTCCCCCACCTCGAGGCCGAGGGCGTCGACTTGCACGACGCCGACTGAGCACCGGGCCCACTGTCACCATGCACCACGGCTGGATCCTGGTCGGGCTGGTGTTCGCGACGCAGTTCGTCTCGAGCGGGGTGGGGATCTACGCCTTCGGCGTGCTGCTGGGACCGCTCGCCGAAGACATCGGAACGACGCGTGCCGGGATCAGCTCCGTGCTGGTCGCCATGAGCGTGGCCGGTGCCGCGATCGGGCCGCTGGTGGGGCGGGCTGTCCTGTACATCCCGATCCACCGGATCATGGCGGTTGGCGCGCTCACCATGGCGCTCAGCTTCCTGTGGATGTCGCGCGCCGACTCCCTGCTGGAGCTGCAGCTCGGCTACGGCATCGGCGTGGCGTTCGGCATGGGAACGCTCGGCGGCGTTCCCGGATCCGCCTTGATCGTGAACTGGTTCGACGAGCGGCGCGCGCTCGCGCTCGGCGTCGCGGGCGTCGGCATCTCGCTGTCCGGGGCCCTGATGACGCCCGTCGTCGCGATCTGGGTCGAGTCGTTCGGCTGGCGCGGCACCTTCGAGATCTTCGGCTACATCGCGCTGGCGGTCGTGCCGCTCGTGTGGTGGCTGGCCACGACGCACCCGCGCGACCGCGGGCTCGAGCCCTACCGCGAGAGCGCCGATTCGCCCGACGAGCGGCCGGCCCAAGGCCGGCTGCTGTCGACGCTCGAAACGTTGCGACAACCCAATCTCTGGCTGGTCGGCATCGCCGGTGGCATCAGCTTCATGGCCGCCACCGCGCTGATCGCGCACATCGTCGCGTTCGGCACCGACGCCGGCTACGACACGACCGAGGCCGCCTGGCTGCTCTCGATCCTGGCGGCCGCCGCCGCACTCGCCAAGGTGTTGTTCGGATGGCTTGCGGGATACACCGGCGAGCGTGCGGCGTTCGGCATCAGCATCGCCTTGCAGGCCGTCGGGCTGATCGGGCTCGCCGAGTTCGGCGACAGCTACCTGGCGCTGCTCGGCGCGGCGTCGGCCCTCGGCCTCGGCTACGGCGCCACCGTCCCGCTGATGAACGCGCTACTCGCGCGCGTCTTCGGACCGCTCAACTTCGGCCCCGCCATGGGTCTGGCGGGCCCCATCCTGGTCGTCTTCCAGTCGTTGGGCGCGCCCATGCTGGGAATCGTGTACGACCTGCGCGGCAACTACGACCAGGGACTCTGGCTGCTGGCCGCCGCGATGCTGGTGGCTGCGCTGGCCGTGTCGCGCGTGCGGATCTCCGAGCCGCCTGCGCAGCCCGCCACGGATCGACCGTAGGCGCCGGCGGCCTACTTCAGCACACCGCGGGCTTCGAGCTCGTCGATGCGCTCGGGTGCGTAGCCGAGGATCGACTCGAGCACGAGGCGGTTGTCGCGACCGAAGTGCAGCGCGCGCTCGGGCCGACGCGCAATCGAGCGCGAGAGGCGCAGACGCGAGCTCTCGACGGTCGTGGTCTGGTAGATGTCGTGCTCGATCTCGAGGTAGTGCTCGCGGTGCTGGAGCTGCGGGCAGGCGAACAGGCCCGGCGTGTCGAGCACGGCGTGGACCGGGACCCCGCGAGCCTGGAGCGCGGCCTCGACCTCCCCGGCAGCTCGCTCGCGCGTCCAGCTCTCGATCGCCCCATCCACCAGCTCGCGTTCCGAGCGTCGAGCCAGCAGATCCGGCCGCTCGAGTACCTCGCACAGTGCGCGCCAGTCGGCGTCGTCGCGCACCGCCAGCGCCACCCAGCTGGACTCGCCGGCACAGGAGAACACACCGTGCGGGTGCAGCTGCAGATCGTCGTTGCCCACCGCCTCGGGCACGCGTCCATGGACCGTGTAGTCGAGGAAGGCGGGCGCCAGGAAGTGGAGCGCGGCCTCGCCCTGCGCCTGGTCGATGTGCTGCCCCTCGCCGGTGCGGTCGCGGTGCTCGAGCGCCGCGAGGATGCAGGCCGCGTTGTAGCGCAACGCGATGAAGTCGGTGTAGGCGCCGTACGGCCCGCTCGGCGGGCGATCGGGCCAGCCCGCCAGGAGCTGGAAGCCGGTGACGCTGGCCGCCAGGTTTCCGAAGCCGGTGAGATCGCGCCAGGGGCCGGTCTGTCCCAGCAGACAGCTCGAGAGCATGATCAGGTCCGGCCTCTGCGCGCGCAGCGTCTCCCAGCCGAGGCCGTAGCGCTCGATCACGCCGGGAGCGAACGACTCCGTCACGACGTCCGCCCAGCGCGCGAGCTCGAGGGCGACCTCGCGCCCCGCTTCACTCGCCAGATCGAGCGTGATGCCGAGCTTGTTGGCGTTGGCGGACTGGAAGGCACCCGAACCCTCGAGGTTCGGGTTGTTGAACCGATAGGGCGGGATCACGCGCAGCGTGTCCGGGTGCGTGGTCGACTCGACGTGCACCACCTCGGCGCCGTAGTCGGCCAGCATGCGCGTCGCGCCGGGGCCCGCGAGCACCCAGAAGAGATCGAGGATCTTGACCCCCTCGAGCGGCGGCCGGTCCTGCCCAGTCGACGCACCGTGGACCACCGGCGCGCGCAGCGGCTCGGCCCGCAGTGCGTCGCCGTGCTCGTCGAGCCGGGGTGGCGCGCGCCGGTAGCGAATCGGCGTGCGCCCAAAGCGCGCGAACGGCCCGGGAAAGCGCACGGGCGCATCCGCCTCATCGGGCGAGAGCTCCGTCGCGAAGCCGCGCGAGGCGAACTGCGGGCTGTCCACGATCTCGCCGATGTCGAGAACGGGCGCCAGCAGCAGCTTGCGCTTGCACGCCGCTTCGATCATCTCGCGCTTGGTCCGGGTGGCGAAGAAGGCGCGCAGCGTTGCGTCGGTCGCCTCGAACGCATCGGAGGGCAGCGCGCCGCCGATCATGCGAAACGCAAAGCTGTTCCAGTCCTCGTCGACCGCGTCCGCGTTGCCGAAGCCTTCCTCCAGCGCCCAGGCCAGCAGCCGCTGCATGAAGTGACCCGTCGAGGGCAGGATGCCGGGGCCGAGCACCACCCAGCCGTCGCGCAGCGGATAGCGCGTGCTGATGAAGTTGCCGGCGACGTAGGCGCCGCCCGAGACGCGCTCGGCCGGCACCTCGGCGAGCGGTGCGTCGAGGCTGCGGAACATGGTGGCCAGGGTCAGCGACTGCTGCGCGGAGACATCGACGTGCTGACCCCGGCCGCTGCGCTTGCGCTCGAAGTGCGCGATCAGCGCGCCCACCGCGGCGTCGGCGGCCGCGTGGGCATAGGCCTGGGGCACGCTGCAGCGCACCGGCGGGCGGGCCGGCTCGCCGTTGAGGTAGGCGAGCGCAGAGGCGGCCACCAGCGTGAGATCGGTCGCGGCCCAGCCGGCCTTGGGACCATCGGAGCCGAACGGCGTGATCGAGACGTGGATCAGCGTCGGATTCAAGGCCGCGAGCTCGTCGCGACCCAGTCCGACCGCGTCGAGCCGCCCGGGCGGCTCGGACTCGACCAGGAAGTCGGCGCCGGCGACGAGCCGGCCTAACGTCTCGCGGTCCGCGGGACGCTCCAGGTCGAGCGCGATGCTGCGTTTGCCGCGCGCGTGCGCCCACCAGTCGAGCGAGCGCTCCGGGCCGGGACGATCGCGGTAGAAGGGAGCGCGGCTGCGCGCCGCCGCTCCCTCGGGCGGCTCAACCGCGACGACATCGGCACCCAGATCGGCGAGGATCTGGCCGCAGAGCACGCCGCGGTCGTGTGCCAGATCGATCACCCGGTAAGGACTCAGCACGGGGGCACTCTACTCGAACACGCGGCCACGGTGGAAGCTCGCCGCGCGCCGCTACTGCTCGCTCTTCTCGTACAGGGCGCGGCGCTCCGGGGGCATCGCGGCGACGAACGCCTCCGCCTCGTCGATGGGCAGCGTCTCGATGCGACCGTCTTCGTGTTGCACCGACACCCCGCCCTGACGCCACATCTTGAGGCGCCTGGCCCGCACCTCGCGCTCGGGGTGACAAACCAGGTTGCACGCGCTGCACATGATGTTCGTCCTTCCCTCCTGCTTCGGGAAGACGAAGCCGCCGGGCACCTCGGGGCGCCTGGCGGCCGCAGAGGCCAGCTCCGCGATCGCCGGCAGCAGCTCCTCGTCATCGTCGGGCAGCGACGTGCGTCCCGGCCCCCAGGAGCCCCATTGCCCGTCGGCGGACAAGCCGGTGACGCCCTGCATGTGCATCGCGCAGCGAGCGTGGTGCAGCCGGGTCGAATACTTGTGGTGTCCGTGCTCGCCCATCTTCACGGTCGTGAAATCGGTGCGGCTCATGAACTTCGTCGGACAGACCGAGCCGCACCAGTTGCACTCGTCGCAGTAGTTCGCCTCCGGCGGCAGCACCGGCGTCGGCGGCAGGTCGGCGGTCGTGACGGTGGCGCCGAGTACGACGGCGGCGCCGTGCGACTCGGTCAGAATGTTGCCGGACATGCCGAAGAAGCCGACGCCGGCCGCGGCGGCGAGGTGGCGCTGGGAGAGGATGGGCACGGTGCCGAGCATGAAGTCGGACTCCCGGGCCGGGTGCCGCTTCTCGGCCTCGCGCTGATAGTCGTTGCGGACACCGACGTCGCGGTGATCGCCGCCCGACGGGGTGTTGCCCGCGTAGACCGGCACCGCCTCGAAGCCGAACCCGCGGAGCGAGTGGGCCAGCTCGGACGCGATCCCCTGGGTGAGGTTGTTCGTCCGGATGTAGTCCTCCTGGTACCCGCCGTGATCGACCTTCCCCATGTACGCTTCGAGCTTCGCTTCATCCTGGGGCAGGGCGAACACGATCGCCGACCGCGCACCCTCGAGCTCTCGCGAGAGGTCCGTCGAGGGGGGCCCCCCCGCCAGGCCCTCCTGGTTGCAGACGCCGACCGCACAGGCGCCGGACGTCCGCGCGAACTCCAGGAGCCGGTCGCGGATCACCCCGATGTCGAGCTCTTGCATCGCCGATGGCCTCGCCAGCTGTCTCGAGATTATCTCACGGCTAGGTGGTGGCTTCCACGGAAACTCCACCGTCGACGTTGACGCCGACCATCGACCCGATGTTCACGATCGCTCCGCCGCCGGCGCCGCGACGTCTCTAGGAAGCTTCTTCGGGGTTGGGAAGGTCGCGCACGAAGGTGAGGAAGGCCATGGCCGGCCGGCGCGACGAGTCGCGGACCGCGAACTGCATGGTGTCGAAGGTCCAGCCCTGGGCGGTCCACTCGTTGAGTGCCTTCTCGATCTCTTCATCGCTCACCATGGTGAGCTCTACGACCTTGTAGTGCGCGGGCACCTCAGGCGCCCAGCCGCTCGGCGAGATCCGCCGCCGCGTAGGTCAGGATCCAGTCGGCACCGGCGCGCTTGATCGAGACCAGCGCCTCCTCCATGGCGCGCGGGCCGTCGATCCAGCCCCGCTCGGCGGCAGCCTGGATCATCGAGTACTCGCCCGAGACGTGGTAGGCGGCGAGCGGCACGTCGAAGCGCCTGCGCGCCTCGGCGAGGATGTCGAGGTACGGCACGGCCGGCTTGATCATCAGCACGTCGGCGCCCTCGTCGAGATCGAGCTGCATCTCGCGCATCGCCTCGCGCGCGTTGGGCGGATCCATCTGGTAGGAGCGGCGATCGCCGAACTGCGGCGTGCTCTCGGCGGCGTCGCGGAACGGGCCGTAGTAGGCACTCGCGTACTTGGCGGCATACGACAGGATCGCCGTGTCCTCGAACGCGTGCTCGTCGAGCGCGCGGCGGATCGCCGCGACCCGGCCGTCCATCATGTCCGAGGGCGCGACGATGTCCGCACCCGCCCGCGCGTGGGACAACGCGGCCATGGCGAGCCGCTCGACCGAGGCGTCGTTGACCACGTGCTCCGCCTCGATCACCCCGCAGTGGCCGTGATCGGTGTACTCGCACAGGCACACGTCGGTGATGACGCAGAGCTCGCCCACCTCGCGCTTGATGGCGCCGACGGCGCGCTGGACGATCCCGTCGGTGGCATCGGCCCCCGAGCCGCGCGCGTCCTTCGCATCGGGGATGCCGAACAGGATCACCGCCGGCACGCCGAGATCGAACACACGCTTGAACTCATCGACCAGCTGATCGACCGAGAAGCGGTGCACTCCGGGCATCGACGCGATCGGCTCGCGCACACCGTGCCCCTCCACGGTGAACAAGGGCAGCACCAGATCGTCGCGCGAGAGCCGGGTCTCGCGCGTCATGCGCCGCAGTGTCTCGCTGCGGCGCAGTCGCCGCATGCGCTGGATCGGAAAGCTCATCGCCCCTCCCCACTCTTCTCGGCCGCGCGTTGCGCGTCGTCCTGACGACGGCGGATGCCGTCGATGCGCTCCGGATTCGCCTGCGCGAACGCCATCAACGCCTGCACCAGTGCGACGCCACCCGGCTTCTCCGGCACCACGGCCGGCTCGAGCCCCGCATCGCGGCAGGCCTCGGCAGTCGTCGGACCGACGGCCGCCACCAGGGCGGCGCGCAGGGCCTGCCGGGTCTCCCGGGTCTCCCGGGGCTGCTGCGTCTGATCGGCCGACCGGTCCAGCTGATCGACCAGATTGCGGACGGTCGAAGGACTGGTGAAGGAGAGTACGCCGAGCGCGCCGCTGCGCAGCTGAACAGCGACCTCCCCTCCGGCTCCCGGCTCCGGCGGCAGGGTCCGGTAGGCGACCACGTCGCTGGCGCGAGCTCCGGCGGCCAGCAGCCCGTTGCGCAGCACGTCGCGGCCGATCTGCGAGCGCGGCAGCAGGAAGTGGAGCCCGGTCGGCGCGAGGTGGCGCTCGATCTCGCCGAGCAGCGTGCGCGCGTCGCCGGCGCCCGCCGAGGCGGGCGGCACCAGATGCACCGGGAGCCCCGCGTCCAGCGCCGCGCGCGCCGTGATCGGCCCGCCGCAGACGATGCGCGCGTCCGTCTTGTCGAGCGCGAGCCCGCGCTCGCGGGCCCGCGCGCACACGAAGCGCACGGCGTTGCCGCTCGCGAACACCACGGCGTCGTAGACCCCGCCGGAAGCCAGCGCATCGAGTGCCGTGTCGAGCTCGCTCGGATCCTCGGGCTGCGCCAGACGGATCATCGGCGCAACGACCGGCTCGGCGCCCGCCCCGCGCAGCGCGTGCAACATGTCGCCGGCGTGCTGGCGCGAGCGCGTCACCAGCACGCGCACTCCGAACAGCGGAGCGCGCTCCCACCAGCGGAGCGTCTCGCGCAGTCGCACGACATCGCCCACGACGACGGCGGCCGGGGCGCCGAGACCGGCCTGTGCGACGCGCTCTGCGAGCTCGCCGAGCGGTGCGACCACGCAGCGCTGTGCCGCCAGCGTGCCGTTCATCACGGCTGCAGCGGGTGTCTCGGGGCCGCGGCCGCCGTCGATGATCTTGTCGGTCAGCCCGGCGAGGTTGCGCATGCCCATCAGGATCACGAGCGTGTCGGCGGCGCGAGCGAGCTCGGCCCAGCGCGTTGCCTGCGAGGCAAGCGTCGGATCCTTGTGGCCGGTCACGACTGCAAACGACGCCGCGTGGCGCCGATCGGTCACCGGGATCCCGGCGTAGGCGAGTGCGGCCAACGCCGAGCTGACGCCGGGCACGATCTCGAATGCGATGCCCGCCGCGGCGCAGGCGGACGCCTCCTCGCCGCCGCGGCCGAACACGAAGGGGTCGCCGCCCTTGAGGCGCACCACGCACCGCCCGGCGCGCGCGTGCTCGATCATCCGCTCCACGACCTCTTCGTGCGAACGCGTCGGCGCGTCGTGCCCGCGCTTGCCCACGTTCACGAGCTCGGCGGTCGCCGGCGCAAGGGCCAGCAGGTCCTCGCACGCCAGCTCGTCGTAGAGCACCACGTCCGCTTCGCGCAGGGCCGCGGCGCCGCGCACGGTGATCAGCTCCGGGTCGCCCGGGCCGGCCCCCACGAGCAGCACCCGGCCGGATGCCGCCGGGCCCGACTCCCGCCGGTCGCCCGACACCGCTCGCGTGTCATCGGAGCGACTCATTGCGCCGCCAGCGCGGCCAGGATCTGACTGCCGCCGTCGTTCAGCACTCGTTCTGCCACCAGGACGCCCAGCGCCGCCGCGTCGCCGCCCGAGGCCTCGGCACGCGCCAGCGTGCGACCGTCCTCGCTGGCGAGCAGTGCCCGCAGCCGCAGCTCCCCGCCGTCGGTGCATTCGGCGAACGCCGCAACCGGCGTCGTGCAGTCGCCGCCAATGCGCAGCAGGAAGGCGCGCTCGGCCGTCGCCGCCAGCGCAGCCTCGGCGTCCTCGAGCTTCGCGAGCTCGCCGCGCAGGGCGTCGTCCTCGCGCGTCTCGAGCGCGAGCGTCCCCTGACACACCGCCGGCAGCATCTGGCGTGCGGCGATCCGCTCGCGCACGTGGTCGGCGAGTCCCAGCCGATCGAGACCGGCACAGGCGAGGATGACGGCGTCGAGCCGCTCGCTCGCGAGCTTGCGAATCCGCGTCGGCACGTTGCCGCGCAGCGGGACGATTTCGAGATCGGGACGCAGTGCGCGCAGCTGCGCAGCGCGCCGGGTGCTGCCGGTGCCGACGCGGGCGCCGTCGGGCAGCGACACGAGCGTTGCCCCGGTCGCCGCGGCGACCAGTGCATCGCGCGGATCCGCCCGCTCGGGGAAGGCCGCCAACACACAGCCGGGCGCGATCGCAACGGGCAGGTCCTTGGCGCTGTGGACCGCAACGTCGGCACGCCCGTCGAGCAGCGCTTCCTCGATCTCCTTCACGAACAGGCCCTTGCCTCCGATCTTGGCGAGCGACTGATGCTGGATGCGATCGCCAGTGGTGCGGATCACGACCAGCTCCGTCGGCCGATCGAGCTCGCCCTGAATGCGCTCGGCAATCGCGTTCGCCTGGGCCAGCGCGAGGTCGCTGCCGCGCGTGGCAATGCGCACGGTCATCGCTCGGGCTCGCCCGGTGGCGGATCGTCCAGTCCAAACAAGGTGCGCGCCGCTTCGAGCATGGCGATGCCCTCCTCGCGATCGGTCTCGGCGCGCAGCTTGGCGACCGGCGAGTGCAACAGCTTGTTCACGATCGACTTCGTCATCTGCTCGAGTGCCTCGCGGTCCCCGTCCGAGACCTCGACACCGAGGCGCGCGAGCGTCCGCTCGAGCTCGGCCACTCGCACCTGCTCCGCGCTGCTGCGCAGATGCCGGATCGTCGGGACGGCCTCGAGCGCGACCAACCAGCCGTCGAAGCGCTGCTCCTCCTCTGCGACGATTCCCTCGGCGCGCTGCGCCTCGCGGCGGCGCTCCTCGGCGTTGCGCTGCGAGACCTGCTCCAGGTCGTCGACGTCGTACAGATAGGCGTTGTCGAGCCGATCGACTTCGGGATCGACGTTGCGTGGAACACCGATGTCGATGAAGAACAGCGGCCGCCGCCGCCTGGCAAGCACCCGCTTGACGCGCGCAGCATCGATTAGCGGTCCTTCGCCGGCGATCGAGGTCAGCACCACGTCGACCTCGGCGAGCAGGGCGTCGAGCTCGTCGAGCCCGTGCGAGGTGGCCCCGAAGCGGGCGGCCAGCTCGTCGGCGTTGGCGACCGTCCGGTTCGCGATCCGCACCTGTTCGAGACCCGCGCGCCGCAGTGCGTCGAGCGCCAGCTCGATCATCTCGCCCGCGCCGACCAGCAGCGCCTTCTTGTCCTCGAAGCGTTCGAAGATCTGCCGGGCCAGATCGACCGCGACGCGCGCGACCGACACCGGGCGCCGAGCGATGCCCGTCTCGTTCTTCACCCGCTTCGCGGTCGAGAAGGCCCGCTGGAACAGCCGAGAGAGCACCGGGCCGCACGCGTCGTGCTCGACCGCCGAGCGGTAGGCGTCCTTCATCTGTCCGAGGATCTGCGGCTCACCGACGATCATCGAATCGATCGAAGACGCGACGCGCAGCACGTGGGCTGCGGCCGCTCGCCCCGAGTGCAGATAGGTCGAATCCTCGTGGCCAGCGAAGCAGCGCATCAAGGTGTGGTGCGCCGACTCGGGCTGATGCGTCGTCACGCACAGCTCGACGCGGTTGCAGGTCGAGATGACCACCGCCTCGTCGATCTCTTCGTAGGCGATGAGCTTGGCGAGCAGGGCGGCCGGATCGTCGACCGCGAAGCGCTCGCGCACCTCGACCGGCGCGCTCTCGTGGTTCATTCCGACGAGCAGGATCCTCATGTCCACAGCCCGACGCCGATCATGGCGAACATCAGGAAGAGGAATCCGGCCAGCGCGCTCGCCGCCGACTGGCGGGCACCCTGATGCCCGGCGAAACGCACCGCGACCAGCCCGCCGTAGATGCTCCAGGCGACCACCATCCAGGTCTCGTGACTGCCGCCGGACCACAGCGTTCCGAGCTCGCTGTGCTGCCAGGCCATCCCCGTCATGACGCCCAGTGAGAGCAATGTGAACCCGACCGTGATCGCGACCTCGTTCACGCGATCGAGCGCCTCGAGACTGGGAAGCGCCGCGCGTTGCATCGGCCGGAGTTTGGCCTTGAGCCGCCGGTGCTCGAGCAGGAAGAAGGCGCCGGCGAGCCCCGCGGTCCCGAGCAGGGCGAAGCCGGCGGCCGCCAGCAGCACGTGGGCGTGCGGCCAGGTGCCCGAGATCGGATTGGCTGGGGCGCCCGTGGCCTGCAGCTGGAGCGCCGCGACGAAGACGGCGAGGAAGGCGACCGGGCCGATGGCCGCAGCCAGCCCGAAGATCTGCAGGCGCCACATCAACGCCAGCACGAACAGCACCGCCATCCAGGCCGACATCGACAGGACGATCGCCAGGTCGGTCAGGGGCGGCGCCGGGTCGAGCTGGTGGAGCGTTGCGAAGGCGGCGGCGTGGACTAGCGCAGCGAGTCCAAGCCCCCACGCTCCCCCGCGGCTGATGCGCGGGTCGGGCAGCAGGAGGCCCAACAGCGAGCCGATGCCCGCCGCGAGATACAGTGCGGCTGCAATCTGATGGAGCTCGATCAAGGGAGCCCTCCGGAGCTCGGCAACGAAGCCGCAACCGGGCTCCAAAGTATAGAGCGCACCACCCGATAGCCTATCGGCTCGGCGCGATCCGCGGCTATAGCTCTTTCAGACGCTCCATCTGGGCGGCGACCTTGACGGCGTCGTCGACCATCTCGAACACGCGGTAGGCCGGCTCGCCGAACAGCACGAAGCGCACCAGCTCGAGCGAGGTCTCGCCCGCCAGGTGCGCACGCGCCTCCTGAAGCGACAGCTCGGCACAGCGCTGTAGCGAGAAGCCGCCGATCCCGGCGCCGATCGCCGGGAACGCGATCGAGCGGAGCCCGTGCTCGCTCGCGAGCTCGAGGCTGCGCGCCACCGAGCTCTGGACGCTCTGCTCGCTGGCCTGGCCGCCGGGCGCCATCCCCGCCGCGTGGATCACGTGGCGCGCGGGCAGGTCGCCTGCACCGGTGATCGCAGCACCGCCCACCTCGACCGGACCGTGCTCCGTACACTCGCGCTGGATGCTCGGGCCGCCGCGCCCCGCGATCGCACCCGCGACGCCGGCGCCCAGGATCAGGGCGCTGTTGGCGGCGTTGACGATCGCGTCGACCTCCTGCTCGGTGATGTCCCCCTCGACGAGCTCGATGCGTCCGGCCATGTGCCCCCCCCCCCGCAGCGCGATGGTTCGACCCCGAAGGGTAATTTGCCGCCGGCTGCACCGAAACCGGGCGGGGCCGGCGCGCGCGCTCGAGCCGGGCGCGGGGAAAGGCCTGCGAAACTCGCCTCGGCGACGGGACACCGATCCGGTGGCCGCGTCCGGAGATCCCTAGCGCGGCTTGCGCTTTGCCTTGGGCTTTGCCTTGCGCGACCTCGGGCCCGCCGGCTTCGCGCTCGCCTCGTTCAGGCCCGCCGCCAGCAGCGGCAGCAGGATCTCGTGCTGGCCGACGAGCGAGATGCCGCGGCCGCCGCGGCGGGTCGGCCGCTCGACCACGTTTACCAACGGCCGGTAGTGGCGGATGAAGTCGAGGTTCACGGCAGTGAAGCGATCGACGCGGTGACCGAGGTTGCGCGCCAGGGCGAGCGCCTTGAGGAACACTTCGGGCAGGATCACGGCCGAGCCGACGTTCAAGACGATGCCGCGCTCGAGCGTGGCGACGATCCCGGCCAGGGTTTCGAAGTCTCGGTAGCTGGTGGCGCCGATCGCGGCGCCGTCCGCGCTCGGGTGCATGTGATGGATATCGGTGCCGATCGCCGCGTGGACGGTCACCGGCACGCCGAGCCGCGCTGCCGCCGCGAGCACGCTGCGGTCCCGGTGCGGATAGCGCGAATCCGCAATCGCGCGGCCGATCGCCGAGCCCATCCCGATCTCGTCCGCCGCGCCTTCGGCGACCGCGCCGTTGAGCGCCTCGGCCGTCTCGCGCGCCATCCCGAAGCTGCCGTCGTCGAGGGCTTCGGCGACGTCCTCGCTGGTGCGCCCCATCATCGCGAGCTCGAGGTCGTGGACGCAGCCCGCGCCGTTCATCATCACCGCCGTGATCGCGCCGCGCTCGAGCAGATCGACGACGACCGGGGCGAGACCGACCTTGATCAGATGTGCGCCGAAGCCGAACAGCAGCGTGCGCTCGCCGCGCCACGCGCGGGCCCAGGCCTCGATCACCTCGCGCAGATCGGCCGCGCCGAGGAGGTCGGGAAGCGAGGCGAGGAAGTCGGCATAGCTCGCACCGACGCGGTGGGGACGAGCCTCGTCGCGCACCGCCACCTTGCTGGGACGACGTTTGGCGGGAACGGTCCGGATCAGACTGCGGTCGATCGGGCGCGGTCGGCGGGCCATGCAGGGTCAAGGGTAGCCGGCGCCCTGCTATGCTGCCGACCCGACCCAGTGACCTCCACTGCCCGTCGGCATCCGAGAGTCTTCACACGCCCCCACCCGGCGCGTTGCACGAGGAGCTTCCAATGGCCGAGATCGCTGACGTCACGGACGAGAACTTCGAGTCCGAGGTCCTCAACTCCGACCTTCCCGTCGTCGTGGACTTCTGGGCCGAGTGGTGCGCGCCGTGCCGCCAGATCGCCCCGATCGTGAAGGATCTCGCGGGCGAGTACGAGGGCAAGGTGAGGATCGTCAAGATGAACATCGACGAGAATCCCGCTGCCCCGGGCCGCTACGGCGTTCGCGCCATCCCGACCCTGCTCGCCTTCCAGGGGGGCCAGGTCGTCGAGCAGATGCAGGGTGCCCGGCCGAGGTCGGCGCTCGAGGAGATGGTCCAGAAGCTCGTTTGAGCTGTCCGCGATCAGCGCATGATGCAGCCCAACCCCCCGCTGCCCGAGTTTGCCCGCGGCTTCCAGGACTGGCTCGCCGAGAACGCCGCCGCGCTCGCCCACCTGAAGCAGCTTCCGCGGCTCTACGACGACCGGATCGCGCCGCTGCGCGAGCTGCAGGCGGCCCTGTTCGACGCCGGCTGGGCGCGCGTGGGCTGGTCGCAGGCACTCGGCGGGCTGGGTGGCAGCGCGCTCCACCGGGCGGCGTTGATCGACATCCTCCAGGAGAACGGGTACCCGCCCCGCCACCTGTTCGAGCACCTCGAGATCCTGCCGCCCGCGCTCGAGCAGTTCGCGGGCAGCAAGCTGATCGAGCAGGTGTTCCTGCCTTCGCTGCGCGGCGACGTGTTGTGGTGTCAGGGCTTCTCCGAGCCGACGGCGGGCTCGGACCTGGCCGCTCTCAAGACGACGGCCACGCGCGTGGAAGGCGGCTATCGCCTCGACGGCCACAAGATCTGGACCAGCTGGGCCAAGTGGGCGACGCACCTGCTGCTGCTCGCGCGCACCGGCACCCCGGAGGATCGCCACCGCGGACTCAGTGCATTCGTGATCCGGACCGACGCGCCGGGTGTCGAGGTCGGACCGATTCGCCAGGCGAACAGTCATGACGAGCTCGCGGAGGTGTTCCTCGACGGCGCCGTCGTGGCCGACGATCAGCGCATCGGCGACGAGGGCCAGGGCTGGGCGGTCGCGATGAAGATCCTGGCCGGCGAGCGCGGCAGCTATGCGTGGCTTCGGCAGTGCGAGATGCTACCCCGGCTCGAGCGGCTAGCGGGCACGCCGGGGGCCGAGGCGCACGCCGGCGTCCTCGGCGGAAGCCTGGTCGATCTACTCGCGCTGCGAGCGCGCTCGCGCGCCGTGCTCGAGATCATCGCGGACGGCGGCGCTCCCGGGCCGGAGTCGTCGGTCTCGAAGGTGCTCGTGATCGACACGGAGCAGCACTTCTACGAGACGGCGCGCGAGGTGTTGTCGCCCGGTCTCGACCTGGGCACGGCCGACGATGTGCTGCGCTGGCAGGATCAGTACCTGTACTCGCGCGCGTCGAGCGTCTACGGCGGCTCGCGCGAGATCCAGCTCAACGTGATCGCGAAGCTGCTGGTCTCGCGCGGCGGCGCCGAGATCGACGAGGACGAGGAACGCGCAACGGTGCGGGAGAGCATCGGCGAAGCGATCGAGCAGAGCGACGACGGCAATCAAGCGCTCGACGGCCTCGACTGGTGGACCTACGCCGCCGCACCGGAGGACGAGCTCGGACGCGCGGCGTTCGCCGCCTGGTTCGAGGAGCAGGGGCGCACGCTCGTGACGAGCTCGGCGCTGGCCGCGGTGCGCAGCGCAGCGGCCGCCGACGCGCTCGCTGCGGAGCCCGGCGAGGTGGCCGTGGTCGTGCGCGAGCAGGACGACGCGGTCCTGGTGTACGGGGTCGGCGAGCGCACGAAGTGGCTGGTCTCGCCCAGCACCGACCGCGCGGCCCGCGCGCGCGGGGAGGTCCGGGTCCGGGAAGCGGCCGGACTGGTGCCCAGAGCGTCCCAGGCATTCGACGCATCATTCGTCGAGGGCTTCGAGACGCCGGCCGGTGCGGAGCGCGCACTCACCCTCGACGCCGCGGCCGACGCGCGCGCCGAGTCGCTGGCGCGCATCGCCGCGGCCCACGAGATCCTCGGGGCGGCGCGCGCGCTGCTGATCCTCGCCATCGAGCACGCAAACGAGCGCCAGCAGTTCGGCCAGCCGATCGCCGGGTTTCAGGCCATCCAGCACCTGCTCTCGGAGTCGCAGGTCGACGTCTCCGCGCTCGCAGAGCTGTGCCGCGCCGCGCTCGAGGAGTGGAGCGCGGGCGACGCGAGCGAGCTCGCCAAGGCCGCCAAGGCCCTTGCCGGCCGCGCGGGGCTCGCCGTCGCACAGCGCGCGCTGCAGTGCTTCGGGGCGATCGGCTTCACCGACGAGCACGACCACCACCGCTACTCGCGGCGCATCCACACGCTCGACGCGATCCTCGGTAGTCACTACGCGCTGCGGCGCGAGCTCGGCGCCGCGCTGGTCGAGAGCGGCCACGCCCCGCGCGGTCTTCGCGTGTGGCGCTCGGTCTGAAGCGAGTCAGCGCCTCGAGTCCTCGATCACGAACTCGGCCAGCAGGCGGCCCGCGGCGTCGTTGCCCGCCACGTTCCAGTGGGCGTCGTAGCGCCAGTGGAGCGGGCCCGACGTGCGCTCGAGCGAACGCAGCTCCGGTTGCAGCGCGCGGAAGGGCACACCGTTTCCTGCACAAATCGACGCGACCCGACGGTCCGGCAGATCAACGTCAAAGTCGATGCCGCCGAGCTCGGGGTGGGCGGCCCGCAGACGCGCGGCGCCCGCCGCGGGCTCCATCACCCCTTCCGGTGTCGAGCCCGAGGCCACTGCGAAGCCCGCTCCGGCTCGACCCGCTTCGCGCCGCAGCTGCAACAGCAGCTGCTCGGTCTCGCGCCAGGACCCCGTCCACATCGACTCGCGTTCGGGCGAGAACGCGAGGAACTGGAGGGGCACTGGATCGGCTGGTCGCAGGGCACGGACTGTGAGCCGGTGGGCAAGCAGCCGGTTGAGCGCCGAAAACGGCAGCCAGAAACCGACCGCCTCCTCACTCGTAAAGGACCGGCTCCAGCCGCGGGGCGCGCGCCGCAGCTCCCTGATTTGGCGCAGGTTCTCCTCGCGTCCTGCGAGCTCGCGCGCGTTGTTGTACGGGTCGGTGCGCGGTGAAAAGAGCAGCAGCACGAGATCTGGATCGAGCGCGTTCGCGTGCCTTGCGAGTGCGGCGAGCTCCTCGCCCTGACCCCAGCCTCCCCGGGACAGCGACACGACGTCGTAGCGGCCCGGCGCCTGCTGCTCCAGGTGGTGCGCGAGACGGCGCGCCAGTCCCTGGTCGATCGGGACCGCCAGGGCTTCCACGGCCGAATCGCCCAGCAGGAGAACCCGCTCGCGATTGCCTCGCTCCCGGGGCGGCTCGATGTCGTGGACGCCTAGCGAGTTGCGCCAGGTCTGCGGTTCGGATTCGCTCGGCAAACGGAAGTGGCCGTCGACGTAGTCGAACCCGAGGGTCGTCGAGGGCAGCAAGCGCACACCGAGCTCGGCGATCGCGAGTCCGACGACGACAGTGACGCCCAGCGGCACGAGACGCGACAACATGGCGCCGGAAGATAGCGTCGACGCCACTGCAACCAGTGCGAGGACAGGACATTTGGACCGCTTTTCGAAGGATGCCCGATGGCCCCGTGCGATATCAACCGCAGCCGGGACCGCAGCCGCGGGGAACCGCGCACAGCGCTCCTACGCCCAGCTCTCGAGCAGGGTCTCGAACAGCCACTCCGTTTTCACTACGCATCCGAAATCAGGAAACAGCCTACCCAGTCGTCCACTGGCCGAGGTCTGCGTGCGCTGGCACCTCGATCAATTGACCTGGTAGCCGAAGGGGACGGCCTGAGGCGAGTCCGTTAGAAAGAACAGCCACAAGGACAGAGCCGCGTACAGAAGCACCAGCGAAACGATGTACCAGCGGTACTTCCTCAAGAACTCGATCATCGAGTCCTCACTCGATCTATGAAGTCAACAGTGTACCCGGCGATCAGTCGGTGAGCGCGGGAGTTGGGATGCGCGTCGTCGAACGACACCCAGAGATCGAAGGGGACCGTTACGTTACGGAACGAGGGCGCCAAATCGAGCACATCGACACCGTGGCGCTCGAGGTGGCCGACGATGAGCGCGTGTTGTTCCTCAAACACATACGGATCCAGCTGGTGGAGCTCGGGAAGCAGAACTACCTGGAGTTCGATCCCGTTCTCGATGCACACATCGCGGAGCTGTAGCAGCGCATTCTTCGCGTTTCGCCAACCCTCTGAGTCGTCGCGGTAGAGCGCCGAGTAGTACGCCTCGAAGCCCGCGGAAGGCGAGATCCGAGCCCAGAGTGCCTTTCCGCGCGACCAGAAGAATGTGGCGATCCGCACGTTGCTCAGCCACGGAACCCGCGACTTCTGAGCAGCGACCTCGGCATCGTTGATGAAGTAGAACAGAACGACCTGATCGGGATGGTACGCGAGCCCTTTTTCGAGGAAGAGATTCACTTCCTGCACAGTGTTGTAGTTCCCGGTTCCGAAGTTGATGATCTCCGTCGGCGACCGCCCGTCGAGCTCCCGCTCGATCAGGTGCTCAAAACTCTCCTGCTTCTCGACACCCCAACCGAACGTGAGCGAATCGCCCAGAAAGACGATGCGGCGGCGCGCGCTCCGGTTCAGCGAGACTTCGTCATCACGGAATCCGTGTGAGTTGATCCGCACGCTCACGTTCATGAGCCTGGCCTCACCCTCTGGACGGTGCACATGCCCGATCAGAGGGTTGTCGGCGTCGAGCTTCAGGACCCGCGAGTACCGCGACATCTCGACATCGTAGAAAGTGTTGCGGCTCAGGTAGACGCGAATCATCACCTCTCCCAAGGCGAGGAAGATCGCCAACGGGACGAAGACGAGCAGCAAGATCTTTACGACGGACATCGGGCGGGATCAGCGGGGGTCGTGGCGGCGGGTTATCACCTTGGAAGTTTCGATAATAAGGCGGACTTCCGCAAGGTCGGATCGAATGGGTTCTGGAACGCGATGTGCAAATACAATCTGCACGTGGCCGCGCCAACAGTGACCTTCTTCCTCATCAGCATTCTGTTCTTCCTATCCGGTTTCTGGGGCCTCCTGTACCATCGACCCCCCCCCAGCGGTGCGGCACCACTCACAGGCGGTGCTTGCTATGCCGGTCGGCGGTCGTTCAAAAAAGCCGTGTTCTCGCGCAGGATCTTGCGCTGCGCCGGCTCGCTGAAGTGCGCGATCTCAGCGGCGAAGTCGAGCGGCTCCGGCATGCCCTCGACGTGCGGCCAGTCCGAGCCGAAGATCACGCGATCCTCGCCCATGCACGCGAGGATCTCGTCCACGTCGTCTTCCCAGAACGGATTGATCCAGACGTGCTCCTTGAACAGCAGCGCGGGGTCTTCCTTGTAGTAGCCCGCGTTGCGCAGCCGATCGCGCGAGTGGCGAAGCTTGCGGAACAGATCCGGCAGGAACTCGGCGCCGTTCTCGACCGAGGCGATGCGCAGGTTGGGGAAGCGCTCGAAAAGCCGCTCGTAGGCGAGCGTGATCAGGAAGTCGTAGGCGGCGCGCTCGATGTTGAAGTGCTTGATGTTGGGAGAGAAGACCCCGCCGAAGTCTGCCGAGAAGCCGTCCTTCACGTACCCGTGCGTCGTGTAGCCCGAGTCGCCGGCGTGGATCACCACGGTGATGCCGGCCTCGTTCACCCGAGCCCAGAACGGATCGAACTTCGGATGCGAAGGAGACAGGGTGCCATCGTGGCGGGTCGAGATCGCGGCCGGACGCATTGCAACCGTGCGCGCGTCGTGAGCCAGCGCCCACTCGAGCTCCTCGCAGGCGAAGTCGACGTCGGCCAGCGTGATGTAGGGCGAGGCGAAGATCCGGCCCTTGTAGTTGCAGCCCCAGTCTTCTTCGAGCCAGCGGTTGAAGGCGCGAAACAGGGTGACCACCGCGTCGGTGTCCTGCTTGATCAGCTCCTCGTAGAGCACGCCGAGCGTCGGGAACAGCCACATCGCCTCGAGGCCCTGCTCGTCGAGCTTCGCGACGCGCGCATCGGGGTCCATGTAGTAGGCGGGAAGCGGCTCGCGATCGCGCATCAGATCCTTCGGATCCTTGTCGTTCGGGTTGCCGCGCAGGAAGTCTGCGATCGCCCCGGGCTTGGCGATCGGATCCCAGGTGGGGTTGGTGACGGCGTGGGCGAGCCTGCCGCCCACCAGATGGTGCTTGCGCCCGTCGATCTCGCACCACTGTACGCAGCGACGCTGCATCGCCTTCGGCACGTGGCGGGTGAAGGCGTCTGCCGCCTCGTAGTAGTGGTTGTCGCAGTCGAAGGCGGGATAGTGAAGCTTGGGCATTGGGTTCGTTCCTGGGCTCGAGGATTTGCAGGGATGGGGCGGCGGCGCCCGCCCTATTGTGGCCGGTCGCGTGCGCGGTGTCGAAGGGGGCGAGCGGAGCCCCCGCGGCCCCACTACGCTGCCGCGGTCGCGCCGGCTGCTCGGAGGACCGCCCCATTCTCGCCATCTCGAGCCACGATCGCGTCCGCCGAGCCGCCCTGGCGCTGATCTGCACGGCCGGGGCGGCGGCCTGCGCTCCGGGACCCACGGAGCTGCGGATCGTACTGATCACGCTCGACACGCTGCGCTACGACCGCTTCGAGGGGGGCGGCGAGCTCGGCCTTCCGATGCCGCGCACGCGTGCGCTGGCGGAGCGGGGCCGCGTCTTCCGGCACGGCTACGCCGCCACCTCGACCACCCAGCCGACGCACGCCTCGATCTTCACCGGGCTGCATCCGTGGCAGCACGGGGTGCCGCGCAACGGGGTGGTGCTGGCGAGCGAGCTCGAGACCGTGGTCGAGCGGATGCGCGCGCGCGGCTTCGCAACGGCGGCGGTCGTCTCCTCCTTCCCGGTGCACCAGCGCTTTGGCTTCGACCAGGGGTTCGATCGCTTCGAGGACAGCTTCACCGCCGGGGAGCGGCTCCGTTGGAACCAGATCGAGGTGCCCGGCGAGCGCTTCTACTCGCAGGCCGACTCCGTCACCGAGAGAGCGCTGGCCCAGCTCGACGAATCGTCCGGCGAGAAGCAGTTCTTCTGGTTCCACTACTTCGACGCGCATCAGCCCTACGGCGACGCACCCGGCGCCGAACCGGTCACACTGGTGGGGCTGAAGAAGGCGCTGCGCGCCGACGCAGCGGGCGCCGCCGCGCGCGTTGCCCAGGCCGAGCGCGCCTACGACCACGACGTCCGCTACCTCGACGCCTCCCTCGGCCGCCTGTTCGATCGGCTGCTGGCCGATTCCGCGTCGATCGAGACCCATATCGTGATCGTCTCCGATCACGGCGAGAGCTTCGGCGAGAGCGGCTCCCTGGGACACGGAGAGCGCCTGACGAGCGAGCAGATCCGCGTTCCACTCGTCGTCGTATCGCCGCGCGTCGCGCCGGGGACGAGTGAGATCGCGGTCGGGAGCGTCGACGTGGCCGCGACGCTCGAATCGCTCGCCGGGGGCGAGGAGTTGCCCGGGGCGGGCATCGATCTGACCAGCGACCCCGCGAGCTGGCCCGCGGACCGACGGGTGGTCGGAATGCGACGGACCTTCGCCGAGCCCTACGAGGACATCCGCAGCGACGGATCGGTCGAGCGGGTCGACGGCCTGCTCTTCTACCTGGTGCGGGGCGGGCGCGAGTACGTCGGCAGCGCGAGCGAGGTGTTCGCCAACGACGGCGGGCCGGTGGAGCCTTCGCAGCGCGAGGAAGCGGAGGCGCTGTTCGAGGCGTTCGCCAGCGAGCTGGGCGCAAGCCCGGGCGGCGAGCTGCTCGATCAGCAGACGCAGCAGGCGCTCGAAGCGCTGGGCTACGCGCGTTGAGCACCCGCTGCGCCGCGCGACTGCTGCTGGCCGTCGCCGCGATCGCGCTCAGCTGCGACGGCAGCGCGACGGGATCGCCGCCGGGCGGTCCGCCCAACATCGTGCTGATCGTGCTCGACGACCTCGACTACGAGGATCTCGGCGCCTACGGCGGCCGGGAGATCGCCACGCCGCAGCTCGATCGGCTCGCCGCAGAGGGAACGCGCTTCACGCAGTACTACGCGAACTCTCCGGTCTGCTCGCCCACGCGCGCCGCGATCCTGACCGGCCTCGAGCCCGCACGGCTCGGGCTGCGTCAGATCGTGCGGCGCCGCAGCCGCCGGGGCATCCCGCGCCGCGTGCCGACGCTCGGCGAGCTGCTGCGCGACGCGGGGCTCGCTACCGCCCACGTCGGCAAGTGGCACCTCGGCACGCGGCGGCTGGAGTTCCTGCCAATGGCAAAGGGCTTCGACCACAGCGTCCGACGGCAGCCGGCGGACGAGGCGGAGAAGGGCCTCTACACACACTACGAGCTGCTGACCGACGAGCAGTCGAGCCGGCGCGTCGACGGAACGCGCCACCTGACCGAGGACCTGACCGACGAAGCGCTGCGACTGCTGGGCGAGCTGCGCTCGCCCTTCTTCCTGGATCTCTGGTACTGGGCGCCGCACGCTCCGCTCAGCGTACCGGCAGACTACGACAACTCGGCGACCGGCTACGATCTCTCCAGCCGACAGGGACGTTATGCGGCGATGGTCAGCAACGTCGACCGCCAGATCGGACGCATCCTCGCGTCGCTCGACGAGCGCGGGATCCGCGACAGCACGCTCGTGCTGGTCACCAGCGACAACGGAGGCGCGCGCCAGCTGCGCGCCGGCCGAATGCTGCGCGGCGGCAAGTCGACGCTCTACGAGGGCGGGATCCGCGTTCCGCTGATCGCGCGCTGGCCCGGACACGTGGCGGCAGGCCGGGTCGACGATTCGCTGGTGGCGAGCATCGACCTGCTGCCGACGCTGGCGGAGATCGTGGGGCGGCCGCCTGCCCAGCCGGTGCGGGGTCAGAGCTTCGCCGCGGCGCTCCTGGCAGGCCAACCCGTGACACGCGAGCACCCGCTGTTCTTCGAGGCCAAGCGCTCGCGCGAGTACTTCGAGGAGCCGCTCGGTCGCTACGTGAGCTACGCCGTGCGCGATGGGCAGTGGAAGCTCATCGTGGGAGCCGACCTCGCCGCGGACGCGCGGCCGGAGCTGTACGACGTGGCCACCGATCCGGCCGAGACCACGGATCTCGCCGAACTCCACCCGGATGTCGTCGAGCGACTCGACCGCGCCTACCAGGAGTGGCGGCGCGAGGTGGGCAACGTTGCGCTCGAGCCCAGGCAGTCGGGCGACGGGCGCAGGCTGCTCGGACCGGACCCCGCACTCGACATCCACGACGGAGACTTCAGCTTCGCGGTCGAGATCGGTCCGAACGAGGCCGTCACCGACAGGGGGCAGCGCGAGGTGATCGCGGCGCGCGCCGGGAGCTGGAGCCTCGCGATCGAGAACGGCCGCGTCGTGCTCTCGCTGCGCGACGAGGCGGGCGCGCAGCGCACGCTCCGCAGCGGCCCGATCGACCGGCGCCGCAGCCAGTGGATTGCCTTCAGCGTCTTCGGGTGGAAGAGGAGCCCGAGCACAGTGCGGCTGTTCGTGGACGGCGGTGTCGTGGACGAGGCGCTGCACGCGCTCGGACCGATCCACTCGAGCGACGAGCCGATCGTGCTGGGCAGCGCACCCGATGGCAGCAACCCCCTGCTGGGCAGCCTGGGCCGACCGCGGGTGTCGCTGCTGTGCCTGGAGCCGCGCCAGGTGCGCGGCTGGCAGGGCCAGAGCGCGGTCTTGTACTGACCGGTTCGGTGATTCAAGATCGCGGCTCCAGACCCTGCCCGCCCTGCGCCGGAAACCCCCGGCCGGAGGACCGAGTGATCAGCACCCCGAGCCGCCTCGCGACCTGGCCGGACCCGCGCCTTCCGGTGATCGCGCCGCCGATCCTCGCAGCTTGCGGGCCGACCGGATCGTGAGCGAGGGCGCAACGGCCAGTGACGCGGGCAGGCGGGTCGGTGCATTCACGGCGGCCTGCCTGCTCATCTCGAACGCCGTCGGCAGCGGGATCTTCACCACCACCGGCTTCCAGGCGCGCGACCTCGGCGACCCCGGCGCGATCCTGCTGCTGTGGCTGGCCGGCGGCGCGCTCGCGCTCGCCGGTGCGATGTCCTACGGCGAGCTCGGCGCCGCCATCCCGCGCGTCGGCGGCGAGTACGTCTACCTGCGCCGCGCGTTCGGACCGCTCTGCGGGTTCCTGAGCGGCTGGATGTCGTTCACCGTGGGCTTCGGCGCGGCGATCGCAGCCGCCGCGATGGCCTTCGCGGCCTACCTGGGCACCCTGGCCCCCGGCTCGCTGTTCGAGCGCGCGCCGACGGCCGTCGCGCTCGCGCTGGTCTGGGCGCTGACCGGCGTGCACCTGCTCGGCACGGAGCAGGGCGGGCGGTTCCAGCGCTGGATCACGATCGCCAAGATCGGCGCGGTCTTCCTCGGCCTGATCGCGGCACTCGCCTGGGGCGAGGGCAGCTGGGGCAATCTGACGCGGGGTGTGCCGGGCGTGAGTCCTGAGCTCGGCAGCACCAGCGTCGCGCTGATCTTCGTGCTCTACGCCTTCTCGGGCTGGAACGCGGCCAGCTACATCGCCGGCGAGATGCGCGACCCGGCGCGCAATCTTCCGCGTGCGCTGGTCGGCGGCACACTGTTCGTCACCGGCTTCTATCTGGCCGTGAACCTCGTCTACTTCTACGCGCTGCCCGCCGAGGCGCTGGCGGCCGACCCCGTACTGCCGGTCGCCGAGAAGGTGGCGTCGGCGCTGTTCGGAGACGGCGCGGCGAGGCTCGCATCGGCACTGCTGTGCCTGTCGATCGCGGGCGCCTGCAGCTCGATGATCTGGGCCGGCCCGCGCGTCTACCAGGCCATGGCCCAGGACGGAGTCGTGCCCGCAGCGCTCGCGCGCACCACGACGCGCGGCGCGCCGGCGACGTCGACGCTGTTGCAGAGCGCGTGGATCTCTCTGCTGCTGTTCACCGGAACCTTCGAGCAGCTCGTCGTCTACGCGGGTGTGGCGCTGGCGGTGTTCAGCGCGCTCGGAGTCAGCTCGGTCGTGGTGCTGCGCGTGCGCGAGCCCGAGCTCGAGCGCCCCTATCGCGTCGCCCTGTATCCGTGGGTTCCGCTCGCCTACATGGCGGGCTCGCTCTGGATCGCACTCTACACGGGGCTCGAGCGGCCGACCGAGGCCGCGCTGTCGGTCGCGACGATCGCCAGCGGGCTCCCGCTCTACTGGCTCTGGAATCGGCGCCGCTAACCATCCGCCGGGGCCGCGTGGTAGCGAGCGTATTCCTCCATGAACGCGAGCTTGCTGGGCTCCTCGATCCGGTCGAGGAAGAGCACGCCGTCGAGGTGATCGAGCTCGTGCTGCAGCACGGTCGCCAGGAAGCCCTCAGCAACCATCGACTGCTCGCTCGCGTGTTCGTCGAGATAGTCCACGCGAATCTTCGAGGGACGCTCGACGTAGCCGCGCAGGCCGGGGATCGACAAGCAGCCCTCCCAGAAGCCCGAGCGCGCCTCGTCGAGCACGGTCACACGCGCGTTGAACACGACGAGCAGCGGCTGTGCCTCGTCGACCGCATAGCGCTCGCCGTCCGGGGCGAACTCGATCAGGGCGAGCCGGATGGACTCGTGCACCTGCGGCGCCGCGAGACCGACGCCGCCGTACTCGGCCATGGTGGCGCGCATGTCCGCGACCAGCGATGCGCTCTCGGCCGAGCGAATCTCGGCCGGGGTCAGATCGCGGCACTCGCGACGCAGCACGGGGTGGCCCAGTCGCGCAACCTTCAGGATCGCCACGCTGCCTCCTTCAGCTCGATCGGTCCGGCGAGGCCGCCCGCGAGAAACGCGCCGGATCGAACACGTCCGCGTCGCGACCGGGATCCTTGCCAATCACGAGGTCGCGCACGAGCTGGCCACTGAGTGGCGACAGCAGCACGCCGCTGCGGTAGTGCCCGTATGCAACGATCAGCTGACCGACCCCGTCGATGCGTCCGATCGATGGCAGCCCGTCGGGCGAGCTCGGGCGCAACCCCGCCCAGCCGTGCTCGAAGGCCGCGTCGGCGAGCGCGGGGACCAGGCGTGGCGCAACACTCGTCAGCTCGGCCATCCCCCGCGCCGTGACGCGTGCATCGAAGCCGGCACGCTCCTCGGTGGCGCCCACGATCACGCTGCCGTCGCGCTTCGGCACCAGGTAGGCACCCTCGCCCCATACGATGGTGCGCACGGTGGGCGCCGACTCGCGCAGCGACAATATCTGCCCGCGAACCGGCTCCACGGGCGGGAGCGCGCCCGCCGCCACGACTGCGCCCAGCCAGGAGCCGACCGCACCGCTCCAGCTTCCCGCACAGACGACGACACAGCCGGCGCTGATCACCCCTTCGAGCGCCCCGGCGACCCGGACGCCCGCAACGCGATCTCCCTCCAGAACCAGCGCGGTGACCACCGCGCCCGCAACCACGCGCGCACCCAGCGACTGCGCTGCGCCGGCATAGGCGCGGGTCAGCAGCGGGCTGCGAACGTGCGCCTCCCGAGGCGACCAACTCGCGCCGCGCAGCCCCGCGGCGAGGCCCGGCTGGAGCGCGCCGGCCGACTGCGCATCGAGCCACTCGACGTCGACTCCCGACCCGCTCAGCGCGCTCGAGCGCGCCCGGAGGGTGCGCTCGTCGTCCTCGCTCAGGGCGAGGCGCAGCACACCCGACGGCTCGAACTCGGGATCGATGCCACTGCGCGCCCGCAGCTCGGCACACAGCGATTCGCGAAGCTGCGCGAGCGCCGCGAGGCCGCGAACCAGCAGCGGGCTTCCGGGCTCCCCCTCGGCGGTCGGCGTCAGCATCCCGGCCGCCGCGCCCGAAGCGTGCGCCGCCACCGCGTCGCGTTCGACGAGCAGGACGTCGAGCCCCTCCTGCGCGAGGAACCAGGCGGCCGAGCACCCGGCGATACCGCCGCCAATGACGACGACGTCGGCCGCGAGCGAGCTACCGGCCGACGACATCGGGAGCCTGCGTCGTCGCCGCTGCGATCAGATCGGCCGCAATCACATCCGGCAGGTCGGACGTCCCCATGTAGTGGCGCAGGATCCGACCGCGCGCGTCGATCAGGAACGTGACCAGCAGGTGTTCGATCTCGCCTTCGGCGTTGCGCGTCTTGCCGACGTAGTGGCTTCGGACGACGGCGTCCACCGTCTCGGGGTCGCCGCTCAGGAACGACCAGTTGTCGAACGAGGCACCGCGAGACTCGGCGTAGGCGCGCATCACCTCGGGCGTGTCGTTGGCGGGATCGAGCGAGATCGAGACGAGCTGGATCTCGTCGCGAAGCGCGGCGGGAATGGCCCGCTGCACCTGCACGTGACGCGCGGTCGAGATCGGGCAGGGCCCCGGGCACTGCGTGAAGATGAAGTCGAGCAGCAGGGTGCGTCCGCGCAGATCGTCGCTCGACACGGTTGCGCCGTCCTGGTCGATCAGCGTGAAGGACGGCGCCTCGGTCGTGCGCACCAGCTCCTCGCCGAGCCGCGCCCATTCATCGCCCACGTCCACGGTGCCGAGGACGCGCACGTCGACGATCTGGAACGCGCGACGCGTCTTGACCAGTGTGAACGAGATCTGCTGCCCGGGCGCGAGTCGCGCCAGCAGGCCCGCATCGGGCACATCGAAGTTCATCGTCATCGCGGGCATCAGGCCGGGGATCTCATCGTGATCGATCAGCACCTGAGCGTGCTGGCGCTTCACGTCCTCGACGGTGCCGCGCCCGCTGTAGCGGCGCACATCGTCACACGCCGAGACGAGCAGCAGGGCCAGAGCCAGCGCCGCGGGCTTCAGAGCGCCCATCTCCAGCCGGCGCGTACGCGCCAGTCGAAGCTCGGCTGCGGTCCATCGAGCCACTCCCATACCGGGATTGTCGCCTCGACCTCGAAGGTCTGCGACCCCAGGGACGGGAAGCGCAAATCGAGTCCGAAGCCGACGTCGACGCGCTCGCCCTTCTGCGCCATCGGATCGGCGATCGGTGTCGAGTCCGGATCGAGCTGCGGGTCGGCGCCCTGGATGTTCTCCCAGCGCTGCCACTCGAGGCGCACCGAGGTCGCCAGACCGTCGATCCACTGGCGTCCCAGCCAGCCCGTCACGCGGTAGTCGTTGCCGGGTCGATAGCCGAGATCGTTCTTGCCGAAGCGAAACAGCGTCTTGGCCTGTCCACCCCAGGTGTAGCGCCAGATCTGTCCCTGATAGGAGAGGCCCGGGGCCAGGTGCCAGACGCCCGTGCCGAGCTGCATCGGGTAGGGCAAACGCTCGCGCCCGAACGGGGTGTCGTCGCTCTCGCGGATCGAGCCGGTGGGGGCACCCAGCTCGAGGTGGACGAACGTCCGCTCGAAATCGCGCTTCATGAAGCGCGCGATCGCCGTCAGCTTCAGGTCGCCGACGCCGCTGGCGCGCGTGGTGAAGGCGCTGGTGGCCGTCTGATTGCGCATCTCCTTGACCAGAATCGGCAGCGTCGCCATCAACGTGACGCGCTCGAGCGGCGCGTACATCAGCGCGATCTCGTGGCGCTCCACCTCGGCGCGGCTCGGCGCGCTCGTGTAGCTGGTCGTCGCGATCAACTCCGGCGCGCTGATGCGCTCGCGCCGATTCCGCAGCTGGTCGTAGCGCGTGTTCTGGTACGCGTAGCCCAGCGCGATGTGCCCGGCGTGGATCGTGTGCGCGGCCGACACACCGGCGGGTGGATGCTGCGGATGAAAGGGCTCCGGCGCGGTCTCCTCGGCCCCAGCCGACACCGCGACCGCGACCCCTGCCCAGAGACCGAGCGCCCGAATCACCTCGAGCAAGCTAGCACGCAGGTCTCCCCGCAGTCGGAGGCAGATCACGACTTCCGATGCCACCAGACGTCCGCGCTGGCCGCGCTGGCGAATTGTCGCCGGTTCGAGCCCGGGGGCGCGGGCGCTCTAGCTGGCGAGCTGGGATTTCCAACGGGACTCGAGGTCGGGGAGGGGGACTCGGAAGGTCTTGCGAAAGCTGCGGTCGAGGTTGCCGGTCCGGAGCAGCTCGCGCACCAGGTTGCGGATGCGGCTGTCTCCGTACCGGCGGGCGAGGTAGTCCATGAAGGCATACGACTGCAGGTAGGCGGAGGCGGCGGCGTTGGGGCCCAGCCCGCCGAAGCTCGCCTGCGACATCTGGGCGAGCGCGAACAGCTCGCCCGTCCGCGCGCGCTTTCGAAGATAGGCGTAACGCGACTCCGACAGACCGCGCTGGCCGGTGGCCCGCGCCTCGAACCACTCGGCGGTCCCCTCGTTGAACCAGGCCGGCAGTACCAGTGATGGCGCTTTGGCGTGGAAGGCAGCGTGCACCAGCTCGTGATGCAGCACCCGGACGAGACGCTCGCCGACCACCGTGGTGCCGCGGATGTGGATCGAGTCTCCGTAGAAGCCGGCCGCCGGGAAGCGGAACAGGCCGGCAAACTCGGCGTCGAAGACCGCGGGATCCCGGATCGTGACGGTGATCGGCCGGCTCGGCCGCATCCCGAGCAAGGAGTCGAGGCTCTCGTAGGCCTCCTCGAGTGTGGCGAGCACCCGATCCTCGAACTGTCGCGAGCCGCGCAGCCCGCCCGACTCGTCGATGTCGACGTCCTGGAACAGCACGAAGTGGGACGAAGTGCGCTTGCTGAACTTTCCGTCGGCACCCTGATCGCGCGCCTCGACCGGAGGCCCCACCAGCACCGAGCCCAGAGCCGGCAGCAGAACAGCGAGTACCCGAAGCCGCATCGTCACCTCGACCCATCGGATAGGGCATCTGGCGCGAGCCCGCATCACCAGCGGGCTCTCCCGCGGCCAGCGCGTCCGCATCAGCCACGTGGTCAGCACCCCGTCGCGATACGGGGTTGGACCCCGGCGATGTCCGGAGAGTTCAGGCCAGCGGGCATCCCGACATCACCGTACCGCCGTCCTGTCGTCCTCTCCCGGGTCGAGACGTAGCACTCGCGGGAAGCCGCCCTCGATTTGCCAGCTCGGCAGGTTCGAGTTGGAGGTCCAGACGCGGCCCTGCGCATCGAAATCGATCTCGCGCGTGTAGCTGACGCGCGTCGGCAGTGGGTAGACGCTGAAGCCGTTGCCGCCCGCGTCGGCCACCGCGGGGTCGAGGCGAATCAGCGTGTCGCTGTTGGTGCCGCAGATCCAGACGATGTCGCGCTCGCGGTCCACGTTGAGCGCATAGGGCGTGTCGACCGCGCCGCGGGCCCCTGTCGGCAGCGCGTACTCGGTGAACACCCGCGTCGCCGGATCGAAGCGCGCAACCAGCCCCGACGAGAAGCCGGGGATCCACAGCCGCCCCTGCGAGTCGAAGCGCAGCCGGCGCGGCGCGGTGAAGGGAGTGTCGATCATCTCGACTTCGAGCGTCGCGGGATCGATCCGGCCAATCCGGTGCTCGTTCAGCTGACTGAACCAGATGCCGTCATCCGGCGCGACGTCGATGCCGTACGGCACCGGCGCCGCCACGCCCTCGCCGGCGCTCGCGCCGGCGTCGCCGAAATCGATGCGCTGCGCCAGCCAGATGAACACCGGCATCAAGCGCATCGCGAGGCCCTGCTGGAAGCTGCGAGAGGGCAGCCGGACCGAGAGGTGCTCGCCGGTCGCCGGATCGAGCCGCCCGATGTGGTTGCTGACGGCCACCGTGTACCAGATGCGTCCCCGGGCATCGAAGCGCAGTGTGTGCGGGTAGTAGCCCTGCTCGAGCGGATGGATGCTGAACGTCTCGTTGCCCGGATCGAAGCGCGCGAGCTGGTTGCCGAGGGCGAGCGTGCTCCAGACGGCGCCATCCGGCGCCACCTGCACGGAATGGGGTCCGACGTGTGCGTTGGCGTTGGGCGGTGAGGGATCGTTGGGCCCGCCGAACACCCCGCCCGGCGGCAGATCTCCGCGCGGAAACGCGAAGGCACTGCGCTCCCCCGTCACCGGATCGAGCCGGTAGAGCTGGTCCTGCATCATGTCGACCGAGTAGATCCGACCGTCTGGGTGCACCACGAGATCGTGCTGCATCGAAGCGCGCTGCCCGAGCTCCCACTCTTCGACCACCGCCCCGAGCACCCGTGGCGGCGGCGGGGGCGCGAAGCCAGGCGAGCCCATTCCCCGCGTGAGCAACGCGATCGCGTGCCTGGGCGCATAGGCTTCGTTGAGCACCGAGGGCAGCCGCTCGCCCAGCTCGGACGACAACCCGGCGCCCATGCGCGCCATCAGCGCGAGCACCTTGCGCCACTCGGCCTCGTCGCGCAGCCGTCGAGTTGCGCGATTTCCCTGCTGATGACAGTAGGTGCACTGCCGGACGAACTCCTCGCGCTGCGACTCACTGCCGAGCTCCGCGAGCGCGAGCCCAAGCCAGCGGCTCGCGGGCAGCTGGTCGGCGATCCGCTCGGGATCGGTCTCGCGCTCGAGCGTGATCGTGAGCTCGCGCACCTCGCCGAGCGCAAAGGGCCGCGGCGTGGGCTGCCAGCCGCCGCGCCAGCCGATGCGTCGCACCCGCAGCTCGTACGGCTCGCCGTCCACCAGGCCGGCGGCGAAGAAGGCGCCCGACCCGTCCGAGAACACCGTCTTGTCGTGGAACGGCCCGCTGCGGCGCAGCGTCACCATCGCGCCGACGATCGGGCTCCCCGACGAATCGAGGACCCGCCCGCGCAAGACGGACGAGGCCGCTGCGGCGCTGCCGAGCAGGCAGGCGACGAGGACCGGAACGGCTAGCTTGACTGCGATGCCCATCAGGAGCCTCCGAGCCCACCGGCCGCGGCGAGGTCGGCAAGCGGCCCAGGATACCGCGGCGGGGCTCGCAGGCGCGTGTGCGGTCGCGCTCGCAGCGCTGGCCTGCCAGCTCGAGCCAGTAGCGCCACCGACCACCCCGCTCGACCTGACCGCGAGCGCTGTCGCACAGCGCACCGCCACACTCGAAGCCGAGCTCGAGCGCAGCGCCCAGCCCCCGCCGCCCCGCGCCGTCCGCGTGCGGCTCGCCTTCGGCGCTGGAGCCGACCTCGATCTCTACGCGACCGACCGCGACCCGCACAGCAACGAGACGGTCTACTTCGCAAAGCACTCGACGCGCGCCGGCGGGCGACTGCTGCGCGACGCCCGCTGCGGCGACCCGGCGCCGCGCACCGATTCAGCGATCTTCGATGCGGTGCCAGCACACGGCCTGCGCATCGGCATCGACCATCACGCGGGCTGCGCGGGGCCGGCGGCGAGCGAGCCGTTCGTGGTCGAGATCGCCTACGGCGAGCACCGGGAGCTGCGGCGCGGCGTCGCTCGCCCCGGCCAGTTCGACGATCGCTTCTGGATGTGGTCGCCGCGCCCGGACTAGGAGCGAGTCCGGGGCAGGCGCTAGTACATGCCGAACGTGAAGTAACGCATCGCCGTCTTCGCGCCGGCGATGGTCAGCGCGTAGGTGTCGCGCCAGAACTCCTCGGTGCGCATGCGCTCGACGAGCTGGTCGTACTCGGGGCACAGCCGCGAGCGGCGATCGCGCAGCCGCTCGATGTGCGCCGCGGTCGAGGCCAGCCACAGCTGGTTGTCGCGCTCGCGCGCCATGTCGGAGACGTCCTGGAAGTGGGAGATCTGGCGGGTCAGCTTCGCGCACTGACCGTGGTAGCCGCCCGCCTGCGCCGCGCTCGGCATGGCGACCCAGAGCACGACACCGATCCCCAGCCCCAGTCCCAGCCAGGCACGAGTGCTTCGAGCTCGCATTGGATCCCCCACGGACGCGACTCCGCCCTGCTGAGCGTCTTCGGCAGCTCCGCCGCGGGAGTGAAGCCGCCCCCGTGGGGATGCCTAGAGCCGGTCCGAGATCGCGTGGGCCTGGCGTCGGGCCAGCGCCATCGCCGTATACATCGGGTTGACCGACGGGCAGCGCGGAAAGATCCCGGTGTCGGCGATGTAGAGGTTGTCGAGGTCGTGGCAGCGCCCGATCTCGTCGACCACCCCCGCCTCGGCTCGCCCGTGCATGCGCGTGGTCGAGAAGACGTGGTTGCCACCGGTGACCAGATCGCGACCCTGGACGGCTTCGGTCAGCAGAACGCGCGCCTCGTCCGCCGAGTGCATCACCGGCGACAGCCTCGCCACCCCCGGCAGGATCCGCTCGGCACCCGCCGCGAAGAACAGCCGGGCAAGCGTGTGGAGCGCTTCGCGCAGCAGCGGCGCGTCGTCGGGGTGCAGATGCCAGCGCAGCGCCGGGTCGAGCGTGGCGCCGCGCCGCGCGCGCACCGTGCCGAGCGAACGATGCGTGCTGCAGATCGCATCCCATGCCGCGGTGCGCGGAATGGCGGAGAAGTGCTGCAACAGCTCGTGCCCGAAGCCGGGCGTGCGCACGGCCATCACCGCGGGCGG
The DNA here is from genome assembly GCA_036336835.1 of Myxococcota bacterium. Classification (GTDB taxonomy): domain Bacteria; phylum Myxococcota_A; class UBA9160; order UBA9160; family UBA4427; genus JAYZFK01. Next base: position 22,840 of record JAYZFK010000038.1, on the reverse strand, counting down.
CGCCCACAGCGACTCGAGCTTGAAGCCGCGCTCGAGGAACTCGAGCGACTGATATCCCTGGGTCGCGCCGAACTGGACGTCGATCGGCTCCGGGAAGACACCCGCGACCGCGATCCCGGGATGGAACTGCAGGTTGCGGCCGACCTGATCCGAGCGATTGGCGAGGTTGCCGCTCTTCTGCAGCAGCACCGGGGTGGCCATGCAGCCAGCCGCCAGGACCACCAGCTGCGCGTCGAAGTGCAGCTTGTACGATCGCTTGCCCGTGAAGGGCTCGACCACCTGGCCCTCGACGCCGCGGACGCGCGTCCCTTCGGAGAGGATGTGCTGCACCTGCACCGAGGTGAAGACCCGCGTCCCCAGACGCAGCGCCTCCGGGATGTAGCTGATGTCCATACTCTGCTTGGCGCGGTTGCGGCAGCCGGTGAAACACTCTCCCGTGCCCTTGCAGCCGCGGACATTGCGCGCGATCGGCTCGCTCGAGATGCCGAGCGCATCGCAGCCGTCGCGGAACAACGTGTTGCGCTTGCCGAGCACGTCCTCCGGCGTGGGAGCAATGCCCAGAAACTCGCCGACCGCGTCGAAGTGCGCATCCAGCTCCGCCCGCGTGGTGTGCTCGAGCTCGAACATCTCGGACCACGCATCGAACACCGTCGGGGGAGGCCGCACACAGATCGCCGAGTTCACCAGCGAGCCCCCGCCCAGGCAGATCGCCTGCATGGTCGGCATGATCGAGCCGGCCGTGGTGCGCAGCCCGCTCTCGCGCATGGTGCGCGCCATCGACAGCCCGCCCTCGAGCGCGAACTCGCGCGGCGTAAACGGCGGTCCTTCCTCGAGCAGGATCACGTCGTGCCCCGCAGCGGCCAGCTCGTAGGCGACGACCGACCCGGCCGGCCCCGAGCCCACGACGACGACGTCGGCGGACTCGCGCACATCGCGGTCGTACTGGGCGAAGACTCGCAGCCTTCCGCGCATCGCCAGGAGCTCGGCGGGATCGGTCAGCTGGACACTCACAGCGGTCGCTCGGCGTAGTCGGGGTGCACCGGGCTGTCGAGATCGATCGGCACCCCGTCGGAGGGCGGGCTGCGATCCTCCGGGCCGTAGACGATCGCGTCGGGCCCCTGACCGATCGGCGGATACAGCACGTCTGCGTCGAGCACCGGACTCTCGAAATCGTACGGAGCGACCCGCAGGAAGCGCATCGTCGCCGGATCTCCGAGATAGGCAATCCCGAGCACCGAGCGAAGGGCCGTGAACACCAGCCGGCGCGCGAACCAGTGACTCGAGTACCAGCCCCGCAGCACCTCGATGCGCTGCTGCAGCGACAGCGCCGAGAAGCGCCGCCAGCCGCGCGGGCCCGGCGCCCAGAAGACCAGGGTCACCTGCTCGAAGAGCAGCAGCAACAAGCGGATCTGGAAGCGCCGCAGCGGATGGAGCACGTCGAACCAGGTGTCGACGTAGCCCGGCGCGTCGACGTCTGCGCCCGCGACCGGGACGGCACCTCGCGCCGGGAACATCGCGTCCGTCGCCGCGCGCAGCAGCGCGATCTCACGCCGCCGCAGGTGGCGGTAGCTGCGACTCGTCGTCGGATAGCCCGACAGGAGGCGCCGAAGTCCCAGACCCAGGAGGACGACGAAGATGGCGGCGGCAAGCTCCACGGCGGCCAATCATACCGATGCTTGGCGTCGTCGCGTCGCGTCTTCCGGTAAGGTCCGGCGATGCTTCACCCCGGCTGGGTGTTCAGTGTGGGCGTCGTCGGGATCGCCTGCGCCGGCCTGTTCTTGCGCCTCGCACAGCCTGCGCCGCCCGTGGTGGTGGGCTTCTACCGGATGGCGATCGCGAGCGTGGTCCTGATCGCGGCGCTCGGCATCCGCCGGCTGCGGGCTCGCGCGGGCGGGCAGCTGGCGGAGCTGGCGGTATCGCGCCGCGACGTCGTGCTGGCACTGCTTGCCGGGGCGCTGTTCGGGACGGACATCGCGCTCTGGCACCACGCGCTCGTGCGCACCTCGATCGCCAACGCGACGCTGCTGGTGAACACGACGCCGATCCACGTGGGCCTGTTCACCACCCTGGTGCTGCGCCAGCCCCTGGGCGGGGGCTTCGCGCTGGGCGCCGGCCTGGCGCTGGCGGGCGCGGCCGTGCTGCTGGGCGTCGAGCTCGGCGACCCGCGCGCGGTGCAAGGCGACGCTCTCGCACTGGCAGCCGCGCTGTTCTACACCGGCTACATCCTGGTGATGACGCGGGCCCGAGCGACGCTCGACGCACTCACCGCCATCACCTGTATGAGCCTCGCGGCCGCGAGCGTGCTCGGGTTCTACGGCCTCGTCCTCGGCGATGCCTTCCGCGGCTTCCCACTGCAGTCGTGGCTCGCGATTGGTGCCGCGGCCGTGATCTCGCAGCTGATCGGCGCATTCGCCATCGTCTGGGCGGTTCGCTTCATGCCGCCTCCCTTCACCGCGGTGGCGCTGGTGGCACAGCCCGTCGTGGCAACGGCGCTCGCCTGGTGGTGGCTCGGCGAGTCGGTCAGCGCCTCCCAGGCGGCCGGCGCCCTGTCCGTCCTCGCGGGCATCGCGATCGTCTCGCGCGACGAGCGCACCCGGGCGGGATAGCATGGGCGCGCCATGCGCATCGGGGTCGTCAGCGACACGCACAACAATCTCCGCAACGTCGAACGCATCGTCGAGCTGTTCCGCGAGGCCGGCGTGGAGCGCGTCGTCCACACCGGCGACATCACGCAGCCGCGGACGCTGCGCGCGCTCGCGGCAGTGGACGTTCCGATCATCGGCGTCTTCGGCAACAACGACGAACGCGAGGCGCTGCGCGAGAGCGCGGCCGGCCTCGCGATCGAGCTGGTGGAACCGCCGTTTTCGTGGACGCTCGCATCGCGGCGCATCCTGGTCGCGCACGATCCGGCCGAGCTCGAGGATGCCGCCGCGGACGAGTACGCCGTGGTGCTGCACGGGCACACGCACCGTCGCACCATGGAACGCGGCGAAGGCCGGCTGCTGTTCAACCCCGGCGAGTGTGCCGGACACCTGGCGGGACGGCAGTCGGTCGGCGTCGTCGATCTCGCAACCCTCGAGCCGGAGCTGCTCTACTTCTAGCGAGTGAGCGAGCGGCCGAGCGAGTACGCAGTACCGGGAGCGCGAGTGAGCTGGAAGCCCGAAGTCGACGAGATCCAGAGGCGCCGCGAGCTCGCGCGCTCGATGGGTGGCGCCGAGGCCATCGCCAGGCAGCACGAGCGGGGCCGGCTCACGATCCGCGAGCGCATCGCCGCGCTCGCCGACGACGACAGCTTCCGCGAGCAGGGGCCGATGGCCGGACACGCCGAGCTCGACGAGTCGGGCGCGCTGCGCTCCTTCACACCGGCGAACTACGTGCTCGGCGTGGCGCGTGTCGACACGCGACCGGTCGTGGTGGGCGGCGAGGACTTCACCGTGCGGGGCGGGTCGCCGACACCCGCCGGTCTGCGCAAGAGCGTCTACGCCGAGGATCTCGCGATCCAGCGCCGCCTGCCGCTGGTGCGACTGCTCGAGGGCGGCGGCGGCAGCGTCACGGGTACGCGCGGCAAGGACGGCAAGCGCGGACCGACGCCCGCGCCGTCCGGCGAGCCGCCGTTTGCCAACCCGCGCTTCGAGTCGATCGCGCGTGTCCTCGAGCTGGTTCCGGTCGCGTCGGCGGCACTCGGCGCGGTGGCCGGCTTTCCGGCCGCGCGGCTCGCGGCATCGCACTTCTCGGTGATGACCCGGCACACCTCGCAGGTCCTGATCGGCGGGCCCGCCCTGGTCGAACGCGCACTCGGCGAGAAGCTGACCAAGGACGAGCTCGGCGGCGCACGGGTACACCTGCGCAACGGCGTCGTCGACAACGCCGCCGAGGACGAGCACGAGGCACTCGCGCTGGTGCGCCGCTTCCTGTCGTACCTGCCGAGCAACGTCCTCGAGGCGCCGCCCGAGGCGGCGTGCGACGACGACCCGGAACGCTGCGAGGAGGCACTGCTCGAGCTCGTGCCGCGCAACCGCCGCCGGGTCTACGCCATGCGCAAGCTGCTGCGCTGGGTCGTCGATCGCGACACGCTGTTCGAGCTGACACCCGAGTACGGCCGGTCGCAGATCACCGCGCTCGCGCGCCTGGCCGGCCATCCCGTCGGCATCTGGGCCAACGACCCGAAGATCTACGGCGGTTCGATGGACGCGGCGGGCTCGCAGAAGATCACCCGCTTCCTCGAGCTGTGCGAGCGCTTCCACCTGCCGATCATCGCGTTCGTCGACGAGCCGGGCTTCCTGATCGGCAGTGCCTCCGAGAAGAGCGGCACCATCCGCTACGGCGTCCAGACGATCGTCGCCGCCATGCGCACCAGCGTGCCCTGGGTGTCGCTGCATGTGCGCAAGGCCTATGGCGTCGCCGCCGCCGCGCACTTCGGCCCGCGCGGCACCGTGCTCGCGTGGCCCTCGGCCGAGAGCGGCGCGCTCCCGATCGAGGGGGGGGTCGCGGTGGCTTTCCGCCGCGAGATCGCCGAAGCCGCCGATCCGGAGGCGAAGCGCGCCGAGCTCGAGGAGCAGCTCGCGCGCGGCCGCACGCCGTTTCCACGGGCCGAGGGCTTCGGCGTCCACGACCTGATCGATCCGCGCCGCACTCGCCCGGTGCTGTGCGAGTGGCTGGACGACGAACGGCTGGCGCTGCGCGAACACGTCGCCCGCCGCGCAACGGCGCTGCGAGGACGAGCGTGACGGGGCCGGCGCAGCCTCGCGTGCTGATCGTGGGCGCGACCTCCGCCATCGCCGGCCACGTCGCCCGCGAGTACGCGCGGCGGGGCGCCGAGCTGTTTCTCGTCGCCCGCAACGCGACGCGGCTGCGCCAGCTCGCCGAGGAGCTCGCCTCCGCGGTACGCGGCACGTCGAGCGGCGACTTCTCGCAGCTCGAGGCAAACGAGGCCCACGTCGACGCGGCGATTGCGGCGCTGGGCACGATCGACGTCGCCGTGATCGCGCACGGCTGGCTGCCCGACCAGCCCGAGACCGAACGCCGCCTCGACACGGCGCTGCAGACCCTGTCGGCCAACTTCACGAGCGCCGTCTCGTTCCTGATTCCGCTCGCAAACCACCTGGAGCAGCGACGCGCCGGCCACATCGCCGTGCTGACCTCGGTCGCCGGCGATCGCGGTCGGCCCCGCAACTACACCTACGGCTCGGCCAAGAGCGCGACGACCACCTATCTCGAGGGCATGCGCAGCCGGTTGTACGACGCGGGGGTCTCGGTGCACGAGCTGCGGCTCGGCCCGGTCGACACGCCCATGACCGCCGACCACCCGAAGACGGCGCTCTTCGGCCAGGCCCCCGACGTGGCGCGCGACATCGTCCGCGCGATCGAACGCGATCGGCCCCTCGCGTACCTGCCGCGCTACTGGCGACCGATCATGTTCCTGGTGCGCTGGCTGCCGCAGCCGATCTTCCAGCGCATCGGCTTCCTGTCGGATCGCTAGCCCCGGCATGAACCTGCTGCTGCTCGGCCCCGAGGACTTCGAGCGCGACGGTCGCGCGGTCGTGCACGGCCGGCGCGCGCGGCACGTGAAGCGGATCCTGCGCGCCAGCGTCGGCGACGAGCTGTGCGTCGGGCTGCTGGACGATCGCGTCGGCAGCGCGCGGATCGTCTCGCTCGATGCCCGCGAGCTCGTGCTCGACGTCCAGCTCGACCGCGAGCCGCCCCCGCCGCTCGCGGCCACTCTCGTCCTGGCGCTCCCCCGGCCGCCGGTGCTCGGCCGCGTGCTGGCCTCGGCCACCAGCTTCGGGGTGAAGCGCATCGTCTTGCTGCACACCCGCCGGGTGGAGAAGACCTACTGGCAGGCGAGCGCGCTCGCGCCCGATGCGCTGCGCGGCAAGCTGGTACTCGGACTCGAGCAGGCGCGCGACACTGTGCTTCCCGAGCTGTTGCTGCGGCGACGCTTCCGCCCCTTCGTCGAGGACGAGCTGCCGCCGCTGCTCGCCGACGCGCGCGGCGTGTTCGCGCACCCCGGAGCTGCGCCGGACGCGTCGATCGGCATTCCGACGCCCGCCGTGGTCGCGGTGGGACCCGAGGGCGGCTTCCTCGATCACGAGGTCGAGGCGCTGCGCGCAGCCGGCATGCAGCCGATCTCTCTGGGCGCACGCCCCCTGCGGGTCGAGACGGCCGCAGCCGTGCTGCTCGGCAGACTGCAGCCGTGACGAGCTCGCCGCCCAGGCCGGCGCCACCGCAACGGGTGACGAGCGCGACCGCGACGATTTTGCGGCCGACCGCGACCGTAAGCGTTCGTGCTACCTCCAGGGTCGTGGTCCAATCGAAGCGTCCGCCCGCGGTCGCGCGCGCCGCACTGCTGCTCGCGCTCGCCGCTCTGGCCTGCGGCAGCGACGAGCCGTCCGAGGAGCCGCTCGAAGCGGCGGAGACGGCGGATCTCCGCGCCGGACTGTCTCCCGACGCACAGGTCGGGACCGCCGACAGCCTGATCGAGGACCTGCTGCTCGAGCGCCACCCGGGAGACGGCGGCGGCGAGGGGAGGCTGCTCGAGCTGCGCGCTGTGGGGCCCGACGGCGTGGGAGAGCCGGTCGACTCGGTGCGTGCCGGGAGCCGCGCCCGGGTGCGCATGCTCTACCGAGCCGGCCCGCACGGGATCGCCGAGGGGGGCGTGCTGTTCCTGCAGACGTCGCCCTTCTGGGACTGGCAGCCCGCGCAGACCCAGGTGCCCCAGTACGACGGCTACACCGCCGCCTCGACCGACGCGGAAGGCGTCGAGCTCACGGCCGAGACGTACGGCCAGGGACTGGTCGGCTTCACCGTCGCCGGCCGCGCACTCGAAGCCGGGGAGACCGTCGAGCTCACCTACGGTGCCGGAGCGACGGGCGCGATCGTCGATCGCTACGCCGAGCGCGAGTCGCCAGTCTGGCTCCACGTCGACGCGGACGGCGACGGCGTGCGGGGCGTGGTGGCGCTGTCGCCGCGCATCGCGACGCACGCCGGGCCCGCGGCGATCCTGGTGTTGCGACAGCCGACGACGGCGCAACCGGGCGAGGAGATCGAGCTTCGCGTCTCGGTCCTGGATGCGCTCGGCAATGCGGGCGTCACCGTCGAAGGGGAGGTGCGACTCGAGGCCGAGGCAGGGCTCGAGTTCCCGAGCCGTGTCGGGTTGAGCGCAGGCGACGCGGGAACCGCGTCCGTCCTGGGACGCGCGCTCACCGCGGGCGTCCACCGCATCCGCGCGCAGCTGTCGATCGACGATCCATCGGCGCGCGGGGGCAGCCGCGAGCTGGTCACCGTCTCGGACCCGATCGTCGTGCGCGAGGGAGTGCCGCGCATCCTGTGGGCGGACCTGCACGGCCACTCGAACCTGTCCGATGGGACAGGGACCCCGGAGGACTTCTTCCGCTACGCGCGCGAGATCGGCGGGCTCGACGTCGCGGCACTCACCGATCACGACCACTGGGGCATGCGCTTCCTGGACGCCAACCCCGAGATGTGGGAGCGCATCCAGCGGGCGGCCGCAGCCGCGCACGAGCCCGGGCGCTTCGTCACCCTGCTCGGCTACGAGTGGACCAGCTGGCTGCACGGCCACCGGCACGTGCTCTACTTCGACGACACCGGGCCCGTGCTCAGCTCGATCGGCATCGAACGACGGTACGAGACCCCGGCGCAGCTGTGGGACGCGCTGCGCGGCCGCCGCGCCCTCACCTTCGCCCACCACTCCGCCGGGGGTCCGGTCGCGACCAACTGGGCCTACGCGCCGGATCCCGAGCTCGAGCCGGTGACCGAGATCGTGTCCGTCCACGGGAGCAGCGAAGCCGAGGACTCTCCTCGCCCGATCTATTCGCCGGTCCCGGGCAACTACGTGCGCGATGCGCTCGGCCTCGGCTACCGGCTGGGCCTGATCGGCAGCGGCGACAGCCACGACGGCCATCCCGGACTCACGCACCTGGCGTCCCCGACGCGCAACAGCGGGCTCGCGGCGATCTTCGCCGCCAAGCCGTCGCGCGAGGCCGTACTCGCAGCGCTGCGCGAGCGCCGCGTCTATGCGACCAACGGCCCGCGGATCTTCCTGCGCACCACGCTCGACGATCGATATGAAATGGGCAGCGTCGTGCCCGCCATGCCGAGCGATGCGGTCCACACGCTGGAGATTCGCGTCGCCTCGGCCGCCCCGCTCGATCGCGTCGACGTCATCCGCGGCGGCGAGATCGCGCTGCGACTCGCCGGCGAGGGGCTGACCGAGTGGTCGGCCGCGCTCGAGCTCGCCCCACTCGAACCGGGCGAGTTCTTGTACGTGCGCGCCGTCCAGCAAAACGACGGCGCCGCCTGGTCGAGCCCGTTCTTCGGCCCCGCTCCCGGCGAGTGAATCGGTTGACCCCGCCGCGCACGGCGGGCTAGACAGGAGCCGCGAAGCTTCGCGAACGAGGAGATGCCGTGCCCCGAGCCAAGGAAGCCGTCGACGCCTACGAGTTCCTGGCTTCCGGCGAAGCCTGGGACGAATTCTGTGAGGCGCTGAAGGAGCGCGGCAAGGATCTGCTGCGTCCGACGGCACCGAAGTCGCCCGTCGACATCGCCGAGGGACACCGCTACCTGGCGCACATGGTGCGCTCGTGCTTCGAGCTGATCATGGAAGGGGGCGACCCGGCTCGTCCGTGGCTGTTCACGAGCCTGCACGAGACGATGAAGATCGGCTGGGACAACCCGGACAACATCCACACCAACGCGCGCCTCTCGGGCGAGCACACCTATCGACTCTGGGGCACGCGCGGCGACGCCTACATCATGTCGATTGCGATCTACGGCGGCTCCTTCGGCGGCGGCGGCGGCAGCACCGAGAACTTCGTCTACCTCGACGAGCTCGAGATCGACCCCGACGGCGGGTTCGAAGCGTTCCTGTCGCCCGACGAGCAGCCCAAGAACTGGGTGAAGCTCACGCCTGCCACGCGCACGATGATGATCCGACAGACCTTCACGCACCGGAGCCGGCAGACACCGGCCCGGCTCCACATCGAGCGCGTCGACGAGGACAGGCAGCCGCCGCCGCCGCTCACGCCCGAGTTCGTGGTGGGCGCGCTGCGGCGTTCGGCCGGCTATATCCGCGGCACCAACAAGATCTTCTTCGACTGGTCCGACCTGTGGAAGACCCGACCCAACACCTTCTGGGAGAGCGACGACGAGGCGGCGGCCGCGCAGCATGGCATTCCCGGACAGTTCTACGCCAGCGGCTACTGGATGCAGGCCGACGACGAAGCGATCGTGATCGACATCGATCCGCCCGAGTGCAAGTACTGGGCGATCGTGCTGAGCAACTACTGGGGCCAGTCGTTCGACTATCGCTACCGGCCGGTCGACGTGAACATGGAGCGCGCCGTCTACCGCGCCGACGGCACCGTGCGTGTGATCCAGTGCCGCGAGGATCCGGAGATTCCGGGCACGAACTGGCTCGACACCGAAGGCCACAGCGAGGGCGTGTGGACGCTCCGCTACCTGTTTGCCGACCGCCATCCGCTGCCGACGCCACGCATCGTGAAGCTCAGCGAGCTGGCGAGCCTGGCCTGACGCGCGAGCCAGCCGGACCTCCGACGCCCGCCGCGCAGTGCGAGCCGCCGGATCAGCGCCAGGAGTGCAGCTCGGGGAGCACCTGCTCGGCGAAGGTACGCAGGCTCCCTTCGGCGTCCTGCGTCGACAAGCCGCCGTAGCTGGGGATGCACAGCAGTTCGAAGTCGCCGATCAGCGCCCTGCGCTGCTCGAGCTTCTCGAGGATCTGCTGCGGCGTGCCCCAGGTGTGCAGCTCGACATAGCCCTTCGCGGCGGTCTCGAGGCCGACCTCCTGGAACAGCTGCGAGCTGCTGGCGTAGTTCTCGTAGCCCTTCGTCTTCGACAGGTGGTCGCTCAGGAACTCGTAGTGGTCCGCCGCGGTCAGGAAGTAGTTCGCGGCGTACTCGTGTGCGATCTCGTGCGCGCGATCGGCGCTCTCGTCGCAGAACAGCAGGTCGCCCACCAGCGGTGGGCGCGGCGGCTCGTCGTGATGCTTGCTCCAGTGCTTCAGGTACTCAGCAAGCGTGCCGTCCCGGTAGACGTCCCACGGCTGCTGCGTAAGCGTCATCAGTCGGGAGCCGAGCCGTGCGCCAGTCTCGACCGACTCGGGCGACATGCCCACACAGTAGAAGCGATCCTTCCAGCTCTTGAAGGGACGCGGGCGGATCTCGGTTCGAACCTGCGGGTAGTAGGGGCCGTCTCCCTCGATGAATCCCGTTTCGAGCGCGTTGAAGATCATGCCAGCGGCTTCGTCGAAGCGGCCGCGAGCCTCGGCCATGTCGACCTGGAAGTGCTCGTACTCACGGCGCGCGAGCCCGCGGCCCAGACCCAGCAGCGCGCGGCCGCCCGAGAGGTGGTCGAGTACGGCGAACTTCTCGACGACCCGCAGCGGATCGTTCCACGGCAGAATCACGGCGCCGGTGCCGAGCAGGATGCGCTCGCTGCGACCTGCCAGCCAGGACAGGATCTGCAGGTTGTCGGGGCACATCGAGTAGTCGCCGAAGTGGTGCTCGGGCGGCCAGTAGCTGTCGTATCCGAGGCCCTCGGCAATCGAGGCGAGATGCATCTCGCGCTGCATCATCGCCTCGTCGCTCTCGCGGCCGAGGTAGTTCTGGTAGATGCCCAACAGCCCTACGCGCATGGTCGTCCCCTCCCGGGGCGGGATCGCACCCGATCGATCAGCTCGCGGCGCGGATGTCGGCGAGCACCGCCTCGGCGTGGCCACCGAGATCGAGCTTGTCGCCCTCTACGTCGTAGGTCTTGTGGATCTTCCCCTCTGGATCGATCAAGTAGCTGATGCGCCGCGGAATGCCGGCCTCGAAGTACTTCTCGCCTTCCACACGCTCGGCGTCGTACGCCTTGCCGACCGTCTTGTCCGAATCGGAGAGCAGGGCGTAGGGGAAGCCTTCGGCCACGGCGAACTTCTTCTGGTCCTCGACGCTATCGAACGAAATCCCCAGCACGACGGCGTTGGCTGCCTCGATCTCGGCTGCGTGATCACGGAACCCGTGACCCTGGACCGTTCAGCCGGGGGTCGAGGCCTTGGGATACCACCACATGGCGATCCATTTGCCGCGCAACGAGCTCAGGCTGACGCTGCGGCCCTCATGATCCTGCACGGTGAAATCGGGTGCTGCCGTACCGGCTTCGAGCATTACTTCCTCCTCGGATCCGTCGGGCTTGCCCGACGCTTGTCAAACGAACGAGACGATCGCCCAGACCGATGCGACCAGGGTGACCAGCATGGTCCCCGCCGCGCCGACGATGCGGGCGGCACTCTGGATCGTGTCCGCGTTGAGCCCGATGGCGTGGCAGAGCCGGGACACGACGAGCCCGCCGCCGAGCAGATGGATCGCCAACGCCGGCGCACCGCTCATCTCGACGAGCGCGATCAACACCAGCGCGAGCGGCACGTACTCGATGAAGTTCGCGTGGCGCCGCATCGCGACCAGCAGCTCTGAGTCGCCGCCGTCTCCGACGGAGATCTTCGTGCTGCCCCGCAGACGACCGGCCAGCGATGCCAGTACGATCGACATCAGCCCCAGAATTCCGGCGTAGAGCGGAAGGATCGTCGGCATGCATGCCTCCTATGACGCCGGCCTCGAGGCGCCCGCGCGCTCACAATACGCATTGGGCGGGGTCGATGCACGAACTTCGTCGACTCCGACGCGGTAGGATCGGCCTGATGAGCGATGCCGCTGCCGCAGTCCGCGAGCTCCCGGCGTGGCCATCGCGCCGCATGTTCGGTCTCGCACTGCTGCTGGGCATCGGCTCGGCGGTGTTCCTGCTCTCGCAGGGCCTGCAACCGAGCGATGACGCCTACATCACGTTCCGGCACGCCAGGAACCTGGCGCTCCACGGCTGGCCCGCCTGGAATCTCACCGGCCCGCCGGTGCTCGGCTCGACGAGCCCGGCCTGGCTGCTCGTGCTCGGCCTGCTCGGCGCCGTCATCGGACCCGAGCAGATCGAGCCGATCGCTCTGGCGACCAATGCCTGCCTGTCGACTGGGATCGTCGTCCTCGCCTTCCTGATCGCGCTCGACTTGATCGGGCGGCCGTGGCCCGCACTGCTGGCCGCTGCGCTGGTCGGCTTCAACGGCGTCGACGTCTACGTCTTCTCGCTGGGCTTCGAAGCGGCGCTGCTGGTGGCGGTCGTGCTCGGCTGCCTGTACGCGCTGCGCCGCGACCGGGCGCTCGCCTCGCTGATCCTCGCGTCGCTCGCCCCCCTGGTGCGGCCCGAGGGATTGCTGCTCGCGCCAATCGTATGGGGCGTGCTGCTGCGGCGAGGCCGCCTCACGCGGCGCGGGGTCGCGGCCTTCGCGCTGCTGCCGCTCGCCTGGCTGATCTTCTCGAGCGCGTTCTACGGCTCGCCCGTTCCCCACTCGATCGTCGCCAAACAGAACTTTCCCCGGATCTACCGGCCGTACGCGGACACGTCGGTCGATCTGGTCGACCGCCTGCCTGCGATTCCCGCCGCCACCGCTCGCATGTGGGAGCGGCGCGCCCAGCCGGTGCTGTTCCAGGGCCGGCTGAATCCGGGCGACTGGAGCCTTCGCGACCGTGCGCACTGGTGGCTCGCGTTGCTCGGCCTGGTGGCGCTCGGGCCGACGCTGCTGCGCGCCGGGGACCGCTATGTCTACGCGCTCTACCCGATCGGCTTCCTGCTGCTCCACGGCTGGCTCGGCACGCTGGCGATCTGGTATCTGCCCTCGTTCGTCAGCCTGGCGACGCTGCTGCTGTACGCGGGCGCCGCGTGTCTGGTGGTGAGGGCTGCCAGGCTCTTCCGCCTGGGCCCGGTCGCTGGCGGGGCGCTGATGCTGGGCGCGTGCGCGCTGTTTGCCACGGCGAACCAGTACACGTGGCGCAGCGACGGCGCAGAGGCGAACCGCGGCCTGCTCGCGGCGCGGGACCCGCGCGGCGAGACCTGGGAAGCCTGGGAGCGCGAGCGCTACACGGGCTACCGCGCGGCCGCGCTGCAGCTGAACGAACGCGGGGCGGGGGCAACCGCGCTGATCAGCGAAGTCGGTGTGTTCGGCTATTTCTACCACGGCCCGGTGCTCGACGCGGTGGGACTCTGCTCGCCAGAGGCGCTGCCGTTCTACCCGCCACCCCGCTCGGACCTGCTCGACGCCCAGGGCCAGCCCTTCACCACGGCGAACAACATCGTGCCGACCCGGATGGTCGAAGAGCTCGCGCCCGACTACGTCGTGAACTCACTCACCTACCTCGAGCATCTCGTTCGCCCGGGCACCTCGTTCTCGCGCGACTACGCTCGGATCGCCGACGTCGGCCGCGCCTGGGACCGGCCCATCGCAGTCTACGGTCGGCGCCCGTCGGCCTACTCGTTGGACTCGTCGGACACCTCGGACACGAAGCGGTAGAGATTCCAGCGAAAGCCCGACAGGTACGCGAAGTCGTGGCGACCGACCAGCTGATACGACCGGCCGAGGACCGTGATCTGGGTCGGCGGCGGGTCTCGCGGGTGGACCTCGTGGTCGATGAACCAGCCCGGCTCGAGCTCGCTCGTCTCGCCCCGCCGGACGAAGCGGATCGGCCGGTCGACGAAGCGGGCGTAGTAGCCGACGAGCAGGCGCGCGCGCGAGTCGTGATCGGCGGCGACGCGGATCTCGCCGCTGCCGGGCTCGGCGGCCGCCATCGCGCGCAATGCGGCGACATACTGCCCGCGTCCGGTGCGTGCAAACGCGAGCTGATGGGTGGCATTCCCGACCAGCAGAGTGGCGAGCAGGCCGAGCGCAGCGAGCCGCGGCGTGCCCGGCTGCGCCAGCCAGGCGGCCAGCCGGTCGGCGAACGCCAGCAGGAAGAAGACGATCTGCAGCGCGAAGTAGCGCACCGCGATCACGCCGGGATCGAACAGCAACACGAGAAGTAAGGGGGAGACCACGACGATCACCAGGTCGAACAGCCAGCGCGGGTCTCCCGCCCGCATCCCACGCGCGAGGTGGCTCCCGAACACGCCAACGCCGACGGCCGCGAGCCCCGCACACAGCCAGCTCCACTCGGGAACCCCATAGGTGAACGCGACCACGCGGGTGACGAACTCGAGCGCGCCGAACTCCGGTCCGCCACCCGTCTCCATGCGCGCGACGAAGAACACGCCGTGAAGCGCAGCCAGGACTCCGGGCAGCCCGAACAGCAGGGCGAGCTCGCGCAGCACGGGGCGCGCACCGTCGGCGCGCGCGCGCAATACTGCAACGGCGTACGCGAGCGACGCGAGGTAGACGTGCACGAAGACCAGGTGGGAAAGCAGCCCGAGCGGCAGCAGCGCGTTGAACGCGAGCAGCGGCGCCAGACCACCCGACTCGAGGCGCCGCCGCAACACGGCCCACGCGCCGAGTGCTGCCGCCAACGCAGGCGCGTAGCCGCGCGCCTCGGTCGAGAGCAGCACCACCAGCGGCGAGCTCCCGAGCAGTAGCGCGCGGACGGCGCGCTCGCCGGGCGTGCGACCGCGCTCGAAGACGGCCGCGGCCAGCAACAGCAGACCCGCACCGAAGGCCAGGCTGCGGTAGGCGAGCCAACCGTCGCGCGGACCGATCCAGTGGATCACGAGCGTGTTGAGCAGATGGTTGTTGTCGTGCGCTCGCGCGTACAGGTCGGCGATTCCGGAGGCGCTGAGCGCAATGCTGGTGCTCCAGAGCTCGTCGAACCAGTACTCGCTGAGCATCCCCTGGACGCGCAAGATCAGGCCGATTGCGAGCGCCAGCGCCGTGATCCAGGCTGCCAGGCGCTCGTCTTGCATCAGCTCTCGGCGCTCTCGCCAAGTCGTCGGCGCAGCCAGAGCGGAAGCGCGACCAGGGTTGCGATCGCGACCCAGACCAGCGGCGTCGCCGCCTGCGCGAGCGACGTCGCATCGAGTGACAGCACGAGCTGCGTGTCGCCTTCGAACCGCACGAACCAGTCGAGCAGCTCGCGGTCTCCCGACAGGGCGCGCGCGAAGGCGACGCGCGTGGCCAGCAGATGCAGGGCGAAGGGCAGCGCCCCCAGCGCGAGCGATACGCCCAGTGCGGCGCGTAGAGCACGCGGTCCGGCGGTCGGCGGTGACGAGGCGAAGTAGACGAGCGCCACGCAGATCGGCGTCGCGCCCAGCTGCGCCGCGCTCAGATGAAGGATTGGGGCGAGCAACGCCGACGCGACCAGCGCCAGGCCGGCGCCGAGCGACACCGGCCCGAAGAGCTCGTGGCCGCGGAAGTCCCGCCAGGCGACCGCGATCTGCCGCCGCGCAGCGATCCCCAGCGGCAGCAGATTGCCCACGAACGTCCCGGCCAGGAACACCAGCCAGCTCGAGACGGCGATGCTCAGATGACCGAGTGCAACCGGCGTCGAGCCGGCTCCGCCAGCTCGAGCGAGGTTGCGCAAAATCTCCGGGAAGCTGCCGCCGACGACGGCCAGGAACAGCTGCTTGAGCGACTTCGTCAGCAGGAAGCCCGGCTCGAAGCTCGACGCCTGGTGGATCGCGGGGTTGTTGGCGATCCGCGCGGCAGCACCGAGGTGCGCGAGAGCCCACAGCTCGTAGACGCCCGCGGTCACGAACAGCACCCCGGCGCCGATGCCGAGCGACCCGGCCATCGCACGCCAACGCAACCTCCGGCTCGCGCCTCGGCCAGTCGCGATGACCGCCAGCAACAGCGGCAGGTACAGCGCCGAGGAGTGATGGGCGGCAATCGCGAATCCCATCCACATCCACGACCAGACGAGATCCGTCGCGCGCCCACTCTGGCGATGCGCATAAGCCTCGGCCAGCGCGACCAGTACGCAGCCCGCGGCGGCGAGCTTGGGCCACACCGCGAGCAGGTGGTAGCCGAACAGCGGGAGCGACACGAAGAACCCGGCCCACAGCAGCGAGGGCTCGGGGCGCCCGAGCCGGCGCGCCACGAAGCCGAGCGCCGAGACCAGGCTCGCCGCCGCGACGGACGCTGCAATCTCCAGAACGATCAACGGCGATGCCCAGCCCGCGATCGGACTGATCGCCGTGCTGAACAGGTGCGGGCGCGATGCGAACAGCCGGGGGCGCGACGCGAGCAGCTCGGGCAGCGGACGCGCTGCGCTGAGCGCCGACGGGTCCGCAGCGTACTCGAGCAGCGCGGGACCGGCGCGCAGGTACATCGCCCAGTCCGTGCCCCACAGGCCGAGCGCGGGCATCGGCGCGACTGCGAAGATCGTGACACTGATCGCATAACAGAAGCCAAATAACAGGAAGCTGCGGGCCGCATCCGGGCGCCACAGCTCTCGCGGCGACCGGAACGGAAGCAACGCGAGCACGCCGAGCACGACCGGAGTGAAATGGGGGACGCCACCCAGCCCGAGCGCCAGCTGTGGCACCCAGCCCGCGACCGCGAATCCGAGCAACGGCGCGAGCGGCGTCCGCTCGCGCGAGCGGCCCAGCAGCTCGAGACAGCCGAGCCCGATCAGCCAGTAGATCGCAGGAGCCGCCAGGAGCAGCGCGGCCAACGTCACGACTGACGCCCGCTCAGTCCGCGGACTCGGTGCCGCCGCTGGGGGCACCTCCAGGCACCCAGGCCGTCCCGCTGCCACCGCGCTCGGCGCGCTCCTTCTCGTGATCGGCGATTGCGTTCGTGATGCCGCCCATCATCGCGGGGATGAAACGCCCGCTGTTGCGGCGCGCCCACTCCATGCTGCGCTTCCGGTTGCGGTTCATCCCATTGATCTCGGGCATCACGCTGCGCGCGATCAGCTCGTAGCTCCTGGTCGTGGCCGCCGGGCTGGCACAGTTGTGACCCAGCAACAGCACGGTCCCGAAGCCTCCCGAGCGCTCGATCAGCGATTCGATCGTGGCGACCGCATCCTCGGGCGTGCCGAGCGTCAGACGTCCGAACACGATCAGCCCGGGTCCCGTCCACTCGTCGAGCATCTTGCGCGTCGAGCTGGCCCAGGGCGGCGCCGCGCCGCCGAGGTACTCCATGTAGCGCGCGAGCCGCAGCGAGCCGTACTCCATGTCGGCGTGCGCCTGCTCGCGTGTCTCGGCGATGTGCATCGGGACCACCAGGCGCCAGTTGCGGCGGTCAACCGACCGACCGTGCTCGAGCGCCTTCTCCTCACACACCTGCCAGTGCTTGGGAAGCTGCTCGAAGCCCTCCGGCCCGCTCGCCGCGAGCGACAGCAGCCCGAGTCCATGGGTCCCCGCGGCACGCGCCCCCGAGGGCGAGATCGCGGATGCAACCGTCATCTCGGGCCGCGGGTACTGCACCGGCGGAAGCTGCACCTGCGCGTCGTTGAGCTCGAACCAGTCGGTCTTCGCCGAGACGGTCTCGCCGCGCAGCAGCGGCTCGATCACCTCGATTGCCTCGTTCATCATGCGGCGCTGCTGGTCGACCTCGATCCCGAGCATGAACGCGTCGGTCGGCAGCTGTCCGGGGCCACAGCCGAGCATTACCCGACCGCGCGTCTGGTGGTCGAGTTGCATGATGCGATCCGCCACCATCAGCGGATGGTGATACGGAAGCGAGACGACGCCCGTGCCGAGCCGGATGCGCTGCGTGATCGCGGCGGCGTGCGCGATGAACAGCTCGGGCGAGGGAATGATCTCGAAGCCGGCCGAGTGGTGCTCACCGATCCACGCCTCTTCGTAGCCGAGCGCGTCGAGCTGCTGGACCAGCGCCAGATCGCGGTGGATCTGCTCGGTCGGGTTCTCGTCGTCGGGGTGGAAGGGCGCCAGAAAGACGCCGAACTTCAGCGGGGGTCGATCCATCGTCAGGGCTCCCGGCTCGAGGTTGCGCAATGGTAACGGGCCGAGACGAGCCGCGGGTATCCGTCCTGCTGCCCGCGCGCGACGCATCCGCCACGCTGGCCGCCTGCCTGCGCAGCCTTGCACGGCAGAGCGAGACACGCTGGGAGTGCATCCTGGTCGACGACGCCTCGCGCGACGACACCCGCGCGATCGCCAGGACCTTCGCACGGGGCGACCCGCGCTTCCGGATCGTCGCAGGGCCGGGACGCGGCATCGCCCCGGCCCTGCAGGCCGGGCTCGAGCACTGCCGCGCGCCCTGGGTTGCCCGCATGGACGCCGACGACTGGATGCACCGCGAGCGGCTGGCCGCACAGCTCGACGCCCTGCGGCAGGCTCCCCAGCTGGTCGGCGTCGGCTGCCACGTGCGGCTGTTTCCGCGCGCGCGGCTGACCGAAGGACGGCGCGACTACGAGCGCTGGCTGCTCTCGATGCGGAGCGAACGCGACGTCCGACGCGATGCGTTCGTCGAGTGCCCGCTCGCACATCCGACCTGGCTGCTGCGCCGCGAGCTGCTCGACCGCCTCGGCTATCGCGACTGCGGCTTCCCCGAGGACTACGACCTGCTGCTTCGCATCCTGGCCGCGGGACACGAGCTCGGGGTGGTTCCGCGGCGGCTGCTCGGCTGGCGCGACGAGCCAAACCGACTCTCGCGCCGCCATCCCGCGTACTCGGACGCCGCGTTCACCGCGTGCAAGGCCGAGCACCTCGCGACGGGTCTGCTGGCTGACACCGCTGAGTACGTGCTCTGGGGCTATGGCGGCACCGGGCGCAGCCTGCGGCGGGCGCTCGCCGAACACGATCGCGCGCCGTCGCACATCGTCGAGCTCCACCCGGGCCGTCTCGGCCAGCGCATCCACGGCGCGCCGGTCGTCGGCCCCGACGCGCTGCCGACACTGCGCGGCCGCAAGCTGATCGCCTCGGTCGCCGGCGCCGGTCCGCGAGGCCAGATCCGCCACGCGCTGGCCCGCGCGGGATTCGACGAGCTGCGCGACTTCGTGTGTGCGGCCTAGCGCGGCGGCGCGAGCCCGAGGCCGCCGAGCCCCGCGCTGCGCTAGCGGAAGTCGATCCGGAAGCCGCCGTAGTAGGCGCGGCCGGAGGTCTCGAAGCCGGCGACCTCCTCGTATTGCGTGTTGCCGATGTTCTCGGTGCGTCCGAAGAGCTTCAGTCGATCCGTGACCTCGATCGTCACAGCCAGATCGACCTTGACGTACGAATCGGCCTCGAACGTCTGGAACGAGACGGGGTCGAGGTCGAGCCGCTCTCCGACGTACAGCACCCCGACCGTCAGCTCGAGCCTCGGCACCGGCGTCCAGCTGAAGGCGGAGAACACCTCGTCCCGGGGCCGCCGGAGCAGACGCCCTCCGTCGACCACTCCGAAGCTCGCGGCCTCCTGCGCCCGGGTCCTGATGTACGTGTAAGCGAGCTGTGTGCTCAGGTCGCCGAGCCACCGGCGGTCGTCCAGCAGGAGCGCCTCGAGCTTCAGCTCGATGCCGCGCGTGCGCACGGACTCGACGTTCTGGTTGCGGAACGTGACCGTCGCGGGATCGAAGACGGCGAGGATCAGGTCGTCGATCTCGTTGCCGAACCATGTGATCGCCAGGCTCGCCCGGCTCCCGAGCCGCTGGCGAGCACCGATGTCCCAGCCGAGCGAGCGCTCCGGCTCGAGGTCGGGATTTGCCGACCCGAAGCTGTCGTCGAACAGCTGCGACAGCGTCGGCGCCTTGAAGCCGTTCGCCAGCGAGCTGTGCAGCAACAGCCCGGTCTGGCCGACGCGCAGCGCCGCCGTCGTCCGGCCGGTGAGGTGCGCTCCGTAGCGTTCGTGCATGTCGACCCGCAGGCCGGCCGTCACGTCGACGTACTCGCCGAGAGCGACCTGATGATCCATGGAGACAGCGCCATTGTCGGCCTGGGCATCGGACCGGGGAGTGGGCAAGCCGGCACTCGACGAGTCGAACACGGCGGTCTCGTGCTCGTACTGGCCACCGAGGACGATCGTGAACCAATCGGCCGGCCGCACCACGTTCTGCCAGTCCACCTCGTACAGCGCCCCCTCGAACGCGGTGGGCAAGGAGAAGCCGGAGCCTTCGTTCCGACGCTCGGTGCGGTGCATCGACGCGGTCAGCTTCTGCTCCCAGCGCCCGTCCAGCAGCGTCAAGTGGGGCGCCACCACGAGTGCGTACTGGCGGCTGTCGGTCGACGCGCTCTCGGGGGCCGCTCCAAGATCGAGCTCCGTTTCGGCGTCGAGCAGGCGAAACGAGCCGTCGATGCCGAGCACTTCGTCCCCGAGGCCGAGCCGCACGAACGCGCTGGTGCGCGCGTATCCGTCGTCGTCGTCCGGCAGTGGGGACGATCTCGCCGAGAAGCCGTCGCTGTCGGTGCGCGATACGGACGCCGAGTAGTGGTGTCGTGCGCCGCCGCCGCGCAGGGTCGCCACGGTGTCGAACGTGGAGTAGGAGCCGCCCTCGAATCGCAGGGCCGGGGCTGGCGGACCGTCGCCGCGGCGGGTGACGATGTTGATCACGCCTCCGATCGCGTCGGAGCCGTACAAGACGCTCTGCGGGCCCGCCAACACCTCGATCCGCTCGATGTCCTCGACCCCCAGATGATCCAGGAAGGCCTCCCGGTTCGGTGCGGACGGATCGTGCAACCGCACCCCGTCGAGCAGCACCAGCGTCTGGTCGGAGTCGGCGCCACGAATGAAGACCGAGGTGCGGGCTCCGGGCCGGTCGCCGTCGCGGCGCACGGTGAGTCCGGGCACGCGTTCGAGCGCGTCGATCACCAGTCGGTCCTGGTAGCGTTCGATCTCGGCGGCGTCGATCACCGTGATGCTGCTGCCCACGCGACCGATCGACTTCGACGTTCGCGTGGCGGTGATGACGATCGTCTCGTCAGGCGGCTCGACGCCGGTCGAGGCCACCTCGCCGGCGGATGCGGGCAGTGAGAGCGCCAGGCAAGCCAGCCTCGCGGCCAGCGCGAGTGGGTCGATGCGGGTCATTCGTAGTGCGCCTGCCCGCAAATCGCGGCGGGCGGTCCCCGAAACCGGGATCCGCGCGCTTCCACGGGGTCGCGACCCGCTTGGGGAGGTCGAGTCCGGCCCGCCGAGGTCCAATGCGCGAGGACACCCACAGCGTTCTCGAAGAGGCAGGTCTTCCGGCTCGGGGCTCGACGAACCGGGCCGCCTTCTCGCTCCGCTCGTTGCGAGCGGCGCAATGGCTGTTGACCCGGTTCCACCCCTTACGGCGGCGCGACCGCGGAGGAATCGAGGAGCTGCGCTCCTCCCACCTCACTTCCCTATTCTCCCGCACCGCGTCAGCCGGACGCGGCGCGAGCACCTCTCGAAACGGCGCGGAGCCTGACCCAGATGGCGAGACCCGTCAATCGCGCAGCGCGCCCCCGGGGTAGACTGCACCCCATGTACGGCGAGCTGCGCCAGGCCTGGGCCGAGCTCACGAGCCCGGGCGCCCCGTTCGAGGTCGCGGAGGTCGAGGTGCGCGGTGTACGCCTGCGCGCCTTCGTCAACGCGCCGCCGACGCTGCGCCACGTGTGGCTGGGATCGGCGTCGCACGCCGAAGCCGACTACCTGGTCTACGCGGACGAGCGCTGGAGGTACGCCGACGCGCACCGCGACGTCGCCTCGATTGCCGCATGGCTCGTCGCGCGGGGCGTGGAGCCGGGCGATCGCGTGGCGATCGCAATGCGCAACTACCCGGAGTGGTTGCTCGTCTACTGGGCCAGCGTGTCGATCGGTGCGATCGCGGTCGGGATGAACGCGTGGTGGACCCCCGACGAGATGGCCTACGCGCTGCAGGACTCGCAGCCGGACGTCGTGGTGTGCGACGCCGAGCGGCTGGAGCGCCTCGCAGCGATCCGCGGCGACATTCCGGCGACGCTCGTGGTCGGCGTGCGCTGTCCGGAGCCGCTGCCGGCGGACGTGACCCCGTTCTCCGAGCTGCTCGGCGGTGGAACGCTTCCAGAGGTCGAAATCCACTCCGATGCGGACACGTGCCTGTTCTACACGTCCGGCACCACGGGAAGGCCCAAGGCCGCTCGGCTCACCCACCGCGGCTGTACCAACAACCTGTTCAGCATGGCCTTCTGGGGTGCGGCGCAGCTCCGCGCGCGCCAGCTCGCGGGCCAGCCGAAGCCGCTGGCGCGCACCGGCACGCCGCCGCAGACATGTGCACTGCTCACGACGCCGCTGTTCCACGTCACCGCGAACAACTGCGGCGCACACGCGGCGACCGCGGGCGGTGGCAAGCTGGTGTTGATGTACAAGTGGGATGCCGGGGAGGCCTTGCAGCTGATCGAACGCGAGCGCGTGACCGCCTTCGGCGGGGTCCCGACCATGGCGCGCGAGCTGCTCAGCCACCCGGAGCTCGACGAACGCGACACGTCGAGCCTCGCACTGATCGGCGGCGGCGGCGCGAAGTTCCAGTCCGATCTCGTGCACAAGGTCGAGGGCCGCAAGAGCGGAAGCCGGCCCAACACCGGTTATGGACTCACCGAGACGTGCGGCATCATCACGGCGAACTCGGCCGACTATCTCGTCGCCAGGCCCGAGAGCGTCGGACCGGTAATGCCGTGCTTCGAGGCGCGCTGCGTCGACGACGAAGGCAACGACGTCGGCGGCGGCAAGCCGGGCGAGCTGTGGGTGAAGGGCGCGCAGGTGGTCGCCGGCTACTGGAACCAGCCCGCGGAAACCGCCGAGGCGATCACCGACGGCTGGTTTCACACCGGCGACATCGCCGTGATCGACGACGACGGATTCATCGAGATCGTCGACCGCAAGAAGGACATGGTGCTGCGCGGCGGCGAGAACGTGTACTGCTCCGAGATCGAATCGGCGCTGTTCAGCCATCCAGACGTGGTCGAGTGCGCCGTCTTCGGGGTGCCCGACGAGCGGCTCGGTGAAGAAGTCGGCGCGGCGGTGGTTACGCGGCCCGGGTCGGGCGTCACCGCCGACGCACTGCGCGCCCACTGCGCCGAGCGGATCGCCCGGTACAAGATCCCGCGCTACGTGTGGCTGCGCGACGAGCCTCTGCCGCGCAAT
>JAYZFK010000037.1:0-60642 GCA_036336835.1 Myxococcota bacterium | reverse complement strand
CAAGCAGTGCCGGCCATCCGGGTTTAATGATGCCGTGCCACACGCCGCCTGCGCCGCTCTGGTGCACTAATTTGAAGAACTCCAGGCGGGGGGGCGGATCGAAGCCCAGACGGCCGTGGGCGAGCGCGCGAGCCTGGAACTGATAGGCCGCCTCGTCGCTCGTGTGTGGGATCGCGTCGAACACCTGCGACTCGGCGACCACGGCGGCGACGAAGACGAGAGCCGCCCAGACCCAGATCGGGACGCGCAGGATGCCCTCGCAGGCGCGCTGTGCGCCGCGCTCGAAGTACCAGCCGAGCCCGAACAGGAGCCAGAACACGAGCGTCGAGAACGCTGCGCGCCGCACGTAGGCTGCGACGTCGATCGGCTCGCGCGCGAAGACCAGCAGCGCGAGCGCGATGGCTGCGGTGCCAGCGAGCAATGCCGCAGCGCGGCGCAGCGAACCCGCCGGATCGCTCATCGACGGCCGTCCCGCGTCAGCGCGCATCGCACCGCTCTAGCGTCTCGGTTGCGCCCCCTCGCGTCAACGTCGCGAGTGCGCCGGCCGGTCGTGCCGAGTGGCCAGACCGGCCAGACCGGCCAGGAGGCCGCATACTCTGGGGCGTCGGCCAGACCCGAAGGAGGCCCGGATGCCGATTCCGCTCGCGGTCCTGTGCGCCCCGCTGCTCGCGTTCGCCGCGCTCGTACTGGCTCGGCGTGTGGCTCGGCCCCGCTTCGCCGCCAGGGAAGCGCCGGGCGAGTGGCTGCGGAACGCGCTCCGAGGCGTCGAGCCGGTAGCGGCTGCCGGCAGATGACCCGGGCACGGCAACCCTGGGGGGCAGCATGCCCGGTCTGCTGATCGGCGATCTGTTCCGCCGCAACGCCGCCGCCCGGCCGGCGCGGCCGGCGGCGTCACTCGGCGACCGGGTGCTCACGCATCGCGAGCTCGACGGGCAAGCCGATCGCATCGCCAGCACGTTCGAGGGGCTCGGTGTCGCTGCCGGCGACCGCATCGCGTGCTGGTGCGACACGCACCTGGAGGTGATTCCCCTGTTCGCCGGGCTCGCCCGGTGCGGCGCGGTGTTCGCCCCGCTGAATGCGCGCTTTGGGCCCGAAGAGGTGACTCCCGTGGCCCGGCTCGCCCGGCCGCGCCTGCTAGTCGCGGATGCCGAGCGGGCCGAGGCCGCCGAGACGGTCGCCCGCGATCTCGATGTTCCGCTGCTCCGCCTGGGGGAGTCGGGTGCGGCTTCCGACGGACCGGGGCGGTCGTTGCCAGAGCTGACCCGTTTGGCTCGCGACGCGCCGTTTGCCGCGCCGCTGCTTCGCGAGACGGACCCGCACGTGATCTTCTTCACCAGCGGCAGCACCGGGCTGCCGAAGGGCGTCGTGCTCTCGCACCGGGCGAACTGGCTGCGCGGGTTCCAGGGCGTATTCCGGGACGGGCCCGAGATCAGCGTGTGCCCGTTCCCGCTGTTTCACATGGCCGCATTCACCCTCGGGCTGGCCGCCTGGCAGACGGGGGGCGAGCTCGCCCTGACATCGCCCGATGCGGACGCGATCCTCGCGACGGTCGGGCGCCGGCGCGCGAACCACCTGTACGGCTTGCCGGCGATCTGGGCCCGCCTGCTCGAGCGAGGCTTCGAGCCCCAGGAGGTTGCAACCCTGCACGAGGCCGACACGGGGACCTCCGCGGTTCCGCCCGAGCTGCTGGCCGAGCTGAAGGAGCGACTGCCGCACACGGTGACGCGCATCTACTACGGCTCGACCGAGGCGGGCGCCGGGACGGCCCTGCCGGACGCGGACTGTCTCTCGAAGCCCGGCAGCGTGGGTCTCGCTGTGCCCGGTGTCGAGCTGCGGCTCGGCGATCGGGGCGAGGTGCTGCTGCGCAGCCCCTTCCTGATGGATGGCTACTTCGAGAACGAGGCCGCGACCCGCGAGGCGATGCGGGACGGCTGGTACCACACGGGAGACCTCGGTGCGCTCGACGAGGACGGCTACCTGCAGGTGGTCGGGCGCCTGCGCGACGTGATCCGCACGGGTGGCGAGACCGTGGCGCCGAGCGAAGTGGAGGCCGCGCTGGTCGACCATCCGGACGTCGAGGAGGTTGCGATCGTCGGCTTGCCCGATCCGCAGTGGGGCGAAGTCGTCTGTGCCGTCGTGGTGTCGCGCCGCGACACATCGCCGACGCTCGACGAGCTGCGCGCGCACTGCGCCGACCGGCTGGCTCGCTTCAAGCAACCGCGGCGCCTCGAGCTCCTCGACTCCCTGCCGCGGACCGCGGCGACGCAGCAGATCCAGCGCGCCTTGATCGTCGAGAGGTTGCTCTCGGGCCGTTGACGACGCTGCGTTCTCACTTCGTTTGGCGGCACTGCGCACGCTGCCTATGGTTGCGTGTATGGAACGCGAGATCCTGATCACCGGCATCGGAGGCCAGGGCGTCCAGCTCGCGGCGCAGGTGATCGCGCGCGCGGCAGTTGCCGATGGGCGCGAGGTGATGCTCCTCGGCACCTACGGCGGGACGATGCGCGGCGGCAGTACCGATTCGTGCATCGTGATCGCCGACGCGCCGATTCGAACGCCGCCGATCGTGTCGCGCGCGTGGGCCGTGCTCGCCATGCACGACCGGTTCTTCGCGCCGAGCGGGGCGAAGCTGCGCTCGGGGTCGCTCGCCTTCGTGAACTCGGATCTATTCGAAGCGAAGCTCGACCTGCCCGGGGTGCGTGTGCTCGGCGTCGAGGCGACGCGTGTCGCCAACCGGGTTGCGAGCTCGATGGCCGCGTCGCTGGTGCTCGCGGCCGGCTTCGCGGGAGCGACGGGCCTGGTGACTCTCGAATCACTCGTGTCGGCGATGGAGGAGTGTGTGCCCAGCTACCGGCGTCAGCACGTCGAGGCCAACCAGCGCGCGCTACACGCGGGCTTCGAGCTGCTCGCGGGGCAGGCCGAGCCCGCGTGGCCCGGCGAGGCCAGTGCGGCGTGACGCGGGCGGTGAGTCGCGGCACGGTCGAGATCGAGATCGAGCGCTGCAAGGGCTGTGATCTGTGCATTCCCGCCTGCCCCCCGCGCGTGCTGCACATGTCACAGGAACACAACTCGCTCGGCGTGCCGTTTCCGCTGCTGACCGAGGGCTGCACGGGCTGTGGCGCGTGCCTGCTGGTGTGTCCCGACTTCTGCTTTGCGGTGTACCAGTTCGAGGGAAGCGAAGCGTCGCCGGAGTCGCCGCGATGAGCCGTCGGCTGATGGAAGGCTCGGAGGCGATCGCCGAGGCCGCGATTGCGGCGGGCTGTCGCTTCTTCGCTGGATATCCGATGACGCCGTTTACCGAGTTGCTCGAGAACTTCGCGGCCAAGCTGCCCGGCGAGGGCGGGGTCTGCATCAACGCCGAGAGCGAGCTGGAAGCGGTCGGGATGGCCTGGGGTGCCGCGGCGACCGGTGCTCGCGCGGCCACCGGGTCGACGGGCCAGGGCCTCGCGCTGATGCAGGAGTCGTTGTCCGAGCTGTCGCGGGCCGAGCTGCCGCTGGTCGTCTTCAACATGTCTCGTGGCCAGTCCGACTACTACCAGGCGACGCGCGGCGGGGGCCACGGTGACTATCGACAGCTGGTGCTGGCACCCATCGACAGCGCGGAGGCGGTCGAGCTGACCCAGCTCGCCTTCCACCTGGCCGATCGCTGGCGCAACCCTGTGTTGCTCTACGGCGACTACCTGCTGGCACACACGGCCGAAGCGGTCGCCGTCGAGCCGAGAGACTTCGGCGAGCTGTCTGCCAAGGACTGGGCGGTCGACGGCTCACTCGGCGGGAGTGGTCGCTCGCGCAACCTGAACCCGCTCGGCATGCAGAAGGGCTCGAAGGGTCTCGACCCCGAGGCGTTCTGGCGCCGTCTGCAAGCGAAGTGGGACGAGCTGGCCCGCGAGGAGGCGCGGCTGGACCACGAATTCTGCGAGGACGCCGAGCTGGTGGTGGTGGCCTTCGGATCGCTCGCGCGGTTCGCGCGCTTCGCTGTCCACGAGCTGCGTGCAGAGGGCATGCGCGTCGGCTTTGCGCGCCCGATCACGCTGTGGCCCTTTCCGTCTG
This sequence comes from Myxococcota bacterium, assembly GCA_036336835.1. Lineage (GTDB taxonomy): Bacteria > Myxococcota_A > UBA9160 > UBA9160 > UBA4427 > JAYZFK01. Next base: position 56,592 of record JAYZFK010000037.1, on the reverse strand, counting down.
AGTTGCTGGCGCAGGTGACCGCCTCCGCGCAGCGCGTTGCCGTGCTCGAGCAGAACGCGGGTCAGATGATCGACGACGTGCGGCTGTCGATCCTCGGTCGCGTGCCGGTGGTGCCGATCGGAGGCATCTCGAGCGACGAAGCGGGCTTCGGGCTGGGCCCGCTGCTCGACCCGGAGGGGATCCGATCGAGGGTGGCGGCCGCGCACGCCGGCGAGGAGGTCGCGACGTGAGCAAGGACGAGAGACGAATCCTGGACACGAGCGCACCGCCCGGCGCAGACGCGCGGCGCGTCGGAGACATGACGCCGCCGCTGCTGCTGTCCGAGGATCACGACCTGTGCCCGGGCTGCGGCGAGCCGCTCGCGCTGCGCTGCCTGTGCGAGGCGATCGTGGACAGAGACGCGGCGCAGCGCGCGATCGGCGTGATTGGGATCGGCTGCTACACGGCGCTGACCTCGATCCTCGACGTCGATCTGGTTCAGTCGCTCCACGGGCGAGCGCCCTCGCTCGCCACGGGCGTCAAGCGGATGCTGCCCGATGCGCTCGTGTTCACGCTGCAGGGCGACGGGGACATGGTGAACGAGGGTCTGCAGGAGGTGATCCACACCGCCGCGCGAGGCGAGGCCGTGACCTGTGTGCTGCTCAACAACGGCGTCTTCGGCGAGACGGGCGGGCACATGACCGCGACCAGCGTGCTCGGCCAGCGCACCAAGAACTCGATCGACGGACGTGATGCCGGCTACCACGGACACCCGATTCTGATTGGCGACCTGATCGCGCAGCTCGGTGGCACGAGCTACGCGGCGCGGACGTCGGTGCACGGTGCGGCGGGCGTTGCGCAGACGCGTCGCGCGCTGCGCCGGGCCTTCGAGAGTCAGGAGAAGGGCGATGGCTTCTCGTTCGTCGAGATCCTCACCATGTGTCCCACGGGCTGGTTCATCCCGACGGCCGAGGGGCCCGGCTATCTGGATCAGGTGCTGGGCTCGGTGCACGTCACCGGTGAGCTGAAGGTGGATGGCCGCTATGTCCCGACGGCCGAGCTTGCCGAGCGCAAGCAGCGCGAGGCGATCGATCCGCGCGACCTGACCGGCTGACTCGGGCTACCCTGGGGCCGGCGCCGTCGAGCGCTGGAGGATCGGGCATGAGCGAGATCGCGATTCGAGGCGGCAGCGTGGTCGACGGGACCGGGGCCGAAGGCTACGAGGCCGATGTGCTGGTGCGCGACGGCCGGATCGCCGCGATCGGAAGCGGTCTGCGCGCCGCCCGCGAGCTCGACGCCAGTGGCTGTGTCGTCGCCCCGGGCTTCATCGACATTCACACGCACTACGACGCACAGGTGTTCTGGGACCCGGCACTCACACCTTCGTGCTTCCACGGCGTGACGACAGTGGTCTCGGGCAACTGCGGCTTCACGATCGCTCCGACGCGGCCAGAGCACCGCGAGACGATCGCGCTCACGCTCGAGAAGGTGGAGGACATGAATCCGGCCACGCTCGCCGCGGGCATTCCCTGGGACTTCGAGACCTTTCCGGAGTATCTGGCCTCGGTCGAGCGTCGCGGCACGGTGCTCAACTACACCGCCTACGTCGGTCATACTGCACTGCGGCTCTTCCACATGGGCGAGGCGGCCTACGAGCGCGCCGCGACCGACGACGAGGTCAAGGCGATGGCCGCGTCGGTGCGCGAGGCGCTGGAGGCCGGCGCCGCGGGGCTCGCCACCAGCTTTGCGCCCACGCACGTCGGCATGGGCGGCAAGCCGGTCTGCTCGCGCCTGGCCGAGCTGTCGGAGTTCGAGACCATGGCGATGGAGCTCTCGAAGCTCGGCCGCGGCGTGATCGAGGCGACGCTCGGCACGGGGTTCGCCTTCGACGAGATCTACGACTTCCAACGTCGCACGGGCGTACCGCTCACCTACACGGCGCTGCTCGCGATCCCGGGAATGTGGCAGCACGGCGCGAGCCTTCACGCGGTCGAGCGCGAGAAGGGAACGGGGGTATGGCCCCAGATCTCGTGCCGCAAGATCACGCTCCAGGTGCAGATGAAGGAGCCGTTCCCGTTCGACCAGGCGGAGTGCTTCGCCGAGCTGCACGCCGTCTCGCGCCAGGAGCGCGAGGCGCGCTATCGGGACCCGGCGTGGCGCGCGCGGGCGCTCGAGGCGCTGGCGAAGACGGCGCTGCCGACGCGCTGGGAGAATTTCGAGCTGGCGGAGAGCACGGTCCACAGCGAGCTGATCGACCGCAAGCTGGTGGACATCGCGAAGGAGCGCGGCATGTCTCCGCTCGATGCGATGATCGAGCTGTCCTTCGACGAGGATCTGGAGACCCGCTTTCGGTACATCCAGGCCAACGACGACGAGGAGGGGATCGAGTACCTGCTCCAGCAGGAGCAGATGGCGCTCGGGCTGTCGGACGCCGGGGCGCACGTGGGCATGCTGTGTGATGCGCCGCTGCCGACCGACCTGCTCGGCAACTGGGTCCGCGAGCGCGGCGTCCTGCCGCTCGAGCGAGCGGTTCACAAGCTCACGGGCGAGCTGGCCTCGATCTTCCGCTTCGAGGGACGCGGCGTGCTGCGCGAGGGCGCCCACGGCGATGTCTGTGTGTTCGATCCGATGACGGTGGCACCGGGCCCGATCCGGCGCGTTTGCGACTTTCCGGCTGAGGCCGATCGACTGACGGCCGACGCGCCGGTAGGCATCCGTCACGTGCTCGTGGGCGGCACGCCGATCCAGGAGGATGGCGTGAGTTACGCCACCGAGCTCGAGTCGCGGCCTGGCGTGCGACCGATCCAGGGGAGCTTCCGCTAGGCGTGTCGCCCGGGCCCGACGCCCCGTTCCGGCTCTGCTGTCCATCGCGAGCTGCCGTCGCAGGTGCTGCTGCGCGACTTTCAGCGTTCTGAGAACGCACCGGCGCAGTTCGGGAGAGCCAGCAAGTGGGACGGGGACGGGGACGGGGACGGGGAGGGGGACGCATCAGGGATTGGCTGCTCGGCGACTGGGCCTTGCGGATCTCACCGGCGGGTAGGCTCGAAGGCGCGCCCGCGGCGCTCGTCGCGGGCGTGTTGGTGGGGCTCGTGGCGTGTGTGCTCGCGACCTGGAGCGGGCCGTTCGGTGCGACGGTGGGCGGCGCAGATCTGTACGCGATGTATCTCGCGAAGCACGAGTACATTGCGGACCTCTACCTCGCCGGGCGCCTGCCGCTCTGGAACCCGTACGAATTTGCCGGACTGCCGCTGCACGGGACGTCGCAGGGCAGCGCGCTCTACCCGCCGGTCGTGCTGCCCAATCTCGTCCTCGGCCGGGTTGCGGCGCTGCAGGTGGCCTTCTGGCTGCACATCGTCGGCTTCTGCGTCGGGATGGTGTGGTATCTGCGCGATCGGGGGCTCGGCCTGTTGGCGTCCTGTCCGGCCGCCTTTCTGGGGGTCGTGTGGTTCTTCGAGTCGGCGGGCGGGGCGGCGACCAATCAGGCGCACTACACGTTCGAGTACGCCTACGTTCCGGTCATCTTCCTGGCGTGGAGCCGCTTCAGCGAGGGCAGCCGTTGGGCGGGGCTCGCGCTTCCGGTCCTGCTCTGCCTGCAGTGGCTGCCCGGCTCTCCGGAGTTTCCCATGGATACGGCTGCACTGCTCGGGCTGGTGGTGCTCGCCGGCCCGGGCCCGCTGCGGGTGCGTCGCATTGGCTGGGTCGTGGCACTCGTCGCGCTGGGTGCGCTGCTCGCCGGGATCCAGCTGGTTCCGCTCGCCGAAGCCACCAGCGAGAGCGTGCGGATCGCCTGGGCAAACGAGGACTTCGAGCCGATCATCGCCCGCTTCGCAATCGACGCAGCGAACCTCGACATGCGACTGCTCGGGTTGTTCGGCCCAGCCGGTCTGGTGTTGATTGCGACCGGCGCGGGGGTTGCCGCCACATCGCGGCGTGCCTGGTGCATCGCGTTTTGCTTCGCGTTCTTTGCGGCGACCTGGCCGCTGTCGCTGATCTACGAGATCTACCCGTACAAGCTGTTTCGGTTCGCCTGGGGCTGGCTGCACCTGGCCCCTTTCTTCGCCGCCTGTCTGGTCGCACTGGCGATCGATCGCATCGAGCGCGCCAGCAGCCCGCGCCTCGCGCCGCTCGCGATCAGCTTCGGGGTCGCCGGCTTCGCGGCGCTCTACCGTGACTGGTCGGCCGCGGCGCTCGCGGTCGGCTGTGCCCTGCTGTTGGCACCGCCCTGGTGGCGCCAGCGCGTCGGCCTGGCGACGGTGGTGCTGGCGGTGGTCCAGGCGGGCGTCGGCTTCAGCGACGTCACGGCGCGGCGCACGCAGCGCGCACCGGACCTCGAGCGCCAGAGCGGTCGCGCCAGGCAGCTGCACGCGCTGCGGGCCTCGCTGCCGAATCAGCCGCGCGTGTTCGGCGAGATCGAGCTGCGCGCGGGCAGCTTCCTGGCCGATCGGCTGCCCTCGCCACTGGGTCACGAGGCGGCCGTACCACCGCGTCGTGTCTTTCGGCTGATTCGCCACATCGGCATGTGGAACGTGTTCGGTCACCCGATGGATCCAGGCGCGCTGTGGCGCGGCATGGCTGAAAACCCGGGCGTGATGGCAACGCTCGGTCTGGGCATCCTCACCGGCACGCCCGGCGAGGTCCGCCCGTTGCTGGCGGCGGGCTATCGGCAGGTCGCGCATTTCGAGCAGGGTGGCGTCGCGGTCTACCGCAGGCCGTTGCCGCGGCTGATGATCCACCATCGGGTCGTGACAGCTGCGGACGAGGATGCCAGCTTCGCGCTCGTGACAGCACCCGGCTTCGATCCGTTTCGCGAGGTGGTGGTCCAGACGACCGCCCGGATCGATGCCGCGCCCGCCGTCGCGGGTCGGCGCGAGCAGGTCGAGCTTCGGGTCGATGAGCCGGAGCGTCTGGTCGCGCGGGCGATGCTCTCGTCGCCCGGCGTGCTGCTGCTGCGCGATGCGCAGTATCCCGGGTGGTCGGTGAGCGTCGACGGGCGTGCGGCCGAGAATGTGACGGCCAATTACGCCTTCCGCGCCGTGGCGCTCGCAGCGGGTGAGCACGAGGTCGAGTGGCGCTACCGATCGCGCTCGGTGCTCGCCGGGGCCATCGTGAGTGGGGTCGGCATCGTGCTGCTGGTCGGGCTCGGGGTCTGGCTTCGCAGGCACGAGGCGATGCCGCGAGCGCCGCGAGCGGGGGCGGGTCCAGCGTGACGCCGAGCCGCGGACGGGATCTCTACCTTGCCGGCGGGATCCTGGCGCTCGGCGTCTGGCTGTCGCTGCGCTACGGCGGCCAGGGGCTGATGCCGCTCGACCAGTCGATCGTGTTCGACGGTGGCTGGCGCGTGCTCTCGGGCCAGGTCCCATACCGGGATTTCGGCACCCCGGCAGGACTGCTGCCAATTTTGCTCCAGGCGGTGAGCTTCGCCCTGTTCGGCGTCAGCTGGTCGAGCTATCTCGGCCACGCGGCACTCGTCAACGGGCTGTACGGCGTCGTCGCCTATGCGCTGTTGCGCGCGCTGCGCGCGAATCCGTTGCTCTCGGCCGGCTGCGCGGGAGCCTCGGTCTGGCTGCTGTATCCGCCGATTGGAACGCCGTATCCCGAGCAGCACGCATTCTTCTTCGTGCTGCTCGCGTGTGCGGCGGGCGCCTGGGCCGCCCGAGCGAATTCCGCGCGCGGCGCCGCCGCTGGCTGGGCGCTGCTCGGTGCCGTGTGGTGGCTCGCGGTGCTGTGCAAGCTGAACGCGGCGGCGGTCGGCGCATTGCCGGTGCTGTGCACCCTGCTGCTCGGCTGGCCCCGGCCGCGCGCGTGGCTGCGCCGCCTGGGCTGGGCGGTGGCGGGTGGCCTGGCGGCGGTCGTCGCGACCGCGGGGGCCGTCGCTGCCTTCGGGGTCGACCCGGAGATGTTGCGGCTGTACGCCTTCGACCTGCCGCTCGAGGCCGGGCAGGGGAGACTCGACCGCTTCGAGCTCACACGGGCGTTCGGGCGCTTGCTCCGTGCCCCGGTGCTCTCGCCCCATGCGATTCCGGACGCGATCGTGTTGGCGGCCCTCGTGGTGGGCTGGTCGCGCCGACGCGGGCGACCCGTTGGCGAGCTGCGGGATGCGGCAGGCGCGGCGCTGCTCGCGGTGGCGCTGCTGGTCTCGTCTGCGCTGTTCCTGGGAACAGCGGCCAACCAGACCGAGATCGGTCTCGCGCCGATCTTCGTCTCCCTGGCTCTCGCCGGTCATGCGCTGGTGCTGGTCCTGCCCGGTCGTGTTGCCTCCTCGATCGTGTTCGTCGCGGTTGGCGCGATCATCGTCGCCGATACACTGCGCTTTCACCGGGAGGTCGTGGTGCCCCGGTCGGTACTCGACATGGAGTTCGATCCCGCGACGGCGACCCGAATGCGCACGCTCGGGCTCGAGTCGATGCAGCATCAGGCGCCGCACAAGACACCCGTCAAGTCTCGCGATCTCGAGCGCCTGCTCACGTTCCTGGGCAAGCGATCCGGGAACTTCCTGTTGATCGGAGATCACTCGATCCTCTATGGGTTGAGCGGTCGCCCTTCGCTGCCGCCGTCGCTCTGGTTTCACGCGGGCCTCGCGCACCCGGGCGTGGGACATCCGGCCCGCAGGCAGTACGAGGCCGCGCTGGTCGATTCACTGGACAGCAGCGACGGGGGCGCGCGCTGGGTGATCGTCGAGGGAGAGGAGACCTGGATGGGAACCCGGCTCGCCGATCTCGCCGGTCTCGAACAGCGTCTGGTGCGCCCCCCGATGCGCATCGGCGCCTTCCAGATCTACGCCGTCCGCGAGCGGGCGGCGGCGGCTGCCGCGCCGTGAGGCGGACGCTGTCGCGGCTCCTGCTCGTGGTCGCGGGCCTTGGGGTGGGCTTCGCAATCGTCGAGCTCGCCGTGCGCGCTGCCGAGGCGCCCGTCGACGCGACCGACCTGCGCAGCATCCACGAGCTGCAACCCGACGCAGACTGGCTCTATCGAATGCGCCCCGGGGCCATCGCCAGCCCGGAATCCGGACCTCGTTATGCGATCAACGCGCGGGGCTTCCGAGATCGCGAGCGCTCGCTGAGCAAGCCGCCTGGCAGCTTCCGCATCCTGGTCGTGGGCGACTCGGTGACCTTCGGCTTCGGGGTCGAGCTCGAGGAGACCTACCCGAGCCTGCTCGAGTCGCGGCTGCGGGAGTCGCTGCCGGGGATCGAGGTGCTCAATCTCGGCGTCGGGGGCTACAACCCGTATACCGAGTCTGCCCTGCTTCGGGGCGTCGGACTCGCGTACGAGCCGGACCTGGTGCTCGTGCAGTTCTGCATCAATGACCTCGCAGATCCGACGATCCACTTCGACAATCACGCTCGCACCCGGCTCGGTACGCTGCCGGATGCCGCCTTTCCGAACCCCGGCATGAGGACGCACGACACCGGTGGCCGCTCGCTGGTCGAGCGCGTCTGCTTCGCCTCGAAGCTCTGCCTGCGCGGCTACGACTGGTGGCTGGCGCGCACGCAGGCGAAAATCGATGCGCCGACGCGTCACCTGGGCGCCCTGCCGATCGAGCACACCGAGGGCCCGGAGTGGAAATGGCTGGCGGCGCGCTACCGCGAGATGGCCGATGCGGCGCGCAAGGCAGGCGCCGACTTCGGTCTGCTGCTGTTCCCGCACCGGCGGCTGCTTCTTCGGCCGGCGGACGCGGGGCCCGACCCGGTTCAGTCACGCCTGGAGCGCCTGGCACGAGAAGAGGGCTGGCCGGTCGTCGACCTGCTGCCGCACTTCCTCGACGCGCAACGAGGGGGCGACGTGTTCCTCGATTACTGGCACCCCAGTCCGCGCGGCCACGCCGCCACGGTCGTCGCGATCGAGAGCGAGCTGGGTTGCGCGGGGCTGCTCGGCGGAATCCGATCCTCGGAGTGCCCCGGTGCTCTCCAGCCCGAACATTGACGCCGCTCTGACTGCGTGATAACGAGCCCCTTCTATGCCGCGCCGCTCGCTCTATCTGTTGTTCTTCGGGTCCGGTGCATCGGGCCTGGTCTATCAGGTGCTGTGGATGCGAGCGCTCTCGCTGACGATGTCGGTCAGCGTCTACGCTGCGACGACCGTGCTGTGTGCGTTCATGGCGGGGCTGGCACTGGGCTCGATGCTTGCGGGGCGCATCGCAGACCGACTCGAACGCCCGTTTGCCGCCTTCGGACTTGCCGAGGTCGGGGTCGGACTGACGGGCTTCTTCGCGCTCGAGCTGCTGTTCGGTCTGGCGCCGGCCGAGATCTGGATCCACGATGCCTTCGGCGGGGGTGGCGTGGCGATGACGTTCGCCCGCTTCCTGGTCGCATTCGCGGTGCTGGTGATTCCGTGCACCCTGATGGGAGCGACACTCCCGTTCTTGTCGCGCGCCCTGGTCGACGACGACGACGCGATCGGGCGCGGAACGGGTGCGCTCTACGCCGTCAACACGTTCGGTGCGGTCGCCGGCTGTGTGACCTCGGGCTTCCTGCTCATCCCGAGCCTGGGACTCGCGTCGACCAACTCCGTGGCCGCGGCGCTCAACGTGACGGTAGGCCTGGTCGCGATTGCGCTTGGCCGCGGTGTGCGGCGCGAGGTCGAGGCGCCGAGTGGAGCGGTGGAAGCGCGGCGGTTGCCGCGGTCCGCGCTGCTCATCACGCTCGGCTTCGGCGTGTCGGGCTTCATCGCACTCGGCTACGAGGTGCTCTGGACCCGGGCGCTCGAGCAGTTCACGCACAACTCGACCTATGCCTATACCGCGATGCTGGGGACCTTTCTGGTCGGGATCGCCAGCGGCAGCGCAGTGGCGTCGCGCTGGGCCGATCGCTCGAGACGTCCCGACGTCGTGTTCGGGCGCATCCAGATCGGCATCGCCGTGAGCGTACTGATCTCGCTGCTGTTCTACATGCGCCTGTTGCACTGGATGCCGGCGATCGCGGGGGGTATCGGAGGCCTCGGGTCGTGGTGGCGCGTGATCGTGTTGATCTTCTCTGTCACCGGTCTCACGTTGTTCTCCACGACATTCCTGTTCGGGGCCACGTTCCCGTTCGTGACCCGCGCGATCGTGGAGTCGCAGACCGTGGTCGGCCGCCGCGTGGCGCAGGCCTACTCGATCAACACGCTGGGCTCGATCTTCGGCTCGGTGACGATCGGCTTTCTGCTGCTTCCGTGGCTGGGGATGGCCGGAACGTTCGTGGCCCTGATCCTCGCCAATCTGGCACTCGGTACCACCTTTGCACTCGGCGTGTCTGGTGCGCGGGCGCGCGCTACCACTGCGGCGGTGGCCGCTGCTTGTGTTGCTGGCTCTTTCCTGTTGATTCCGGGCGACCTGTTCAGGGCCATCTTCGCGGAGCGCTACGGCGAGCTCTTGATGTACAAGGAGCAGATCACCGACATCGTGATGGTCACTGAGGACGAGCTTGGCCAGCGTTTGATCCGCTACGGCGACGGTCGGGGCACTGCAGGCACCTCGACTGTGCACGAAGATCGCTCCTACGCGCACTTCGCGATGTTGCCCCACGAAAATCCGAAAAACGTGCTCAGCATTTGCTTCGGCGTCGGGAACTCGCTGTCATCGCTCACGCAGTATCCGGTCGAGCGAATCGACGCCGTGGAGCTCAGCCCGGGTGTAGTCGAGGCGGCGCCGTACTTCGAGGCGACCAACCGCAACGTCCTCTCGGATCCCCGAGTTCATCTGACCATCCAGGACGGTCGCAACTTCCTGCTCACGACCGATCGCTACTACGACGTGATTCGTCTCGATCCACCGGAGCTCCACACGGCTGGCGTGGTGAACCTGTACACGCGTGAGTTCTTCGAGCTGGCGCGTAGTCGCCTCGCCGAGGGGGGGATCTTCAGCATCTGGGTCAACGTGTCCTATACGCCCGAGGACGCGCTGCGAATGGTCATGAGGACTGCGGCGGATGTCTTTCCGCACGTACAGGTCTGGCGCGGGCCATACTTCTACGGCTGGGTGATCAACGGCAGTATGGATCCAAACCCACCGGATCTCGCGCGCATTGGGCGCGGCTTCGCTCGGGAGCAAGTCCGCAGCGACCTGGCGTCGATTGGCGTGCGGAACCCTTACGAGTTCCTCGGTCTGTTCGTAATGGGGGACAAGGCGGTGCGAGCATTCGCCGGGGACGCCCCGGTGCTAACAGACAATCGGACACGGCTCGACTTTGACGTGCCGAAGGCGCGCGAGTCCTCCTTCGGCGTGTCGAACCACATCACGGGCTCCTATCTGAAAGAGTTCACGCGGTCGCACGAAGCGTCGCGGCGCCTGCTGAAGCGCTACTGCCGCTACATGGAGCCGGTCCTGCCTCATGTCGTCAACGCTGCCTACGTCGGTGTCGGGCCCGTTGCATTGGCGCGCAACCTCGAGCGCGTGTCGAATCGGGGGCTGTGCGCCGGGATGCGCGCGTCCAACGATCCCGGCGATCGATCGCGATAGAGGCGCACGCAGGCGAAAATCGATGCGCCGACGCGTCACCTGGGCGCCCTGCCGATCGAGCGCACCGGGTGTTCCGAAGGTCGTCGCCCGAAACGGTGACGATTCAACCGGCGCTTGAGAAATGGGTCGCCGATTCAGTAACGTCGCCGCTCATGAAGCGTGTCGCCAGCGTTCTGATTCCGATCTTCGCGGCCGTGCTGCCGGCATGCTCGGACCCCGTCGCGCCGGTCGACTTCTCGAAGTACGAGCGTTCCGTGTTCTCGCAGCACGGCGAGGACGGGGTGATCGAGAAGATCTTCGAGCTGATCGAGCCGACTCACAGGTACGCCGTCGAATTTGGGGCGGGCAACGGCATCCGCAACAACAACACCCGCAACCTGATGTTGAACAAGGGCTGGCGCGGCCTGCAGATCGAGGGTGACCCGGAGCGCGCGGCGGAGGCGCGCGCCGCTTTCGCTGACCTACCTCAGGTCAAGGTGCTCGAGGCGTGGGTGTACCCGGGAAATATCGAGACGCTGTTCGAGGACAATGGCGTGCCGCTCGATTTCGACTTGCTCGTAATCGATATCGACAGCAACGACTACTATATCTGGAAGGTCATCCACAAGTTTCGCCCGAAGGTAGTGGAGATCGAGATCAACCCTTTCTTTCCTCCGCCGCAGCTGATGGTGATCAAGTTCCACCCCCTGAATTTCTGGGACCACACGGACTACAGCGGCGCAAGCATCGCCTCGATGATCAAGCTCGGAAAGGAAAAGGGCTACGAGCCGCTCTACGTACCGGACGGCGGCTTCAATTTGTTCTTCGTCGATCAGCGCTACTTCGATCGGTTCGGAATCGCCGACAACTCGCCCGCCGCGCTCTACAAGACGGCGAACGCGGAGGCGGAGCATTACTTCAACAGAGATCCGCACGGGCGTGGCGAGGTGCCGTTCGAGGACCCCTACCTCGACTTTGGCCACGTGAAGATCAAGAAGGAATTCCTCTTCGATCGCTAGTCGGGCGAGTGCTCGGGTCTGTCCTTCTGGTGCTGCAGGGGTGACAGCTCGGCGTGGATGAGTTCGGCCACGAGGTCGTAGCCGGCGCGGTTCGGATGACCGTCCGATTTCCAGTGCAGAGGCTCTCCGTCCCGGGCAAAGCGTGCTCGGAACGCCGGGCAGAGGTCGATTGTGTGGTCGGCCGGCAAGAAGTACTCCGCGATGCGGGCGCTCGCGTCTTCGCCCGCTTCGTCGAGGTAGCAGCTGCGCGGTGGAATGAACGCGAAGGTGACCGGGATATCACGCTGTCGCGCGCGTCGGCGGATCGCGGCGATGTGGTCGCGGGTATTGCGCGCGCTGCTCGGCTGATCGCAGCCCGGCCAGGCGACATAGTTGCCGTTGAAGATCGTCTGGGCGTAGCGTTTGTCGCTCTCGCGCAACCGCTGCTGCTCGAAGCGTACCCAGGCTGCTGCGATGTTCGATCGCCGCAGCCATGGAGCGTGCTCGTAGAGGCGCGGTGCGAATCCGTCGAGCTGCGCATCGACGAGTTCGCGCGCCTCGTCGTCGAGCCCGGGACCGTGGAGGATCGAATAGCCCCGGTAGGCGAGCGCGCGCTGGCAGGCCATTTCCGTGGGGCCGAGTTGCGGGTCGGGCGAGAGGCGTGCGTACGAAAAGCCGAAGACCAGCCGCTCCGGACGGAGTTCGTCGAACCACGCCGCGTCGAGCAACCGCGCGAAGTAGTCGAAGCGCTTGCCCTGGTGCGCTTCGTTCACGACCCGCCAGCGCGTTGCGCCGTCGGCCGGGCGATCGGCGTTCAGCCGGGCCTCCAGCCGCTTTGGCCAGGTCTGATCGATCGGGACCTCCACGCCCCCGGTGAAGCTGCCGCCCAGCGCGACCAGCCGCGGGCCCGGGTCGTTGGGGATCGGGTGATCGTGTCGTCCCCGCTCGTTGAAGCGGACCCGGTTGCGGAAATCTGCGCGTTCGTACCACCCCGTGGAGTTGGGCATCGATTGGTAGCCGTACAACGGGTGGTTGTATGCGAGACCCGGAGAATAGTAGTCCGGGCGCTCGAAGCCCGGAGCGCAGGCGAGCGCTCGGTCGAACACCCCGAGAACGGCGACGAGGAGCAACAGACTGGCGAGCCGAAACCACGTCGATCTCACGCTAGAGGACACCCCGGGCAGCCTCGGCCGCGAGCTCGAGCATTCGGTCGACCCGAGCGGCGATTGCTTCGACACTCTGGATCCGGCCGCCACCGCTGGCCCCTGCCAGGGCGCGGCCGTAGACGCCCTCGGCGATGCAGGCCATCTTCCACCAGCAGAAGACGACGAAATAGGGCAGGTCCGAAACGTCGTTGTGCGAGCGCTTGGCGTAGAGCTCGATCATCTCGTCGCGCCGGATGAAAGCGGGATGGAGTGTCGGTGGCGACGTGAGGAACGAATACGGATCACCGGGGTCGTTCCAGTACATCATCGACCAGGAGAAGTCCGCCAGCGGATCGCCGATCGTGCACAGCTCCCAGTCGAGCACCGCTGCGATGCGGTGATCGGTTCCGAGGATCGTGTTGTCGAAGCGGTAGTCGCCGTGGGCCAGGCCGGGGGGGCCGCTGGGCCCGGGGATGGCGGCTGCCAGACGCGCGTGGATCTCCTCGAGTCGCGGCAGGTCGCGCACCTTGCCCCGCTCGTACTGCTTGCGCCAGCGTGTGAGCTGTCGGTCGACGTAGCCAGTGTGGCGGGCCAGGTCCGCCAGGCCGATTGCGTCGAGGTCGATCGTGTGGCACGCGAGCTGGGTGTCGATCAGCGACTCGGTTGCCGTGAGGCAGGCCGCTTCGTCGAGGCCGGTGGCGTCGGCTTGCGAGCGCAGGATCAGGCCGTCGACGAAGTCCATCAGGTAGAACGGCGCACCCGTGACTTCGGTGTCGTGGCAGATGCCGTGGACGAGCGGCACAGGCACATCGGTCCCGGCCAGCGCGGCCATGATGCGGTGTTCGCGCGCGACGTCGTGTGCCGTGGCGAGCAGTACCTTGACGGGGGGCCGGCGCAGTACGTAGCGCCGACCGTTGACGTCGGTCACGCAGAACGTAAGGTTCGAGCCGCCGGCTGCGATCAGGTCGAACTCGAAGGGCGGCGCGGAGCCTTCCGCTTGCGCCTCGATCCATCGGCTCGTGCGAGCTGCGTCGATGGCTTCGTGCATGCCCGGTCTCCTGCGTGAAGTGGCTGCCCCGGGGTAGCCCATCCGCCGTCGCGGCCCAAGGGAATCGTTCAGCGGAAGAGCGACAGGAAGCGCACGAGTGCGATCAGCCCGCCCTGGACCTCGATCTCGCCGCTCGCGTATGCGGAGGCCGGATTGCGCAGCCCGGTAGCCAGCTGCTTCCAGACGCCTGAGTCGACGCGGACGTGCAGCGTCGGGTCCTCCGCGTCGCCCCTTGAGAGCACCGCGACGCCTCGCCGGACGTGCAGGGTCCAGGTCGAGTCCGCGCCGGAGGTCGTCCCCGTGAAGTCGAAGACGGCGAGGGTGTCGGTCTCGGCGGCCTTCTGTGCATCGAGGTTGACCGGCATGGCGCGCATGAAGTTCTCGATCGGCACGCCCCGCAGCACGTCGAGGACCGATTCGTCGATCGGGTCCGTCTCGATGGGCGCACCCCGTTCGAGCTCGAGGGCCTGCGTCAGATAGTAGTTGCGACCATTCGGGCTGAGGCTCGCGTGGCCGAGCGCTCGGAATGCCTCGATCTGGACGTAGCGAGCGTCGGGGTGTCCCGGCGCGATCACGAGTACGTGCTGGACGAGTTCGGCGGCCCATGCCGCGCGGCCCTCGGCCAGGGCCTCGCCGGCCGCTTCGATCACCCGATTGATGCCGCCCATCAGTCCGATCGTCGAGCGTGCCCGCTCGACGGGCGGGACGGGCGAGAGGGTGGCGGCGTTGCCGTCGAACCAGCCCAGATACCCCGAGAAGATCGACCGCACGCTCCACTCGACGGTGCCGTACAGCTCTTGCAGGTACGGGTGGTTCGCGAGGTGGGGCGGGAGCTTGACCTCGAGTGCAAGCTCGTCGGGCGTCCGACCCAGGTTGATCCCTCGGATCGTCTGGTCGTGCACGAACTGGATCGCGTCGCGGTACGCGAGCAGGATGCCGTCGATCTCGGCCTCGCCGCTGACGGGCGACGTGTGGCTGGGCACCAGGTGGGCCGGGCGCAGCGCGCGCATCGCGTCGATGCTGTGGGTCCACTCGAGTACGTCGCGATACAGGGTTCCGCGGATCGTGTAGAGGTTCGGGAAGGCGCGGTAGACGTTGTCGCCCGGCAGCAGCACGCGCCGCTCGGGGAGCCAGACGAAGAGCTGGTCGTTCGTCTCACCCGGTGCGTGCACCAGATGCAGCTCGACACCTGCGATGGTCAGCTCGAGCCGATCGGCGAAGGTCCGGGTCGGGCGCAGCAGCCCGAGCGTGGCGCCGCGGTGGATCTCGAGCGCCGGCCCGATGCCACAGTTCACCAGCCCGTCATCGCCGCGCTCGAGCGAGGTGCCGAACATGCGCGCACTGCGCTGCGACAGGATCGGACGCAGGATCCCGACGACCCGGTCGATGTAATACTCGGTCGTCTCGTGCGAGAGGATCTCGACGCCGGCGGTCTCGGGATCCTCGACGAAGCCCTTGCCGCCGAACACGTGGTCGGCGTGGTTGTGGGTGTAGATGATTGCGCGGATCGGCTTCGTGGTGATCCGGTCGAAGGCCGCCTTGACCTCGCGCGCAGACTCGACGCTGCCCATGGCGTCGACGACGATCGAGCCGTCGGTGCCCTCGATCAGGATCGAGTTCGCGAGGCCGAAGCCGATCGCGACGTGGACGCCATCGGTGACCTCGAGCACACGTCGCTCGAACGCAGCGGTACGGGCGGCGAGCGCCGGGTTGACGCGGGGGCTGTCGGTCTCGACGGGGTAGCGCTCGGATGCCGAGCGGGGCTCTTCCGCGCACGCCGTCCACAGCGCGGCGGTCGCGGCGGCGAGCACGATGCGGCCGATCCGCCGGCTCGTCGGTGTCCGTCTCACGTCTGGGCCGCTGCTGCGAACGAATACTTGCCGTCGGAGTTGCGCGGCGGCGCGCGTCGGGCGAGCGCGCGCTCGATCGCGGGGCCGAGCCGCTCGGCTTTGCGCTGACAGTGCGCCTCATCGCGTTCGTGGAACTCCGGCATCACGGCGCTTGCGAACAGCTCGAGTGACTCGCAGATGTGCTCGTGGCGGTTGCGACCCGTCTGCGACATGAAGATCACCTGGTCGACTCCGACGTCTTCGTAGGTGCGCAGCAGTGAGCGGATCTGGTCGGGGGTCCCAATGGCACCGCGCAGCGAGCCGAAGCCTTCCTCGACGAGCTTCGCGCCGAGCTGCTGCCCCGTCTGCGCGGCGATTCTTCGGTCGAAGCCGAGCTGAGAGCGATTGCTCTCGAAGTCGTCCCGGATGCTGGAGACGCCGGGCGTGTGGTTGCCGAACAGGTAGTAGTAGGCCAGCGAATATCCGAAGAAGTGTGCACCGTCGATGCCTCGGTCGATCGCGGTCTTCTCGTCGCGGTGACACATGAAGGGCAGGACGATGGCGATGTTCGGGTTCACGGCGAAGCCTCCCGGCACGCACTGCTCCGACTCCAGGATCCGGTAGTAGTCGTCTACGTACTGCCGGGCCTCGGACGGCTCGATGAACGCGAACGAAAGGGCGCCGACTCCCTTCTCGGCGGCGAGGTGGATCGTCTCGTGCCGGCTGCATGCGAGCCACAGCGGCGGGTGGGGCTTCTGGAGTGGTTTCGGCACGACATTGCGTTCCGGCATCTGGAGGTGTTCGCCGCTCCAGCCGGCGAACGGCTCCTCGACGAACATGCGCGTCACCGCGTCGAGGTGCTCGCTCCACTGTGCTCGCTTGGTGGCCCGGTCGACCCCGAAGCCGCCAAGCTCGGCTTCGGCCGACGACTCGCCGGTGCCGAACTCGACTCGTCCGTCCGAGATCAGGTCGAGGGTCGCGATTCGCTCGGCCACGCGGGCCGTGTGGTTGTACTCGATCGGGAGCTGGACGATGCCGTGGCCCAGCCGGATGTTGCGGGTGCGCTGGCTGCAGGCCGCCAGGAAGACCTCGGGTGCGGACGAGTGGCTGTACTCCTCGAGGAAGTGGTGCTCGACCTCCCAGATGTAGTCGATGCCCAGCCGGTCGGCGAGTTCGACCTGCTCCAGAGCGTCCTTGAGCAGGCGGTACTCGTCGTCCTCGCTCCACGGGCGCGGCAGCTGATGCTCGTAGAAGATGCCGAACCGCATGCGTCAGACCTCCGAGTTCTCACGTGGGTCGCGTCGTTCGAGCACGGGCACTCCGCTCATCGCAAGACGGACCGGGCCTTCCAGCAGACGCTCGCTCTCAGCGGGCCGCCTCGCCGCGCGGCTCGTGCGCTAGCTGGGGGCTGGAGGCGCTCGTCACGCCGCTAGAATAGAAGTTCTAGAATCTGCCTCACACCCCGGTCGGGTGCCGTGTGCGACCGCTGCTTGCGGCGCATAGACTCCGGAGATCGCCGACTGCGGCGGGAGGTCAGGGATGATCGGAAGTCGTCCGGTTCGAGTCGGAGCTGCGGGGGCGCTCGCCGCCGGGCTCGTCCTCGCTGCCTGGGTCGCGCGCGCGGGTCATCACGAGCTTGCTCGGACGCCCGCTCCGGACGGGGCGCGGGTCTATCTGATCGCGCTGAGTGACGGTGCGACGGTTTCGAGTCCGCTGACCGTGCGCTTCGGACTCGTCGGGATGGGGGTCGCTCCCGCCGGAGTGCTGAATCCCAAGACGGGCCACCATCATCTGATCATCGACGCCCCGACTCCGGCGGCCGGCGTTCCGATTCCAAACGACCAGAACCACCGGCATTTCGGCGGCGGCCAGACCGAGGTCGAGCTCGAGCTTGCTCCGGGTCCTCACACGCTGCAGCTGGTGCTGGGAGACCACGTCCATCTGCCGAACGACCCGCCGATCACATCCGAGCGTATCCGTATCACCGTCGAGTGATGTCCAACGAGAGGGAGACCAACATGAGAAGCCTGATGGGTGTCGCAGTGCTGGCACTCTGCCTGACCGGGCCGGCGAGCCCGGCGCTCGCGAAGACCTGCGAGAACGGAAGGTCGGCGGACGGAGCAATGTGGCTCTCGATCCTGCACGCCGGCGTTGGCGAGTGGTTCCTGAACGGCTGGGGAAACTTCAACACCAACGCACCCCAGAAGAAGTTCTGGCTCGGCTTTATCCCGTTCTACGGCTATGGCTACCTGACGGTCGTGAGCGCCACCGATGCGGCGAACTGCCGGACCGGTGACAATTTGCAGCTGAACTGATCCTTGAGGCTGCCGCGCGCGGGCCGGTCGCCTCCACGACGGAAGCCATGACGGATGCCAAGCACACCGGCGGCGCGACCCCGCAGACGGTCTTCGAGCAGGACGTCGATCCGGGCGAGACCCAGGAGTGGCTCGACGCGCTCGAGTCGGTGCTCGAACGCGAAGGCGTCGAGCGCGCGCACTATCTGGTAGAGCGACTGGTGCGCCGGGCGCGGCGGCGCGGCGCCTATTTGCCCTTCCGGGCCAACACCGCCTACATCAACACCATCCCAGAGTCGCGCGAACGCAGGAGCCCGGGCGATCACGCACTCGAGCACCGCATCCGCTCGATCATCCGCTGGAACGCCATGGCGATGGTCGTGCAGGCCAACCGCGAGAGCTCGGAGCTCGGCGGCCACATCGCCAGCTTCGCGTCCGCGGCAACCCTCTACGACGTGGGCTTCAACCACTTCTTCCACGTTCGCACGCCGGAGCGCGGCGGGGATCTCGTCTACTTCCAGGGCCACTCGGCGCCGGGGATCTACGCGCGCGCCTTCCTCGAAGGGCGGATGAGTGAGGACCAGCTCCACGGCTTCCGTCGGGAGGTCGACGAGGGGGGCATCTCGTCCTACCCGCATCCGAGGCTGATGCCGAGCTTCTGGCAGTTCCCGACGGTATCGATGGGCCTGGGTCCCCTGATGGCGATCTACCAGGCGCGCTTCATGAAGTATCTGCACGACCGCGAGATGCTCGACACAGAGCGCCGCAAGGTCTGGTGCTTCGTCGGCGATGGCGAGATGGACGAGCCGGAGTCGCTCGGTGCCATTTCGCTCGCTGGACGCGAACGGCTCGACAACCTGATCTATGTCGTCAACTGCAATCTGCAGCGACTCGACGGGCCGGTGCGCGGAAACGGCAAGATCATCCAGGAGCTCGAGGGTGTCTTCCGGGGCGCCGGCTGGAACGTGATCAAGGTGATCTGGGGCAGCTACTGGGATCCGCTGCTGGCGAAGGACACCGATGGGCTGTTGCGCAAGCGCATGGAGGAGGCGGTCGACGGCGAATACCAGAACTACAAGGTGCGCGGCGGCGCGTACACCCGTGAGCACTTCTTCGGCAGGTATCCCGAGCTGCTTGCGATGGTCGCGAACATGTCGGACGACGACATCTGGCGGCTGAACCGCGGCGGCCACGACCCGCACAAGGTCTACGCCGCCTACGCCGAGGCGGTCGAGCACACCGGCCGGCCGACGGTGATCCTTGCGAAGACGGTCAAGGGCTACGGGATGGGCGAGGCGGGCGAGGGCCAGAATACGACCCACCAGCAGAAGAAGATGGGCGACGAGGCGCTGCGCGCGTTCCGCGACCGCTACAACATTCCGATCTCCGACGAGGAGCTGCCGAACGCGCCGTTCTACAAGCCGCCCGATGACAGTCCCGAGATCCAGTACATGCACGAGCGTCGCCGCGCGCTCGGCGGCTATCTGCCGGAGCGCGTCGACACGACCTCGCCGCTCGAGGTGCCCGGCCTGGACGTCTTCGGCCAGCTGCTCGAGGGCACGGGCGAGCGCGAAATTTCGACCACCATGGCTGCCGTGCGGATCCTGCAGCTGCTCGTGCGCGACGAACGCGTGGGCAAGCTGGTGGTCCCGATCGTGCCCGACGAGTCGCGCACCTTCGGGATGGAGGGGATGTTCCGGCGGCTCGGCATCTACTCGTCAGTGGGGCAGCTGTACGAGCCGGTCGACCAGGATCAGGTCAGTTACTACCGCGAGGACAAGCACGGCCAGATCCTGCAGGAGGGCATCAACGAGGCCGGCGCCTTCGCGTCCTGGATCGCCGCCGGGACCTCGTTCGCCAACCACGGCGTCGCAATGATCCCCTTCTACATCTACTACTCGATGTTCGGCTTCCAGCGCATCGGCGATCTGGCCTGGGCGGCGGCCGACGCGCGGACCCGTGGCTTCCTGCTGGGCGGAACGGCCGGCCGGACCACGCTCGCGGGCGAGGGACTGCAGCACCAGGACGGCCACAGCCAGCTGCTGGCGGCCACCATCCCGAGCTGCGTGGCGTACGACCCCGCCTACGCGTACGAGCTCGCCGTGATCGTGCAGGACGGTCTGCGCCGGATGTACGCCGAAGGGGAGGACGTCTTCTATTACCTGACCGTGATGAACGAGAAGTACCCGCAGCCTGCAATGCCGCAGGGCGCGGCCCCGGGCATCCTGCGCGGGATACACTGCGTGCGCGAGGCCCCGTCGGACGGCGGCCCGAGACTGCAGCTGCTCGGCGCCGGCGCGATCCTGCGCGAGGTGTTGGCAGCGGCCGATTTGTTGGCCGAAGACTTCGGGGTTCGCTGCGACGTCTGGAGTGTCACCAGCTTCAACGAGCTCGCCCGCGACGGCCGCGCGGCGCGGCGCTGGAATCGGCTCCATCCGGACGAGGATCCGCAGGTGCCGTACGTCGAGCGTTGCCTCGGCCAGCGGCCGGGTCCGATCGTCGCGACCAGCGACTACATGGCGCTGGTCGCGGACCAGATCCGTCCTTATCTGAGCGGTGGCTGCAGCGCGCTCGGGACCGCCGGCGTCGGCCGGCGCGATACGCGCCGCAAGCTGCGGCGCTTCTTCGAGGTCGATCGCTATTCGATCTGCGTCGCGTCGCTCTCGGCGCTCGCCGACGAGGGCTCGAGCGACCGCAGTCGCATTGCAGAGGCCATTCGCAAGTACGGCGTCGATCCCGACAAGATCGACCCGGCGAGCGTCTGAGGCGCCGCATGCCGCACCAGGTAGAAGTCCGCGTCCCCGACGTTGGCGAGGCCGAGGAGGTCGAGGTGATCGAGGTGCTGGTCGCGCCGGGCGACCGCGTCGAGCTCGAGGACACGATCGTCACACTCGAGAGCGACAAGGCGACGCTCGAGCTTCCGGCTCCGCAGGCTGGTGTGGTGCAATCGGTCGCCGTGTCGCTGGGCGACTCGGTCGAGGAGGGGACGCTCCTGCTCGTGCTCGAGGTCGAGCCACCCGCGGCGGTGGCGCGCGAGCCTGCGGCTCAGGCAGGGTCCGAGACGGTGCACCTGCCGTCGGCGGATCTCCGGCCCACGGTCTCCGAGCCGAGCTTCACCCCGCAGGCTCCGCCCGTGCCGCCGGCTCGCTCGCCGTCGGGTGCGCTCGCTCACGCGGGGCCGGGTGTCCGACGGATGGCGCGCGAACTCGGGTTCGAGCTCACCGGCGCCGAAGGGACAGGGCCCCACGGGCGGATCCTCGAGGAGGACGTGAGGGCCGCGGTTCGCACCGCTCTCTCGGGAACCGCTCGGCGCGACGCCAGCGCGCCTCCGGCCGTCGACTTCTCGCGCTATGGCGAGACCGAGGTCGTGGCACTCAACCGGATCCGCAAGCTGGGTGCCCGCAACCTCGCGCGCGCGTGGGAGACGGTTCCCCACGTTACCCAGCACGATGAGGCCGATGTCACGGAGCTCGAGGACTTCCGCCGCGATCACGCTGAGCGCCTGGTGGAGGAGGGCGTGCGGCTCTCGCCGCTGATCTTCGCGATCAAGGCGGTGGCGATCGCGCTGCGCGACTTCCCGCGCATGCGCTCGTCACTGCTGGCGGGCGGCCAGGAGGTCGTGGTGAAGCACTACTTCCACATCGGGGTGGCCGTCGATACGGAGTTCGGACTGGTCGTACCCGTCGTTCGCGATGTGCTGCAGAAGGGCTTGCGCGCGATCGCGACCGAGATCGCCGAGCTGGCCGAGCGCGCGCGCGCGAAGAAGCTGCGTCCCGAGCACCTCGAGGGCTCCGTGTTCAGTATCTCGAGTCTGGGCGGGATCGGCGGCACGGCCTTTACACCGCTCGTGAATGCTCCCGAGGTCGGCATCCTGGGCCTGTCTCGGACGGAGACGAAGCCGGTGTGGGACGAGACCGAGCAGCGCTTCGTCCCGCGGCGCACGCTTCCGCTGTCTCTGTCCTACGATCACCGCGTGATCGACGGTGCCGAGGCTGTGCGCTTCACGACCGCGCTGGTACGCCTGCTAGGCGCCCCCGCCCATCTGCTGCTGTAGCCTCGGGCCGCCGTGAACGAGCTGTCCCAGGCCTTCTCGACCGCGTTGACCCTGCTGGTGGGGCTCGATTCGGGACTGCTCGAGATCGTCGGCCTGTCGCTCCGCGTGAGCGGGACGGCGCTGCTGCTCGCGTCCGTGGTCGGGTTGCCGATCGGCGCGGCGCTTGCCGTCTACCGTTTCCGCGGTCGCGGCGCCGCGGTCGTCGCCTTGAACGCCCTGATGGGTCTGCCTCCGGTCGTGGTGGGACTACTGGTGTATCTGGTGCTGAGTCGCGAGGGGCCGCTGGCGTCGCTCGCATTGCTGTTCACGCCGAGCGCGATGGTAATTGCCCAGTTCGTCTTGATCACGCCGATCGTCGCCGCACTGAGTCGCCAGGTCGTGGCCGACTTGTGGAGCGAATACGAAGAGCAGTTGCGCTCCCTCGGAGCGACCCCCGGCCGAGCCTTGCCAACGTTGTTGTGGGACGGTCGGCACAGCCTGCTCACGACCGTCCTCGCCGGCTTCGGTCGCGCTGTCGCCGAGGTCGGAGCCGTGATCATCGTGGGCGGAAACATCGCGCACGTGACGCGCGTGATGACGACCGCGATCCAGCTCGAGACGCGCAAGGGCGACCTCGCGCTGGCGCTCGCGCTGGGCATCGTGCTGCTCTTCCTGTCGCTGCTGATCAACGCCGGAGTGTCGCTGCTGACGCGCGCGACGGAGCGGCGGGCGTGACTGCGGGCGCCTCGATCCTGCCGCTGGTGGCGCGCGGGCTGGTGTACCAGGTCGGCGGCGATCGGCTGCTCGGACCGATCGACTTCGAACTCGAGGGGAGCGGCCGGACGATCGTGCTGGGGCCCAACGGGGCCGGCAAGAGCCTGCTGCTTCGCCTGGCCCACGGCCTGCTGGCGCCCTCGTCGGGGACGCTCGAATGGCGCACGTCGGACGCCGCGGAGCTGCGGCGTCGCCAGGCGATGGTCTTCGATCGCGCGGTGCTGCTGCGCCGCTCGGCGCGCGCCAACGTCGAGTACGCGCTCGCGCTGCATGGCTCGCGCGGGGCCGAGCGGCGAGCCCGCGCCGCGCACGTGCTCGAAAGAACCGGACTTGCGCGGATCGGAGATCGCGCCGCCCGAGCGCTCTCGGCGGGCGAGCAGCAGCGTCTCGCGCTCGCTAGGGCCTGGGCCCTGCGACCGGAGGTGCTGTTCCTCGACGAGCCCACGGCCTCGCTCGACCCGGCAGCGGCGCGACGGGTCGAGGAGCTGATTGTCGAGATCGGCTCCTCGGGAACGGCGATCGTGATGACGACGCACGATCTGGCGCTGGCCCGCCGGATCGGCGACGAAGTCCTGTTCCTCCACCTCGGACTGCTCAAAGAGCGGGCCCCGGCCGCCGATTTCTTCGCGGCGCCTGGAACGCCCGAAGCCCAGGCCTTCCAGCGAGGAGAACTCACGTGGTAGGGGTTGGCCGTGCGCTCGCGAGTGTCGGCTCGTTGCTCGTGCTGTGGCTGTTGCTGCTGGGCGCGGCACCGCTCGCTGCGGAGACGCCCTTCCTGACCGTCGCCTCGACGACTTCCACCGAGGACTCGGGGCTGCTCGCCGACCTGCTGCCGCGCTTTCGCGCGGTGAGCGGCATCGAGGTGCGGGTGGTTGCAGTCGGGACCGGGCAGGCGCTCCGGGTTGCGCGCGCCGGTGATGCGGACCTGCTGCTGGTGCACGACCGGCCGTCCGAGGAGGCCTTCGTGGCGGAGGGCTACGGGATCGAACGCGTGTCGGTGATGGCGAACGATTTCGTCGTGGTTGGGCCGACGACGGATCCCGCCGGTATTCGCGGGATGGGCGATGTCGCGCAGGCGTTCGCGAGGATCGCGGAGCACGAGGCGATCTTCGTCTCGCGCGGCGACGACTCGGGAACCCACAAGGCCGAGCTCCGTCAGTGGCGGCATGCCGGTATCGATCCCACGCCCGCATCGGGAACCTGGTATCGCGAGCTCGGCCGCGGGATGGGCGGCACCTTGAATACGGCTGCCGCGATGCAGGCCTACAGCCTGGCCGACCGTGGCACCTGGCTCGCATTCCTGAACCGCGCCGGCCTCGATCTGCTGGTCGAAGGCGATCCCCGGCTCCAGAATCCGTACAGTGCGATCGTGGTGGACCCGGAGCGCCACCCTCACGTGAAGGCCGCGCTCGCCCAACGCCTGGTCGACTGGCTGGTCTCGGAGCCGGGACAGGCGGCAATCGGTGCGTTCCAGGTCGGCGGCGAGCGGCTGTTCGTGCCGCGGGCCGAGCTTGCCCCTGGGCCCTGACGCAGCGGCTACTGCGGGTCGTCGAACTCGGGATCGCGCTTGGCCAGGTTCGCCTTCACGGCCTCGATCTGGTTCGGGCTTCCGATCAGCTGACTCTGGAGCTGCGCTTCGAGCCGCAGCCCGTCGGCCGGTGATACGACCGAGGCGGTATCGAGCAGCTGCTTGGCGGCGCGGACCGCGGTCGGCGAGCGGCCGGCGATCTCTCGCGCGAGCTCGTAGGCCGCTTCGCGCGGCGAGTCCGAGACGTGTGTCGCGAGCCCGAGCGAGACGGCCTCGTTGCCCGAAACGACGCGCGCGGTGTAGGTGAGCTCCTTGATCAGGTCGAGCGGGAGCAGGTGGCGAAGCGCCTGTGTTCCCGTGACGTCCGGGATGAGGCCCCACTTCATCTCCATGATCGAGAGCCTTGCGTCCGGAGCGACGAAGCGGATGTCGGCGGCCAGCGCCAGCTGGATGCCGGCGCCGAAGCAGACGCCGTGTACCGCCGCGATCACCGGCACCGGCAGCTCGTGCCAGACCCAGGCGAACTGCTGGGCGCGGTTGGCGGCCTCGCCGGGCTCGATGTCGAACCCGTTGAAGGTCGGTCCGTCGGTCTCGCCGCCGCCGGCGATGCGGGCGAACGAGCTGGTATCGAGGCCGGCGCAGAAGCCGCGCCCCTCGCCCGAGAGCACGACGCTGCGGAGCGCTCGATCCTTCGCCAGCTCACGGCCGGCGTTGGCCACGGCGGAAAACATGGCGTCGTCGACGGCGTTCAGCTTGTCGGGGCGGCTGAGCCGCACGTCGGCGACCCCCGCCGAATCGATCTCGACTTGGATGCGGTCGTCGGACACGGGATTCCTCCGGGGAGCGGGTTGGGGTGTACAGCATACCCGAGACGAAGCCGCGCCTCCTCGTGGGGCCGCCCGGGATTGCGCGTCTAATGGAGGCGCGGCGAGGTGCCGATGAGCGGCCCGCATGCCTCGAATGGAATTCTCACTACTGCCCCCGAGCCCGTCTCGCCGTTTCGTGATTCCGGAATTCGGCGAATGTTTCGATGCGATCGAAGCCCGATTCGAGCAGCACGGCGCCTTCGGGTTGCTCGTGCTCCGCTGCCTCGACCTGGCCGCAATCGAGCAGGAGTGGGGCAGTGAGGCCCGGCTGAGCGTCTTCGGCCGGCTCGCCGAAATTGCCCGCAGCGTCGGCGAGCGGCAGCTCGACATCGACGACCTCGCGGTGATCGGCGAGCCCGGATTCGATGAGATCCTGGTTCTCGTGTTCCGCGAGCACGTCGATGCGCGCTTCTACCGCGAGGAGCTCCCCGCCTTCGACCGCGCCTTTCGCAAGCAGGTCGAGAGCCGCGGGGCGAAGGTGCTCTACCCGTACGCCCGCCGGACCGCCAACGTCGCCAGCGGCGTCGCGGCCGCGCTTCGCAATCCGAAGCTCGCGGTCGAGACCCAGGTGCGTTCGGCCCTCGAGGAGGCCCGCGGAGACGCCGAGCTGAACGCGCGTTCCGAGGCCCGGGAGCGTCGCCGTCGCATCCTTCGCGTCGTGCTCGATCGCCAGGTCGAGTCGGTCTACGAGCCCATCGTGGCAGTCGCCAGCAAGACGGTTCACGGCTACGAGGCGTTGGCGCGGGGCCCGGTCGGAACGGAGCTCCACTCGCCGCTGGCGTTGTTTGGCATGGCGGAGCGGGAGAATCTCGTCTTCGAGCTGGACTGTCTGTGTCGGGCCAGCGGATTGAAGGGGGCGGTCGGGCTGCCGGGAGGCACGAAGCTGTTCCTCAACATCCGTCCCACCACACTCCACGATCCCAATTTTCGCGCCGAGCGGCTGATCAAGACGTTGCACGAGTGCGAGTTGAGCCCATCGGACGTCGTATTCGAGGTGTCTGAGCAGGAATCGATCTCGAACTTCGAAGGCTTCAAGGAGATGCGCGACGAGTACCGCGAGCTGGGCTTCCAGTTTGCGCTCGACGACACCGGCGCGGGCTACGCCGGGCTCGAGACGCTGATCGAGCTCTCGCCGGATTACATCAAGGTCGACCGCGCCTTCGTGTCGGGTGTCGATGTCGATCCGGTGCGCAAGACCATGCTTGCCGCGCTCCAGACGGTCGCCGAGAAGACCGGCGGGCAGCTGATCGCGGAGGGACTCGACACGCTGGCCGAGCTCGAGACGCTGGCCGAGCTGAACATTCCGTTCGGTCAGGGCTGGCTGTTCGGCAAGCCCACGCCGCTGCTCGCGACGAAGCGCTAGCTTCGTTTCGAGCTACGTCGCAAGATCACCGTCAGGTTGTTGGCCGGCATCTCGACGATCTCGTCGAGCTCGAGGCCGCAGCTCCGGGCCTCAAGTACCACCTCGTCGAGATCTCGCACGCCCCAGCGTGGATCGCGCGCCCGCAGGCTCTCGTCGAAGCGCTCGTTGCTCGGAGCCGTGTGCCGGCCGGCGCGACGGTAGGGCCCGTAGAGCACCAGCGGGTGGCCTGGGGCGAGGACTTTCCCCGCGCCGCGCAACAGACCGAGCCCGGCCTCCCACGGTGCGATGTGGATCATGTTGCAGCAGCACAGTGCGGCCGGGTCCTCGATCGGCCAGCTCTCGGCCGTGGTGTCGAGCGCAAGCGCCGGCCGCAGGTTGGGCAGCGCTTCGTGCTCGCGCCAGGCGTCGATGCTCGCGCGGCTGTCGGCGTCGGGGTCGCTGGGCTGGAACTCGAGGTGGGGCAGGGCGCGTGCGAAGTAGACGGCGTGCTCGCCGCTGCCGCTCGCGATCTCGACCACCAGGCCCGAGCCGGGGAGCACCCGTCGCAGGACCGCCAGGATGGGCTCGCGGTTGCGCGCCGCAGCCGGTGCGCGTCGGCGTGCCGACGGAGGCGCAGGCGTGGTCAAGCGCGCTCGGGGCCGAGTTCGCGTCGGCGCAGGAAGTCGAGCACGGCGCCCGAGAACGCGTCGTTGCGGTCGCCAGCCACCATGTGTCCCGCGCCCGAGATGTCCGCATACTCGGCGCTGGGCGCGAGCGCGAGAAACTGCCCTGCGCCCTGCTCGCTGAGCACATCGCTCTGCTGCCCGCGCACCAGCAGCGTGGGCAGGGTGAGCTTCCGCGCCGCCTCCTCGAGGTTCATCTGCCGTTCGGGATCGGTGGTCCGGATCTCATCCTTGCCGTCCAGGAAGCGCGGATCCCAGTGCCAGCGCCAGCGACCGTCCTCGCCCTGTCGCAGGTTCTTGGCGAGCCCGCTCACGTCCTTCGGGCGTGGGCGGTTGTGGTTGTAGCGGGCAACCGCGTCGGCGGCGTCCTCGAGCGTCGAGAATCCGTCGGGCTCATCGGTCATGAAGGCGATGATGCGCTCGACTCCCTCCGGCTCCATCTGCGTCGCAATGTCGACCAGCACCAGGGCACGTGCGCAGCCCGCGCCCGTGCGGTCCACCGCCATCAGCGAAGCGACGCCGCCGAGAGACGCGCCGACCAGGATCGGCGGCGCTGGGAGCTGCCGGGTCAGCGCCGCGACGTCGTCCGCGAAGCAGTCGGGTCCGTAACGGCCATCCGGGCTCCACGAGCTGTCGCCGTGACCGCGCAGATCGAATGCCATGGCGTACCAGCCCGCTTCGGCGAGCGCGCGACCGGTGCCGCTCCAGGCGTGCCGGGTCTGTCCGCCGCCGTGCAGCAGCACGACCGGTTGCGCGCCCGGATCGCCCCATGCGTCACCGGCGAGCGTGATCCCCGGTGCGACTTCGATGCGCAGCGCTCGATCGAAAGTCGTGCGGGAGGCGTAACTCGTCGAGCGGTCCTGGATCGGGGAGTCCAGGCCGACCAGCGCTTCGCTCAGCGCCCACAGGCGCCTCGCGGACGCGTCGTCGCGCGCCCAGGCCGCTGCCCGATGGGGGCGTGCCTTGTAGTAGTAGCCGCCGGTGCTCTCGCCGAACTCGGGACGCGTGCAGACGTCGACGACGTAGCGGCCGGCTCGCGCGGAGCTCATCGCGAGCGGGCTGAGCAATTTCGAGACGATCCGGCCGAATTCGTCATTCGCCCCGAGATTGCTGCGCACGAAGCCCGGGTGGAGGCAGTGGACGGCGACGCCCGAGCCCTGGAGACGTCTCGCGAGCTCCTGCGTGAACAGGATGTTGGCTCCCTTGGATCGGCCGTAGGCCCGTGTCCAGTGGAATCGGCGTTCGAGCTGGAGGTCGTCGAAGTCGAGCTTGCCGCCGAACTTGTGGGCGTCGGAGGCGACCCCGACGATGCGCGCGCCCTCGCTGGCGACGATTCGTTCGACGAGCAGATTGGTGAGCAGGAAGGCCGCGAGGTGATTGACCGCGAAGACGGTCTCGATCCCGTCGGTCGTCGTCTCGCGCGTGCGCAGGGTGACGCCTGCGTTGTTGAGCAGGAGGTCGATCCGTTCGCAGCGGTCGAGCAGCTCCTTGGCCGCGGCTCGGATCGCCTGCTGGGACTCGAGGTCCGCGATCACGACGCCGACGGCGGCATTGCCGGTGGCGGCCACGATCTCGGATCGGGCCTGCTCGGCTTTGCGTGGGCTGCGGCAGAGGATCTCGAGCCGGGCGCCGAGCCCGGCGAGCTGCTCCGCGCAGGCCCGGCCCAGGCCGGAAGTCGCTCCGGTCACGATGCACGTCTTGCCTTCGAGGGGCGCGGGTCTCATCGAGCGTGGTCTCCTGTACGCGCAGTCTACTGGCTCGGGCATCGCGCAATCAAAGTGCGGGCGTGGAGCGTGCGCGCGCATTCGGGGCGTTGTGGTCCCGACCGGCGAAGTCGGCCGAGCCTTCAGGCGCGCTCGAACCGGCGGCCGACGCGGTTGCGGTTGCGGTTGATTTCGCGCAGCTCGGCGATCCCGGCGTCCACGACGTCGGCGGCGACCACCGCGTTGTCCTCGGCAGCGAGCTCGTCCATGTCGACCCACTGCGCGTAGATCTGCTTCGTTCGCTCGGTGATGATGCCGGCCTTGAGCAGCGTCTTGATCAGCACCCGGAAGATGTTCGTGCTGCGCGTCATGCTCACGCGACGATCCGCATCGCTGAAAGCCTCGAGGACAGCGCTGCGCACCCACTGCCACTCCAGTCCGAACGGCTCGTAGATCGTCTGCTTCTGCTCGGCGTTCACCAGGTTGAACAGCAGCACCTGGAAGGTGTCGGCCGCCCACTGCTCGACCTTTTCGTGCTCTTGCTCGCTGAGCAAGGGGATCGTCTTGTCCGCCCAGATCTTGCCGAACTTGTGGTGGAAGGCCTCGTCCGTCATGACCAGTTGGACCAGGCGTCGAAGGAGTGGATCCTCGGTCGACGAGTACAGCGTGGCGAAGGCCCCCATGGCGAGGCCCTCGATCAGCATCTGCATGCCGACGAGCTTCTGGTAGACGAGTCCCGATTGGACGATCTCGTCCATCAGAGATGCCAGGGTTGGCCCCGCGGCCAGCGGCGCGCCGAAGCGCGTGGCGATGTAGCGCGAGAAGCCGGTGACGTGGCGGGCCTCCTCGCGGGTCTGGTTGGCGGCGTATTCCTGGGCGCCGGGATCGCGCAGGATCTGGCACAGGCTGGCCGACAGCGAGAGAGCTCCCTGCTCGCCATGCAGGATGCTCGAGAGCATGAACTGCGTGCTCGCGTTGGCGAGCTGGATCTGCTGGCGCGGGTCGAGCCGGTCCGCGACCGCGCAATGGAGCTCGACGCAGAACTCGCGCGGCATCAGCAGCTGCTCGCCCGTGTCGAACGCGCAGTCTGCATCGAAGTCGATGTAGGTCGGATCCGTCGGATCCCAGAAGTGGTCGACCGTTGCAGAGATGATCGAGTCGAAGGCACTGGTGCGGTCCGCATAGCGGTCGACCTCGATCAGCGACAGGAAGTCGTCGCGGTCGACCGCGTTGTAGATCGGATCGTGCGCGATATCCGGGTTGGTCATGCCGACTCCTGTGCTCGATCGCTCAGTCGGGCTGGGTGCCCGTGAGCTGAATGCGGGTGAGGGTCTCGATCACCTGGTCGCGGGTCGCTCGGCTCGGGTCCTCGACCCACCAGGCGACCACGCGCGCGAACATGCCGACGAGCGCCTGCGCGAAGACGGCCGGGGCGGCGCCCTCCGGGACGCGGTCGCGCTCGGTGCGCGCCTTGGCCAGCGACTCGGCCAGGGTGTTGAGTACGTCGTGCTCGAGCTCGGCCGCTTCGCCGTCGCCGCTGAACAGGATCCGGATCACGGCGCGGTTGCGCGCCGCGAAGTCCATCAGCGCGGTCGCGTGGGCCTGCACGCTGTCGGTCGGCTCGACTGTGATGGCCGTCGCAGCCTGCAGGTGGGCGCGCAGCTCATCCATTGCCTCGAGCACGATCTCGCGGAACAGGGCCTGCTTGTCCGGGAAGTGGAGGTAGAAGGTCCCCGCTGCGAGTCCGGCGTGGTGGGCGATGTCGTGCGTGGTGAGCCCGTGGAGTCCGCGCTCCGCGAACAGCTCGAGGCCGCTCTGGCGTAGCTTCTCGCGCGTGGCGGCGCGCCGAGAGAGCGCGGGCTGCGGCTTGTTGACAGACATGTCAGAAAATGACACTACCGTCATTTTTGTGGGCTGACAAGCCGTACCCCGCAGCGCAGGATCCCGGATCTGGTCCGAGTCGGGCGGATCGGGCCAGGGAGGTGGTGCATGGCTCGCGATCGATGGCTGCTGGCCGCCGTGCTGTTGCTGGCCGGTGGCCTGGCCTGGCACGCGCGGTTCGTGCTCGACGACGCCTTCATCGTCTTCCAGTACGCCCGCAGCCTGGTCGAGGGCGATGGGCTCAGCTGGTTCGGCGAGCGGGTCGAGGGCTACACGAACTTCGGCTGGGTGATCTGGCTGGCGCTCGGGTTCGCGCTCGGCGCCGAGCCCGTCGCGTGGTCGCAGGCGAGCGGAATTGCGGCGTTCGGGTTTTCGGTCGCACTGCTGTGGCGCATCGCGTCGGACGCGGCCGAGGGCGAGAGCGCGCTGGTTCCGCTGGTCGCGACGCTGGGCTTTGCGACGAACTTCAGTGTCCACTCCTTCGCGACCGGCGGGTTGGCGACGATGGCGCAGACGGCGCTGGTGCTCGCCACGTTTCGGTCAGCGCAGCGCTGCTGGGACGCGCCGGGTGGCCCGCGGCGTCACTTTGCACTGGCCTCCGTCTGGGCCGCGTTGTCGCTGCTGGTTCGGCTCGACTCCGCGGTGCTGCTCGCGCCGATTGGCGTCTGGCTCCTGTTGTCGCTGCGCAGCGTCGGTCGCGCCCGCCGAGGAGACGCTGTCGCGGCGCTGCTCGTGCCGGTCGCACTGATCATTGGCGTGTGGTTCGGCTGGAAGCTCCTCTACTACGGGAGTGTGTTGCCGAACTCGTTCGCGGCGAAGCTGACGGGCGGCGGGTGGGT
Source organism: Myxococcota bacterium (assembly GCA_036336835.1). Lineage (GTDB taxonomy): Bacteria > Myxococcota_A > UBA9160 > UBA9160 > UBA4427 > JAYZFK01. Next base: position 25,239 of record JAYZFK010000037.1, on the reverse strand, counting down.
GGCAGACGGTGCACTGCAGTGGGGTCGCTTCGTGCTCTGGTACGGCGTGGGGCCGCTGATCGCGCTGTTCACGATCCAGGCGGCCCTGGCTGGCAAGGTTCCGGGACGTTGCGGCCGGGCCGTGCTGTGGGTCGCGAGCGCGCTGCTCGCGAGCTCGTTCGCCTACCTCACGTTCGCCGGCGGGGACTTCATGGAGTTCCGCTTCCTCGTCCCGGTTGCGGCCTACGCCTATCTCGCGTTGGCACTGCTGCTCGACGCGGGTTGCGCCAGATTCGGCGCCCGCGGCCGCGGGGTCGTCGCCGCGGTCACCGTCAGCCTGCTGAGCCTCAGCTCGTACGCACATTCCATCACGTTCCACACCGATCCGGACCTGCGGATGGACGGCATCCCGCAGCTCGGCGACTTCTACGGTCGGTATCCCGACGGCGCCTGGGACCGCATCGGCAGCGCGCTGGCCCGCGAGCTCGCAGGCACCGACGCCGTGATTGCAGTGACGGCAGCGGGCGCGATCCCGTACTACAGCCGGCTCGAGAGCGTCGACCTGTGGGGGCTCAACGACCGCACGATTCCGACGCTCGGTGTGGTCTCCGAGCAGCGCCGCCCCGGCCACCGCTACCGCGCCACCTTCGACTATTTGCGCGAGCGGGGCGTTCAGCTGATCGTGGGAGATCCTGCGCTGCTCACGCTCGAGGAGCTTCGGCGCGCGCGAATACCGGCACTGTTGCGAGGGTGGGCCGCGATGGCGATGCCGGCACGGCTGCCGGGTCCGGACGAGATGTTCGTGGTGGCGATGCCCGTCGAGGCGGACACGCGGCTCCTGCTGTGGGTGCTCCAGCCGAACGCCGCGATCGAGCGCGCAGCGCGCGACTGGCGGCGTTGGCGCATTCCGTATCGGCCGAGCGAATGAGTCGAAGGGCGGCTCGTTCAACTCCGGCGCGGCTGGCCGGTCGCGGCGGCAGTCGGTTCGCAGGCCGTGGTGCAGGCGACGTCGGTGTCGACGGTCTCGGGGCCCCTGGCCGGCTCGACCTGGATGGTGGCGTGGTGGATGCCGAACTCCGATTGGAGGAGCTCGTTGAAGGTGGTGAGCAGGGTGCCGGTGTCGGTGCTGGCGCGCGAGACGACGTGGCAGGACAGCGAAATCTCTCCGCTACCGATGGTCCAGACGTGAAGATCGTGGACGTCGAGCACACCGCCGACGCGGCCGAGCGCCGCCCGGATCTCATCGACGTCGAGGTGGCCGGGAGCGGTTTCCATCAATACGTCGACTGCGTCCCGCATCAGGTACCACGCGCTGCTGATCACCAGCAGCGCAATCAGCAGTGAGGCGACCGGGTCGGCCCAGTTCCAGCCGAACCACCACACGGCCGCGCCTGCTCCGATCGCGCCGATGCTACCGAGTGCGTCGGATGCCACGTGCAGCCAGGCGCCGCGCAGCACCAGGCTGTGCTCCTGCCCGCGCCCGAGCAGCCACAGTCCGAGCAGGTTGACTGCCAGGCCGCCGGTCGCAATCACGAGCATGCTGATCCCGGCGACGGGCGGAGGCGCGCTGAGCCGCTCGGACGCCTCGACTACGATCAGCAGCGCCACCGCGACCAGCCCAACGCCCTGGGCGAGCGCCGCCAGGATCTCGGCCCGGGTGTGGCCGAAGGTGCGCCGCGAATCGGCCGGGCGCTGCGCGACCCAGAGTGCGAAGCTCGCCAGCGCGAGCGAGGCGACATCTCCGGCCATGTGGCCGGCGTCGGCCAGCAGCGCGAGCGAGCCCGCCCACCAGCCGCCGATTGCCTCGGCGACCATGTAGGTCGCCGATAGCGCGAGCATCAGCGTCAGGCGGCGTTGTCCCTGGCTGCGCAGGTTGGCCGCCTTGGGATGCGGGTGGCTGTGCTCGAGCATCGATCCCTCGCATCGGCAGGGCGAACGAAAGCTGAAGCGCTGCTGGGCAGGATACCAGTGGCCGGTGTCAGCGCCGCTCGAGCGCCCCGGCGAGCCGCTCCAGGATCTCGCGCAGGATGGGTCGCGAGGTAGCGATGTTGAGCCGCGCGAATTCGTCATGGCCGGGGCCGAACAGGCCGCCGTCGGACAAGGCGATCCGCGCCCGCTCGAAGAAGAACCGGGCCGGGCTCTGCGGCAGCCCGAGCGCACTGCAGTCGAGCCACATCAGATACGTCGACTCGAGCGGGGCGAAGCGGATCTCGGGGCAGCGCTCGCGCAGGAACGCCGTGGCGAAGTCGCGGTTCGCCTGGAGGTGCTCGCGCACCTGGTCCAGCCAGGGCTGCGAGTGGCGCCAGGCCGCGATCGAGGCGTAGATGCCGAGCAGGCCGATTCCCCCTCGCGCGTGGCGCGGAATGCAGTCGTTGAAGCGCTTCTGCAGCTGCGCGCTCCCGAAGTGGGCGATCGCGGTGCGCAGGCCCGGGATGTTGAAGGCCTTCGACGCGGAGGTGAGGGTCACGGTGCGCTCCGCGACCTCTGGCGACAGGCTGGCGAACGGGATGAACTCGCGTCCGTCGAACACCAGGTCGGCGTGGATCTCGTCGGCCACCACCACGAGATCGCGCTCCAGCGCCAGCGTCCCCAGCTGCTCGAGCTCGTCGCGCCCGAAGACACGGCTCGTTGGATTGTGCGGGTTGCACAGCAGCAGCAGCCGTGTGTCGTCGCCCGGGTCGCGTTGCAGTGCATCGAAGTCGATCTCGTAGCGCTGCGCAGCGAATACCAGGCGGTTCTCGATCAGGCGCCGGTTCGTCTCTCGCACGGCGCCGAGGAACGGCGGGTAGATCGGGGTCTGGACGATGGCGCCTTCGCCGGGCTGCGAGTAGGCCTCGAGCGCGACGTAGAGGCCCTGCACGACCTCCGAGAGGATCTCGCAGCGCCCAGGGGCCACGCTCCAGTCGAAGCGGGCCTGCATGCGCTCGGCAAAGGCATCGGCCAGCCCGGTGTCGGGCAGTGCGATGGTGTAGCCGACGTCGTCGGTTGCAACGGCGCGCGCGAGTGAGGTGTGGATCGGACGGGCCAGGGGGTAGTCCATCTCGGCGACCCAGCACGCGATCAGATCGTCTCCGGGGTAGGTGCCCCACTTCTCGCTGTTGCGATGGCGCAGCTGCTCGAGATCCAGCCCATCGAGGTCGACCGGTGGGTTGCGCAGCGCCAGCTCCGCCTCGCGCAGCAGGTCCGTCGAGGCACGGGGATGCTGCGTGCGGCACTTGGCCAACGCACGCTCGACTCCGTCGAGCCAGGCGGGCTGGCCAGAGGCGTCGGCACCCCCGCGTGCCGTGCCGTCGACCCAGTCGAGTCGCGGCCCCTCGGCGAGATGTCTCACCTCGAGGCGCAGCCCGTCCTGTTCTCCGGCCCAGTGGACTTTCACTTCGCTCATCGGGCGCGAAGTGTAGCGTCGCTAGAACTCGATCTGGACTCTCGTCTGGAAGGCGTGGACAGTGCCCTTCGTGCGTGTGCGGTCTTCACCGACACCCGTCGACTTCAAGTCGGCGTAGACGTAGTTGGTCGAGATCCGCAGGCTCGAGTAGAGGTACCAGTTGAGGGCCCAGCTGATGTCCTGGCCGCTTCCGCCCTTGAGCTCGTCCCGGTCGAGGTCGAGGTGCGAGTACCGCGTGGCGATCTCGAACGCGCCCCACTGGCCCTTGCCGGGGTCGAACGGCTCGATCGGCTCGACTCGGTTCCACGTGGCGTTCGACGTCTCGTACGGGCGGTGCTCACCGGTCAGGAAGTAGCCGGCGCTCACGTAGCCGCCAAAGCCGACCTGGCGGCCGAGGGTCGTCTCGTCGATCCATGTCTGCTTCCACTCGGACGCGAAATGGAAGGATCCGTAGACGCCGGCAAGCTCGACCGCGATCACGCCCGCACCGTCGCTCGAGAGGTCTCCGGTGTCGTAGTACCGCTTCGCAAGGTGGATCTCGGGGCGCCGTCGGAAGCGGAACATCGTCCCGTCGCGGGACTTGTAGATGCCCGAGAAGCCGAGATGCAGGAGCCTGCGCCCGGCGTCCCGATAGATCGGGAGCCCGGTTACCCGCGCGCCGGCGTTGAAGTCGGCGCTCGAAGAGAAGCTGAAGCCGCTGGGGCCCGTCGGGGCCATGATGGCTGCGGCCCACGTCATTCGTTGGTCGAACAGGGTGTTCGAGAAGTTGAGGCCGAAGTCGCGTGCCGAGTCGAAGACGGCCGGCAGAGAGCGCTCCATGAAGGTGATGTACTTGCTGCTGGTCAGCTCTTCGAGGCTGAAGGGCTCCTTCATGTGACCGACCTTCACGCTGCCGAGCGCGCCGAGACCCTTCATCCCGATGTAGGCGTCGGCCAGCACGACGGCACCCTTGGCGAACTCGATCTGCGATTTCCAGAAGATCCTCTCGTTCAGCTCGCCCTGCATGTAGAAGCGCGCGCGGCGAAGCTCGACACCCTCGCCGTCGCCACCGGAAACGGCTGCTTCGAGCGCATCGGTCACGTGGATGGTTGCGAAGTCGGCCTGGAGGCGGCCGCCGATCGAGATCTTCGCGCTTCCATCGCGCCGCTCCAGAGTGAGCGCGTCGCGGTAGGAGATCTTCCAGTCGTCGCGGTCCGGAGAGGTGGCGGCGCGGGCCTCCTCGGCCTCCTTTGCCCTCAGCTCCTGATAGCGCGCCTGGTCGATCGTTCCGTCTTCTTTGAGGATGTCGAGGATTTCCTCGCCGAAGCGCTTGGTGTTGTCGGCCGCTGCTGCAGTCCCGGTGACCGTTGTCGTGGCAATCACCATGACAATCGCCGCCCGCGAGATTTGCATGCCGGGGAACTCCTTGTTTGCGCGCTTCGAAGCCCGCTCGGGGGTTTGTCTCTGGAAGTGGTGAGAGTCGGTGCGGCGAGTGCCGTGCCCGGGCGATCGCGCCTCAGGGTGAGAGGGCAGTCATCGGCGGCGCAGGCTAGCGAAGCCGTGCGCCCGCGGCAGCAGTGCGCAGGCCGCCAGCGCGAGCCGCACGCGCTCGATTTGGGGGCGCTATTCTGCGAGCCGACGCGCAAGCGTCGAGAGCGAGGGAAGCATGCCGACCGGTCCGACTGAGTTCGACGTCGTGGTCATCGGAGGTGGCCCCGGCGGCTATCCCGCGGCGATCCGAGCCAGGCAGCTGGGCCTGAGCACCGCCCTCGCCGAGCGAGAGCATCTCGGTGGGATCTGTCTCAACTGGGGTTGCATCCCGACGAAGGCGCTGCTGCGCACGTCGGAGCTGAACCACCTGCTGCAGCGGCTCGATGAGTTCGGGTTGTCCGCTACCGACGTCCATCTGGATATCGAGAAGGTGGTCCAGCGCTCGCGCAAGATCTCGAAGCGCTTGTCGGCGGGTGTCAAACACCTTCTCAAGAAGAACGAGGTGCAGGTGATCTACGGCCACGCGCGGCTGGCCGGGCCGGGTCGGGTTCGCGTGGACGAGGGGGGTGAGGCGCGAGAGATCAGCGCTCGCCACGTGGTGATCGCAACGGGCGCCAGGGCTCGCGCGCTGCCCGGCCTCGAGCCCGACGGCGATCGCATCTGGACCTACAAGGAGGCGATGGTCCCCAGCTCGCTTCCGGACCGGTTGCTGGTGATCGGCAGTGGCGCCATCGGCATGGAGTTCGCGAGCTTCTACCGCGACCTCGGCAGCGAGGTCACCGTGGTCGAGATGTTGCCGCAGATCCTGCCCGTCGAGGACGGGGATATCGCCGCCTTTGCCCGCAAGCAGTTCGAGAAACAGGGCATGGCGATCTACACGGGCGCCACCGTCTCGGCGCTCGAGCACGGCAATGACGAGGTCGTCGCTGCGATCGATCTCGGGTCCGAGACCAAGCAGGCGGCGTTCGACCGCGTGATCCTGGCGGTCGGAATCGTCGGCAACGTCGAGGATCTCGGGCTCGAGGGCACGAACGTCGAGGTCGATCGGGGCCACGTCGTGACCAACGAATGGTGCGAGACCGGCGAGGCCGGCGTTCACGCGATCGGCGACGTCGCCGGTCCGCCCTGGCTGGCGCACAAGGCGACCCATGAGGGTGTGCTGGTCGCCGAGCGGATCGCGGGTGCCGCGGGCCTGCATCCGCTCGACGTGACCAAGATCCCCGGTTGCACCTACTGTCGTCCGCAGATCGCGAGCGTCGGCTACACCGAGGCGGGGGCCCGCGAGGCGGGACACGAAGTGCGCGTCGGCAAGTTCCCGTTCGTCGGCAACGGTAAGGCGATCGCGCTTGGCGAGGGCGAGGGCCTGGTCAAGACGGTGTTCGATGCGCAGACGGGGGAGCTGCTCGGAGCGCACATGGCCGGTGCCGAGGTGACTGAGCTGATCCACGGCTACGTGATCGCGCGGACCCTCGAGACGACTGAGGCCGAGCTGATGCACACGGTCTTTCCGCACCCCACGCTGTCGGAGATGATGCACGAGTCCGTGCTCGATGCGTACGGCCGCGCGTTGCACATCTAGGCCCGGGCAGGCGGAGACGACATGTCCGACGAGCTGCTGCAGATCGATGGTTTGGCCACCAGCGGCCGTGCTCGCCCGGCGCGGCCGCCGTGGCTCCGCGTGCGCCTGTCGGCGGACCCGGCGGTGGCCAATACCCGGGCGTTGATGCGTCGGCTCTCACTCCACACTGTGTGCGAGGAGGCGGCGTGTCCCAACATCGGCGAGTGCTGGGCGCAGCGGCACGCAACCGTGATGATCCTCGGCAGCGTGTGCACGCGCGCCTGCGCCTTCTGCAACGTCGAGACCGGTGTGCCGGCCCCGGTCGATCCCGAAGAGCCGGGTCGTCTCGCCCAGGCGATTGCCGAACTCGATCTGCGCCACGTCGTCGTGACATCGGTCGACCGCGACGATCTGCCCGATGGGGGTGCCGAGCACTTCGTTCGCTGCATCGCTGCCCTGCGCGCCCACGCACCCGCGACGACCGTCGAGGTGCTAACGCCTGATTTCCGGCGCAAGGGCGATGCGGGCTTGCGCGTGGCGGCGGCCGCTCCCGACGTGTTCAACCACAACCTCGAGACGGTGCCGCGGCTGTACCGGCGGATTCGGCCCGGTGCCAGCTACCGCGACTCGCTCGAGCTCTTGCGGCGCGTGAAGCAGGCCGCTCCCGGCGTCTTCACCAAGAGCGGCATCATGGTTGGGCTGGGCGAGCAGACCGATGAGGTCCTCGGGCTGATGGACGATCTGCGGGACGTCGACTGCGACTTCCTGACGATTGGCCAGTATCTGCAGCCGACTCCGCGGCACGCTGAGATCGCGCGCTACGTCGAGCCGAGCGAGTTCGACCGCTATGCAGCGGCCGCGCGGGCCAGGGGCTTCCTGCTGGTCGCGTCGTCGCCGCTGACTCGGTCGTCCTACCACGCGGCGGACGACTTTGCGCGCCTGCGTGCCGCACGCGAGGCGCGGGGCTGAGCGGATTCGGGCTCAGTCTTCGACCAGGAAGGTCGAGCGCGAGTCGAACCCGCCGTGCCGGCTCTCGAACTGGCTCTGGAGCGCGTAGACACCCGGCTTGGCGTCGTGCGGCAGCGTGACGAACTCGTCGACGATCCAGCGGCCCGGCAGCAGATCTCGGGTGCTGGTTTCGCTGTAGATGGGCTTGCCCTTGTACAGGATGCGGGTGTGGAGCGTGCCGCTGACGACCTGGGTCTCTTCGACGGGGCACAGCACGTACTGCAGCCGGTGGCTGAACTCGCTCCCCGGAGCAACGCGCTCCGGCAGCAGCTGGTCTTCCTCGATCTCGAAGAAGGGCAGCCGACGCTCGCTGCACTGATACTCGTCGGCGATCTCGCCCGGGAAGGCGCGATTGAACTCTCCCGGCTCGCGCAGCTTGAGCTGGATCTGCACACAGCCGAGCAGCGTGGCGATCGCGACCACGGCTGCCAGGTTGCGCGCGGTTCGAGTCAGCGCCTTCGGATCACCCATTCGTTCTCTCCCTGCGCTCCCTGCGTTCGCGGGCCGCCCGAGCGCCCAGACTTTGGCCGCCGCGGAGTCTGCTGGTCGAATCGACCGTTTTCGTCGCCGGCTTGTGCTCCCGGCGCCTCGTCGGCCCCCCAGACGAGCCCAGTGGCGGGTGGCAGATCACCCGGGTGCGGGCCTTCGTGCGGGTCGGCCGGCCGATCCGGGCGCGCCGCGAGTGGCCCTTGCTCCGGTCCGAGGTGTTCGCCGGGGGCCTCGTGGGACGGGCTCTCGCCGGCATCGGACCGCCGGGTCTCGAGTACGTCGAGGCCGATCACCACCCCGACGGCGAAGCCGAGTGCTGCGAGCCAGGGCAGCCACCCCCAGCGCGGGCCCCGGGTGTGGGTCTCGGCGACCGTGGGGCGGGGCTCGGCGATCAGCTCGGCGTCGATCAACGGCAGTGCCCGCTCCGGCGATACCGGGTCCGACTCGAGAGTCGCCGCGTCGGGATCCACGCCCGTGTCGGTCAGCAGCGACGTCTCGGCTTCCGCGGACGATGCGCGCACCGGCCAGACGAACTCGCCGATCGGGGTCGGGTGTTCGGCAAGGCTCTCCAGGGCTTCGCGCAGCTCGGCAGCGCTCTGAAAGCGATCCTCGGGTCGCTTGGCGCGGGCTCGTCCCAGGACCGCCGCGAGTTCGGCGGGGGCCTCCGGGCACACCTCGCGAAGCGAGGGGGCCGCGGCCTCGACCTGTGCCTTCATCAGGTCGTACTCGCTGTGAGCGCGAAACGGGCCTCGGCCCGAGATCAGCGCGAAGATCAGGATCCCGAGCGAGTAGAGGTCGGAGCGTTCGTCGGCGTCCTCGCCGCGGATCTGCTCGGGCGCCATGAACTCGGGAGTGCCGACCAGCTGGCCCGCGCGCGTCTGACGCTGCTCGCCGAGCACGCGGGCGATACCGAAGTCCATGACCTTGAGCGTGCCCGCGGTGTCGAGCATCAGGTTCGATCCCTTGATGTCGCGGTGGATCACGCCGCGCGCGTGGGCGTAGCCGATGCCGTCGAGCGCCTGGATGCCGAGTCGCAGGGCGGGCTCGAGCTCGAGCGGGCCGCGCTCGCGTAGCAGTGCCGCAATGGTCTCGCCCTCGACGTACTCCATCACCATGCACATCGCGCCGTCGCTGTGCTCGAGCGCGTAGAGCGTGGCGATGTGGGGGTGATTGAGCCGGGCGAGCGTCTGCGCTTCGGCGCGGAAGCGCGCGACCAGCTGCTCGCGCTCCGCGAGCTCCGGGCGCAACCGCTTGATGGCGACCTCGCGCGCCAACGTCTCGTCGACGGCTCGGAACACCTCGCCGATGCCGCCCTCGCCGAGTCGTTGCACGATGCGGTAGGGACCGATTCGTTCGCCCGGGTTCAAACTCGCCTCCGCTGGATCGCGCACCACTGCGCCGGCGGGCCCGACCCCACCCCAGCGGTCCATCGGCAGGTCGGCCCGGCGGCTGAAGGCGTAATACCGGCGGGAACTTGCAGGCGCTAGCCGCACTCTGGAGCGGGTGGGCGACGGTCAGGACTTCAGGGCACTGCGCTCTTGCAGCAGGTCGATGGCCTCCGCGGCCTCGTGGCGCTCGGCCTCCAGGAAGCGATCGATGGCGGCGCGTAGTCGCGGATCGAGCACGAAGTGGCTGCTCCAGGTTGGCCGGGCGTCGAAGCCGCGCAGCTGTTTGTACTCGCCCCCGGCGCCGGGCTCGAAGCGCGACAGGCCCCGTTCGATGCAGTGCTCGATGCCGGCGTAGTAGCAGACCTCGAAGTGGAGGTTGCGTACGTGCTCGTCGCTGCCCCAGTAGCGGCCGTAGAGCGTCTCGCCCTTGGCGACGTTGAAGGCGCCGGCGATGGGTACTCCGCTCCGGAGGGCGACCACGAATACCAGGCGGCTGCGGAAGCGCTCGCGCAGCAGCTCGAAGAAATCAGGGTTCAGGTACTGCCGGCCCCAAGCCCTGTCGTGGATGGTCGACAGGTAGAAGCGATACATCGGTTCGAACAACTCGTCGCCGATCTCATCGCCGGCGAGGGCCTCGACGCGAACGTCCTGGCGCGCGACCTCGCGACGCTCGCGCCGCACCTGGTTGCGGCGCTTGCTGCGGAAGCGGTCGAGGTAGTCTTCGAAGGTCGCGTAGCCCTCGTTGTGCCAGTGGTACTGGATGCCGACGCGCTTGAGGTAGCCCTCTTGCTCGAGCAGGTCGGCCTCGTCCTCGCGGCAGAAGTTGACGTGAACACTCGACAGCTCGTTGTCGCGGCAGATCTCGCGCAGCGCACCGGCGAGGACTGGACCGTAGCGGCTGGCGTCGGCGTCGGACGCGGTCAGCAGACGCTGGCCGCCCACGGGGGTAAACGGAACGCCGACCAACAGCTTGGGGTAGTAGCGGATGCCGCTGCGCTCGGCGGCGTCCGCCCAACCCCAGTCGAAGACGAATTCACCTTCACTGTGCGATTTCACGTACAGCGGGCACGCCGCGACGAGACGCTCGCCTTCGCGCACGACGAGCGGCCGCGGGTCCCAGCCGGTGCGCGCGCCCACGCAGCCCGCCTCCTCGAGCGAGGCCAGCCACTCCCACTCGAGGAAGGGGGACTCGTCCCCAACCAGTGCGTTCCATTCGCTGCGATCGAGCAGGCTCACACCGTCCGCGAGCTCGACCCGGAGTTCGCCCGCCTCCTGGTTCTCCTTCGTCACGGAGGCCAGTCTACTCGGCCGCGTTCGCCGCGCCGGCCGGAGCGGATTATTCTCGGTCGCATGTCGAACGATCCCGGGGTGCCGGCCAAGCCGCCGGGCGATCCTCAACGCGAGGGAGGGGTCGCCACCGAGACGCGCCGCAAGGTCGCCCGGCCCGAGCGCTACAAGGTCCTGCTCTACAACGACGACTACACCCCGATGGAATTCGTCGTGATGCTGCTCGAGCGCGTCTTCGAGAAGACGCCCTCGGCCGCGACGCAGCTGATGCTCCAGATCCACCGCGCTGGACAAGGCGTCGGCGGGGTCTATGTACTCCAGATCGCTGAAACGAAGGTCAGCAGCGTGCACCGGCTGGCCGAGGAGCGTGGATACCCGCTGAGGGCGGGTGTCGAGAAGGAATGACATGAGCCACGTCGGGCGAGAGCTCCAGATGACGCTGCAGGCTGCCTACCGGGAGGCGGTGTCGCGCCGCCACGCCTATCTGACGGTGGAGCACCTGCTGTACGCGTTGCTCCACCACGCCGAGGGGGCCGAGATCCTGCGCCACTCGGGCATCATCCTCGACAAGCTCCGCAGCGATCTCGAGCGCTATTTCGATCGGGACCTCGAGGCGGTGCCCGGCGACGATCCCATCGAAGCCCAGCAGACACTCGCCTTTCACCGCGTGCTGCAGCACGCGATCGACCACTGCGAGGGCGCCGAGAAGGAGGAGGTCGAGGTCGGCGACCTGCTGGTGGCCATCTTCCAGGAGCCGGACTCGTTCGCCGTCACGGCGCTGCGCTCGCAAGAGGTCAGCCGGCTCGACGTATTGCAGTACATCTCGCACGGCGTTTCGAAGCTGCGGGACCGCGGGACGGCGGACGGTGAGGCGGGTGCGGCTGGGCCCGTACTGGGCGGGCTCGACGACGAGGGCGAGATGCCTCCGGATCCGCTCGAGGCCTTTACGAGCAATCTCGCCGAGCGCGCCGGCAGCGGTGAGCTCGATCCGCTGATCGGGCGCGGCGCCGAGCTCGACCGCACGGTTCACATCCTGGCCCGGCGGCGCAAGAACAACCCGATCTTCGTCGGCGAGACGGGCGTCGGCAAGACGGCGCTCGCCGAGGGGCTGGCGCTGCGCATCCACGAGGGGCGGGTGCCCGACGATTTGCGGGAGTGCGAGATCTTCTCGCTCGATCTCGGCTCTCTGCTGGCCGGGACCCGCTACCGCGGTGACTTCGAGGCGCGCTTCAAGGCGCTCATCGCCGCGCTCGAGGAGCGGCCCAAGCCGATCCTGTTCATCGACGAGATCCATACGATCCTGGGCGCTGGCTCGGCCCAGGGCACCACGGTCGACGCCTCGAATTTGCTGAAGCCGCTGCTCGCCGAGGGGCGGCTGCGCTGCATGGGTTCGACCACGTATCAGGAGTATCGCCATTTCGAGCGCGACCGCGCGCTGTCGCGCCGCTTCCAGAAGGTGGACGTCGCAGAGCCGACCCCCGAAGAGAGTGTGCGCATCCTGCGCGGGCTCGCACCGCGCTATGAGGAACACCACGGCGTGCGCTACACGGCCTCGGCGCTTCAGGCCTGTGTCGATCTGTCGGTGCGCCACGTCAACGACCGCTTCCTGCCGGACAAGGCAATCGACGTGCTCGACGAGACGGGCGCTGCGGTTCGCTTGCGGCCCTCGAAGCGCCCGCGCAAGACGGTCGGCGTGCGCGACATCGAGCAGGTGGTTGCGCGCATGGCTCGGATCCCGATCGAACGCACGGTCGGCAGCGACCGCCAGCGGCTCGAGGGCCTGCGCGAGTCGCTGTCGAGCACGGTCTTCGGCCAGGCCGGCGCGGTCGAGACCGTCGTGCACGCCGTCAAGCGCTCGCGCGCTGGCCTGGGCGGGGTCGACAAGCCGACCGGCTCCTTCCTGTTCACCGGCCCGACGGGTGTCGGCAAGACTGAGCTCGCCAAGCAGCTGGCGATTGTGCTCGGTGTGCCGTTCTTGCGCTTCGACATGAGTGAGTACATGGAGAAGCACGCGGTGTCCCGGCTGATCGGCGCGCCGCCCGGCTACGTCGGCTACGACCAGGGGGGCCAGCTCGTCGAGGCGGTCCGAAAGCACCCTCACGCGGTGCTGCTGCTCGACGAGATCGAGAAGGCGCACGGGGACATCTTCGACGTGCTGCTCCAGGTGATGGACCGCGCCGTACTCACGGACAATCAGGGTCGCGAGGCGGACTTCCGCCACGTCACGCTGATCATGACCTCGAACGCGGGAGCCCGGGAGATCGCCGCGCGGGCGATCGGCTTCGGCAGCGCGGCACGCGGTGACGGCAGCCGAGAGATCGAGCGCATCTTCAGCCCCGAGTTTCGCAACCGTCTCGATGAGATCGTGAATTTCGACCATCTCGAGCCCGAAGTGATGGGGCTCGTCGTCGACAAGTTCGTTCGCGAGGTCGAGACGCAGCTGGCCGAGCGGCGCATCGTGATCGATCTGCTGCCGGCGGCCCGCGAGTGGCTCGCCGAGAAGGGCTACGACGCCGACTTCGGCGCCCGCCCGCTCGAGCGGGTGATCCAGAAGCAGCTCAAGGATCCGCTCACCGACGACGTACTGTTCGGCAGGCTGGCGAAGGGCGGCCGCGTGGTGGTCGACGTCGAGGCAGGTCGGGAACGTCTGGCCTTCTCCTCTCCGGACGCCGCCAAAGAGCCCGAGTCGGACGATCCCGCCAAGCGCGAGTCGGCGCTCTCGTAGCTCGGCCTCGAGACGATGCGCGGGGACCGGCGACTGCCGATCCCCGTAGCCGGCTCAGTACTCGTAGCGACTGTGCCGCTCGTGGCGGCTCTGCCGGGGGCGGCGTTCGCTGCTGTCGTAGCGTTCGTGGCGGTTGCCGCGGCCGTGCTCGCGGATCGCGGTCCGCTGCGCGCGAGCATGCGCGTGGCCGCAAAATTGGCCGTGCCGCTGCCCTCGGTGGTGCCGGTATTGCCTGTGGTGCCTGTGGTGGTGCCGGTATCGCTCGCGGTGCCTGCGATGGTGCCAGCGCCGGAAATCGCGACGCGCGTGGTGGCGCGGGCGAGCGTGGTGGATCTCTCGGTGGACCCCGATCGCAGGGGCGAGGACCGAGTGTCCGAGCGCTGCCACGCCGTGCGCGACGATGCGGCCGAACTCGTGCTCGAAGCCGTTCTTGAACTCGTCGCGCGCGTCGGCCGGCGTTGCTGCTCCGAGCAGCGTGCCAAACCCCAGTGCGAGAGCCGCCCCGAACAGGGCTGTGCGCGATGCGTTCCGGTCATGGGTGGCAAGCGGAGTCGTCATGGCTGGTTCTCCCCGAGCGCTTCGTGCGCTCTCGGAATCTGAGACGGCACGGCGCGCGGAATGATTCAGGTGCGCGGTGAGGCCGTTCCGGGGCAGCCAGGACTCCGTCGCTCCAGCGCGTCACGCGAGCCTGCCGCCAGCCTCGGCGCCGATCGTCACCAGCCAGAGCCGGCCCCGAGGCGGTCGTCCGCAAGGTTCGCGTGAGGCCCAGATCCCGGCTAGTCGGCGCGCAGCTCGGGTGGCATCTTGAAGGTGACGCCTTCGTCGACCTCGGCCTGCGAGCCGACCTCGCACTCGCCGGCCAGCTCCTGCAGCCGTGCGACGACCTGCTGGACCAGGAACTCGGGGGACGACGCGCCGGCGGTAACGCCGACGCAGGTCACCCCCTCGAGCCAGGCCGGCTCGATTTCTTGGGCGTCCTGGATCAGGTAGCTGTTGGCCTCGAGCTTGGTTGCCACCTCGACCAGGCGGTTCGAGTTCGAAGAGCTCGGAGCTCCAACGACCAGAACGAGCTCTGCTTGCTGTGCGAGCTGCTTGACGGCGTCCTGGCGGTTTTGCGTCGCGTAGCAGATGTCGTCGCGTTTGGGCAGCGAGATGTGCGGAAAGCGGCGCCGCAGCGCGGCCACGATCTCGCGGGTGTCGTCGACCGAGAGTGTCGTCTGGGTGACGCAGCCGAGCCTCTCGGGGTCGCGCACCGTCAGTCGCGCGACGTCCTCCACCGTCTCGACCAGCGTCATGCGATTGGGCGCCTGGCCGACGGTGCCTTCGACCTCGACGTGCCCGGCATGGCCGATCATCACGAGCTCGTAGCCCTCCGACACCATGCGCTTGACCTCGTTGTGGACCTTGGTGACGAGCGGGCAGGTAGCGTCGATGTCGTCCAGTCCCTGGTCGGCCGCCTGCGCTCGGACGGCGGGCGAAACGCCGTGGGCGCTGTAGATCAGGTGCGAGCCACGCGGTGCCTGACTCGGCTGGTCCACGAAGATCGCGCCCTTGGCACGCAAGTCGTCGACCACGTGCTGGTTGTGAACGATCTCGTGGCGGACGTAGACCGGAGCGCCGTAGCGATCGAGTGCGCGCTCGACGATCTCGATGGCTCGGTCCACGCCAGCGCAGAAGCCACGCGGGCTGGCCAGCAGGATTCTCAGACGGGGCATGGTCCGAGCAGGGTAGCTGGCCTCGCCTCGGCGCCGGCGGGCGGCTCGCGGGTGGGGCAGGGCCCCCGGCCATTGCCTATGTTGGCATCGCTGCCTGGGACGTGGCGTCGGTTGCCAAGGACGTGACGCGCGAGGCGTTGCGAAGGGGGGCCAGCCATCGCCGAACTCAGCTGTACCGAGCGCTTGCTGCGCGCCTGTCGCGGCGAGCCGGTCGATCGGCCGCCTGTCTGGCTGATGCGGCAGGCCGGGCGCTATCTGCCCGAGTACCGCGCCGTGCGCGAGGGCATCGGATTCCTGGCAATGTGCCGCGACGTCGAGCGAGCGGTCCGCGTGTCCTTGCAGCCGATCGACCTCGTGGGCAGCGAGGCCGTGATCCTGTTCCAGGACATCTTCACCCCCATCCCGGCGCTCGGGGTCGAGGTGGACTTCGCTCCGGGCCCGGTGATCGCAGAGCCGATCCGGACGACCGCGCAAGTCGAGGCAATGCGCACCGCCGACCCGCGCGAGGATGTGCCCTTCGTGTTCGAGATCCTGCGGCGGCTGCGGGCCGAGCTCGATCCACGAGAGATCCCGCTGCTCGGCTTTGCCGGCGCACCCTTTACGCTCGCGGCGTACCTGGTCGAGGGCGCTGGATCGCGGGATTTCTCCGCTCTGAAGCGCATGTTGCTGTGCCAGGCGCCGCTGCTGCGCAGTCTGCTGGCGAAGCTCGAGCAACTCACGATCGACTATCTCAACGCCCAGATCGAGGCCGGCGCGCACGCGGTCCAGCTGTTCGATACCTGGGCCGGCCTGCTCTCTCCGGCGGACTACCGCGAGTGGGTCCTGCCCAGCCACCAGCGCATTGCTGCGGGCCTGGACCGGACCGCTGCGCCGCTGATCCTCTACGTCAACAATGGAGCCCATGTCGTTGATTTAATGGCAGAATCGGGTGCTGATGTAATCTCGCTCGACTGGCGTGTCGAGCTGGCCGACGCGGCGCGCGACTACGGCTCGCGGGTCTCGCTGCAGGGCAATCTCGATCCCTGCGTGCTCGCGGCACCGCGTGAGGTGCTGTTCGAGCGGGTACGCGCAATGGCCGAGGCCGCAGCGCCCGCGCGCGGCTACGTGCTGAACCTCGGACACGGCTGTCTGCCCGATACTCCGGTCGAGGGGGTGCGCGCCTTCACCGACGCGGCGCGAGCGCTGGCCCGCGCGTGAGCACCCGCTCGGACGTCGACGCGCTGGTCGTCGGCGCCGGCATCGCCGGCCTTGGGGCCGCGCGCGAGCTCGAACGCCGCGGTGCGGAGGTGCTGCTCGTCGAAGCCGAGGACGCGCCCGGTGGCGTGATGCGCACCGACGAGGTGGACGGCTATCGCATCGAGCGCGGTCCCAGCTCGTTGTTGCTGCGGGCGCCGCTGCTGCGCGGCCTCGAGCGCATGGGGCTCGCAGATGCGCTGGTGCGCGCGGCGCCAGCGAGCCGCTCGCGCTGGTTGTTGCGCCAGGGGCGGCTGCTCGAGGTGCCGCTTGGCGCGCTGGGTCTCATGCGCACGCCATTGCTGTCGGGTGCCGCAAAGCGCCGGCTGCTGCGCGAACCCTTCGTGGCGCGGGGCGATGGACGCGACGAGACGGTGGCGGAGTTCGTGACCCGGCGGCTGGGGGCGGAGCTGGTCGACGCGCTGGTCGGTCCGTTCTTGACCGGCGTCTACGCAGGCGACGAGCGCCAGCTCGGCGCCGAGGCGGTCTTTCCAGCGCTGGTCCGGGCGGAGCGCGAGCACGGCTCGCTGGTTGCCGGCCTGCTCGCGAGCGCGCTGCGTCGCCGCGATCGCGGGCGGGCAGGGACGTTCTCGTGGCCCGGCGGTTTGGGCGAGCTCGCTCGGGCACTCGCCGCAGGGCTGCGCAGCGAGCCGCGCTATGCGACCCGCGTGCGTCGGATCGAGTCGATCGATGCCGGTTTCCGGGTTGCGATTGCTTCGCGGGGAGGGTCGGAGGAGTGGGTCGTCCGACGGCTGGTGATGGCGACGCCGGCCGCAGTCGCCAGCGATCTGCTCCGCGGAATTGCTGCCGAGGCCGCGGCCTGGATCGACTCGATCGAGTACGCCCCGCTCGCGACGGTTGGGTTCGGAGCTGGGTCTGACGCATTTCGCCGGAAGTCACCGGGCTTTGGGTTCCTGGTGCCCCGAGGCGAGGGGCGGGGCCTGCTCGGGTGCTTGTTCATCAGCGAGCTGTTCAGCGATCGAGCGCCGCCCGAGCGACGCTTGCTCCACTGCATGCTCGGTGGCGTGCGCACGCCCGAGGTCGTCGATCTCGACGACTCCGAGATCGCCGCTCTTGCCAGCGAGGAACTCGACGGGCCGCTCGGGCTCGCGGCGCCGCTCGATGCACTGCAAGTGCGACGCTGGCCGCGGGCGGTGGCGCAGCCGAAGCCGGGCCACGCCGCCGGCCTGCGGGACGCCCGAGCACGACTCGTTGCTCGCGGGCCGATCGCGCTGGCCGGGGGTTACACCGATGGTGTCTCGGTCGCGGACAGCTTTGCGAGCGGGGTCGCCGCCGCCGCGCAGCTCGCGCCCGCCGGCTGACGAACCTCAGTCGAACGCGACGGCGCCGTCGGCGAGCCGCACCAGGGCATCGGCCATCGCGTCGCTCGAGTTCGGGCATGGCGCGAGCCACAGCTCCTCGCCACCTAGCTCGCGCCACTGTGCGGCGGCGCGGATGCCGATCTCCTCGAGCGTCTCGAGGCAGTCGGTCACGAACGACGGACACAACACCGCGAGTCGCTGCACACCGCGCTCAGCGAGCTCGCGCAGTGCGTCGTCGGTGTACGGTTGGATCCAGGGGGCGCGTCCCAGCCGGGACTGGAACGAGGTCGAGCTGCGAGCGGGATCGAGACCGAGACTCGCCTGTAGGCCGCGTGTGGTTGCGTAGCACTGGGCGCGGTAGCAGCCGCTCGGGGCGGCGTCGGCTGCTTCGCAGCAGTTCGCGCGCGCGAGGCCGCGGTCTCCGTCCCGGTCGGCGCGGCGCAGCTGCCGCTCGGGCAGGCCGTGGTAGCTCGCCAGTACGTGATCGGGCTCGAAGTCATCGAGCAGCGGCGCGACGGTCTCGCGCCAGGCCTCGAGGAAGCTCGGTTCGTTGTAGAAGCAGGGGACCCAGCGTGCGGCCTCCCGTCGGGTGAGCAGGCGCTCGAGCTCTGCGCGCACCGAGCCCGTGGTCGCCGCTGCGCTGTGCGGGAAGAGCGGCAAGAAGACGAAGCGGCGAGCGCCGCGCGCGCGCAGGGCAGCAAGCGAACTGGCCAGCGACGGGGCGCCGTAGCGCATGCCGACCTCGACCGGGACTCCGTCGAGCCGTGTTGCCAGAGCGCGGGCGAGAGCATGTGTGTGTACCCGCAGGGGCGAGCCCTCAGGCGTCCAGATCTGTTGATAGGCGCGTGCCGACGTGCGCGGTCGACGCGGCAGGATGACCAGCTCCAGCAGCAGCCAGCGTGCCGGGGCGGGGAGATCGATCACGTAGGGATCGCCGAGGAATTCCCTGAGGTAGCGGCGTAGCGCCGCGGGTGTCGGGGAGTCTGGGGTCCCCAGGTTGATCAGCAGGACGCCGGTATCGCGTTCGAGAGCCATGGCTTCGGGGTGAGTCAGCCGGTCTTACCGCGGCCGCCCCCGAGCCAGAAGGAGAGGCCGAGGTAGTAGGCGGGATAGACGAGCGAGAGCTCGAGCAGGTGAAATCGGGCAGCTGCGTCGGGGTCGACGACCGAGGCCGTGACCAGCGCTCCCCAGGCGAGCCCGCTGGCGGCCGTCGTCTTGCGCAGCACCGCGAGCTTGCTCGGATAGACGTACTTGAGCGGGATGAACACTGCGACCGAGAGGAACAGGACCAGCGCTGATCCGGCGAGCGGCGGGATGTGGAGCAGCCACAGGTAGATCGCGACCACGTTCCAGTACGAGGGCCAGCCGAGGAAGAAGTCGTCCTCGGTCTTGGCGTCCTGCTGCGAGAAGCCGTAGGCGCTGGCCAGGATCGGGATCGCCGCCAGGCTCCAGTGCAGTAGATGCCCGGCGCCGAGCATGAATACCACCGGGACGATCGCGAAGTTCAGGTAGTCGACGATGTCGTCGAGCCGGCGTCCGTCGACCCGCGGAAGGACCTCCGAGACCCCGATCCTGCGAGCGAGCGTGCCGTCTACCGAATCGATCAGCAGTGCGGCCAGCATCAGCAGCGATGCTCGCGCCAGGTCGCCGGCGCTGATGGCAACCAGTGCCAGTACACCCAGCACCGCTCCGCTGGCCGTGAACAGGTGGACCCCCCACGCGAGCGTCAGGCGGGCGGGGGCGGGCGGATCGTGCGGTGTGGCGGTGTTGCTCATGGCTCGACCGCGGGAGGATACCAGAGGCTGCTATCGTCTCGTCCCCTGGAGCGCGGCGAGGGCCGCGTTTCGCTTCACTCGGGGTGGCGTCTCGCAGAAGGATCCGCATGGACGTCCGGGACCAGCCTCACGTTCGGGAGTTCCTGCGACAGGGCGCTGACTCGTTCCTCACCACCCGGGCAGAGACCTTGGCGAGCTGGAGTCGCAGGTACTCCCTGTTCATGTACCCGTTCGTGACGGCCTGCTGCGGGGTGGAGTTCACCTCCGTCACCGGTCCGCGCTACGACATCGATCGCTTCGGCTGTGCGCTGCCGCGCTTCTCGCCCCGCCAGTCGGATCTGCTGATGGTGGTTGGCACGATCACGCACCGGCAGGCGCCGATCTTGAAGAAGGTCTACGACCAGATGGCGGAGCCGAAGTGGGTGGTTGCCTTCGGAGCTTGTACCTGCTCGGGCGGTCCGTACAACAACTACGCGACGGTCCAGGGAATCGACACGATCGTTCCGGTCGACGTATACATTCCGGGGTGTCCGCCGCGTCCGGAGGCGGTGCTCGACGGATTGATGAAGCTGCAGGCGCGGATCCAGGTCGAGAGGGTGCCTGCCGACGGGCGTCACCAGGAGCCCGCTGGGCTCGCGCAGCCCGGGGGCGAGAAGCCTCGGGCCTAGTCCGTCAAGCGCGGCCGAGGTCCGGCCGATCCAGGAACAGCGACGGGCCTCCGACGGGCTCGCGGGAGGAACGAGGATGTCGATCTCGATCGAGCTGCCTGCGCTAGGTGAGAGTGTCGTCGAGGGCACGGTCGCGCGCTGGCTGGTGGCGGAGGGGGAGGCGGTCGAACGCGACCAGCCGCTGGTCGAGGTCACCACGGACAAGGTCGACGCAGAGGTACCGTCGCCGGCCGCCGGTGTGATCGAGAAGATCCTGGTCGCCGAGGGTGAGACGGTCGCCGTGGGTGCGCAGCTCGCAGTGATCGGTTCAGTGTCCCGTGCAGCGCCAGAAGCGGCTCCCGGTTCGGCCCCGTCCGCGGCGGCCGAAGTCGTCCCGCCCGAGTCTTCGGTGACGCCGATGTCTGCCTCGGCTGGTGAGCCGAAGGCGACGCCCGTCGCCAGACGACTCGCAGAGGACGCCGCACTCGATCTCGCGGCCGTCGAAGCGACCGGTGCGGGTGGGCGCATCACCAAGCACGATGTGCTGCGCCACGCCGACGTCCGCTCGGCGGTGCCTGCCCCTCGAGCACCGATTGCGGCGTCTGTCGCGGGACGCCCGCCGTGGGCCCACTACGAGCTGCAGGACGGCGACCGCGTGGTTGCCATGACCCCGCAGCGGCGACTGATCGCGCAACACATGGTCTACTCGAAGCACACGAGCCCGCACGTCGGGACCGTGGCAGAGATCGACATGGGTGGCGTGGCGGCGCTGCGCGCACAGCACAAGAGGGCCTTCCAGCAGACTCACGGCGTGGCGCTCACGTTCCTCCCCTTCATCGTCCACGCTGTGGTGCGCGCGCTCCGCGACTATCCCGCGCTCAATGCCTCGGTGATGGACGACGCGATCGTCGAGAAGCGATCGATCCATGTCGGCATTGCGGTCGAGACCGAGAAGGGATTACTCGTGCCGGTGGTGCGCCATGCCGACCGGCTGTCCCTGGCGGGCCTCGCTGCCGCGATCGACGATCTGTCGACTCGCGCGCGCAGCAAGAAGCTGTCGCCCGACGAGCTGCGCGGTGGCACTATCACGATCTCGAACCCCGGCCGGATGGGGAACCTGTATGGCTTTGCGATCATCAATCAGCCGCAGGTCGCGAT
This sequence comes from Myxococcota bacterium, assembly GCA_036336835.1. GTDB lineage: Bacteria > Myxococcota_A > UBA9160 > UBA9160 > UBA4427 > JAYZFK01. The sequence continues at coordinate 4,100 of JAYZFK010000037.1, read as the reverse complement.
CTTGCGCATGGGCGAGATGGTGAAGCGGCCGGTGGTGCGGAGTGTCGATGGTGAGGACGCCATCCTGATCCGACCGATGATGCATCTCGCGCTCTCCTACGATCATCGCGCGTTGGACGGCCAGCCCGCAAACGGCTTCCTGTTCCGCATTCGCGAGCTGCTCGAGTCCGCCGAGGTCGAGCTCTGACGCTCGAAGCTCACTGGCTGGGGCTCGTCCCCTATGGCGAGGCGCTGGCACTTCAGCAGCGACAGGTCGCTGCTCGCCAGGCGGGCCAGGCCGGGGACGTGGTGCTGCTGCTGGAGCACACGCCCGTGGTGACGCTCGGACGCAGCGCGCGGCCGGAGAATCTGCTGGCGACGCCCGAGGAGCTGGCGGCGCGCGGCATCGAGCTCCACGAGGCTGCTCGCGGCGGCGACGTCACCTACCACGCCCCAGGTCAGCTGGTCGGCTACCCGATCGTCGATCTGGCCGCTCGGGACGAACGCGACGTGCACGTCTTCCTGCGCCGGCTCGAGGCGGCGCTGATCGAGGTGCTCGCGGGCTTCGGAATCGCCAGTGAGCGGGTCGAGGGCAGGACCGGCGTCTTCGTGCGGCGCAAGGCACCCGGTGAACGAGAGCGCAAGATCGCCTCGATCGGCATCGGGGTACGTCGCTGGGTGACCTGGCACGGGTTCGCGCTCAACGTGAGCCTCGATCTCTCGGCATTCGAAGTGATCGTGCCGTGCGGATTGCAGGGGGTCGACATGACCTCGCTGGCGGCCGAGCTCGAGCGGGCGGGGTGCGACGTGCCCGCGGACCTCGACGCGCGTGTTCGTGCAGCCGTCGCCGCAGCACTGCGGGCTCGCTGGGGCTGACGAGCGGCCTGGCAGCACGCGGCCGGTGCTCTGGCCCGGTGCATCTCGTACCATGCTCAGTGATGGTGGTGCGTGTCGTCAAGGTGCGGCGCCGGGAGCGGCCCGGGTGGCTCGAGCGCAGCTACGTTCCGATGATCGTGAAGGCCCTGCGCGTCACGGCGCGCCACTTCGTCCGCAACCTGCGCGGCCTGGCAGCCGGTCGGCGTCGCGGGGAAGGGGTCGTTCAGTTCCCTGAAGAGCGGGTCGACTATCCGGATGCCTTTCGCGGCATGCCGCAGCTGGTGGCGCTCGATGGCGGGCAGCCGCGCTGCGTGGCGTGTGGGCTGTGCGAGTTTGCCTGCCCGACCCATTGCATCACGATCGTTGCCGGTGAGCTCGAAGGCGAGGCCAGCGAGCGCTACCCCGAGGAGTTCGAGATCGACATGTCGCGCTGCATGTTCTGCGGGCTGTGCGAGGAGGCGTGTCCCGAGGAGGCGATCGTGATGAGTCGCAACGTCGAAATCGCGACTTACGATCGCGCGGCGATGCTGTACCGCAAAGAGGACCTTCTGGTCTCGGCGACGGATCTGAAGCGTCGCCTCGACTTCCTGCGCACCGGATACGACCCGGAAGAGGGCCGGGTGTGACGCGTGCCGCATTCGGCTCACTCCCCCTGGCGCGTCTGGTCGAGGTCCACGGCGACGCGCTGGTCTCGACTCACGCACAGCACGGCGATGCGACTGCGCTGGTCGAGAGCACTCGCATCGTCGAGCTGATGGCTTTCCTGCGCGACGACGAGCAGGTGTCGTTCGAGATGCTCGTCGATCTGTGCGCGGTCGACCATCTCGGCGAGGAGCCGCGTTTCGAGGTCGTCTACCATCTCTACTCGGTCTCGAAGAACCATCGGCTGCGCGTCAAGGCGCGCGTGTCGGAGGTTTCGTGCGCCATCGACAGCGTGTCGAGTGTCTGGCCGTCGGCCAACTGGATGGAGCGCGAGGCCTGGGATCTCTACGGGATCCGCTTCACCGGCCATCCCGACCTGCGCCGCCTGCTCCTGAATGAGGAGTTCGAGGGCCACCCGTTGCGCAAGGACTACCCGAAGGAGGGGCGTCAGTTGCTGGTCGGGACCGAGCGAGGAGAGCGGTGAGCGAAGGCGCTACGTCCGAGCAGAACGCGCGAGGGCAGCTCGACGAACATCGGATCCTCAGTATGGGGCCGTCTCACCCGGCGACGCACGGAACGGTCAAGTTCCTGATCGAGCTCGACGGCGAGACCATCGTCTCTCTCGACGCGCAGGTCGGTTACCTGCACCGCGGCTTCGAGAAGGAGTGCGAAGCCGGTAGCTGGTACCAGGCGATCCCCTATACCGATCGCCTCAACTACAACTCGGCGCCACTTGCAAACCTCGGCTTCTGCATGGCCGTCGAAAAGCTGCTCGGCCTCGAGCGACCCGAGCGCTGCGACTGGCTGCGCACATTGATCGGGGAGCTGGCTCGAGTCGGCGACCACCTGACACGCTGCGGGACCGCATGCCTCGAGCTCCAGGCGATGACGCCCTTCCTGTACGGTGTTGAGTGCCGCGAGCTCGTCTGGGATCTACTCGAGGCCATGTGCGGAGCACGCGTCACTTCGAACTACATCCGCATCGGCGGCGTGAAGCACGCGATGCCATCCGGCTTCCCGGCGCAGTGTCGGGCCAATCTGGCCCGGATTCGCGAGCTGCTCGGCGACTTCGACGACGTGGTCACCCGCAACCGCATCTTCGTCGACCGCCTGAGGGGGACGGGTGTCCTCTCGCAGCGCGATTGCCTGCGCTACGGCGTGACCGGTCCACTGCTGCGCGCAGCCGGCGTGCCCCTGGATCTGCGCAAGGACGAGCCCTATCTGTGCTACGACCGAGTCGATTTCGACGTACCGATTGGCGAGGTTGGCGACAACTACGATCGGTTCCTCGTCTGTCTGGAGGAGATGCACCAGAGCTTGCGCATCGTCGAGCAGTGTCTCTCGCAACTGGAGAAGCTCGGGCCGGGTCCGGTCGACGTGCTGGATCCGCGTGTGCGCTGGCCTGCCAAGGGGCGCGTGTTCAACCACATGGAAGAGCTGATTCAGCAGTTCAAGGGAGTGACCGAAGGCCCGTGTGTGCCCGCTGGTGAAGCGTACGCCGCGGTCGAGTCCGCCAACGGCGAACTCGGCTTCTATCTCGTCTCCGACGGGTCGGCCGCGCCCTGGAAGGTGCGTTGCCGGCCGCCGAGCCTTCTCAACCTCGCTCCGCTCGAGAAGATGGTGCAGGGCGCATTGCTCGCGGATCTGATCCCGACGTTCGGTCTTCTCAACATGGTCGGCGGCGAGTGCGATCGATGAGGCGCGGCTCGAGAGCGCTGCCAGGCGGCACTCGGCTCCCGGAGTCGCTCGGGCGCGGGCCGCCGTGAGCTCTCCGCGTACGGGACGGCCTCTGCTCGAGCCATTTGGCCTCGTGCTCCAGCACGACGGTCGCTGGTCCCACGAGGGTCAGCCGATCCAGAACCGCAAGCTACGCGAGCACTTCGACCGTTCGGTGCAGTATCTGCCGGACGAGGGCAAGTTCGTCGTCACCCTCCGCCACTTTCGCGGTGAGATCTCACTCGAAGAGGCGGGCTTCTTCGTATTGGCTGTCGACCTCGAGCGCGCGCAGGTCGCGTTGTCCGACCGCACCGAGGACAGGCTCGAGCTGGCTTCCCTGCGGGCGTCGCCGCTCGACGGCGCGCTTCTGTGCACGGTCAAGCGCGACCTCTGCCCGGACGGGCTGGTCGCGCGCTTCACGCACGCGGCCCACGCCGAGTTGATGAACGCGGTGGAAGAGCGCGCCGGGACGTACGGAGTTCGTCTGGCCGGATCGTGGACCGAGCTGCCACCAATCGGGTAGGCAAGCCGTCGTCGTGCGCGCCAAGCGCCGGCCGGCGCGGTGGGAGGTCGCCGCTTCTCCCCGATGGGCCTGCTGCGTGCGGATCCCAGACGAAAGTGGCCGTCCGGCAGAGCCGGACGGCCACGATCACACCCTGGCTTGCCAGGGCGGCGATGCCTTGCGCGCTACTTCTTGCCGAGCAGGGCGCGCCCGCCGATGGCCGCGAGGCTCAGCGCCAGCGCGCCGAAGCCCACGAGCGGGAGAGCCGGAATGGCCGAGCCGTGGAGCGCCGCCTGGATGCGGTTGCCGTTGTTCGACAGGCCGCCATTGCTGGTGCGCGTGAGGTACTGCTGCGTGGAGTCGAGGTCGCCCACCGCGTCGAATA
>JAYZFK010000036.1:0-12492 GCA_036336835.1 Myxococcota bacterium | reverse complement strand
CCGCCAAGAAGGCCGCTGCCGAGAAGGCCGCCGCCAAGAAGGCCGCCGCCAAGAAGGCCGCTGCCGAGAAGGCCGCCGCCAAGAAGGCCGCCGCCGAGAAGGCCGCCGCCAAGAAGGCCGCCGCCAAGAAGGCCGCTGCCGAGAAGGCCGCCGCAGCCGCCAGCAAGGCCGCGGCCAAGGCAGCGGAGCGCAAGAAGGCCACGCCCAAGAGGAGGAAGCGCCCGGCCCGCGCCCGGCTCGAACTGCGCGCCGGCGCCGGGCGGCCCGCCGCAGACGTCTCGCCCCTTGGCACGAAGTGGGAGTGCTTCGCCTGTGGCGCGAAGTTCTACGACCTGCGGAAGGAGGAGGCGATCTGCCCGAAGTGCGAGACCAATCAGGCGGATCGGCCGCGCAAGACCAAGAAGCCGACCCCTACCGACCCGCCGATCCGGCCCACGGTACGCGCGATGGAACCCCTGCTCGAGGAAGAGGAGGATCGGTCTGGCGCCGAAGATCTGGAGAGCGAGCGCACCACCGCCCAGACACCTCGGACGGGCGAGGACTTCTTCGACGACGCCGCGTCGCCCCAGGCGGAGGACGACGCCGAGTAGCCAGCAGCCTGCTAGATCGGCCGTTCGAGCCCCGTCAGCCGCTCGAGGTGGAGCGCAAAGCCGCTGGCAGCACGCTTCCGGGTCGCCAACTCCGCCTCGATCTCCCGTAGCCGTGCCTCCCGACTGGAGAGCGCACCGGTGGCGTCGCGCAGCTGGTCGGCACTGCGTTGGATGCGCTCGAACTCGCGTACACCCGCCCCGACGCCGGCCGTCCGGCGCACCTTCGGTCGCGCAGCGAGCAGCTTCTGGCGCTCGCCCGCGAGAGTCGCCACCTCGAGCCGGTAGGCTTCCATCAGCTGGATCAGGCTCGCCGTGTCGTAGCGCGACATGCTGGCCCCGCTCCGCTGAGCCTGCTCCAGCTGATAGTTGCGGTGGTAGTTCCAGCCGCCGAGGACGAACAACGCGACCACCAAGATCAGCGCCAGACCACCCGAGCCCGCTCTGCTCTTGCCCATCAATCTCGCTCCCGGGGCTCGGCCCCATCAGCGCGGATCACGCCAGATCCCCGGTTGTTCCGTGCGCAAGAAACGGGCGAGCGCTTCTGGACCCGCGAGCCCCCCCTGTGCCCCCTGCACGACGCAGTTGAGCGCCGCGGCGGCGTTGGCCATCCGCAGCGCCTGTTCGAGGTCCTCCGCCGCCAGCGCTGCGGCGATCCAGGCCGCGTGAAAGGCGTCACCGGCACCGTTGGTGTCCCGCGCCTCGATTTCGAACGCCGACGCGCACAACGCACGACCACCGACTCCCGCGAGCGCCATCGCGCCGTACTCACCGAGCGTCGCCACGGCGATGCGCGCACCGGCTGCGCACAGCGCCTCGAGTCCCGCCAGAACGGATGTTCCTCTTCCGATTTCTTCGGCAAGCAACTGAGAAACCACAGGAAAATCGACCCATGGCAGCAGTTTTTCGAGCTCCGAGACCGGGCCGTCCGCATCCAGGAAGACCACGGCTCCCGACTCGCGCGCCGCACGGGCTGCCCACAGCGAGGCCTCCGGATCCGTGTCGTCGAGCAGCACCGCCCGGGTCCGCTCGAACAGCCCGCTGTCGAGCGCCCCGGCGTCGATCGAGACACTGTCGTCGCGCTTGCCGATCACGCTGCGCTCGCCTCCGCGCCCTTCGACGAGTACCAGCGCCTGGCGCGTCCTGCCTCCCGCCACGCGCTGCAGTGCCGACAGATCGACGCCTGCGCTTCGCAGGGGAGCAAGCGCTGCATCCGCCGCTGAGTCGTCGCCCACCGCACCCACGAATGCGCAGCGCAGCCCGAGCCGAGAGCACGCCAGCACGGCGGTCGCGATCTGCCCGCCCGGCGAAGTGCGCTCGCCACGCGCCCGCTGCTTGTGTCCGGCGAGCGGCATGCGCTCGAGCTCGATCGTTTGGTCGAGCGAGGTTTCGCCCAGGCCGACCAGGTCGAGCGCTCGCTTCCCCGCAGCAGGAATCGAACCCCAGCTCATGACCGGGAAGCTATCAATACAGCACGCGATACGCGTGCAGGCTGCGAAGTACCCGCTTGACGTAGCTCCGGGTCTGGTCGTACGGAATTGCCTCGACCCACTCGTCGTCGAGCCGCGTCGGATCATCGACCAGCCAGCTCTCGACCGCCTCCGGTCCGGCGTTGTAGCTGGCGATCGCTGCCGAGATCCGCTGCGGGAAGCGCGCGCCGAGCTCGCCCAGATACCAGGCGCCGAGTGCGACGTTCACTCCGGGCCGAAGCAGGTCCTTGGCGACGAACTGCGCCCGGCCAGTGTCGCGCGCCAGTCGCTTGGCCGTCTCGGGCATGATCTGCATCAGGCCGTAGGCACCGGACACGGAGAGCACCTCCGGTCGGTAGCCGCTCTCCTCACGCATGATCGCGTAGACCAGCTCGCGCCCGACGGCGCCCGGCTGAGCCGTAGCCCGCGCCACCTCGTCGTCGTAGGCGGTTGGCCAGGCATGCCACCACAGATCCTCGTTGCGCGGCGTGGGTCCGCGAGCGAGATCGTTGACGTGTGCATCGACGACGATTCGCTGTGCCGCATGGAAGTCGCCAGCATCGCTCAGCAACTGGGCGAGTTCGAGGCGCTCGGCCAGGCTGCGGGCGGAGCCGGCCAGCCGTTGCAGCTCGCGGCCTGCCATCTCGGGGTAGCCCGCTGAGATCAAGATCCGCGCCCGCTCCAGCGAGCGCGCCGAGAGCTGGCGCTTGCCCGGTTGGAACTTCCGCTCTGCCGCTCGCGCATCTCCGACCGCGCCGTTGGCCCTGGAGCTCGCGCGCCAGCCGTAGTAGGTGAAGGGGTAGTGGGCCGCGATCTGCGCGAACTCGCGCGCGCCCTCCGGACGGCCGAGGGCCTCGAGAGAGCGCGCTCGCCAGTAGCGCCAGCGCAACGCATCGATCGGATCCTCCTCGATCTCGATCAGCCGCTCGAGCCGAGGCAAGGCCGTCTCGAAGTCTCCGTCCCGGTACTCGCTCCAGGCGAGCCGCCACAGGGCGCCGTTGGCGAGTCTCAGGTGGCGCCGGCTCGAGGCCACGCGCTCGAAGTGCGCCACCGCCTCGTCGTGCAGCTCACGGCCGTCGAGCAGTAGCCCTGCAAGGAAGCTCGCGCGCAGCCCGATCGCTCCACGGTCGTCATTCGCCAGCGCCTCGAACGCCTCGATCGATTCGGGGACGCGCCCCGCCCGGGCCAGCGATCGCGCGGACCAGAGTCGGTGCTCGGCGCTATCGGGCAGCGCCCCGAAGGCCTCGACCGCCTCGGCGTAGCGGCGCATCCGAAACAGCGCGTGCGCGCGCCGATAGCCGGCACGCCGAGCCTTGCTCTCGGACAGACCGCGCTCGAGCGCCGTGTCGTAGCTCGCAAGCGCCTCCTCGTTGTGATGGGCCCGGAACAGCCGATCGCCGCGTCGCCGCCAGTCCTCCGCCTCGAGCACTCGCCCGGGGTCGTCCGCTTCGAGCGCGGCGAGCTGCCGACCCGCGCGCTCGGCCTGCTCGCTCGTCGGGAAGGTGAGCCACAGTTCGCGGTAGCGCGCAAACGCTTCTTCGCTCTCGCCGTTGCGCTCGTGCGACTCGGCCAGCGCCAGCATCAGCTCGGGCGCGACATCGCGATCGTGGGCGCGCAGTGCCGCGTCCCAGGCGGCGCGAGCGCCGCCCTCGTCACCGAACTCGAGTCGGGCCGCACCGAGCGCACGAAACAGCACTGCGCGCAGGTTCGACTCGGGGTACGCGGCGATCGCTTCGAGCAGGACGGCAACCGCCTGCCCCGGCTCGCCGGCTTCGGTCAGAACCTCGGCCTGCAGCGCGCTCGCGTGGTCGGCCACGACCGGGTGGTCTCGGGCTACCTCCGCCAGCAGTTCGGCCGCTCGATCGAGCTCGCCTGCCACGCGCGCGTGGCGGGCTGCGCGCAATCGCGCGGCGGCCTCGGACGTGCGCCGCGGTGCCTCGCTGGAGGCATCGAACGACGGCACGCTGGCCACGGACAACAGCAGCGCGCACGCGAGCAGACCCACATCCCGGCGGCTGCGGCGCCCACGGCATCGGCCGGGATCCTTGTGGCCCACTCTCCCTCCCTTGCACGGAAGTGAGTTTGCGCGAGAGCCGAACCCTGTCAAACACGCTCCCCCGAGTGCGACCGCCACCCCCCTCCGGTAGGGTTGGCCCGATTTGCCCTCTCGAAGCGTTATCGCCCGCTCGTTCGCTCACCTGAGTGTGGTCGTCACATTACTGCTCCGGGTCACCGGGTGCGGCGACGGGGGATCCACCAGCACGCCGCCCGAATCCCCGGCTCCCCCGCTGGGGCCACCGCAAGCCGCGCCGAGCACCCCCCCGGCTCCGGCTCGACGCGCGCTCTGGGTGCTCTGTGAGGGATCACAGCGCGTGCTCGAGGATCCACTGCGGATCGAGACGCTGCTCGAGGATGCCCAGCGCCTGGCTGCGACCGACCTGTTCGTGCAGGTCTTCCGCGGCGGGCGAGCCTGGTACGCGTCAGAGCTCGCAGATGCCGCACCCTACCGGACGATCGTCGCCACGACGGGCGCCGACACGCTCCAGCTGCTGATCGACCGCGCCCACGAGATCGGCCTGCGCGTCCACGCCTGGGTCAACGTGCTGTCGCTCGCACGCAACCGCGGCGCGCCGGTGCTTCGCGCGCTCGGCCGCGACGCGGTCCTGGTGGATCGCCGCGGCCGCTCGCTGCTCGACTATCCCGACTACGAGGTACCCGAGCCCGACCGCCAGTGGTACCGCATGGGAACGACCGGGCTGTATCTCGACCCGGGCGCGCCGGGCGTGCGCGAGCACCTGGTCGCCAGCTTCGCGGAGCTACTGGCAGGCTATCCCGCGCTCGACGGCCTTCATCTCGACTACATCCGGCATCCCGCCGTGCTCCCGCTGACGCCAGGCCCGCGCTTCGGCGTGGGGCTCGACTTCGGCTACGGCGAAGGCACCCGCGCACGCTTCGAGCTGGAGACGTCGCTGCACGCACCGACGGGAGACGCGATGGTGAACCTGTCGCGCTGGGAGACCTGGCGGCGCGATCAGGTGAGCGAGCTGGTCGCGGCGATTGCCAGCCGGTCGCGCGAGCTCGTCCCTGCGATCGAGATCTCGGCGGCCGTGATTGCCTATGTCGATCGCGCCTACCTGACGCTCGCGCAAGACTGGCTTCGCTGGCTCGAGGACGGATCCCTCGACTTCGCGGTGCCCATGATCTACACGCTCGACGACCGGCTGCTGCGCTATCAGGCCGAGCGGTTCGCCAGCGCACGCGAGACCGATCGCATCTGGGCAGGCCTCGGCACCTGGCTGTTCGCTTCGCGTCCGGTGGGCGCCCTGGTGCAGCTGGCAATCGCCCGGCGGGCCGGACTGAGGCACCACGCCTTCTTCTCCTACGACTCGATGGCGGACGCGACGGCGGACGGCGAGAGCCCCCTGCTCGAGCGACTCGTCGCTGCAGACGGGCAGCCGGCAGACCCGCCGACCGCGCAGGGGCCGGTCGATGCCCGATGAGCTCGCCGAGCTCGCCGCCTACGACTTCGCGCTGCCCCCGACCGCAATCGCCCAGTCGCCGAGCCCCGAGCGCGACGCCGCCCGCCTGCTGGTGCTCGATCGCGCCGCGCACACCGGGGTACGCGCGCACACGCGAGTGCGCGCCCTGCCCCGCTTCCTCAGGGCGGGCGATCTGCTGGTCGTGAACCGCACCCGTGTGCTGGCCGCGCGGCTGCGCGGCCGCAAGCACAGCGGCGGACGGGTCGAGGCGCTGCTGCTCGGCGCCGTCGACGCCGAGGCCGGACGACACCGGGCCCTGCTCCGCTCGAGCGGTCGGCCGCGCGAGGGGCTCGAGCTCGAATTCGCTGCGGCGACTGGTGGGCAGACGCTGGCCGCCAGGGTGTGTGCGGTTGCGAGCAGCGGCGAGGTGGATCTCGTGTTCGAGCCGGGGAGCTCGCCCTACGAGCTGGGCGAGCCACCGCTGCCGCCCTACATCCAACGGGAGCAACCTCGGGCCGAAGACCGCGAGCGCTACCAGACGGTGTACGGCGATGCGCCCGGGGCGGTCGCTGCACCGACCGCGGGCCTGCACCTGACCGCCAGCCTGTTGGCCGAGCTCGAAGCGAACGGGATCGAGCGCGCATCGGTAGTGCTCCACGTCGGGCTCGGCACCTTCAAGCCGCTCGAACGCAGCCAGCTCGAGTCCGGGCGCCTGCACCCCGAGCGCTTCGAGCTGACCGAAGCCACGGCGGCTGCGGTCGCGGGCACGCGCGCCCGGGGCGGACGCGTGGTCGCCGTCGGCACGACGACCGCGCGCGTGCTGGAGACCTGCGCGACCGACCGGGGCGAGGTGCTCCCGGCGCGCGGCGAGACGGAGCTGTTCCTGCGCCCGGGTGATCGCTTCCGTGCGGTGGACGGGCTGCTGACCAACTTCCACCTGCCGCGCTCGTCGCTGCTGATGCTGGTGTGCGCTTTCGCCGGCCGCGAGCGCGTCCTCGATGCCTATCGCGAAGCGCTCGAGCACGACTATCGCTTCTACTCCTACGGCGACGCGATGCTCGTGTTGTGATGCGGGCGCGCGGCTTCGGCTTCGAGCTGCTGGCGTCGGAGGGCGCAGCACGCAGCGGACGGCTCGCGACGCCGCACGGAGAGATTGCCACGCCCGCCTTCATGAGCGTCGCCACCTACGGCGCGGTGCGCGGCGTCGGGCCGGATGAGCTGCGGGCGATCGGCGCGCAGATCCTGCTCGCCAACACCTACCACCTCCACGAGCGCCCCGGCGAGTCGGTGATCGCGGGTCTCGGCGGCCTGCACGGTTTCACGGGCTGGTCGGGCCCGTGGCTCACCGACAGCGGCGGCTATCAGGTGACGTCGCTGGCCGACCGCATCCAGCTCGACGAGAACGGCATCACGTTCGCCTCGCCGCTCGACGGACAGCGGCGTGTGCTCACGCCGGAACGCGCCATCGCCATCCAGGAAGCGCTCGGCCCCGACATCGCCATGATGCTGGACGAGTGCCGGCCGATGAACCCGAGCGACACGACGGCCGAGAGCAGGCGGCTTACCGAGCAGGCGACCCAGCGCACTGCGCGCTGGGCGCAGCGCGGCGCCGACGCGCGCCGGCGCGAGGATCAGGCGGTGTTCGGCATCGTGCAGGGCGGAGGCGATCCCGCGCTGCGCAAGTGGAGCGCCGAGGCGACGGCAGCCATCGGTTTCGACGGTTACGCGCACGGTGGCCTCGGTCTCGGCGAGGATCGTTCGAGCCGTGTCGAGCTGATCTCCGTCGCCAACGATGTGCTACCGCACCAGACACCGCGCTACCTGATGGGTCTCGGGCGTCCCGAGGACCTGCTCGACGGAGTCGCCGCGGGGATCGACTTGTTCGACTGTGTGCTCCCGACTCGCAACGCGCGGCACGGGACCCTCTTCACCCGTCACGGCGTACTGACGATCCGCAACGCACGCTTTCGCGAGGACCCGTTGCCGCTCGATCCAGAGTGCGATTGTCCGACCTGTGCGCAGCACAGCCGCGCCTATCTGCGGCATCTGATCCAGACCGGCGACTCCCTCGGTGCGCGGCTCGCTACGCTCCACAACCTGCGCTTCTACCTGCGCCTGCTCGAGCAGGCGCGTGAGGCGATCCGTGCGGGTCGCTTCGCGGCCTTCCGTGCCAGCTGGGACGCAGCGATCCGCCGACGTCTCTAGTCGTTGCTAGGCGTCTCGGGTCAGACCGCCGAGCGCCGCGCAGGCGGCCGCGCGGTACGGAAGCTCGTCGCCGAGGGCGGCCGGTACGATCGTCAGGCGTTCGGCGAAGTCCGGCCACAGACGCGCCCGGGCCTTGCGGCGCAGCGGCGCGAAGCAGAGATCCTCGCCCGCTGCGACGCAGATCGTGCCGAGCACGATCACCCCCGGATCGAGCGTGAAGGCGATCTGCACGATCCCGCGGGCCAGATAATCGTTGAACCGATCCATCTCCGCGAGCGCGAACTCGCAGCCGGCACGCGCGGCCTCGACCAGGTGCTCGGGCCTCGCAGCTTCGCGCCCTCCCGCGAGCTCCGCGAGCTTGCTGGCCGGCGGCGTCCGGCGCACGAGTCGGCGTTCGAGGCACGCACCCCCGACATAGGCCTCGAGGCAGCCGGTCATCCCGCAGCGGCACGGCTCGCCAGGCCACTCGACGGGCACGTGGCCAATCTCGCCAGCGCCGCCGCCGGCGCCTCGCTGGACCCGGCCTCCGGCCACGACGCCGGCTCCGACGCCGGTGGACATCGTGAGATAGACGAGGTCGTCATAGCCGCGTCCGGCGCCGAAGCGGTGCTCGGCGAGCGCGGCGGCGTTGGCATCGTTCTCGAGCGCCACAGGACAGCCGAAAGCCTGCCCGAGCCATTCGGCCACCGGCACGACGTCCCAGCCGGGCATGTTGGGCGGCTGCAGCAGCAGGCCGGCGGCACGATCGAGGGGGCCGGGAACCGCGGCGCCGGCACCTGCCAGATCGCCCTGTCCGGCCCCGGCCTCGGCCAGCAGCGCGAGCGCCCCGGCCGCCATGTCGTCCACATCCGCGCGCGGATCCCCGCACAGGCGGGTCGGACGGCGGGCGCGCGCCAGGATCTGGCCGCGCGTGTCGACGAGCACGAACGCGGTCTTCGTCCCGCCGATGTCCAGTCCGAGCAACAGATCGCCCAAGGCGCCTCCGCGGGGGTGATTCGGGTGGGAGCGGAACCGCGGCGAAGCTATCACAGCGCCCAACGCCTCCGGCACGGACTCCAGCGAACACCTCGGCCGTCCGATGAGTCGCGACGTAGCGGAAACGGGTTGCTGCGCCGGGACGTGCGAACAGGCCTGCTCGCACGCTGCGAGCGCCCGGCCCGCATCGACGCCGCCACGGAGGAATCGACACATGCGACGAATTCGACTCGCGTTTGCCGCGGCACTGCTGACCGCAACGATGGGCGCCTGCGCCTTCGGCGAGATCCGCTTGAACGACCCGTTGCAGCGCGAGATCTCGCTCGAGGATGCGCAGCACCGCTACACCGTGCTGGTGCGCTGGAGCGATTTCGAGAAGGCTTCGAAGTTCGTCGATCCCGAGCAGCGTGGGGCCTACCTCACGAACTTCCCCGACTTCCGCGAGATTCGCTTCACCGAGTACCAGTCGAAGCCACTCACCGTCGAGCCGGACCTCGCGAGCGCCACCGTCGAGGTGACGTACTACGCGTACACGACGGTGTCGCCAATCGAGGCCGCCATCACCGAGACCCAGCAGTGGTATCGGGACCCGGGCGTCGGCAACCACTGGTTCGTCCGCTCGACATTCTCGGGTCTCGATGCGGCCCTGGGCCGGTAGTCGCGCCGATGCGATGCACGGTACGGCGATCGTGACCGCCAACCGCGAACCGGCCGATCGGCCGCGCTCTCTCGCTCGCGTTCCTCGAAGGAGGTGCTCCATGCAGCCCGGCGTCACCCTCGTCGTGTCGGCCGTGTTGGCCGCGCTGAGCCTGTCGGTCGCCCCGCGCGCCGCCGCCGAGTCCGAGGCAGTCTCGTTGCACGAGCGCAGCCTGCGAGCGACCACGATCGAGCACGAGCGCGAAACCGAGCGCAAGAGCTGGCAGAACGAATACCGCCGGCTGCTCTCGAGCTACCTGACCGCGCGCGACCGCGCCGCGCTCAGCCGCAACGCGTGGCGCTCCCTGCGCAAGCGGCACCGGCTCCGCGGGGATGCCCGGATCGAGGCGCGCACGGCGATCGAGGACTCGCGGGCAGAGCTGGCCGCTGTGATCGACGCGATCGACAGATTCCAGGCGCGAGCGCGCGTCGAACAGCCGCCGCCCGGCTGGCGCTATCAGGTCGAGGACGAATTCCCCGGCATCGCAAGAGAGATCGCGTCCCGCTGAAGCGCGTCCGCGCCGATCGCGGCGGGCCGAGGCTCCAGAAGCGCCCCCGCGCGATGCTCAGAACGCCGGGCGTTCCGCGAGCGACTCCCAGAGGTCTTCTTCCGGGACGCCATCGACGTCTCGGACGTTGTCCTGAGCGATGATCATGGCGACAACGCTGTCGCCCTGCCGCACCAACGAAATCGAGCGCGTGGCCTGGTCGTTGCCCAGCTTCGTGTGCAGCTGCTCGACCACCACGGGGCCCTCGCCCGCGACCGGGATGTCGAGCCCGGCGCCGCTGCCGCCGTTGCTCAGGCGCACACGCACCGGAGCACGCGTACCCATCGGATCCATCGGCTCGAGCGATCGGTTGAGCGCGCGCAGACGCTCGAGGTTGCTCGCGAGACGACCGACGTAGGTACCCATCGCCCGGCGATCGCTGGGTGTCCAGCGTTCATAGCTCTCGAGCGAACCGAGCGAGCGCTTCTCGGCCTGCGATCGATATCGCTTGGGAATGCGCTTCAGCACGTCCGCGTAGGCGTAGACACCGTCGTCGGTCACCCACTGGTAGACCGTCCCCGCCACGGCGGGAACGGAGAACATCATCGAGATGGCCAACACCAGCCAGCCACGCAGAATCCACGCCATCAAGTCCAGCCTCCGCTACGACAGCCCAGCATTTACAGCATCCCAGAGCGCTCCAGCAGAGCTGGTAGAATGCATGATTCCTCAATTATTTCAAGTATTTAGATGAAAATTGCGTGAATGGTGCAAGCACCTTACCGGCAGCTTGCGGCGTTGACACCCGTGGGAGCGGCGGATATAAGTTCGCCCCCTTTGTTGCGGGGTAGAGCAGTCTGGTAGCTCGTCGGGCTCATAACCCGGAGGTCGTCGGTTCGAATCCGGCCCCCGCTACCACATGGAAACGGCCGTAATTTTTCGGGATTACGGCCGTTCTTGCGTCTGCCCGCCACGCCGGATCCCGATCCCATCGGCAGCCCGCGCTGCGCGGCTCGAGACCACCGCCGCAGGCAGCGTCCGGGTCGTTGCCAACTCGCCCTGTGAGGGCTGCGGGCTAGCTCTCGAATGCGCGAAGCATCACGCCGGGCCTGGTCTGCGTAGGGCGATCGTCCTCGATCGTGACCTGCCCGTTGACGAGCACGCGGCGATAGCCCGTCGCGGCCTGGAAGAGCCTCGGGGAACCGCCGGGCAGATCGTGGCGCACCTCGACGGGAGCCAGGGCCAGGCGCTCGCGATCGATCACGCAGACGTCGGCGGCTGCGCCGGGCGCCAGCACGCCCCGCCCGGTGAGTCCGTGGAGCCGCGCCGGAACCTGCGTTAGGCGATTGACCGCGAGTTCGACCGGGAGTACCTCGCGCCGCGAGACGAGCTCGGCGAGCAGGTACGTCGGGTAGCGATAGTTCGTCACGCTCATCACGTGGGCGCCCGAATCGCCGAGACCGAGCAACGTGCTCTCATCCTCGAGGAAACGCACCGCCCCCTCGCGACTGCGGTTGGCGACGGGAACGTCGAGCAGCGTTGCGAGCTCGTCTGCGATCACTTGATCGCACAGCAGATCGATCGGGTCGACGCGGTCGCTGGCCGCGGCCTCCGACAGGCTGAGCCCCGACAGCGCGGGCCGAGACGGACAGACCGCAAAGCTCCAGAGCTCGAAGTCGGGCGTGAGCGGGTGCTTCGGGTCGCCGCTACCGAGGCCGCGGCGCAGCGCGTCACGCACCGCGGGGTCGCGCAGCAGCGCCAGACGTCCGGCCGGATCGAGCTCGAAGAAGCCCTTCAGCGGTTGCTGCCAGCCGTTGACCGCGGTCAGGAAGGAGCGCTCGTCGAAACGCAGCAGCAGCGTGATCGGCACGGCGGTGACCTGGGGCGCCACCGTCTGCGCCCCCTCGTTGAGCCGCCGGTTGTGGGCCAGCACCTCTTCCCACACGGTCTCGCCCGGCTCGGCGTGGAACGGTGTCCAGGTGAGTGTCGCCTGCGCCTCTGCCGACCACGCGGCATAGCGCTCGACCTCGTTGGTGAGTGCGCTCGCGTCGTGACTGAACTTGGTCTCGACGTTGATCTGCCAGATCCGCCCCTTGCAGGCTCCGACCAGCGCGCGCAGCTCGGTCTCATCCGCGTGGCGACTCGGAACCGGCTCGTGGTAGCCATCGACGTGATTGGGCCCGCGCGATGTTGCAAGCCCGACGGCGCCCGCGGCAATGGCTGCGCGAAGCTCGCTCAGCATCGCGTCGCGGTCCGCCGGGGTTGCCCGCTCGCCCCGGGCGCGCTCGCCCATCGCGTGGTAGCGCAGCGCCGAGTGCGGGACGAAGCCGGCCGCGTTCACGCCGAGCGGCTGCGCGGCGAGGTGGTCGCGGAACTCCGACCAGTGCGACCAGCTGAACGGAACGCCGACGCGCGTCGAGGCGTACGGGATCTCCTCGACGACCTCGAGCGAGCGCAGCAGGTACTCGCCCCCGTCCTTCGGGCAGGGTGCGACGCCAAAGCCGCACAGCCCCATCACGACGCTGGTCACGCCGTGGAGGTTGGACGGAGAGGCCGTGGGATCCCAGCAGAGCTGGGCATCGAGGTGGGTGTG
>JAYZFK010000035.1:0-56539 GCA_036336835.1 Myxococcota bacterium | reverse complement strand
ATCCCGAGGACGCCCCGCGCGAGCCGATGCGCGTGTTCATGTCGGGCGGCACCACCGGCAAGTCCCGGCCCACGCTCTACACCCAGTGGGATCGGGAGGTCGGCGCCATTCTGACCGCGCGGGCCCTCTACGCGCAGGGCATCCGCCCGGGTGACGTGGTGCTCAACTCGTGGGCCTACTCGACCCACAACGGCGCCTTCAACTTCGACGAGGCGCTCTACCGCTGGCTCAACTGCGTCGTACTCACCACCGGCACCGGCACGGTCACCAGCAGCCGTCGACAGATCGAGCTCGCCCGCGCCTACGGCGCCACCGCCATCCTGACTACCGGCGACTATCTGCTCCACCTCGCCGACGTCGCCCGCGAGATGGGCCTCGACCCCCGGCGTGACCTCAACCTGTGCGCGCTGCCCAACATCGGCGACCGCGCGCTGCTCGAGGAGACGTTTGGCGTCGAGAACTACGCCTCGTACGGCTTCCACGAGGTGCAGTGGGTGGCGCTCGAGTGTCCGGCGCGCAAGGGGCTGCACATCTTCGAGGACTCCTACGTCGTTCAGGTCGTCGACCCGGAGAGCGGCGAGCCGCTGCCCGACGGCGAGCTCGGATCGCTCGTCGTGACCGAGGTCTACAAGACCGGCAGCCCCCAGTTCCGTTACAACATCATGGACCTCTCCTACCTGGAGCCGCGCGAGCAGTGCGAGTGCGGCAGCTGGCTGCGGCGCATGGGGCACTTCGCCGGACGCGGCGACAACATGGTGAAGCTGCGCGGCGTGAACATCTGGCCCGAGGCCATTGGCGAACTCGCCCTGCAGGTGCCCGGTGCCTCGAACGACTACTTCGTGCGCGCACTCCGCCGGGACAACCGAGACGAGATGGTCCTGTCGCTGGCCAGCGAAGCCCCGCCGAGCGAGTTCGAGCACATCCGAAGCGCGGTCGAAGGTCTGCTCAAGGACGAGCTGGGAGTACGCATCGGCTGCGAGATCGTCGCGCCGGGCGCGCTCGACGACTGGACCGAGCTTCACACCAGCCCCAAGCCCAAGCGCTTTCGGGACGAGCGCTGACGCGATGGCGCCGGGCGTCGTCGACTACTGGTGCAACGCCTTCACGCCCGACCGGGCCGCACTGTGGCAGGCCTCGCTCGCGGCACAGCAGGTGGCGCTCCAGCTCGCGGGCGAGCGCGACGGCTTCGTCAGCGGCGACGCCATGGTCGAGCGCATGGACCAGCTCGGCATCGCGAGCCTCGTGCTCCCGACCTGCGAGCTGTCTCCCGAGGCCGGTCCACTCGACTTCGAGTCGATGGCTTGCCGGCCCGAGGAGGCCGAAGCCCTCGCGAAATCGCACCCGGGACGCTTCGTCGCCGCCTGGTCGATCGATCCGCGACGCGGCATGGCAGGCGTCGAGAGCGCCCGCCGCGCCCTCGATGCGTCGTGGATGGTGGCCCTGCACAGCCACACCCACAGCTTCGACCTGCGCTTCGACGCCCCCGAGTACTACCCGTACTACACGCTCGCGGGCGAGACGGGTGTCCCCGTAGTAATGCAGGCGGGCGCCTCCGGCGGACTGATGCCCAGCGAGTGCGGCGCACCGATCGGCATCGACCGGCCGGCGATCTACTTCCCGGACGTCGACTTCGTGCTCTCCCACACGGGCTGGCCCTGGGTCGACGAGGCGATTGCCATGGCCCTCAAGTTTCCGAACGTCTATCTGGGCTCGGCCACCTATCCGCCGCGTCGCTGGCCACAGGCGTTCGCGGACTTCGTGCGCGGGCCCGGCCGCGACAAGACGTTGTTCGGCAGTGGCTTTCCGGTGGTGGCGCACTCCGAGGCGCTCGACCAGCTGCGGGCGCTCGAGCTCGGAGCCACGGAAGCGAAGGTGCTCGGCGCCAATGCCCGCCGCATCCTGAAGAAGCTCGCCTAGCGAGGCCGTCCATGCTCGAGCGCGCCGCTCGACCCGAGCCGTGGCCGCGCGGCTTCGCCTGGGTCGAGCAGCAGCTCGGCGGGACCCTCACGCGCTGGGAGTCGCAGAACCGCCGGCGCCCCGCCTGGTTCCTCGAGCTCGAGCGCGCCAACGAGACGCTGCCGCTCTACTGGCGCGGGGCGCGCGCCGAGTTTCACCGGGACACCGGGCCTCCGGTGCGCGAGCTCGCCGGAGCGCGGATCGAGCCGATCGACTGATCGGTTCGCGACCAAGCGCATCGGCCGCAGCTTGCTCCGCTGGCAATCACCACTCGATTCGCCCAGAATGCGCGGCCTCGAACTCAGCGCGCCGCGAGGAGCCGACATGCTCTCCAAGCTCGACGACTACCCGGTCCATCAGATTTCCCGCCCGCTGGCCGTCAAGGCGAGCGCCGATCGCAACAGCTACGACCGCTACTGGTTCAACGGCTACGACCAGGGTGGCGAGTTCTACTTCGGCGTCGGCGCCGCGCTCTACCCCAACCTGGGAATCCTCGACGGCGGCGTCTCGCTGGTGATCGATGGTGAGCAGCACGCCTTCCACTGCTCGCGCCGCGCCGGAAGCGAGCCGTCGGAGATCGAGATCGGCCCGTTCAAGATCGACATCATCGAGCCGATGAAGTCGCTGCGCGTCACGGTCGACGACAACGAGACGGGCTTCTCGGGCGAGCTCTCCTGGATCGCGCGCACGGCAAACTTCACCGAGGCACACCAGCACTCCTACACGGGTGTGCGCTCGACGATGGAGGCAACGCGCTTCAATCAGTTCGGCTATTGGCAAGGCGAGCTCCGCTACGACGGCCGCACCCTGAAGGTCGATCCATCGACCACCTACGGCACCAAGGACCGTTCGTGGGGAGTGCGCCCAGTGGGCGAGCCCGACCCGGCCGGGGCGCCACCGCTGCCCAGCCAGGGCGGCGGCGTGTTCTTCCTGTGGGCCCCGCTCCACTGGAAGGATCGCTGCACCCACGCGGGGATCTTCGAGAACACACACGGCGTGATGTGGCACTGGGACGGCATGGTGCTGCCGACCTACGAGAACCCGGACGACATCCCGGGCATCGAGGACCCCGCCACGCTGCCGCTGATGTCGGTCGCGCACGACATCGAGTACATCCCCGGCACGCGGCGCGCTCGCCGCGCCGTCGTGACCAAGACCGAGCTCAGCGGCAAGGTGAACGCGATCGAGCTCGAAACCGTGCTCTGCTTTCGCATGAAGGGCATCGGCTACTCGCACCCCGAGTGGGGCCACGGGCGCTGGAAGGGCGAGCTCGCGATCGGCGGCGAGAAGTGGAAGACCGACGACGTCGTCGAGATGGCGCTCGAGAACCAGCACATCCAGCAGGTGGTCACGGCCAAATGCGATGGCCAGGAAGGCGTTGGCGTGCTCGAGCAGATCTGCATCGGCCCGCACGCGCGCTACGGCTTCAAGGAGCTTCTCGATCCGGCGAGCTAGCCGGGGCGGGCCCCCGCCTCACCTGCTCGGCCGCGTCCTCTTCCGGTGACCGCACCAACTGGTGCCGCCCGCGCAGCGCGAAGTAGGCCAGCCCGAGCGCGTACCAGACTGCGCAGCCCCACACGCCGGCCCGGTACTCGGGATTCAAGAACAGGAACACCAGCGTCAGCGCCGACAGGCCGAGCGCCACCACGGCGCCGGCCCTGCCAAACCGGCTGCGGTACGGACGCTCGAGCTCAGGGAAGCGGCGGCGAAGCTCGAGAAACGACGCCGCCTGGATCAGGTAGGAGACGAGCGCTCCGAACACCGCCATGTTGAGCAGCACGGCGCCGACCGGCACCGAGCCGAAGACCGCATCCGAGTACTCGATGGCGAGCGCCACCACGAAACCGATCGACGCACCCACGACCAGCGCCACGTGCGGTGTCTGATGGACGCCGTTGGTGCGCGAGAGCCAGTGCGGGAAGTAGCCGGCTCGGGACAGCGCGTAGATATTGCGGCCGTAGGCATAAATGATGGAGTGGAAGCTCGCGATCAACCCCGACACGGCGATCAGTGCCAGCAGCTTCGCCGGAGTCGCATCGCCGAAGATCGCGCGGAAGCCGAGGAACAGCGGCTCGTCGCTCGCACCGACCTCGGCGGCTCCGGGTGCCAGGCCCGCGTTTGCGAACAACATCAGGAAGGCGGTGGCGACGAGCGTCCACAGCGCCCAGCGCAGCGCACGCGGCAGATCGCGCACCGGATCGCGCGCCTCCTCGGCCGCGAGCGGGAGCTCCTCGACCGCGAGGAAGAACCACATCGCAAACGGCAGCGCCCACAGCACACCGAGCCCGCCGCGGGGCAGGAAGCGCGACTGGCCCGGGTCCGGCTCGACCGCCAGCGCCATCTCCCACGAGAAGCTCGGCAGCGCCAGCGCGTAGAAGAAGAGCAGCACGACCAGCGCCAGCACGGTCGTCGCGATCGCGACGCGGAAGGTGAGCTCGACGCCGCGCACATTGAGCCCGACGAACAGCGCGTAGGCGCCGAGCCACCACAGCGGCGCCGCGGCCGGCGGCGTCTCGAACACCGCCCCCAGATAGCCGCCGATGCCGACCACGATGACTGCAGGCGTCAGGACGTACTCGATGTTCGCCGCGAGACCGACGACGAAGCCGCCCCAGGGACCGAACGCCGTGCGACCGAACGAGTAGGCGCCGCCCGCGTGGGGCAGTGCAGCGGCGAGCTCGGCAATGCTCATGCACAGGCCCGCGTACAACAGCGTCGCGATGACGGTCGCGATCAACAGGCCTCCGAAGCCGCCCACGGTCAAGCCGAAGTTCCAGCCGAAGAAGTCGCCCGAGATGACCGCCCCCACGCCGAGCGCCCACAACGAGCCGACACCCGCGTGACGGCGCAAACGGCGCTCCTCGAACCAGGCAGCGTCCTTTTCCTGATAGGAGACGGACTCTCCGCTCATCTCTCCTCCGGGTGTCCTTCCTACGAGCTTGCCGGGGCCATATAATGCCCGCCAGGCGTGCCCCAGGCCGAAGGAATCCGAAATGATGAGCCAGATCGACCCCTACGACCTGATCGCTCCGACCAACTACGGTGAGAAGGGCGTTCCCCACGACGTCTGGACGAAGCTGCGGGCCGAGTCGCCCGTCCACCGCTGCGAGTACGCGGGCGAGTTCCGCGATTTCTGGGCGATCACGAAGCACGCCGACATCATGGAGATCTCGGGCAATCCCCAGACGTTCAGCAATGCTGCCGGGATCACGGTGTTGAACCGCGAACAGCAGGACGCGATCGACAACCGTGGCAGCACGCCTCTGGGGCAGATGCGCACGATCATCGAAATGGACCCGCCGGAACACCGCGACTTCCGCAAGGTCGCAAGTGGCTTCTTTACGCCCCGCAGCATCCAGCGGCTCGACGAGATCGTGACCCAGAGCGCCCGCAGCTTGATCGACTCGCTCGGCGAGGAGGGCGAGTGCGACTTCGTCGAGCGGGTCGCGCAACGCCACCCGCTACGCGTGCTCGCGACGCTCCTCGGGATCGACGAGGCCGACGAGGAACGCGTCCTCGAGCTGACGCAGCAGCTGTTCGCGAGTGACGACCCGGATCTGCAACGCGAGGGAGACGACCGCGCAAAGGCCCTCGCGGAGCTGGGCCTCGAGTTCTACCAGCTGTTCGACCGCATCATCCAGGATCGCCGCGCCAACCCGCGTGACGATCTCGCGACCCTGCTCGCCACGGCGAAGATGCCCAATGGCGAGCCCATGGGACCAATCGAGACGTTCGGCTACTACCTGATCGTATTCACCGCAGGCCATGATACGACGCGCAATGCCCTCTCGTCCGGATTCGCCGCCATGCTGGAGAATCCTGACCAGCTCGAGCTGCTCAAGAAGCATCCCGAGCTGTCGAAGAAGGCCGTCGAGGAGGTCGTGCGCTGGGCATCGCCGGTAAACTACATGCGGCGCACTGCTCTGCACGACACGGAGGTCCACGGACAAGCGATCAAGAAGACCGACCACCTGGTCCTGTTCTATGCCTCGGCCAACCGCGACGAGGACGTCTTCGAGGATCCGTTCCGCTTCGACATCACCCGGCACCCGAACCGCCACCTCGGCTTCGGAACCGGCGAGCATTTCTGCCTCGGCGCCCACGTTGCCCGCATGAGCGCGCGCGCCCTGCTCGAAGAGATGGGCGAACGTGTCGAGCAGCTCGAGTACATCGGCGATGCGTCCCAGATCCACGCGAGCTTCGTCGTCGGGCTCAAGACCCTGCCCGTGCGCTACAAGATCCGTCCGCGTACTGCCGCGTAGCCTGCCATCCCCGCGCAGGGCGGGGGAGTCCCGGGCATCCAGCGCGATCCGAGGCTGCTACACAAGGGCCTGGAGGGCCTTCGATGCGAATCCTGCGACTCCTCGCGGTCGCTTTCACCACTCTTTTCCTGGCGGCCTGCCAGATGCCTCCGGCAACGAACTCGGATGCGGCGCTCGACCCGCTCCACGGGGTCATTGCGAGCGGGGTCCTGCGCATCGGTCTGTCGGGCGACCAGCCCCCGTTCAACATGCGCGACCGCGACGGCGCCCTGATCGGGCTCGACGTCGACCTCGCCGAGATGCTCGCGAATGCCATGGGGCTCGAGACCGAGCTCGTCACCGTGCCCTTCGCCGAGCTGCTTCCGGCACTCGTCGCCGCGCGCGTTGACATCGTGATCTCGGCGATGACGATCACCCCGGAGCGCAACGCGCACGTTCCGTTCGCCGGCCCCTACTACGTGTCGGGCACCGCTGCGCTCACCAGGTCCGACGCGCTCGCCCGCAGTGGCTCCATCGAGCTGCTCGATGACGCCACGCGGCGCTATGCCGCCGTTGCCGGCACCACCAACGAGGCCTTCGCTCGTGAGCAGCTCCCGGCCGCGACACTCGTCAGCACGCCGGACTTCGATACGGCCGTCGCGCTGGTACTCGCCGGCGAGGTGGACGCCGTGCTCGCCGACTTCCCGCTGTGCAACTACGCCACGATGCGATACCCCGACGCCGGCTTCAGCGAGCACATGACCCCGTTCACGGTCGAGCCACTCGGTGTCGCGATCCGCGCCGATGCGCCCCTGCTCGTCAATCTCGTGGGGAACTACCTCGACACGCTCGAGTACGCGGGACTCCTGGGCCAGCTCAAGGCGCGCTGGCTCGGCGACGACGCCTGGCTCGACTCAATGCCCTGAGGATGTGATGAGACGGCTCGCGGTTGCCCTGGTCCTCACGGCAGCGCTGTTACCGCTCGGCTGTGCCGGAGACGGAGGCGGCAAGTCCAAGCAGAAGAAGCGCACGGTCCTGCTGACGACCGAGTACGACGATGTCCGCGTCGGCGAAGAGGCCTCACAGCAGGTAGTCGCACAGATGGGGCTGCTCGAGGACCCCGTACTGACGGAGTACGTAAACCGCCTCGGGCACAAGCTGCTGCGCGGCGTCCCACGGCGTGGCTTCCAGTATCGCTTCTACGTCGTCGACCAGACGGAGCCCAACGCGTTCGCCCTGCCCGGCGGGCACATCTTCATCTCGCGCGGTCTGCTGGTCATGGTCAACGACGAAGACGAGCTGGCCTGCGTGATCGGACACGAAATCACCCACGTCGCTCACCGACACGCGGCCGAGCAGCAGGCGCTGGCCCGCCACAACGGCGGATTGCTGGGCGGCTTTGGCGCCGCCGGGCGGATGGCCGCCTACAGCCGCGACATGGAGCGCGACGCCGATCACGGCGGACAGATCCTGTGTGCCGCGGCGGGCTACTCGCCGATGGGCATGTCGACGTTCCTGCGCTCGCTCGACCAGCTGGAGCGGATGCAGCTGGGCCATCCGCGCGGCGCCGGCTTCTTCGACTCCCACCCCGCCTCGCGCGAGCGCACCGCCGTGAACGCAGCACGCGCCAGCGAGATCCGCTGGCGGCGCGACCCCTCGATCGGCGACCCCCGCCGGGCGATCCTCGCCAAGACCGAGGGCATCCCCGTCGGCCCGCGCCCAGAGACGGGTTTGTTCCAGGGCTCGCTGTTCCTCCACCCGACGCTCGGCTTCAAAGTCCGCTTCCCGCGCGACTGGCGCACCTCGAACTCGGCACAGGCGGTCGGTGCATTTGCACCGCGTGGCGACGCAATCGTCTACCTGACCGCCGATCTCCCACCCGGCGAGCCGCAACGGACCGCCGAGCAGTGGCTCGAGAAGGAGCGCGAAGGCGGACGCGTCGAGTTGCGGGCGTCGAACCCGGTGCAGGTCGGCGAATTCCCGGGCTGGCGGATGGAGATCCAGTCGTTCGGCGGAGGCCTGTCGGTCACCGGTGTGGTGACATTCTTCCCGTTCGCGGGCGCCACCTGGCGCATCGTCGGCATCGCACCGTCCCGGCGCGCAAAGGCACAGCGCGGCAATCTGACTCTTCCGGTGCGAAGCTTCGCAACACTCGAGCCGGGCGAGGCCGACGGGATCGTCGTCCTGCGCATGGGCGTCACGGAAGCGACCGAGAACGAGGCACTCGAACGACTGAGCCTCCGCACCGACAACGCGTGGAGCGTGCTCGAGACGGCCGTCAACAACGGCGTCTTCAGCGACCACCGATTCGAGCGCGGCGACCTGGTCAAGACCGCGCACGCCGAGGACGACGGCGACTGACGACGCCAGTCAGCCGAAGTGGCCGACCTCGATCGGGCACTGTCCCTTGGCGAGCTTGGCGGCTCGCTGGTTCAGCTGGGCCTCCATTTCCTCGCGCCGGATCATGATCACGAAGTCCTCGTTGCGGATGCCCTCGAGCGCGAACTGGGCGAGCTCGTCGAGGTCCTGGACCGGAAGGTCCATTCCCTTGGCCTTGGCACCCGCCATGAATTGATCGAACGTGATCTCCTGGCTCACATCGACCGGCCGCTCGCGAGCCAGCTCCTTCGGCCGATTGCGCTTCGTGGTCCAGATCCCGGTGTCGAGCATCCCGCCCGAGGGGTAGAAGATCGCAGCGCGCAGCTTGGTGTTCTGGTCCGTGAGCTGTGCCGCCAGGCACTCGGTCATGATCGACACGGCCGCCTTGCTCGACGCATAGATCACTTGCTCTGCAAGCGGCGAGATGCCGCCGTCGCCCGAGGAAGTATTCATCACGAATCCCTCTTCGCCCGACTCCAGCATGCGCGGCACGAAGGCCTGGATGCCGTAGGCCACTCCGCTCACATTCACGCCGTACACCCACTTCCAGTCGTTGGGCGTCGTGTCCCAGACGTCGAGATTCGGCGCGCCGACGCCGGCGTTGTTGCACAGCACGTGGCAGGCACCGAACTCCTCGAACACGCGATCGGCAAGCCGCTGCACCGAGTCGGGATCCGATACGTCGGTGACGACCGGCGTGATCTCACCGAGCTCCTTCGCCGTCGCCTCGAGCGCCGACTGCTCGACGTCGGCGATCACGACCTTCATCCCCTCGCCCAGGAAGGCCTTCGACAGCGCCTTGCCGATCCCGCTCGCTCCACCGGTCACGACCGCTACACGGCCCTCGAAATCCTGCATCGCGTTCTCCTCCAGTGTCCCCCGGTCAGACGGTGTGAGCATACGCGCCTGCTCGGCGCGAGGGGCACAAGATCGCCCGGACGAGCGAGGTCGGGGCTGGCTGGGGGAGCCGCGTAGCCCGCAGACCACCGGCCACAGGACCGCTCTGCAGGCGTACCAGACCCTCTGCACACCCGGGCCCACGAGATGTACCGCGGCGAGCCCTTGCTGTGCGAAGCTGACGAGGCGCTCGCCGAGCTCCGCAAGCAACGGAAGCGGTGCTCCGGCGATCCGGTCTGAACGATCTTCGGAGGGACTGACCATGTCCGACCGCCATCTAGTGATCTCGTCCGACTGCCACGCGGGCCTGCGCCCCGAGGCCTACCGCGACTACCTCGATCCGCAGTACCACGAAGCCTTCGATCAGGCACTGCCGATCCAGATCGCGATGACGCGGCAGGCCGGCAAGACGTTCCTGGTCGAGGAGATCAACCAGGGCTGGCGTCAAGGGAACGATCACCTGCTGCACGGTGCGTGGGACCACGACGCCAGACTCGAGGTTCTCGACGGCGACGGCATCGCGGGCGAGATCATCTTCCCCGACGGCATCACCGAGATGAACTCGCCGCCGTTCGGCGCGAACCTCGGGCTTCCGACCGAGAACATCGTGCCCGAGATGCAATGGGCCGGCGCACGCGCTCACAATCGTTGGCTCGCGGAGTTCGTGTCGATGGCGCCCGAGCGCCACTTCGGCGTCGCCCTCGTACCAGCGCTGTGGGACGACATGGACACGACACTCGCCGAAGTGCGCTGGGCCCGCGAGAACGGGCTCGGCGGCATCCTGCTGCCCAACGGCTGGGGCAAGCGACACGCCTACCACCATCCCTTCTACGAGCCGCTGTGGGCTCTGTGCCAGGACCTCGGCATGATCATCCACTTCCACTCGGGGGCCGCGCCGACCGAGGACTACTTCGGCCCGATGCCGCCAGCGCCCGGCCAGGAGATCCCGCCCGGCGCCGTGGGCGTCTACATCTGCGAGGTACCCTTCTACAACGTCCGTCCGGTGACCTTCATGCTCTGGGGCGGGGTCTTCACCCGGTACCCGAAGCTCAAGGTCGCCATCACCGAAGGCACGACCATCTGGGTCCCCGAGTACGTGGCACTGCTCGAGCAACGCTATGCCGAGGCGCACTACAGCCAGAAGCTCGGCGACTTCCGCAGCCATCTGAAGGGAAAGTCGCCCGCCCAGGCCTTCCGCGAGAACGTCTTCCTCGGCGCTTCCTGCATGCCGCGGCGCGAGGCCGAGCTCCGCGAAGCGATCGGAATCGATCGCATCATGTGGGGCAGCGACTATCCGCACCCCGAGGGCAGCTGGCCCTTCACCAAGGACCAGATGTACCAGACGTTCCAGGGCCTGCCGGAGGACGAGGTCGCGGCCATGCTCGGCGGCAACGCCGCCGAGTTCTACGGTTTCGACACCCAGAAGCTGGCGCCCCTGGCAGCGAAGATCGGGCCCGAGAAGAGCTGGCTGTCGGCCAGCTGATCGCGGCCGGCTCTCGCGGCCCGCCGGCTGGCATACTGCGGTTCCCATGGAGCTGATCCTGATCCGGCACGGCGAGCCTGTCATCGTCGAGACCCAGGGCGAGCCCGCCGACCCCGAGCTGTCTGAGCTCGGTCGGTGGCAGGCGGAGCGCGTGAGCGACTGGCTGGCTTGCGAGCCGATCGACTGCGTGATCACGAGCTCGAAGGCCCGCGCCAAGCAGACGGTGGTACCGCTGGTGGCGAGGCTCGGTGTCGAGCCGGTCGAGATCGCCGGCCTCGACGAGATCGATCGCCGCTCGACCGTCTACGCCCCCTTCCAGGTCATGCCCGAGCGCTTCCCCGACTATTGGAAGGCAATCCAGGAGCAGCGCTGGAACGACATCGGCTGGGACTCGTTCGAGGACTTCACCCAGCGTGTGGTCGCGGCGTGGGAGGGCATCCTCTCGCAGCCTCCCGGCGAGCACGTCGCCGTCGCCTGCCACGGCGGCGTGATCGGTGTCCTCGCCGCACACATCACGGGGGTCTCGCAGCGCTGGGCCTTCGCAAACCCGCCGTTTGCGTCCTTCTCGCGCGTGGCGATCTCGGCCGACGGCCGGGCACCGGTACTCTCGCTGAACGAGGTCGGCCACTTCGACGCGACGCGAAGTCGCGTCGTCGGACCGAACGGCGAGGGGATGAGGGAGTCGACACGATGAACGAAGCCGAGGAGCGAATCGCGAACGGATCCGCCTGGCGAGAGTTTTGCCAGGCCCTCGAGACGACGGGCGAGGTCATCCTCGGTGGCGGAACGCCCACCAGCGCCTTCGACCGCGCGGAGGGCTTCCGCTACCTCACGCGCCTGGCGCGCGCGGCCCTCGAGTCGTTCGTGGAGTCGGGCGATCCGCAGTATCCGCGCTTCTTCCAGCTGTCGAACGAGACGATCAAGATCGGCAACGACAATCCGGACAACGTCTATCACAACACCAATCTGAGCGGCGAGCACGACTACCGAATCTACGGCAGGCGCGGGACGGTTCCCTACATCAGCTGGGCCTGCTACGGCGGTGGCTACGGCGACGACGGCCACATGACGCCGACCGGACAGATCGACAGCAGCCAGCTCGAGATCGAACCCGACGGCAGCTTCGAGATTTTCGTTTCGGCGAAGCCTCAAGCGAAGAACTGGCTGAAGATGGAGCCGAGCACGAGCAACATGGTCGTTCGGCAGACATTCAACGTGCGCGGGAGCGAAGAGCCGGCGAGCTACCAGATCGAGTGCCTGGGCCGGGACCGCGACGACCGCCTCGACCCGGCGGGCTTCGAGCAGAACCTCCGGTCAGCAGCGAGCTTCGTCCGAAACACCGCCGAGATCTTCGTCGACTGGATGCGCATCTTCGAGCAGCATCCGAACCAGCTGCCGGCCGATGACCAGAAGCGCTGCCAGAACGCGGGCGGCGACAAGAACATCCACTACAAGAACAGCCGCTGGGCCCTGGCCGAAGACGAGGCCCTGGTGATCGAGGCAAAGACGATCCCGAACTGCTCGACCTGGAACTTCCAGCTCAGCAACTTCTGGCTCGAATCGCTCGACTACCGCTACCACACCGCCTCGGTGAACAAGTACACCGCGCAGTACGAAGACGACGGCTCGGTGCGCATCGTCGTGGCGCACCAGAATCCGGGCCCGCGTTATCCGAACTGGATCGAGACCTGCGGCCACGACCAGGGCGGGATGCTGTTCCGCTGGATCGAGGCCGACGAGCACCCCGAGGTCGAGACGCGAGTCGTGAAGTTCAACGATCTCCAGGAGGTCGGCTAGCGCGTGGCGTCCGGCCGCTCTTCTCCGACCAGGTAGCCGAGCGCTCGCAGCTGCTCGCGCAGCACCGGATCGTCGGCCATCAGCTCGGTCGCCCCGGGCTCTGGCGCTGGAACGACGGCAAGCGTGAGCGACAGCGATCGATCGGCGCCGGCGGCGCCTTGCAGGAAGATCCCGCGCTCGGGGTCGGCGATCGAGCCGACCGATCGACTCGCGCCCCCGCGGCGGATCCGCACCGTCGGCGGTGATGCGGGGTCGATGCCCGCCAGAGGCTGGACGAACAGCTCGCGCTGACCGCGGTAGCCCGCGCGCCAGCTGGCGACGATGCGACCGGACGCGTGCTCGATGTCGAGCGCCACCGAAGAGCGGCGCGTCGGATCGGGCGCCCACCAGGCTCGCTCGATCCCACCCGCCACCTCGAGCTCGACGATCAGGTCCTCGCGCGGCCACTGCGACGTCTCTCCGACCACGAGCCGCCACGCCGTCACGACCTCGCGTCCGAGCGCCGGTCCCAGGGCATCGCGCAGAGGCTCGACAATGCCAGGGCTCACCGCACGGCGCCGCACGGCGGCCTCGCCCTGGCCCGCGCTCTCGGCAACCCGGCTGCGCCGCTCGAAGCCGTGGCGCGCGACGTACTTCTCACCGCGGCGAACGATGCCCCAACCCTCCCCGTCGTAGAGCGGACGACCAAAGGCGATGGACCGCGGCTCGCCGGCGGCCTGACCGCGCAACAGCGGTGCGAGCGAACGGCCATCGAGGCTTCCGGTGGGGAGCCCCAGCCAGTCGAGCACGGTGGGTGTGACGTCGAGCAGCGAGACCGGCTCGCGGTGACGCCGCGCCACGACGCCACGCCCCCAGATCAGCAGGGGAACGCGCAGTAGCTCGTCCCACAGCGCATGCCCGTGCTCGAAGCCACCGTGCTCGAAGAACTCTTCTCCGTGGTCCGACAACACGATCACCAGATCGTCCGTCGAGATGGCGGCGAATAGTCGCACCAGCTGATCGTCGACGTAGCGGATGTTCGCGTCGTAGCGCTCGAGCAGGTGGCGACGCAGACGATCGCGCTCGCCACCCTCGGCGAGCTGCTCCACGGCCTCGCGCGAGTAGAGCTCGCCGAGGTCGCCCGGCGCCGTCGTCGAGCCGAACCGCCCGCGGTAGCTGGGCGGCTCCGCGTAGGGCAGGTGTGGATCCATATAGTGGACGATCAGCAGCGCATCGCGCCCCTCGACCTGCTCCAGCCAGTCGAGAGCGAGATCGGTCTGGTCGCGGGCCGAGCCCCAGGGAACCACGTGATGCAAGTCCCAGTCGCGCTGGCTGCCGAAGCTCGCGAGCAGGAAGTGATTGGCGCCCAGCATGGCCGTGGCAAAGCCCCGCGAGGCGAGCAAGCCGGGCAGGGTCACGGCCCGACCCCAGGCCTCGGGCTGACGTCCGGTGAGCAGGCTGCGGACGGCGGGGAGCGTCCACGGCGCGACCGACCGCGCCTGCTCGAACACCGCCCCCCGTCCGGCAAAGGAATCGAGCGTCGGTGACGTGTCGGCCGCGTGGCCGTAGAGGCCGAGCCGGTCCGGCCGCAGTGTATCGATGAAGACGATCACCGCGCGCCGAGGCGCGGTGCGACGCGATGCGAGCACAGGCTCGGCGACGAAGGCATAGTCGCGATCGGGACTGCGACCGGGATCGGTAACGATTCGCAACCGCACGCTCTCGCCCGCGAACCGCGACAGATCGACGCGCAGCAACTCGAAGTCGTCGTCGCGCACGCGACGAACGGTCGTGAACGGCTCCCCCTGCGCGGGCTCGACCTCGATCCGCAGATCGAAGCCATCGGACTCGAGCCCGTCCGGCCAGTCCGCCTGCAGCAACCCCGGGCGCAGGTGGAGCTCGGCGGCGGGCGGGACGACGACATCCCAGGCGACCCGCGCGGGTGCCGGCAGCAGCAGCCCGCTGCGCGTCGTGTGCCCCACAGTCACCTGACGGCGAGCAAAACCGGGCCCCTCCTGCGATCCGCGGTTCCAGCTCGCCTCGCGCTCGCTCACGTTGCGAAAGCGCAGCCGGTGCGTGCCCGGTCGCGGCTCGGGCCCGCCCCCGGGCACGCTCAGCTCGATGCGCTCGCCGGCGAGCTTCCAGATCCCGTGGCGCGACGACGCGCGCTCGTCGTGCGGCCGCTGATCCTCGCGGCTGCGCTCGAGCACCCGACCTCGCGGATCGACCAGCGTCGCGTCCTGCGGCACCGCCTGCTCGAGCTCGAGCACGAACGTCCCGCTCGCCCCGTCGGCGGCCGCGAGCTGCCAGCCCTCGAGCGGCAGATCGACCTCGCGCTCGAACCCCGCGGGCAGGCTCGACTCCGGCAGCTCGAGCTCCGCGAACGCGAGCTGTGCCAGAGGCAACGCATCCGGTGCATCGGCGACTGCCGCGGGCCGCGCATCGCACGCAAGCGCAGCGGCGAGTGCGATCAGCCAGTGTGTACGCGAGCGCCCAGCCACTGTCGCACCCGCGACTAACGTTCCGGGATCTCGTCGAGGACGACGACCGGGATCTCGCGCGTCTTCGCGCGCTTCTGATAGGTCAGGTAGATGGGCGCCCGTTCGCAGATCTGGGGCCACAGCTCTGCCCGCTCGCCCCCAGTCGCGATCCGCGCTCGCACGCGCCGCCGCTTGCGGGCAATGCGAACCGTGACCTCGGGGTGCGCGCGCAGGTTGTGGACCCAGTTCGGATCCTGCGGCATGCCGCCGCGCGACCCGACGATCGCAATCGTCTGGCCGGCCGGAAAGTAGGGCAACACTGCCCGACGTCGCTTCCCGGTCCGGGCGCCGGTGGTCTCGAGCAGGAGCGGCTTGTTGTAGGGACTGCCGTAGGCCTTCGAGAACGCGAAGCTCACGACCGAGTGCCCGGTGTAGCGCACGCTGTAGGTGTCGAGCGCGGCGCCAAAGGGCGAGACCGCGAAGCGAACTACCCAGTCCGAGGCACTCACTGCTCAACCCTGGGCCCGCACGCGATACTGAATAGCTTGTCCATGGCCGTCTCCTCACGGGGCCGGTTCTCGCGGCGCTTGGGAACGTCCCGCCGCACCGACGCCGATCTCGAGCTCGCCGTCGGTGCGATGCGGCCGTTCGGAGCGTCCAGAGTATCCGGACGCCGACCCGGCCACCACCGCCCGACTGACCGAGGCCGCGCGATGACGCGTCGCAATCAGAAGCTCGCGCTGGCCGCGTCCCTGTCGTCCCTGTGGCTGGCCGCGACTCCGCCCGCTGCGCCGGATCTCGCCCCGCACCAGCCAGGCGCACGGCGTACACCCGCGAGACATTCGCACCATGGAACCGCGGCTCGCTTATGGAGCCAAGAAATCGGGCTGTCGATCGGCCAACGCCGAGCCCGCGGTCTCCGGGAGCGTGCGGGCGATGACGGGGATGGCGAGCAGATTCAACAGGCCGAGGAGCGCGACGGCCTCCCCCGTGCTGCCCAGCGCGACGGCGAGCAGGCCTACCGACTTGGGACCCAGCGTCATGCCGAGGCGGCCGATCAGGTGGTGTGTGATGCCACCCGCCGTCGCGCGAATTTCGGTGGGAAAGAGCTCGGCGGAGATCGTCTGGGCGACCGCCCACATCCCACCCAACGCGAGCATCCCGAAGTAGCCGGCGATGACGAGTGGGCCGCGGGCGAGGTAGCAGAGCGCCGATGCGGCGCTCGCGAGCAGCAGGTACAGCAGGACGATCGGCCGCCTCCCGTAGCGATCCATCAGACGTCCCGCACCGACGTAGCCGAAGAACTGGAGCACACCGCCGAGCGGGATCCAGAGGGCCAGGTCTTCTGGGGTCCAGGCTCGCTCGGTCTGAGCGTAGAAGGAGAACGAGAACATCGCGCACGAGTTCCAGAAGTCGATCGAGAGCCAGACGCAGGCAGCCGCGACGAAGCGACGGCGGTAACGCACCCCGACCAGTGACTTCAGGTCGCTCCACTCCGCACTGAGCGTGCGCGGCGCCAGGCTCGCGAAGGCGCGGGGCTCGCGTAGCCCGGTGATGTAGAGCGGCAGCAACCCGATCAGCGCGCCGCCCGCAGCGTAGAGCCCACGCCATCCGAAGCCGAGCTCGATGGAGACGGGCAGCAGCAGGGCAGGCAGGATCGCCCCGGCGCTGGCAAATGCCCCGAGCAAGCCGTTGAGTCGCCCGCGTCGCTCCGCAGGCATCTCCTCGGACAACACGATGTAGGCGAGCGCCACTTCGGTCACCATGAACATACGCGCAAAGAACTGACAGAACACAAACTCGCCGAGCGTGCGCGTCGCAGCTGTCATCAGGCATAACACCGTGTAGCCACCAATCGACACCAGAAGGAGCGGGCGGCGACCGAAGCGATCCGCGAAGCGCAGCGGGACGAAGCCGAACAACGCACCGAGCCCGAGCATCGCGAGCGTGTCGAAGAGCTCCGCCTGACTGGCACCGAAGTCTGCCCCGAGCTGCGGGAGCATCAGGCTCGCGAGCATGGTGTCGAAGCCCTCGAAGAAGGTCGCGATCGACAGCAGGGCAAACAGCCGTCGCTGATACGGATCGAGCGCGGGCACGTCGCGCGAAGTCTCGCACGCTTGCCGAAAAACGCCGCCCCCGTGCATACTCGCGCAGCGAGACCCCAGCACCGGAGGACCCGCCATGAGCGAGATCCGCAGCGTCGCCTTCATCCAGCGCCGATCCGACATCTCGCGCAGTGCGTTTCGTCGCTACTACGAGGAGAAGCACGCTCCGTTCGCCCGTCCGCAGCTCGCCGGCCTGCGCCACTACGTGCGCAACCACGTGGTCGCCGAACACGGCGACGACGCTGTGCCCTTCGACACGATCAGTGAGTTCGAGTACGTCGACCGCGCCGCTCTCGACGCGCTGCTAGCGCTCCTGGACGGTCCAGCGGGCGCCGCAATCCGCGAGGACGAGTCGCACTTCATGCACAAGCCCGGCAATTCGTTCTTCGGCTCCGAACGCCGGGCGCTGGGAGCCGGAACCCGACCCGCTCCGAGCCTGCTGCCGAAGGCCATCGCACTGCTGCGCACCGAGGGCCGTGGCGAGCGGCAGTCGCTCGCCGAGCACGCGGCCGAGACGGCCGATGTCCTGCTCGGGCAGGGCATCGCTCGCTACGGCGAGCTCGACACGGCGCAGCCGGGCGATCCACTCGGCCGGCCGGCCTGGGAGGTGCTGCTGCACCTGTGGTTCGACGCCGACGCGACGGCCGGCGATACCCTCGAGGACCTCGCGCAACGCCTGGCGGGCGAGGCGCAGGTGCGCTGTCTATGGATCGACGAATGCGGCGAACCCGCACCGCTCGAAGCCAAGGCCTCCCGGGCGTGACACTCGACTTCGACGCGATCGTCGGGGAGGCCCGCCTGCGCGCGGGCGGCCTCTCGGACTTTGGCGACCCGAGCTGGGAGGAGGCGACGCGGCGGCTGCTGGCCTCGCTCGAGCAGGAGGCCGAGCTCCACGAGGCCGGTCGCATCACGCTGCGCGAGCGCCTGCTGCAGCTGCTCGAGAACAGGCTGCGCGCCGAGGAGCATTTCACGCGTCACCCCGAGATCGCCGACGAGCAGATCGTACGCCCGTTTGCGATCGTCGGTCTCGGGCGCACGGGTACCACCATGCTGCACCGCACCATCGCCAGCGACCCGCGCGTATTCGCGCTGCTCTGGTGGGAATCGCGAGCGCCCGCGCCACTGCTCGATCCGTTCGAGGGCACGGATCCGCGCATCCTGAAGGCAGAGGCAGAAATCGCCACCATGCTCGAGGCCGTCCCCGACCTGATGGCCTCGCATCCGTTCGACGCGCACAGCCCCGACGAAGAAATCATGCTGATGGAGCACTCGCTCTACAGCACCAATACCGAGGCCTTCGCGCACGTACCGAGTTACTCACAGTGGCTGGACGAGCAGGATCAGACACCCGGCTATGTGTATCTGAAGCGCTTGCTGCAACTACTGCAATGGCACAAGAAACGGAGTGGCTCCGCGGCTGAGCGCTGGGTCCTGAAGACGCCCCACCACCTGGGCTTCATGGAGTACCTGTTCGCGACCTTCCCCGACGTACAGGTGATCCAGACGCACCGTGACCCGGTGGAAACGATTCCGTCGTTTGCGAGCCTGTGTCACAACGTTCGGCTGACCAATTCCGACCGCGTCGATCCACTCGTGAGCGGTCAGGACTGGGGCGGTCGTATGCGGCGCGCCCTGCCGCGCTGCCTCGACTTCCGGGAGACCCACGACGACCGGTTCATCGACGTCTGGTACGAGGACCTGCTGACCGACCCGCTGGCCCAGATCCGGCGTGTCTACGACTTCGTCGACCTCGAGTTCACGCCCGAGGCTCGGGCGGCAATGCAGCGCTGGCAGATCGAGAATAAACGCGACAAGCGTCCCTCCCACGACTACCGACTCGAGGACTTCGGCCTCAGCGAAGCCGGAATCCGTCGCGACTTCGCCCGCTACCGCGAGCATTTCATCGAGGGGGGTCGGAAGCGATGAGTGAGCGCCCTCGCTCGATCAGGCCTCGGCGGTCCCACCCTTCTCGAAATTGCCGCCCTTGAGCACGATGGCGATGCGCTCCGGATCCTGCAGACACGCAATGTCGCTCACCGGATCGCCGTCCACCACGAGCAGGTCGGCGAGCTTGCCGACTTCGATGCTGCCGAGTTCATCGCCACGTCCCATGGCTTCGGCGCCGGCCAGGGTCGCCCAGCGCAGCACTTCGAGCGCGTCGATTCCGACCTCGTCGACGTAGTACGCGTGCTCCTTCGCATACTCGCCGTGCAGCAGGTAGGCGGTGCCATAGTCGTCGCCGCTCGCGATACGCACGCCCGCGCGCACCGCCCTTGGCAGAAAGACCGCACTGTTCTCGAGGTCGCTGCGCATCGTGCGAATCGTTTCCTCGAAGATCGGCGGGATCGGATCGGGAAGGAATGCTTGCATCATGCCCTCGTCGAAGAGCTGGAGCGTCCGGACCACGTACATCGCGCTCGGTACGATCGTCAGATCACGCTCGAGGATCGCCTCGATGCACTCGTCGTCGAGCTGGTCGGCGTGGTCGATCAGGTCGACGCCGGCGCGCGCACAGGCGAGGATTCCCTCCTTCGACACCGCGTGGGCACGCAAGCGCTTTCCGCGCTGGTGTGCCGCCCGAGCGGCCGCCTCGATCTCGACGACCGTGAGCGCCAGGCTGGGCTCGGTGGCACCGGCGCCGTGCCCACGCGTCGCGCTGAGCTTCACCACGTCGGCGCCCTGCTTGATCTCCTCCCGAACCAGACGCTGGAACGCGACGGGCCCGTCACCCCGGCGCACGACGCCGAGATTCCCGAGCTGCATGTGCCAATTGACCTGGCTTCCCGTCGGGAGATCGCCTGTCGAACACAGCTCGTGACTTCCCGCCAGCATGCGGGGCCCCGGCACGAGGCCGTCCTCGATCGCCTGCTTGAGCGAAGCATCGATCCCGTAGCCAACGC
Source organism: Myxococcota bacterium (assembly GCA_036336835.1). Classification (GTDB taxonomy): domain Bacteria; phylum Myxococcota_A; class UBA9160; order UBA9160; family UBA4427; genus JAYZFK01. The sequence goes on along the minus strand of JAYZFK010000035.1, from coordinate 36,322 downwards.
TCGACCCGATCACCCCGGTGATGCCGTGCTCGAGCGCGACCCGCGCGTTCTTGCCGGCGGTCAGTGCCATGTAGGCCGGGGGCGCGTGCAGACCGGTCGCTGGAGCCGAGATCGGGCTCAGTCCCTCCCACGAAGAGTGAAAATGACACGAGAACATGCCCGGCATCAGCGTGCGCCCCGCAACTTCGACGACGCGATCTTCCGGCCGCGACTCGACCGCGGCATCCGGCGCGACCCGGGAGATGCGCTCGGCTTCGACTACGACCGACGTGTCTTTGCGCGACCGCGAGAGACCGTCGAGCAGCTTCGCGCCGCGGAACACCAGTCTCGGCGTATCGCTCATCGGGTCCTTGCCCGCTCGCGCGTCTCGATGATCACCCCGAGCCGGAAGGGCGCGCAGTCCATGGAGCAGCGAGACGGCATGATGGAGTCCCGGGGGTGCCGATCGCCGGCACGAGATGTCGCCAGCGTAGCCGATCGATGTCTCACCCAGTTGGCAGCCCCCGGTCGCCTGGACTGCCTGCTAGATTGACCTTCATTGGAGGACGCGGCTTGAAGATCTCGTGTGGCCTCGCGCCCAACCGGGACATCGTCGCCGGTGCCCAGCTGGCCGAGGCCCTCGGCTATCACCGCGTCTGGACGTTCGATTCACCCGCTCTCTATGGCGACGTCTGGATCGCACTCGCTCGGGTCGCCGACGCGACGGAGCGGATCGGGCTCGGCACGGGGGTGCTGGTTCCACACACCCGCCATCCGCTGGTCACCGCGAGTGCGATCGCAACGATCGAGGACTCGGCGCCCGGGCGGCTGATCGTTGCAATCGCCACCGGCTTTACCGCGCGGATGACCATGGGGCACAGAGCGCTCCGCTGGAGCTACGTCGAACACTACGTGCGAACGCTGCGTGCATTGCTCTCCGGCGAGACGGCCGAGGTAGAGGGCAAGCGCGTCAAGATGATCCACCCCCCGGGCCAGGCACCGAAGCGCCCGATTCGCACACCGCTGCTGCTCGGCGCCGACGGTCCGAAGGGCCTCGCAATCGCGAAGGAGATCGCCGACGGCGTGATCGCGGGCGGCGGTCCCAAGGCCGGGTTCGAGCACAGCGTACTGCTCCAGATGGGGACGGTGCTCGAGGACGGCGAGGACCTGCGCAGCCCTCGCGTCGTCGACGCGATCGGCCCCGCCGTTGCGGCCATGTACCACGGCGCCTATGAGGCGAGCGGCGAGGGCGTCGACCAGCTGCCGGGCGGTGCGGGCTGGCGCGCCGAGATCGAGGCCTTCCCCGACGAGGAGCGACATCTCCAGATCCACCAGGGCCACATGATCCATCTCACCGATCGAGACCGACGCCACATTGCCCCCGAGATGGGCGCCGCGATGCTGGTCGGAACCGCGAGCGAGATCCGCGAAAAGCTCGCCGGCCTCGAATCCGCCGGCACGACCGAGCTGATGTACGTGCCGATTGGCGACATCGAGCGCGAACTGCGCGCGATGGCAGAGGCCACGCGGATTTCTCCCTGAATCGCACCGCAGCGCGTGCCGCTGCCGGAGTTCTGCGCAGATGTTGCGTCCGGGTGATCGACTTCGTAACCGGCGCGCCCCACTCGGACACTCTATCAACGAGGAGCCACAGTGCGGGTGCTGGTAGTCGAAGACGAGCGAGTACTCGGCAGCGCAATCGCGACCGCCCTCGGCGCAGCGCTGAGCGCTGAGGTGGATATCGCCCGAGATGGCCAGACTGCACTGCACCTCGCCGCCGAGCACGAGTACGCCCTCGCCGTGCTCGACTTCTGGGTTCCGCCGCCGACCGGACTCGAGTTACTCGAAAAATGGCGCGACAGCGACCGAATGGGACCGATCGTGATGATGAGCGGAACGTACGACGGGCCCGAGCGGAGCACCGCCCTGATGGCAGGAGCCAGCCTCTTCTTCGAGAAGCCGTTCTCGCTGATTGACCTGGTGGCCGGGGCACGATCCCTGCTCCCTCAGATCGACCTCAACGACGTTGGAACGAACTGATGAACGACAACGAGCTGACATACGACTCGAAACGAGGCTGGATACGAATTCCGGTATACCTGGTCGCTCTCGGTCTCGGAGCCGTTGTGATGCTCACCGGCAGCAACTGGATCCGTGAGAACCTGGTCGCACGCCGCGTCGACCTGGCACGCGAGGTGGGAGAGGTGCAGACCCGCACCGCGATTGCTCACCTGTGGCTCGAGGAAATGGTGGGGGGAGACCAGGTCGAAGAACAGTCAATCTTCGATCACCTGGCCAGGGCCAATCATCTGATGGACATCATGGTCGAAACCGGTGAGCTCCAGGCGGGATGGCTGATCGGAGACTCGGTGGACGAGGACGTTTCGGAGCAGGTTCTGGTCGCCCACCGGAAGGTCCAGCTGTTCTCCGACCTCACGCGCGAGCGTTACGACGGCTACTATGCCGGGCTCGACGTGAGCATCGGCTCGCCGATCGACGTTCGCTACGACGCAATCTTCCTCGACCTGCTCAGCGACCTGCGCACGATCGAACAGTTGCTGAACGACCAGCTCTCGCTTGCCGAGGCGCGCTCGGCCCAGCTATTTCAAACCATCCTGGCTGTCTGGATCACCCTCGTCTCGCTCGCGGTGTGGGGCATCTGGAGCCAGGAGCGACGGCGCCAGGCCGCCGAGACTGCTCTCCACGAGAGCGAGGCGCAGCTGCTGCAGGCCCAGAAGATGGAGGCGGTCGGTCGACTCGCGGGCGGCATCGCGCATGACATCAACAATCATCTTGCGGCGATCACCGCACAGTGCGAGCTCGTGAAGCTCGGCGCGGGAAGCGAGACACTCGATGAGCGGATGGACGCGATCCTGTCGACAGCGGGCAAGTCATCCGCAATGATCCGCCGACTGCTCGCCTTCAGCCGCCAGCAGCCGGTGCTGCGTGAGACCGTGGACGTGAACCAGGTCGTCGAAGGACTCGAGGGCATGCTGGTGGGCCTGCTCAGCGAAGACATCGAGCTGCGCACCGAGCTGTCGCCCGCGCTCTGGAACATCGAGATCGACCCGTCACAGCTCGAGCAGGTGATCCTCAATCTCGTCGTGAACGCACGCGACGCAATGCCCAGGGGCGGACGCCTGGCGATCGAGACCTGCAACGCCAGTATCGAAGAGGGCGCGCTAAATCCGCAGCTCGCCCCTTCCGCCGGATCGTGGGTCATGCTTACGGTCGCCGACGACGGCGCTGGCATCCCTGCCGAGGTCATCGACCGCATCTTCGAGCCATTCTTCACCACGAAGGACAGCGCGACCGGTAGTGGCCTCGGTCTGGCTACGATCCACGGCATCGTGAGCCAGTGCAAGGGCCACGTCACCGTCGAGAGCACTGTCGAACAAGGCTCAGTCTTCCGCGTCTTTCTCAAGCGAAGCCACCGGCGCGTGATGGACAACGAGGACGAACTCGTCTTGGATGAAGTGCTCTCCGCGCGCAGCACGGCCTCGATCCTGCTCGTCGAGGACAACGACGATCTGCGCGAGTCGACTCAACAGATCCTCGAGAGCATGGGCTACTCGGTGACCGCCGCGATGAACGGCGAAATGGCTCTGGAGATCCACCGCGAAAAGCCGCGCGGGTTCGACGTGCTACTCACCGACGTCATCATGCCAGGCATGGACGGCAAGCAACTCGCCGACGAGCTGCGCACGCGCGACCCGAGCCTTCACGTGATCTTCGTCTCCGGCTACACCGACGACGTGATCCTCGCGCGCGGCATCGACAGGGAAGAGCTGAATTTCCTGTCCAAACCCGTTAGCGCCGCCGACCTGCGCAAGAAGCTGCTACTGGTCCTCAACCGCGACGCCGCGAGCCGGAGCCAGCAGAGCGCCTGAGGACTTCACCACCCCGGCGACATCTAGCAGGGATGCGGCGACCTCGGCGCCCGCTTGGGGCTCTAACGGGCTCCCGCGCGCGCGTCATCGCGATCGATCAAGCTGCGCAGCTGTTCCGGTCGCAGCCACATGCTGGTCGCGAACGGGCCTTCGGGGTGCTCGAGCAGCCAGACGTGGAGCATCTCCGGGCTGCGGTGCTCCGGCGCGCCACGTTCGCAGTCGCCATCGCCGCCAACGCCTCGAGTGGCCGTCGCAACCGAGAGCAGCCCGCCCACGAGGCAGTTCGGCTCGGCCCAGACGTGGAAGTGCCAGCGGGTCAGCGGCCCCCCAATCTGGGGACCGGGCTCGCCGGGTCGGCGCGTATAGAACATCAGACCCGCGAGTTTCTGGCCCCTCGGTGTGCCGTAGTACATCAGGAACTCGGGTCGATCGGGGTCGAGGATCGCGTCGTCGAAGATGTGGTCCTCGTTGTAGTAGTGGCGTTTGTCGCCGTGGAGCAGCCGGTAGCCATCTGCGCGAGCGCGCTGGAAGTCGAACCAGCCGTGACGCGCGACCGCATCCCAGCTGCGCGCGACGAGATCGTCGGCTGCGGCTCGCTCGGCCGCGGTGGGCAGCCGATCCGGCGAGCTGTCGAGTTCCCAGATCACCATCACCGGCTCGCGCTGCGGCTCGCGCGTCACCTCGCGTTCCGGGATCCACGCCGATTCCCGCGGCAGGAAGCGACGTGCCAGCCGCGGGGGCCCCGCCTCACCGAGCACGCTCTCCGGCTCGTCACAGGCCAGCAGCCCGAGGGCGCCCAGCACGACGATGCGGGCCAGTCGTCCGCTCACGGCGTCGGCTCCACCACGTGTACGAGGAAACTGCGCTGTGCGGGCGTCAGCACGAAGCCGGCATCGCCGAGCGCTGTGTGGAACGCGCGGCTCCCGGCATCCGAGTCCCATTCGACGACGATGTCGTAGAGGCCGACTAGGCCCGTCTCGTCGACGATCGGCCGCCGCCCGTAGCTGCGCAGATAGCGAACGAGGTGCTCGACCGGCGCGCCCGCGCCGCGGTAGAAACCGTGGGCGCGCACCGGCTCGCCGGGGACACTCCCGGGTACGACTGGCTCGGGCACGAGCCCGCGACGCGCGAGTCGCAGCACGAAGACATCGCCGCGCCGCGCCTCGGTGCGCACGCGAAGGCCGAAGTACTCGGCGAGTCCGCCACGCAGCGACGCGTCCGCCGCCTCGCCTTCGCCGTCGGCCGAGTGCACGCTCACGTCGAATCTGCCCGGCGGGAGCTCCAGGTGAAATTCGAGATCACGCGCCGAAACGTGCCAGGCTGCGGCGACGTGCTCGACGAGCGAGAGCCCGCGGTGCTCGATCAAACCTCGAGCGGGGTCTCGGCGCACGACGCGCTGCGAACCACGGCTCGGCTCGAGCCGGAATTCGCCGGGCGCGAGCGGCGCGCTCGTCTCACTGCCGGCACCGCAAGCAAGCAGCAAGGCGACCGGGGCACCGATTGCGCGCAGCACGTTCAAGAGCCGCGCTCCTCGAGCGGCGGTGCGAGCACTTTGGGCCGCATTTGCATGCGGATCGCGAACGGTCCCTCGAAGCACCGCGCGACCGCGGTGCTCGTGTCAGGAGCTTCCACTGCGGATCCGGCGACCGTCCTGGAGAGATTGGAGATGGTTGCGGTACTCCGACATGATCTCCTCATCCATGTCGCGGCTCTCGATCAGGTCGAGAGCGCGCTGAGAGTTGCGAACGGCCTTTCGGAAGTTCCCTACCTCGGCCCAGGCGCACGCCAGCGTGTCGAGGTAGTCGGGGCGCTCGGACTGGGCGTCCTTGACGACCTGCCTGGCGAGCTGCAGCGCATGGGCGCCGTCGCGGATCGAGTCATCCCGGGAAGTCGCAAGCAGGTATGCGAGGTCGTTGCGCAGATCGATGTCGTCATCGCACAGCTCGATGCCTTCCTCGAGCAGCTCCTTCTGATCGCCTATCCGACCCCATTCGCGCAGCATTTCGGCAAAGACGACACGCGCCACAGCCGCACACGGATCAACGACGAGCGCCTGGCGGAGTTCGCGCTCGGCAGCCTCCAGGTTGCCGAGGTCGCGCTGAAGCTCGCCGGCCCGAATGTAGTGATTGGGGCTCTCGGGCTCTAGCTGCTTGGCCTTCTCGAGCAGCCCGGGGGCGCGCTCGAGCCGCGCATCGCCCTCGAGCGCTTGGATCAACCCGCGGATTACCGGCAGGCTCTCGGGGTTCGTCGCATATAGCTGATCGAAGTACTCGATCGCCTGCTCGGGGAGCTCCGCCTTCAGCGCCGCAAACGCTTTCGAGTAGATCTCGATCTCAGCGCTGCGGACGACCGGGTCGTCCCCGCGCAACACTGCAAGATCGTCCGCCTCGCTGAAGCCGGAAGGAGCACCCTCGCCCACGTAGCCCAGCGCTTGCAGCTGCCCGAGCATCTCGTCGTCGAGCACGACCCGGTTGTCGGTGCGCTCGACGACCCCGCGCAGCACCCAGTCGGCCAGGTCGCGCCGCATGGCTGCGACGATCTCTGGGTGCCGGCTCGCCAGGTTGACGAGCTCCGACGGATCTTCGGACAGATCGAACAGCTCGGGATTGACCTTGTGGATGTACTTCCACTTGCCTCGACGCATGAAGCGCAGCACGTTGGTTCCGAACATCGAGAGCGGCTCGAAGGATTCGCCGTAGATGTCGAGCTGCGGCGCAACGGCGCGACCGAGCAGCACCGGCACCAGTGAGACGCCATCGATGTCGCTGAGCGGCGGCAGACCGACGAGGTCGAGCACGGTGGGCGCGATGTCGGCCGTTCGCACAGGCTGCTGCAGCCTGAGTTGAGACGGGATCGTCCCTGGGAGAACGAACACGAGCGGCACCCGCATCGTCGTGTCGTAGACGAAAAAGGAGTGCGTAAGCTCCCGGTGCTCCTCCAGCCCTTCTCCGTGATCGGACACGACCACGACGAGCGTACGCTCCACGATACCCAGCTTGCGCAGCTCTTCGAAGATGCGACCGATGTTGTAGTCGGCGAAGTGAATCTCCGCGTAGTACGGAACGTCCGAGAAGCGGCTGTTCCAGGGTGCCGGAGGCAGGTAGAAGGAGTGCGCGTCGAAGTAGTGGAGCCACAGGAAGAAGGGCGAGCCGGCGTTGCGGCGCAGGAACTCGAGGCCTCGTCGCGTGATGTCCATCGCGTCGCGCTCAGCGAGCTCCTGCCGCTCGAACTCGCCGTCTCGCAACACGTTGACGTGCTTGCGCCGAACGTCGAAGGACTGGAGATCGCGGTAGGTCTGGAACCCCTGGTCGAGCTGTGTCTGCCTGCCGATCACTGGCGCCGCGATCTCAGCGGCGGTCACATAGCCGTGGCGCGAGAACACCTCGGCAAGCGTCTCGTTGTCGTACGGGAGTACGTAGCCGGCATTCGCGCGCGCGCCGTGCGCGAAGGGAAGGCGCCCGGTCATCATCGTGGCGTGGGAGGGCAACGTGCTCGGCTGCGACGTGTAGGCCTGCTCGAAGACCGCGCCGCGCTCCGCCACTCGGTCGAGCTCGGGCGTCGTGTTGCGCTCGTTTCCGTACAGACTCAGAGCGTCGACGCGCGTCGTATCGAGGGTGATGAAGACGACGTTCAGCGGGGTCGCCTCGGCGTCTCTGGCGGACTGCGGATTCGGCTCTTCCGATCCACAACCGGCCACGAGCAGCCCGGCCAGCAAGGTCCCTGTGCCAAAAAAGAGTGTCGTCGCTCCTCTGACCATGCTTCGATCCCACCTTCTCGTACACGGCGCGCGACACCGATGACCCGCGGCTTTGCCAACGCGCGAGTGTATCGTGCGCGCGCCAGCGCAGCGCACCCGCGCCGCCTAGGGGATTGGACGCGCGAGTCCCAGCAGCGGACAGCGGCGATCGGCACCAACCAGCGCAAGGACGTCCGAGCCGGTGGGGCGGTACTCGAGCGAGCCCACTCCACGCTCGAGCGTTGCCGCGCACCTGGGATCGACGGCGAAGACCGCCACCGTGTCGGCCCCGCCCGACCAGCCGAGCTGTCCGGCCAGCACGAAGCGTCCCCGGGCAAGCACCAACTCGCTGTCGCGGTAGATCACCCGCCAGGTCGCACGGGCGCGCGGCACCGGCTCCCGGCTGCTTCGCGGACGCCGGCTGCGCCATTCATCGAGCGACAGCACACCGACCGGCTCACAGCGAAGTGCACCGCTGTCGAGGCGGCCGAGCACGCCGCTGTTGGCGTATGAAACCTCTCCGCTCGCGTTTTCCAGTGCGGCGCAATCCGCGGCAGCCGCCGGCAGGAAGAAGCGCAACTGCCTGCCCGCGGTGTCGACCCGGACGTCGAGGTAGCCCGCTCGCTCGCCAAGCCACTCGATCGATGCCGCGCTCGCAGTCCCGGGCAGCGCCACCTGGTAGGCAATCTGATCGCGCGTGCAGCCGGCCGCCGCGAGCACGAGCATTACGCGTGCAATCAGCGAGAAAGCGCGAAACGCTCGTTCAGGTAGGCGACGATCTCGGCCGACTCGTGCATCCATCGATCTTCCCCTTCCTCCACGATCCGCAAGCACGGGACCGTCTGACCGCCTGTGGACTCGACCAGCTCGCGCAGATGCCGCGGATCCCCGTAGATGTCGCGCTGCGAGATTTCGACGCCCAGCTGCACGAGCACGCGCTGCACCATTGCGCACCAGACACAGCCCGCATAGTGATAGAGAGTGAGACCTTGGACCGTCGTCATCTTCTGCTGTCGCCGGGAGGATCCCCGGGCGAGTAAAGAATCGCGCAACGGTGCACTTCAGTCGAGTAGCAGCGTGCGCTGCGCCGCATCGAGGAAGCGTCCTTCAGGATCGAGCTCGCTGCGCAGTCGGCGAAATCGCTCCCAGGCCGGATAGCGGGCCGAGAGCGCCTCGGCCTGCAGTCCGTGCCACTTGCCCCAGTGGGGACGCCCACCGGCTTCCAACAGCAGCGGCTCGAGGTCGGCGAAAAGTGCTCGAAAGGGAAGCTCGGCCGCCTGGTGAACCGAGAGCGTCGCCGTAGCGCGGCCGGAAGCTGGGCTGAGCCACGTGTCGTCGGCTGCCACGAAGCGCAGCTCGATCGGCCAGCGCAGGCCCGGATGGCGCGTGCGGATGCGCGCTCGGAGTGCCGAGAACACCTCGAGCACGCGCTCGGCAGCAATCGAGTACTCCATCTCGACGAAACGCTCGCTGCGGACGGACGGCAGGATCCTCCCGCTCCAGTCGATGCGCTCGTAGGGCCGATCGGGGAGTGGATTCGGCAGCTCCGCCGTAGGGTCGAGCGATTTGGCGTCGATACGGTCGCGGCCCGGGTACCAGAAGAGCTCGAAGTGACGCGTGGCACGCGAGCGTTCCTCGAGCTGCTCGAGACCGGCCGCGGCGGACAGCCGTTCGACGCGCTCGTGCAGTCGGTAGGCCGGCACGAGCCGCATCCGCACGGCGCTGACGACTCCCAGCACGCCGAGCGAGACACGCGAGGCGCACAGCCGATTCGCCGCGTCCTCCTGGTTCCACTCGAAGGACGCACCGTCCGCGGCGACGCCGCGCACGCCGAGGACGCTACTCGACAAGCTTTCGAGCTCGCGCCCGGTGCCGTGCGTGCCGGTCGCGATCGCGCCACCGAGCGTCTGCACGTCGACGTCGCCGAGATTCTGGAAAGCCAGACCGTGCTCGCGCAATGGCGCCTCGAGTGCGTGGAGAGTCGCCCCTGCGCCGATCCAGGCCTCGCCACGCTCAGAGTCGACTTCGAGCTCGACGCGCGAGTCGAGCTCGAGCAGACCTCCCGCCGTCGCAACCAGCGGACTCTGCGAGTGGCCGCTGCCCACCGTGCGCAGGGCAACACCCTCGTCGCGCGCACGCGACACAGCGGCCGCGATGTCGCGTTCTTCGGCCGCGCACACCCGCCAGCGCGGTCGACAGACGACCGAGCCCGACCAGTTGCGCCACGCCGCAGTTGCCACCCCGCCAGAATACCCGCCTATGCTCCGGCGATGACCCGATTCGTCCGTGCGGCAGCTGCGGCGCTCCTGATCTCGGTCGCCGCCTCGGCCGAAACCGACGAGCCCTTCGCCGGCCGCGTCGACCTCGACAACGCGCACGAGCGTCTGGTCGGCGGGCCCGACGCCGTCGGCGGCGTCGGTGACTGGGCGCTGTCGAACGGCACGCTGTGCGCCGTGGTCGCCGACCCGGAGCACGAAGGCTCCGTGCTGCAGACGGGCGGCTCCCTGGTCGACCTCGGCTACTGCGGCCGCCGCGACGACCAGCTGGTGGTCCTCGAGAGCCTGGGCAACCTGTCGCGCACGGTTGCTCCTCGTTGGACCGGCATCGAAGCCCGGAACGATGCGCGCGAAGCACGCGTCATCGTGCACGGCGAGCGCGACGGCGTCGCGATCACGACGCACTACACGCTGGACCGGGAGCGGCCCGAAGTCCTGCGCATCACGTCGCGGCTCGAGCGCCGCACCGACGGCGAGCGTCTCTTCGCGTTCGGAGACGTCTCGATCCACGAGAACGGGACGTTGCGCCCCTACACGCTCACGCGCGAGGGCAACTCGGAAGGCTTCCATCACCGGGCGACCGACGACGCCACCATCCGCGACCTGGTGCGCTCGATCGTGCCGATCGAAACCATCGTTCTGATCGGATCACAGGACGCGGAGCAGCCGATCAGCTACGCGCTGCGGATCCGCGACGCGCGATTCGAGCGACGCGGCGAGGAGCCTCGACGCGTCCCGACCTTCGGTCTCACGACCGAGTCCATCAGCTTCCTCGGTGTGCTGGCGCGGCCTGTCTGGATCGGTGGCAACGACCGCGTCGGTCTGCTGCAGCTGGCCCAGACGCTGATCATGGATCTCGCAGTCGGCGACGCACTCGTGTTCGAGCGCGAGATCCAGGTTTCACCCCGCAGCGACGCGGTGGCCTTCACCGACCGGTCTTACCCGCAGGCCGCGATCGTCCGCGGGATCACGCGCGACCGGAACGCGCGCGTCCACATCGTGCGGCCGAACGGCTCGGCCGTGGGCTTCGCGGCTCCCGATGCGACGGGCGCCTTCGCGCTGCGCGTTCCGGCCGGGCGCTTCGAGGCGCGCGTGTACGGCGACGGCGGGCGCCGCCTGACGCGTCCCTTCGAGGTCTTCGACGCCGATCTCGACCTCGGCGTGCTCGCGCTGCCGGCCACGGCGCGAGTGACGCTGCCGTCCGACCTCGCACCCGCGCGGCTCGCCTTCCGCGGCTTGGGCGACACGCCCGATCCCGTGTTCCGGGACGACCACACCGACATGCGAGTGAACGGCGCGCTGCAGCGGCCACAAATGGCGAGCTCCGACGTCCACCTCGCTGGCTTTCCCGAGGATCCCGAACAGGTGTCGCTCGCCCCGGGCCGCTATCGCGTCTACGCCACGCGCGGGCCCGAGTTCGGCGTCAGCTCGAGCGAGTTCGAGGTCGCGGCCGGCGAGACCACCGCGCTCGTGATCGAGCCCCCCCTCCGCGCACTCGAGACCCCGGGCTGGATCTCCGCCGATCTCCATGTCCACGCCGAGCCCAGCGACGACTCGTCCGTGCCGATGCGGGTCCGACTCGCGAGCTTCGTCGCCGAGGGTGGCGAGGTCATCGTCTCGACCGATCACGATCACATCAGCGACTACGGGCCGCTGATCGACTCGCTGGGGCTCCACTCTCGCGTTCGGAGCATCGTGGGGCTCGAGATCACGAGCACCGTGGCGACGGACGCCGCTCCGTTCACGGCCGGGCACGCCAATGTCTTTCCCCTCCCCTACCGCCCGCTGGCTCACCGCAAGGGCGCCATCCGTTCGGAAGGGCGTCGATTGCGCGAGTTGATCGCCGCCGCCCGCGCGATCCCGGGAGAACGTCTCTTCCAGCTCAACCATGCGCGCGAGCCCGAGACCAGCGCGATCGCAGGCGAGGGCGCATTCTTCAGCCATCTGTCGGTCGGCAAGAGCTTCGATCCGATGCGGCCACTCGACGACCCCACCAACCGATCGCTGATCGAGATCGACCCGGTGAACGGCCTGCGCGACCTCGACTTCGACGCCATGGAGCTCTTGAACGGTCCGTCGATGTCGCGCTATCGCAGCCTGCGCACCGACTGGTTTGCACTGCTGCGGCAGGGCGAGCGGCCGACGGCCACTGGCAACAGTGACACCCACAGTCTCTATCGAGTCCCGGCAGTGCCACGCAACTACGTGCGGATGGTCGACGATCGGCCGGTCGCCTTCGACGAAGCCGAGTTCGTCGCCAGCCTGAAGGCCGGCGCCTCGTTCGTCACCACCGGTCCGATCCTCGAGGCTCGCTTCGCATCCCCGGTCCGCAACGGGCGGGGACGACTGCTCGTCTCGGTGCGCACGGCACCCTGGATCCCGGTCTCGCAGCTGCGGGTGTTCGTCAACGGCGAGCTCGCACACGAGGGCGCGCCGGTCGAGGACGGGGTGACCGAGATCGATCTCACCTTCGAGCGCGATGCCTTCGTCAGCGTCGAGGTCGAGGGAGAGCCGGGCGAAGTCTATGCGGCCCTGCTTCCCGATTTCGCACCGCTCGCGTACACCAACGCGATCTTCGTCGACGCCGATGACGACGGGAACTGGCAACCGCCCGGCCTGATCGCTAGCCCCGCCATTCAGAGCCTGCCGTGATTCACCGTCAGCGGTCAGGGCGCGAGCGCGCGGTACCAGTAGCCGTACACGTCTTGGAAGCCGAGACGCGCGTAGAGCGCGAGACCCGCCCGGTTGTCCTCGGTCACCTGGAGCCAGCCACCCCGCGCGCCAGACTGCTGCGCACCGGCCAGCAGCGCTCTGACCAGCGCCGTTGCGTTGCCGCGGCCCCGCGCTGACTGGGCCGTCGCGATCGCGCCCAAGAACAACCAGTCCTGCTGAAGCGCCCCGAGACCGACGGCCTCGGTCCCGGCCCCGATCCCGATCGACGCAAACAGCGGTCGCTCGATCCGCTCCACGATCGCGCGCCAGGTGGAGACGGCGGCTCGCGTCAGGCGGTTCAGACGCGTCGTCGCTTCGATCCAGGCGGGATCGAGGCGGGTCTCGAGGCACACCCTCGGATCGGGCGGGCACGGCGTGTCGCCCAGCTCGATCGCCTGGACGCGCGTCGGAGACAGGCGCAGATAGCCTCGCTCGGCGAGCAGCTGCTCGAGCTCCTCCGGCCGAACCGCAGCGGTCAGCTTGAAGCGCGGCGACAATCCGCGCTCGCGGTAGCGCCGCTCACAGTGCGCGATACGCGCAATCAGCTGGGCAGGCCCCCCCGGCGCGCTCTCGAGCGCCTGCACCGAGTTCGAGCGCCCGGTGAAGCCGTCGGCGAAGCGCAGCTCCCACCCCTCGAACGACTCGACCTCGAGGGCGGGCCAGGTCGCAAAGCCCATGCGCTCGAAGTAGAGGATTTCGTCTCGGGTAGCGGCGTCGCTGGTTCGAGACCGCGCTTTGAAACGATGCTCCACTGCGTGATCTCCCCGATCTCGCGGCGCGCGGGCTACGACCGCGGCAGGATTGCTGCGAGGACGCGCAGGGCATTCCCACCCATGACGTCGACGACCTCGTCCTCGCGAAAGCCGGCGCGCAGCAGCGCATCCGTCAGATGCACCAGTCGGGGCGGGTCCACGACCACCCGGGTGGAGCCGTCCCAGTCCGAGCCCAGGGCCACGTGTTCGGGGCCGACTCGATCCGCCACGTAGCGAGCGGCGCGCGCAATCCCTTCGGGAGAGATGTCACAGACTGCGCCAGCGAAGAAGGAGATCCCGATCAGACCCCCATTGGCCGCAATCGCATCGATCTGGGCGTCCGACAGGTTCCGCGGGCCGGGACAGGTTGCCTGGACGCCCACGTGCGAGACCACGATCGGCACACGCGCCAACGCGAGGACGTCGCGCACGGTTGCGGGAGATGCGTGGGCGACATCGATCACAATGCCGAGCCGCTGCATCCGCTCGATCGCCCGGGCACCGAGCTCGCTCAAGCCGCCCCGTTGCTCGCCGTGCGCCGAGCCGGCGATGTCGTTGTCGAAGAAGTGGGTCGGCGCGGCCATCCGGTAGCCTGCCGCGAACAACGCGTCCAGGTTCGCAAGGTCCCCTTCGAGCGGGTGCATGCCCTCGGCCGCCAGCAGCCCGCCGACCACCCGCTCTCCGCGATCGAGCCGGGCGACGAGCTCCGCGAGGTCCCCCGTGCCGCGAATCGGCTGCAGCCGGCCCTGGGAAGCCTCGCTGGCGCCCGTCAACCGAGCGGCGATGTAGAGCGCTCGCGCGCGCAGACTCCACCAGGTCGCGGGTGGCCAGCGCTGGACGACCGTCAGCAGCGTGATCATGTCGAACGCTCGCGAGCTGTTGCGCTCGAAGTTCTGCCCGGCCGGCACCTTGGTCGTCGCCGCGAACACCTGGAGCCCAACGCGCCCGTCGAGCAGCCGCGGGAGGTCCGTGTGCCCGAAGCTTCCTCGAGCCAGCGGATCGCGGTCCCAGAGCAGCAGATCGTTGTGCAGATCGACGACGTGCAGCCGCTGGTAGAGCGCGCGGGCCTGCGGACTGGGGGGCGACAGGGACCTGTGGTCGACGGTGTTCAGGCGCCGATCGACCTCGACGGGTAGCCACCACAGCACCGCGACCCCGGTCACTGCTGCCACGACCACCGACGCCCACAGGATCCGCATCGTCCGATGCTACCGGAGCGGGCGACCCCCAGGGTGCTGGAGCCCACCGAACGAGTCCGGCACTCCCAGGCGACAGGGGATCGCCTGCGGTACCACTGACGCTGTGAGCGGGTCCTACGACGCGATCGTGCTCGCGGGCCGGCGCCCCGGCGAGGATCCGTTCGCCGCCGCGAGCCACGTCGAGCACCGCGCGCTGATCCCGGTTGGCGGCAAGCCAATGCTCGAGCGCGTGCTCGCAACCCTGCGAGGCCACCCGCGCATCGGGTCGATCCACATCAGTATCGACCGCCCCGAGCTGCTCGACGCGGGCGACGCCACCATCCTGCGGGCCGCCGACTCGCCGAGCGAGAGCGTTCTCCGGGCACTCGAAACTCCGGCCCTGGCAGCGGCTGCGCGGCCGGTCCTGCTGACGACGGCCGACCACGCGCTGCTCGACCACGAAATCCTCGACTACTTCCTCGAAGCGGCCGACGCGCCGGGGGCGGACATCGCCGTCGGTTTGGTGCGCGAGCAGGCACTGCGCGCCGCCTTTCCGGATGCCCAGCGCACCTACCTGCGCCTGCGTGGCGGGGGCGTCTCGGGAGCGAACTTGTTCGCCCTGCACACTCCCGAAGCGCGCCGCGCCGTCGAGTTCTGGCGACGCGTCGAGGCCGAGCGCAAGCATCCCTGGCGGCTGGTGTCGGCCTTCGGGCCCCTGACGCTGGGGCTCTTCGCCTTACGGCTGCTCAGCCTCGAAGGCGCCTTCGGCCGCGCGTCCAGGGTGATCGGCGCCCGCGCGCAGCCGGTCGACCTGCCGTTCGCGCGGGCCGCGATCGATATCGACAAGCCCGCGGACCTAGAGCTCGCCGAGCGGATCCTGGCGCAACGAGCCGCGCAGCCCTGACGTCCCTTCCAGCACCTGCTCGTGCTCCTTCACAACGGCCTCGCGCCCGCGGTCGTAGCCGCGGACCTCGAGCCGCACCGGGTCGCCCGGCGCGAAATGGTAGAGGTGGTACTGCGCGCGACGCCCCTCGCGCTTGCCGATGTCGGAAGCCGAGCGCACGCCCGCAGCCGGGATCGGGCCATCGGGGCCCGGCACGCCGCCGAACCAGCTGCGGTGGCGATGTCCGTGGATGACCAGCTCTGCGCCGGCTCGCTCGAGCACTGCCTGCAGCGCGCGCCAGTCGCGAAGCCGACGGCGGCGGGGCATCTCGCGGTCGGTCGGCGGATGATGGAGCGCCACGACGCGCACACGTTGGCGCTGCTCGACCAGCATGCGCTCGAGCCGCTCGAGCTGGCCCGCGCCGAGCTCGCCCGTCGCCATGAACAGCGGAGTCGGCAACGCCGAGCACAGCCCGATGATGGCGGCGTGCGCGCGCAACCGCAGGGTCGGGTATTCGTCGCGCGTTGGGGCGCGCACGGGCTCGCTGCCGTCTGAGCACAGATAGGGTGCCCAGCAGTCCCAGCCGCGTTCTGGAGGGACACCGACGTAGGCGTCGTGGTTGCCCGGGACGACGGTCACCCAGTCGGGCTCACCGAGCCGCCGCAACGTCTCTGCCGCCTCGAGAAACTCCTGCTCGAGCGCGATGTTGGTGAGATCACCGGTGACGACCACGTGGTCCGGTCGCTGCTCGCGCAGGTCGTCGAGGATGCACGCCAGCACCTGCGGCAGGTGACGCTTGCGACGACTGCGGTGCCAGGATTGCCAGCCCCAGAAGCGCTTGGTCGCGAGCGCGCCCGCGGGCGCACCGACGAGGGTCGTCGCATGCCAATCGGAGACGTGAGCCAGGGTGAACACGCGCGGCGAGGCTATCCCAGCCACGCCGGAGATGTTCGCCACGCAACCGAACCTGCGGCGATCGCGGCCATCCCGCAATCGGCTCACCGCGGGCCCCGGGGGGCGCCGACCGGCGGTTGGCGCTATGAGCAACATCACAAAATCATCATCAAAAACGTAGTGTTTTAAACCCATTTGATCGCCATCGGAGGTGGGCGCACCGGACGATCGGCGATACGCTGCCGCCGGGTTCTGGAGGGTGCCCTCTAGCAACAGGGCGGAGGCAGGCAGCCGCCGCTTTCACCGACACCTTCGCACGCTGCCGACCGATGGACTGCTAGCGGGGCGCGACGCGACCCGCTCACGATCTCGGCTCGGGCACCACTCGCGAGGAGCACGCGCTTGCGCATCGGTCTGCTGAACAATCTACAGGCGGGCAGCAACAAGGATCAGGTCTGGCGCCTGCTGCAGCTGCTCCGTGAATACCCCGACGTGCTGCACGTCGAGACCGACAGTGCCGGCGCCGTGCCCGAGGCGCTGTCCGATCTGTCGCGCCAGGAGGTCGACCTGCTGGTCGTCAACGGTGGCGACGGCACGCTCGCCTACACGCTGACCGAGATCCTCGAACATCGGGTGTTCGACGACCGCGTTCCGCGGATCGCAGTGCTGCGGGGCGGCCGCACGAACATGACTGCCCTCGACCTCGGCTGCGGCCGCAACCCGGTACGCAGCCTCGAAGCGCTGATCACCGCAGTTCGTCACGACCGCATCGAAGAGCGCACACAGCGCCGCGACGTCCTGCGCTGCGAGTACGGCGACGAAGTGCGCTGCGGCATGTTCTTCGGCGGTGGGGTGATTCATCGCGGCATCGAGGTCGTCCACTCGAGCTTTCCACAGGGCCGAGCCCGCGGGGTCTTTGGCTCGACCGTGGTCGCCGGCGGCCTGCTGGCGAGGCTGCCCTTGTCGCGCGGCGACGGGATCCTGGCACCCGACAAGGCGCAGATCATGCTCGACGGCCAGCTGGTCGCCCCGGGCGAGTTCACGGTCTTCATGGCGTCGACACTGCCGCGCCTGTTCTCGCGGCTGCGGCCATTCTGGGGCACGGGGCCGGGTGGAGTGCGATTCACGGCGCTCGCGGCGGATGCGACCCACCTCGTCCGCACACTGCCGGGGATCCTCGCGGGACGCCCCAACCGACACGTGCGCGAAGAGAACGGCTATCTCAGCCGCAACTGCAAACGGGCGGAGCTGCGCTTCGACTGCGGCTTCACCATCGACGGTGAGCAGTCCGAGCCGGCCCCCGGGCGCACGATGTCGATCACCGCCGAGAACAACGTCCGCTTCGTTCGCGTCTGAGCGGTGGCCGCGCCCGATCCCTCGTTTCGAGCACTGCAGGATCTGGTCGCCGACGAGCTGGCCACACCTGCGCCCGCTGCCGCCCTGGCGCTCGCCGCAGCGATCCGCGAGCGCCACCCCGACTCCGTAGCGGCGATCGTCTTCTACGGCTCCTGCCTGCGCAAGCACACCGACGAGGGCGTCCTCGACTTCTACGTGCTGGTCGACTCCTATCGCACCAGCTACGGCGGGCCCGGCTGGCTCGCGGGCGCGAATGCGCTGCTCCCTCCCAACGTGTTCTATCTCGAGGCCCCAGCCATGCTCGGCGCGGAGCGGCCCCCGAGCCTGGTGCGCTGCAAGTACGGGGTGGTCTCGACGCGAGACTTCGAGACCCTGGTCGGCCCGGCGGCCCTGCATCCCTACATCTGGGCGCGCTTTGCGCAGCCGGCGCTGCTGGTGTGGGCCCGCGACGACGCGGCGCGCGAGACCGTCGAGCGCTGCGGGGCGCGCGCCATCTGCACGCTGATCGAACGTCTGGGGCCCTTTCTACCCGCGCGCGGCAAGATCCAGCGCTTCTCGTTCGCAGCGCTGTGGCAGGAGGCGTTTCGCCGCACGTATCGCACCGAGTTCCGCAGTGAGTCGGCCGACTCGATCCGCTCGCTCTACCAGGCCAACCCGGCCCGCTACGAGCGCGCGACGCGGCTTGCGCTCGACGTATTGCGCGAACAGCACCAGATCGACTCGTTTGCGACGTTCGTCTCGGCTGCCGAAGTCTCTGGGTCGCCGCCGCGACGACTCGCCTCACGGCTGCGCTGGCGACTCGCCTGGCCGCTGGCCAAGGCCCTGTCGCTGCTCCGACTGTTCAAGACCGCCACCACGTTTGGCGACTGGCTGCCCTATGTGCTGTGGAAGCTCGAGCGCCACGGCAGCGTGCGCCTGGAGCTGACCGACCGCCAGAGGCGCTACCCGCTGGTGTTCGGCTGGCCGCTGATCCTGCAGCTGCTCCGCCAGCGCACGTTGCGCTGAGCCCACGTTTCAGGCCGGGGCGCGGTCCCACAGCCGTCGCAGCATCGGCAGGATGCCCTCGGCTTCGGTCCGGTGGTAGACAGCCTCCGGCGGCAGCTCGCGGCACAGCCGGCGGTGCAGCGTCCCCAGGCTGTGGTACGGCACGGCCGGCAGGAAGTGGTGCAGTGCGTGGTAGCGGAGCCCGACGGGCGCAATCAGCGCCGTCAGGATCGGCACCCCTCGCAGATTGACCGAGTCCATCAGCTGGCCGAGCGCATCGACCTCGCGGCCGTCGTTCTGGTAGTGGTGTGCCGCCAGAGTCCGGATCTGATTGATCACGAGGATCCCGCTCGTGAGCAGCACCCAGGTGATCGCAACGGCCAGCGGCAGCCAGCCCAGCGCCCACGCGCCGAATGCCAGCCAGAACACGGTGCCCGACGCCATCTCCTGAACGACCCAGCGCTTCGCCTGCCTGCCCGTCGGCATCGGCCGGCGGTAGTCCGGGTTGATTACGAGGGTCGACGCACGCTCTACCACGAACTTGCGCAGCGACGGGAGCAGATAGGACAGTGGTGCGAGCACACCCCAGCGAAGCGGCAGCGCCAGCGGCACGACGGCCACCGAGAGCACGAAGCGGACCAGCTTGAAGCGCGTGTAGCGGGCAATCGGTGCGTACTCGGGGTCGTCCTTGGTCCCGAACGCGTTGCGCTTGTGATGGTCGTTGTGCGAGCCGACGTACATCAGGCTCGGCACCATCAGCGGAGTCCCCACCACCAGGTGCCAGACAACCTCGAAGTTCGGCAGCTGAACGGACTTGATGTGGGCGAGCTCGTGGATGAAGAGCACGCTGCGAAGCAGTGCGAGGATCGCGATCAGCAGACACAGCAGGTACTCGCTCGAGAACAGCGGTTGCACCACTGCCAGAACGAACGCGGCCCAGCCGACGGCGGCGGACACCAGCATGTCCGTCCAGTAGAGCCAGGGCTTCGGGCGATACACGCTTCCGAAGCGGCGGCGGAGCTCTGCCGCATCGAAGACTCCGGAAGACGAACTCGCGGACGCCGCTGCGAGGCCTTGCATCAGGTCCAATGCCCCTCGCTAGCTGGAACCGACGAATGAACCGTGGAGAGCACCGCGTCTGCGACGGGCGACTCACAGGGCGCCTCACTTTACCCAATCGGGCAGTACCCTACTAGCCGACTGGCTCCATTTCGGGTGGGTTTCGCTTCGGGTCACCGATCGATTTCTTCGAGCAGGGGTCGAGCGCCGCGCTGCTGCCACCTGATCCAACGGCAGTGCGGATGGACATCGGCCAACAACTCGTCCTGGCCGCCTCCGGCCGGCCAGACGCGCAGCCGCAGCTGGCACACCTGGTCCTCCTGCTCGAGCCGGAGCCAGCACAGAGGCTGGCCGATGCGCGCCTGCTCGCCGGTCCGTTCGATCAGAGCGGTCAGCTCGTCGCGCGCGGAACGCGACAAGTAGGCCCAGAAGATCGAGTGGAAAATCACCGTGCCCACACCCGGCTGCAGGCTCTCGAGCTTGTCGGCGAGCCAGTCCAGTGCGTCGTCGCGATCGACGGTGATCGGATCCTGGCGCGCCAGGCCGATCGCGGCACGAAGCCGATCGAGCCGGTCGGGATCGTCGGGCCAGACGTAGGAGCACAGCCGCAGCGCTGCCTCGGGATCGGTGACGTCGATCGGATCGAGGTCGCAGCCCGCGCGCGACACGATGTCCATCGGCGCTTCCTCGGCGGCGAGCAAGTCGCCCGACCAGCTCGGGTACAGCGACACCGGCGAGTAGGGATCGCCCCACTCGAACCTCCCCAGCTTGTAGCGGAAGCGATCGAAATGGAGGTTGAGACCGGCGCTCGCTCCCAGCTCCAATAGGCGCATCGGCAGGCGCGTGCGCTGCCAGATCGTCATCAGGCCGGCGAACAGGACAGCGGCGCGCGCCACCTCATTGGTCTGGGGATCAACGACGAGCTGGGCCCGCAACGGCCCCGCCTCGCGTGCGACGCAGGCCACGAAGAGATCGCCGACCGCAGCCAGATCCGGCTTGCCACCCGTCGTCGGAAAATGTACCTCGAGCTCCGGTGCGCCCCCGCCGAGCACCAGCCGATGGACCGCCGCGAGCAGCCGCAGCGGCAGGTTGCCCTCGATCGGATCGGCCTCGAGCCCATCGAGCAGTGCGCCCACCGGCCCGTCCGTGTCGACGTCGCAGCGCGCGCGATCGAGCACGGTCGCCGCAACCTCCGCACCGAGCCCGCGGCAGATCTGGTACTGAAGCGCAAACGCTTCGCGCAGTCGCTCCGGATCGACCATGGCTTGCGGTGTAGCATGCAGCGACCGACCTCGGTGGAGCCTTCCTGGCGGGTCCCGATCGGACGACCGCGAGTCGGCTGTCGCGCGCCAGCGCCGTGAGCTGCGCGTCTCGCTCGGTGCGCGTCGAGTCGCGCAAGCGCCAGCCCCCCGGGCGGACGTACCGACCTGCGGCACACTCCGATCCGTGAAGGCCTCGTTCTGGGACGCGATGCACGGCGACTTCGACGACGCGGTATTCGACCCCGTTGCCAGCGACGTGCGCGGCGCCTTCTGGCGGGCGGTCCGTCGCTTCGGGCGCGGAGCGTCCCGCGTCGCGGACTACGGCTGTGGCACCGGACGCCAGCTAGCCGGACTGGCAGATCGGTTCGACGAGGTCGTCGGCCTCGACTTCGCACCGAAGCTGCTCGAGGTCGCGCGCGCGCGCAGCGCGGGGCTCGAACAGGTGGAGCTGCGGCGCGTCGATCTCCGGCGTCCGATCCCGCGCCTGCGCGGCATCGAGCTCGGCGTCTGCGTGAACGCCTGGATCATGCCGTCGCACGACGAGCGAGCCGCCGCGCTGCGCCACATCCGAGCGAGTCTCGCGCCAGAGGCACCGCTGGTGCTCGTCGTACCCTCGCTCGAGGCGGCGCTGTACGTCAACGAGCGGCTCATCGAGTGGAACCGCCGCTCGGGACGTCGGGGGCGAGCGCTGTTGACCGAGGGGATCGCAGCCACCGAACGAGCGGCCCGCGATCTGCTGCACGGCATCATCGATCTCGACCAGTCACGGACCAAGCACTTCCTGCGCGAGGAGGCGCTCGCACGGCTGCGCGACGCGCGTTTCACCGTGGTCCACGAGGACCGCATCGAGTATCCGTGGTCGGCCTATTTCGATCATCCGCCGCGCTGGCTGCGAGAGCCCTTGCCCTGGGACTGGCTGTTCGTGGCGCGCCGCAACTGAGCAATCCACAGGGGACGCGCCGGGCCCACCCAATGCAGCAGGTCGCGGGCGAGCCGGCTCCCCGGTCCGCTAGGGCGCGACCGTCCCCGGCGCGTCGAAGCCATACGGCCGGTAGATGCCGACGATGAAATTCTCGTGCATCCCGTAGCCGACGTCGCCGCTGCTGGCCTCGAAGCGGCACAACGTCTCGTTCAGGCCGAATGTCTTTGCGCGCTGCTGCGGGGTCGAAACGTCGTAGCTGAGGCCTTCGACCTTGAGCTCGCCCTGGTAGACACCGTGGCCCCAGCCGTCCGTGTTGACGTAGCCGCTGCCCATACCGAGATTCACGGTGCGCAGCGGCACGTTCGTGACCGTGAGATCGCTGTGTGCGAACCCGATGGTCGCACCCGAGACCTCGCGTGTGCCCGAGTGGTACTGCATCTGATGAGTAGGCGAGCCGTACTGCTCCGGCGCCTTGTCGATGCCGAAGTTGTAGACCTTCACCGCCTCCTCGACCTCGCGCTCGCCGTCGGGTCCCTCCTCGATATAGACCTTGAGCAGGTAGTCGTCGAACTGCATCGGCATCCAGTTGTGGAAGAAGCCGGCAGAGCGGCTCTCGGTCGCGCGGATGCCCGGCGGCTCGGGCTCGCCCACTCCGCGAATGCCCCACGAACGATCGCGCGCGCCCTTCCATTTGTCGGGGCGGACATCGAACGACCTGCCGGCGACCTCGAGCGTTCCGCTGTAGGTCCCGACCTGCGCGAAGCGCGACGTCTCCATCGTCGTCCGGGCAAAGCTCTGCTTGAGCGACTTCGGCTCCTCGAGTGCTTCGTGAGCGCCCTGCCAGGTGACGTCGAAGCCGACGCCCCACTCGTTGTCGTCACAGACGAGCCGCAGCGTCTTGAGGCCCTCGATCACCTCCGTGCGAAAGGGACCCACCTGGGTGTTCATGCGGTCGCCGCCCAGTTCGCGCGACGCGCGCACGGTGTACTGGGTATCGCCGTAGGAGACGCAGACGAACGCATCGGTGACACCGAGGTTCGGATACTGCCCAATCCCGGTGACGAGGAAGAGCTCGTCACTGGAGGCATGCATGTTGAAGTAGTAGCGGTCGTAGAAGTTCCGATCGCTGGTGAAGACCCGGTCGAACGTGTCGGTCGTCTGGTGGGCGAGATAGTCATCCATCGGGTAGAGCGGCATGGCGGCCTCCATTGGGCGCCGTCATCCTAAACCAGCCGAGCACGCGCTGTGTAGAATCCCGGCATGCGCCTGCTCGCCGCGATCTGCGCCAGCCTGTCGCTCGCCGCCGCGGGACTGCTCGGCGGCGGGCTGTGGGTCGGCTCCGAGATGGCGCTGCGCCCGGGCTGGTACCAGCACCGAAGCCCCCAGCAGGGGCTGCTTCCGGCCGAGTCGTTCGCGAACTGGGCGGGCAAGACACACGATCCGGAGCGAGATTTCAGCTGGCCCTTCGAAACAGTGGAGTTCCCGACCGACGGTGACGCAACACTGCGAGGCTGGTGGATCCCCGGCTCGCCCGACGCCCGGGTCGGCGTCGTCACCGTGCACGGAGCCGGGGCCGACCGCCGAGACTTTCTGCGCCACCTGCCCGTATTCCACGAGGCCGGCTATCCGGTGCTGATGTTCGACTGCCGCGAGCACGGCATCAGCGACGGCGACGGCCGCGGTGTCTCGTTCGGAGTCCGCGAGCACGCGGACGTGATCGCGGCGGCCCGCTACGCGCGCCGCCGCGGCCAGCTCGAGCGTGTCGCCGTCGTCGGTACCTCGCAGGGCGGCGCGAGCGCGATCCTGGCTGCAGCGCGAGACGCGACGATCGACGCGATCGTGTCCGAGAACCCGTTCACCGACCTCGGGTCGCTGATTCGCGATGGCGCGGCGACCTTCGACGCACGCGCCGCCAACGCCACCACCCTGGTCGGCTGGATCGCTTCGCTCACGGCCTGGCGGGTCGGCGCCGACGAAACGCACGCGCCGATCGAGGCGATCGAGCAGATCGCTCCCCGCCCGGTGCTGCTGATGCACGGTACGGCGGATCGCGTGATTCCCGTCGCGCACAC
Source organism: Myxococcota bacterium (assembly GCA_036336835.1). Lineage (GTDB taxonomy): Bacteria > Myxococcota_A > UBA9160 > UBA9160 > UBA4427 > JAYZFK01. Next base: position 12,367 of record JAYZFK010000035.1, on the reverse strand, counting down.
CCATGCGCTGTACCAGGCCGCACCGTTTGCCGAACTCTGGATCGCCGAAGGAGCGCGCCACGCCGCACTCTTCGATGCCGCCCCCGACCAGTGGCGTCGCCGCGTGCTGGACTTCCTCGAGCGCAGTGTGGGCCCGGCACTCAGTCCCAGAACCGGCAAGGCCGGCGACAGGGCGCCGCGCGAGTCCGGCGAGAGGACCGAGTTCGCTCTTCTGTACAGGCTCCGATGACCGCAGGTGACCCCCAGAGCGAACGGGCGAGAACCGGACGGGCGCGGCTCGACGCGTCCGGTGGGACCTGGCGACAGCTCGTACCGATACTGATCTTCCTCACGATCGGCCTCTTCCTGTTTCCGTCCGCGGGACGAGACGACAAGTACATCAGCTACTGGCCGGCGCACACGCTGGCGACCTACGGCGAGATCCTGAACTACAACGGCGAGCGAGTAGAGCAGTCGTCCAGTCTGCTCCTGGTCGTCCTCGTGGCGAGCGTGGTCAAGCTCACTCCGTTCGATCCTCCGATGGCAGCCTGGCTGCTGGGCGTTTTCAGCGGAGCCGCCGCCCTCGTCGCCTGCGGTCGGCTCGCTGCCCGATGTGAAGCGGGCGGTGCCTGGCCGGCGATGCTGTTGTCGAGTGTGTCCGGCTGTTTCGTCTACTGGTCGTTCAGCGGGACGGAGGTTCCACTCGTGGCGCTGACCGCGACTCTCGCGGTGCTGACGAGTCGACCGTTGCTGGAGGGCAGAACCAGCCCGAAGGCGATCCTCCTATCGGCCGGGGCGCTCCTGCTCTTCCTCGCGTGTCGCCCGGAGAGCCCGCATGTCGCGCTGTGTGCGACGGCCGGCATGCTGGTGCTGCTGGCCCTGCGAAGAACGAGTTGGCAGGACAAGCGCCGAAGTCTGCGCGGAGCCTCGCTCCTGCTCGGCGAGGTCGCCGTTCTCGCGGCTTGTCTCGCGCTGTTTCGACTCCTGTACTTCGACAGCTTCCTGCCGCAGCCCGCACTCGTGAAGTACCAGGGGCTGAGTTGGAACCAGCTCGATCGTGGCCTGAGCTACGTGGGCCGCTTCCCGTGGCTGACTCCTCTCTGGCTCGGCTGCATCGTGGGCTTGCTCGCCGCGGTCTGGGATGTGCTGAGGTCGCAGACAGCGAATCTCACTCGCAGCCTGCTCGCTCTGTTCTGCCTCTCATCGATGGGGTTCGTCGTGCTTGCGGGCGGCGACTGGATGGAGGGCGCACGTTTCATCGCCCACGTCCTACCACTGCTCGTCGTACTCGCATTGAGCGCCGTTTTTCGCACCCAGATCGCCGGGCTGGCGACATCGATGACCGCCGCACTGGTCGCGCTTGGCTTGCTCTCGTCGGTCCATCTGGCTCAGACCCAGTCCCTGGCGATCCCGTTCTGGGCGCGCCCGGCTCCCGCCACGCAGGCCGAGTCCTCCTACTCCTGGCTGCAGACGCAGAATCGATCGCAGCGACGAGACATCCCGTTGGCGGAAGCCATGCAGACGATCATCGGGGCCGTGCTCGAGGAGACTCCAGAGCGCGTATACATCGCCGCAGAGAACATCGGGATGGTCATCTACTTCGCTGCGACGAAGTACTACGGCAGGATCGGAACCGTCGATCTTCACGGTCTGACGGACCGCTATCTGACAGACGTCGCGCATCCGCGTTCCAAGCCGGCCATCTTCGGCCTGATGTGGGGACCGGAAGCCCTCTACCCGTTGTTCGAAGGGCTGCTTCGGCCGGCCGGTGTCCCGTTCCCGGTAATCGCGGTGTTCCAGGGAGGCAGCTACCCGGCGCGGAGCCACATGGCGGAGCGACTCGGCCGGCGCGTGGCGTACTGGACGCGACGCGCGCCCGAACGCGGCCCGTGGTGGATGCGGGGGCGCCAGCTCGGCAACAATCAGTACATCACCGTCGACGAGAAGTTCGCGAAGACCGCAGAGAATCTAGAGCTCGAAGGGAACTCGGTGGATCGACGAGGCCGACCACCGCGAGGCCGCTGAGCGGCTCAGTCCCCGAATCCGAGTCGGCCACCCCGACCCTGGTTGTTCTCGAAGAAGTCGAAGTCGATCGAGATCGCCGCGGCGAACACCAGGGCGCGCTGCCCCGGGCTCCAGCTGCCGGACCCGAAGGCCACCCGATACGTATCCGCGTCGGTAAAGATCTCGCGCAGCGCGCCGCCCCACTTCTTCGAGATCACGGCCTCGGAAATGCCGTCCTCGCCCGCCACCGGAAATGTCCAGATGCGCCAGCGCGGTGCGCTCACCCGCGCGAAGCAGCGGCCGTACTCGTCGAGCAAGTCGTACTTTCGGTACAGGATGCCGAAGCGGCGCTCGACGCTGCCGAGCCGGGCGCCGTCGGCCCGCGAGACGGCAAGGGACGAGAAGACCCAGAAGAAGGCGCGCGTGAGGCGCAGCAGCTCGCTGCCATCGCGCTCGATCACGCGAACGTCGAGCGGCCGGTGCGATCCCAGAAAACTGCGCGCGAGGAACGCCGAGAAGCCCGTCGCCACCTCGGCAATCGCTCCCAGGGTACCGCCGCTGGCGTCCATCACCTGGTAGCGATTGCGCATCTCGAGATCGATCACGATCTCGGTCCACTCCTTGCGCTGGCGAACGAACAGTTCGCTACTGGTTTCGAGGGCCTCGCGCAGTGCCACGCCACTTCCCCTCCGGCTGTTCGCGTGTCAGACTATCGCCTCGAACCGGGAGGCGCTCGATGCCGCGTTTCAACCACATGGAGCTCACACTGCCCAAGGGCTCCCTGACCGAGCACCGCGCCGACATCGCGAAGTTCTACACGGAGGTGTTCGGCTTCGAGACGCTCGACGTCGACATCCTCAAGCAGACCGGCCTGCTGCTGCGCACGGATCCCGAGACGAGCCAGTTCATCCTGGTGACCGAGCAGCGCAAGCATCTCTCCAGCCCCGGATTCGATCACCTGGGCTTCTTGTACGACACCCGCGCCGAGGTGGACTCGCTTCTCGAGGAGTGCCAGAAGCGCCAGGAGCAGGATCCGCGCGTCGAGCTCAAGCTGTACGACGATCTGAAGACGGGTGATACCACGGTACGCGCCTTCTACGTGCGCTACCTGCTCCCGATCTGGTTCGACGTCCAGTGTATCGAGCACGCCGCCGGCAGCGAGCCCGTGCGCAAGTGGACGTTCGACTGAGCGCCTCTATTGCTCCGCCTGCTCGAACATGCAGTGCTTCGCGTAGCGGCCGACGTCGCTCATCGTGTAGTCGTCCATCTGCCCGTCCTGCACCTGGGCCTCGCACCACTCCGGGCTGCCGACCTCGGGCTCGCGGTCGCAAGACGAGAGGCATAGGACCGAAACGAGTGCGAGCGCAACGAGGATCTGAGTCATCACCGAACGTCCTCCGGTCCCTACTGTGCCACGAACTGGCGTGTTCAAGGAGGCCTGATTGGTCGAGATCGTAGTGGATGCCGATGCCTGCCCAGTCAAGGACGAGGTGTACGCCGTCGCTGCGCGCTACGGCATTCGAACGATTGTGGTCGCGAACTCGCTCCTGCGAATCCCCGACGGCCTGGGAATCGAGATGATCGTCGTCGGCAAGCAGCTCGACGCCGCCGACGACTGGATCGTCGAGAACGTGCGAGTGAGCGATCTCGTGATCACGGCCGACGTGCCGCTCGCGGCGCGCTGCATCGCGGTCGGCGCGCGCGTCCTCGGCACCCAGGGCGAGCCGTTCACCCAGGATTCGATCGGCGCGGCGCTCGCGACCCGCAACCTCAAGGCCGAACTGCGCGAGGCCGGCATCCCGACCCCTGGGCCGCGCAGCATCTCCGCCCGCGAGCGCTCGCAATTCTCGTCGCGCCTCGACGCGATGGTGCGCGCCGCCCAGCGCGAGCACGGTTGAAGGCGTTTGCAGGGTTGGCGGGAATTACCTGGAGATCGGCGCTACTGCCCACCCGGTCGGCCGCGAGCGTGCAGCCCGCACGACACAACGCTTGATCGAGTACGACCCCGCACCGGCCTACCCCGCGGATACCTGAGGTAGCCTTCACCACGTGACGTCGGAGGTCTTCCAGTCGCAGTCCGAGCGCCAGCTCGGGACGTTCTCCAAGCTCGTCTACGGAATGGGAGACCACAGCGTCAACCTGTCGCTGTCGGCGTTGTCGATCGTCTTCCTCTTCTTCCTGACGGAGGTGGCGGGGCTGCGGCCTGCGCTGGCGGGTTTCGCGATCCTGCTCGCGCGCAGCTTCGACGCGATCAGCGATCCACTGATCGGCCGCTTCTCCGACACGCGGACGTGGCGCGCCGGACGCCGCCGTCCGTTCTTCCTGCTCGGGATGCTGCCCTTCGGGCTGTGTTTTGCATTGGTGTGGCGCACGCCCTTCGATACGGCAGACGGCCAGGCCGCAATGTTCGCCTACTACACCGTCGTCTACATGGCGCTGTCACTCTCGACCACCATCCTGTCGGTCCCCTATCTCGCGCTACTGCCCGAGATGGCCCGCGACTATCATGAGCGCACCTCGCTGAACGCCTTTCGCGCGGGCTGCGCGGTCACCGGAACGCTGTTCGCAGTGGGGATGCGCTGGCTCGCCGACGAGTGGGGCGGCGGCCCCGAGGCGTACGCAGTCGCCGGCTCTATCTTCGGTTTCTGGCTGCTGCTTCCGTGGCTGCCCGTATTCCGTGTGAGCTTCGAGCGTCGCGACGAGACGGCGCCCGCGCCGGCGCCGCTCGCGCAGAGCGTCGCCGAGATCGCGACGCACGGCACTTTCCTGCGGCTCTCGGGGCTCTTCATCACCGCGCGAATCGCGGTCGACCTCGCGGCGGCCGGACTGTCCTACTACACGGCCTACTGGCTCGGCCGGCCAGAGGATCTGGTCTGGTGCCTGGCGATCCTGCTGGTCTTTTCAATCTGCTCGCTTCCAGTCTGGCTGCGCATCGGGCGGCACGTCGACAAACACCTCATGTTCATCGCCGGCGCGGGCCTCTGGAGCGTGTTGCTCTGCGGGCTGTTCGTCATCCCACAGGATTTTTCACGCCCGGTGCTGTTCGGCCTGATCGCGCTCTCGGGCGTCGGCTTCTGCGCGGCCGACCTGATGCCGTGGTCAATGATCGGAGAGGTGATCGACGAGGACGAGTTCATGACCGGACAGCGTCGCGAGGGCATCTACAACGGCCTCTTCACCTTCCTGCGCAAGATCGCCGGCGCATCCGGCGTCGCGGCGATGGGCATCGGCTTCGAGGCCGCGGGGTACATCGCAGACCAGCCGCAGACCGCTGGCGCGCTGCTCGTGATCCGGATCGCCGCCGCGCTGGCACCAGCCTGCTTGCTGGTCATCGCAATCGGCTTTGCCCTCCGCTACCCGATGACGCGCAGGGAACACTCGCGCATCCGCGCCGAGCTCGACGCGAGGGCGCAGAAGGTTTCATGAACGCGCTGGGTTAGGACTGGACAGCACCGAGATGCCCCACCAGCATCTCATGAACGAGCGCTCGAACCGCCGGGTCGAGCATGTACGTCAGGTGTCCACCGGGGTACCAGACGTGGCGCGGCGCGCCCCAGTGGTCGATCAGATCGCGCTGGTGCTCGGGTGGCACCACCCGATCGGCGACGCCGCCGAAGACCGCACGCGCTTCGGGCGCGACCATCGATGGCAGCGCGAGCGGGGAGACGGGCCGCAGCGTTTCCGAGAGCGTCGCCGGACCCATCCCGAGCGCAGCGAACCCGGCGCTCAAGCCAGCGGGAGAGTGCCAAGTCAGGATGCGCGAGAAGTCCACCACCGGAATGCCCGCGATCACACAGCTGAGCCCCGGCTCGACCGAGGAGAGCAGGGCCGCGTTGTAGCCGCCCAGCGACAGGCCCATCACACCGATCCTCTCACCACCCTGTGCACGAGCCCAGCCGATCAGCCGTCGGATGTCCCACATCGCCTGTGCTTCCGCGTAGTGGAACACCACGGGGTCGGCATCCAGATAGCCATCGCCCGACAGGGCACCGATGCGGCGAGGCCCGTGCATCGGCAACACCGGGATCAGCAGGTTCAGCCCCAGCCGCTGGTGGTAGACGCGCGGGTCGAACACCGCGAGGTCGGTGAGCGCCATCCCCATGCGATAGCCGTTGATCGCCACCAGCCACGGCCGCTCGGGATTGCCGCGCACGACATAGGCATGCGCGGTGCGGTTCGCGGTGCCGCGCAGCCAGCGCTCGCGTCCCGGCTCGTCGGACGCGGGCTCCCATTCGCTGTCGAAGCGCAGGTGCTCGTAGTCGATGCCGAGCCGGCTCCGCGACTCGATCCGCGGCGCAACGAGCGACGGTGGCGCGCGGTGATAGTCGAGAGGCTTCTCGAGGAAGCCGTGGTCCCCGTGCCGAGCCCGCAGCTCCTGGGCCTCGGAGACGACACGGCGAAGCTCGCTTCCGGCCGGAAGCCGCAGGCGGAGATGGAAGGTCGCGAGCAGCGCCTCGTCGGCCGCGACCTTGGCTGCGACGGCGAGCGTGCCGTCCTCGGCCGGCACCCCCGGCGTCGCCACTCCCCAGGACATCGAGAGCCTGCCAGCCGCCAGCAGGCCGAGCGTCGCGCTGGCAAACAGGCCGAGCGCCTCGCCGAGCCCGAAGGCAAATACCAGCAGACCGACCAGCGCAACGCCCAATCCCAGCACGAACGCCAGGGCGGCGTGGGATGGAATCCGCCGATCGCCGGGAATCAGCAGCGCGGCCACGCCCATCGCCGAGCCCAGCGCGCCGACCGCACCGAGCGCCAGCGCCCGCACGACACCCCCATCGCCGGCCGAAGTGATCCAGCCGAGTCCAACCGCGAGCAGCACCCATGCCTCGAGTGATCCGGGCCGCACTCTCGACCTCCATCTGCAGCGTACACGCTGCGAGTCATCTGCCTCCGGTCCGGCTAGAAGAGGGCAGCCAGCTTGTCCCAGGCCCCCGGAACGGAGACGGCCAGGACCGTGATCAGCACGATCGGCACCACGTAGCGCAGCAGCGGCAGCCACACGGAGGTCCAGCCTGCTGACTTGGATCCGCCTCGCGCCGCAGCGACCGGATCGCGCATCACATGGCCAGTGAAGATGGACAGCCCGAGCGCGCCACCGATCAGGAAGACATTGTTGGCGAGGGTATCGACGGCATCGAGGAACTCGATCGCGTGCGAGGCCGGCAATCCGAGCAAGGCGATGGCCACCCCCATTACCAGCGCGGCATTGCGGCGCGACCAGCCGAACCCGTCCATCGCGGCCGATACCACCACCTCGAGCAGCGAGATGGCAGATGTGAGGCCACCCACGATCAGGGCCACGAAGAAGCACAGCCCCACCACCCGGCCGGCGTCGCCCATCGTCGCGAAAGCCTTGGGCAGCGCGATGAAGAGCGCACCCACGGTTCCCGTGTCCGCCCCCATCACGTCGCCCTGCAAGCCGAGTGCGAAGATCAGTGGAAACACCATGAACCCTGCGAGGAATGCGACCCCGAAGTCGCTCACCGCAATCATCAGCGATTCGCTCGGGAGATCGTGGTCACGAGAGAGGTAGCTCGCAAATGTGAGCATCGCGCCCATGCCGAGGCTCAGACTGAAGAACGCCTGCCCGGCCGCCGCGACGATCACGTCCCAGTCCAAGACCTTGGCGAAGTCGACGTTGAGGTAGTAGGCGTAGCCGGCGCCCGAGCCGTCGAGCGTCGCCGCGTAGATCGCGATGCCGATCACGAGTGCGAACAAGGCCGGCATCATCACGCTTGCTGCGCGCTCGATGCCGCCACGGATACCGCCGCTCACGACGAAGACAGTGAGCCCCATGAAGCCCAGCGCGTAGGCGAAGGAGTCCCAGCCCTCGCTGACGTCGCCGAAGTAGGCACCCGGATCCGTCGGAAAGCCCGACAGCAGCGCATCGCCCGCATAGCGAACCGTCCAGCCGGCGATCACACCGTAGTACGACAGGATCAGGAATCCCGAGGTGACGAAGATGCCGCCCAGCGGCTTCCAGGCGCTGCCGCCATAGTGTGCGAGGGCCTGGATCGGACTGCGCTGAGAGCCGCGACCGATCGTCAGCTCGGCGAGCATCACGGGCAGGCCGACGAGCGCGGTAAAGAGCAGATAGAGCAGCACGAAGGCCGCCCCGCCCTTCTCGGCCGTCAGGTATGAGAACCGCCACATGTTGCCGAGGCCAACGGCCGAGCCGATCGCCGCGAGGACGAAGCCTCGCCGGCCTGTCCACTGTTCGCGAGACGCCGCGCTCATCGTTTTCCCCCACCCGATGCCGCGGGGAAGATACCCGTCGCAGAGCCCGCGCGCGCGGAGACGCCGTGCGACGTCTGGCTCGGTTGCCCCCTGGTCTCGCTTGAACCACTCTGTGCAAGGCCTCGAGGCCATAGGGGAGGCAGCGTTCGTGTCCGTGACCGGAGAGTTCTCCCGACTCGTCGAGGACTGCATTGCGTTTCTCGACGCGAGTGGAGCCCCGCAGACCGATCGCTGGAAGCAGATCCTTCAACGCGCCGCGGAGCGAAGCGTCGAGTCGCTCAGCGCTGCCGCCGATGAAGTGCTCGCGCTGCTGGAGAACGACGGAGCGCCGCCTGCGTTCGACGAGCCACACGAGCGCGACGAGTTCGCCCGCCTGGCCGAACATCTCGGCGCCATCTGCCGGGCGCTCCTCGGCCGCTCGGCGGACACATCGGCCCAGAGCGGGGACAGACCGTGACCGCGAGACGCAAGAAGACGGCTCGCCGCGCGACGCCGGCGCGCAAGCGCGTGAAGCGAACACCGCGCAAGACCGCCCCGAAGCGATCGCGCACGCCGGCGCGCAAGCAATCCGCGCGCGCCACGCGGCCCCGCGGCGGCCCGGCTCCGGTCAAGCCATTCCGGCTGCGCCCGGACGTGCGCCCGATCGAGGCCGACGTCCAGGTAGAGGTCTACCCGGATCGCAGCAGCGCCTTCCGCGGCGAGGTGGGAATCGAGCTCGAGCTCGATCAAGGCCGCCGAAAGCTCGAGCTGCACGCAGTGGATTTGCGCGTGAGTCGGCCCCGCGTGATCGTCGACGGCCGCATCGTCCGCGGTAGCGCCACGCTGCACCCCGCGCGACAGACGGTCGAGATCACGCTCCCGGAGACGCTGCCCCGCGGTCGCGCCCGACTCGAGCTCAGCTTCGCCGGTCGGCTGCGAAAAGATCTTTGCGGCCTCTACGAAGCGAGCGTCGGCCCCCACCGCTACGCCTTCACCCAGCTCGAGGCTGCGGACGCGCGCAAGTTCTTCCCGTGCTTCGACGAGCCGTCGATGAAGGCCCGCTGGAAGCTCTCCGTCACGACCTCGGACCACAACGCGGTGGTTTCGAATGGCCCAGTCGAACGCACGGTGAAGCTCGCCGAAGGGCGCAAGACGGTGCACTTCGCCCGCACGCCGCGCTTGTCGTCGTATCTGGTGGCGCTCGCCGTCGGCCCGCTCGAGCGCTCGCGCCCGGTCCGCGCTGGGGATACCGAGATCCGGGTGTGGCAGGCGCCGGGCAAGCGGGGCATGGCCGGGGTCGCCCTCGAGTGCGCGCGAGAAACCCTGCTGCGCCTGGAGAAGTACTTCGCCCTGCCCTACCCGTACGCAAAGCTCGACCTCGTCGCGGTTCCCAACTTCGAGTTTGGCGCGATGGAGAACGCGGGCGCTGTCTTCTTTCGCGAGACGCTGCTGTTGATCGACCCCCGCACGGTGACGCTGGCCGAAAAGAAACGCGCGGCCGAGGTGATCTGCCACGAGCTCGCGCACATGTGGTACGGCGATCTGGTCACGATGGCGTGGTGGGACGACCTGTGGCTGAACGAAGCGTTTGCCACCTGGATGGCGTTCCAGATCGTCGACGACTGGCAGCCGGGCTGGAAGATGTGGCACGACTTCCAGCACCACCGCGCTGGCGCACTCGATCTCGACGCTCTCGAGCACACGCATCCGATCTACACCACGGTGCGGACGCCCGATGAGGCGAACGAGAACTTCGACGTGATCACCTACGAGAAGGGCGCATCGGTCGTGAGGATGCTCGAGCGCTACCTCGGACCGAAGATCTTCCGCGAGGGCGTCCGCCGCTACATGCGCCAGCACGCCGAGTCGAACACGGTGGCGTCGGATCTGTGGAACGCGCTCTCGGAGGCATCGGGGCAGGACGTCGAGCCGATCGCGCGCGCCTGGATCGAGCAGGACGGCTACCCGATCGTGCGTGTGCGTCGAGTGAAGCAGCGGGGCCGGCCGGGGATCGAGCTTCGCCAGGAGCGCTTCTACCAGCTGCCGCCGCGCGCGTCTCGCGGGCGCACGGCCGCCGCACGGAATCTTTGGCCCATCCCATGGGTTGGGCGCCTCGGTTCGGCGGCCGGGGGCCGAACGCAGGAGCTGCGGCACCTGCTCTCGAAGCGCAGCGAGTGGATCGCCACGCCCGCGGCAGCGGCATTCGTGTACGGAAACGCCGACGAGGGCGGATTCTTTCGGCCGCTGCACGATCCCGCCGAGCTCGCCGATCTGATCGCGTCGCTCGACGCCATCACGACCGCCGAGCGCATGGGCCTGGTCGACCACCAGTGGGCATTGGTGCGCGCCGGACGCGCCAAGATCGCGAGCTGGCTCGACCTGGCCGCCGCACTCGGGCGCGAGCGCGATGCCAACGTGCTGGCGGCGGTCGAACGCCCGCTGTCCACGCTGGCCAGCCGACTGGCGCCGGATCAGTCGGAGGACTGCGAGATGCGGCTGCGCACCTGGGTCGCCGCGCAGTACGGCGCACAGCTCGACGCGCTCGGCTTCGAGCCCAAGCGCGGCGAGAGTGACGACCGGCGTCTACAGCGAGCGGCAGTCATCGAGCTGACCGGCCGGATCGGCCGCGAGCCCGGGGTGGTCGAGTGGGCCGAGGAGCGCTGCCAAGATTACCTGCGCGAGCGCGCGTCGATCGATCCCAACCTGGCGGACAGCGTCGTGGCGATCGCGGCCGCAGCCGGCGATGCGAAGCTCTACCGCGCGTTCGACCGAGCGATGCACAAGGCGCAGACACCGCAAGAGCAGCGTCGCTTCCTGCTGGGCCTGTGCGATTTCACCAAGCCTGCGCTGATCGACCGAACGCTGCAGCTGCTGCTGGGAGACGCCGTGCCGACCCAGGACGTCGCGTTCGTGCTGGTGCGCCTGCTAGGCAACCGCCCGGCGCGCGATCCGACCTGGGACTTCGTACGCGCACGCTGGCCGAGCATGCGCGATCGCATGGGATCACTGCTCGCCGCACGCGTGATCGCAGCGACGCCCGCGCTCGGCACGCAGCGACGCCGAGCCGAGGTCGCGCGCTTCTTCAAGGCCAACCCGGTGCCCTCCGGCGCGCGCACGTTGCGCCAGGCCCTCGAGCGCTTCGACGCGTACGCGGCACTGCGCAGGTCTCAGGGACCCGCCCTCGAGACCTTCCTTCGAAACGCCCGACCCGAGCGTTGACGCCCTTCGATTTTCGTCTTACTTTCGTGTTCTGGGCGAAAGGAGGCGCATGTGGCCACGGCCGGCGATCGGGTCCGCGCGGGCAGTCCCGCACCCCGCTCGGGCCTCGCTCCAGATGGCGCCGCTCTCGTGGCCCCGCGCGGACGCGGCATCACCAGCAACCCCGCTGGACGCTTCGAACGCCTGCAATACGTCGCGGATCGGGAGACGCTCGAGTCCGACCGCCTCGACGCCGAGACCGACCCCGACGGCTCGGCGAGCCAGATCCCGACCCTGTATCTGCGCGACCCCTCCCGGAGCGCAATCTCCACCAACGACAGTCCAGACATCGGCTTCGCGGCGAGCCTCAATCCGTATCGGGGCTGCCTGCACGCCTGCGCCTACTGCTACGCAAGACCCACGCACGAGTATCTCGGATTCTCGGCCGGCCTCGACTTCGAGACGCGCATCCTGGTGAAGGAGCAGCTGCCTCAGTTGCTGCGCAAGGAGCTCTGCGCAAAGCGGTGGCAGCCGCAGGTCATCGCCATGAGCGGTGTCACGGATGCCTATCAACCGATCGAGCACGAGCTCGGACTCTCGCGCCGCTGCCTGCAGGTGCTGGCTGAGTTTCGCAATCCGGTGAGCGTAATCACGAAGAACGCCCTCGTGGCGCGCGACGCCGACCTGCTCGCCGAGCTGGCCGCCGTCGACGCGGCATCGGCGAATCTTTCGATCACCACGCTCGATCCGAAGCTTGCGCGGGCGCTCGAGCCACGCGCCTCGCAGCCACACCAGCGCCTGCTCGCGATCGAGAAGCTCGCGCACGCGGGTATTCCGGTCGGGGTGATGATCGCACCGGTGATCCCGGGCCTGAACGATCACGAGATCCCCGCCATCCTGGCCGCCGCACGCGAGGCGGGCGCCACCTCCGCGGGGCTGATCATGCTCCGGCTGCCCTACGGCCTGAAGGAGC
>JAYZFK010000034.1:0-107776 GCA_036336835.1 Myxococcota bacterium | reverse complement strand
CGCATCGACTGGGCGGCGGGTAATTGGGCGCGTGCGATCGATCGGGCGCATGCGGCGCGCGAGCAAGCGCCGGACTCCAGAGCGGCGGGAACGACGCTCGCCTGGATGCTGTTGTCCGCTCCGGATGGGGCGCTTCAGGATGTTCGCCGGGCGCTCGCTGTCATTCGTCAGGGAAGCGCAGAGTCGGATCATCCTAATGTTCTGGAAGTGCGCGCCGCACTGGCCGCTGGAGAGGGCCGCATGCGCGTTGCGAAGAGCCTCGCGCTCGATGCCGCGCGCGTGGCGCGCGATCGCGGTGCGACGCCATACGCGCAAGCACTGGAAGCGCAGGCGAACGTTTACCAGCAGGGGCGTCCGTTTCGCGAATCCGTCGAGAGCGCGCGGCATCGGCTGATGAAAGGAGCCTGGGTTGGCCTCCCCCCACGGGGCAGCGCGAACTGGCTCACGTCGGTCGGCCGCTCGACCTCGGGAGCGCTCAATTCTGCTGCGGATCCGTGATAGGATCGGCGGCGGTTCGTTCGATCTCGATCCCTGGATAGAGGCCCCAATGCAGCTTCGGAACGTCTCGAAGCGGCTGCTTGGTGCAGCCGTAATGCTCCTGCTCCCACTGCAGGCGACCGCGCAGGCAGGCAAAGAGTCCAGCGAGGAGCCGATTCGGGAGTACGACGCCAACGCACTGTTCGAGCAGGGGCCGTCCGAACCGGACTGGATTCCGTCCCTTCGCTTGGGCCTCGGGGTCAACCACCAGAGTGTCGACTCGAACGTGAGGACGTTGCCGTTCACGGACCGCTTCGGTGGGGTATTGCACCAAGAGGGAATCGCCCGGGGGCCGTTCAACCCCGGCGTTACAACGCCTGACGCTGCATGCGGCCCCCCCCCACGCAATCCGTGCCCCCCCTTGAGCTTCCTCGGGCCGCTCGATGGTAACAACCCCGTAGACGGTCCGTCGGTCGCAGGCGGCTTCGAGATCATGGGGCCGTCGATCGAGGGCATGCTCGGCAAGCCGCGACCCTTCTTCGTGTTCGACTATCGCAATCAGCTCAGGGGCCCGATCGCCACGGTTCGCGAACAGACGAGGTTCGACAACAACCGGCCGATCCCCTGCGACTTCGATCCCCCTTGCATCGATGAAGATCCGAATAACAAACACATCACTGCGAACGGCAGTGTCGACCAGGAGTTCTGGATCCTCGCGGGGATGGGCGCCGCGTTTCAGCTGCCGATCGAGGGCTACAACTTGAAGCTCAAGCCCTCGCTCAACTACTTCTACTCGAGGTCCTCGGTCCACGCCGAACTGACTCAGGGCATTCCGGAGGTCTCGCCGGGCATCACTGTCGTGACGGCGGAGGAGGGCGTGACGAACCACGGGATCGCGCCGCGCATCGAGTTCGACGCCGAGATCTACCGCGAGGGGCCGCTGTCGATTGGCTTCTTCCTTGCTGTGGACTTCATGCTGATTCTCTCGGGGCCGCTCGAGCACCGGGTCGACCTCGCCAGCTGCTACGTCCAGGCCCAAGCATTCGAAGAGTCCAACCTGCGAGCGCTGGCGAAATCAATGAACCCCCAAGCCGCCTGCGCGCGGCTCAATGATCCAAACGACCCCCTCTACCAGAGCTCGGGAGCTTTGAGCTACACGCTCCAGCGCGATCGTCTGACCTACCAGGGGACCGCAGGCCTCCGGTTCAGCTGGATGGGCGGTCCCTAGGCGCGCTTCGATCGTCCGGGCCCGCTTCGATCAGTGCCACGATCGCCAGCCACGCGGTCGCAAACTCGGCCGACTGCTCGAGCCCGGCAGCCTGCGCCACGCGCCGAGCCTCGTCGGGGCGCCCCGCCATCGCGAGGGCGTACGCGCGCAGCAGGTTCTCGCGGGAAGGTGTGTCCGGGCGGCCAGCCAGGCCGAGCTGATCAGCCGCCCGGTCGAAGTCGCGTCGCGCCAGCGCAGCCGTTGCGAGCTCACTGTGGACCTCGGGACTCGAATCACCGCGGTCGGCCAATCGGGCGGCTGCTGCAGCGATCGTGTCATTGCTGCCCAGGATCCATCGCACCGGCGACTCCAGTGAAGCGGTCGAGAGCACGGCGTGGAGCTCGGCGAGGCGACGCTCGATCGGGCGATCGGAATCGAACAGGACGTTGCGGAGGAAGTTGGCCATCTCGAAGTGGGGAACGCTCTGCTCGAGGACGCTCCGCGGCCACAGCCCACCCGGTTTGGATCCCGAAACGAAGCGGCTGATCCTGGCGTGTTCGTCTCGGGTCCAGTCGAATTCATCGGGTAATCGGGTCCACGAGGCGACCACGGCCGGAGCCCGTTCGGGGTGCGCGTCGACCAGGGGTGCAGCCGCAGCGGCCCAGTCGACGAGAAAGGCGGCGTCTGCGAGGAACAATGCCCCGAGCTGTCCGGGCTGCTCGAGCCCGATCGCGCGCAGGGAAGGGCCGAGGCGCTCGTGCTTCCACAGGGAGAGGATCCGTTCCTCGGACACGGGTGTCGTTGCGCCTCGAGAGCCGAGCAGGATCCAGTCGGCCGGATCGGCTTCCCACAGAGAGCAGTCGGGGAAGGCTCCACAGAAGGCAGCCACGATCGACTGCGAGTCGACTGGGCGCAGCTGGCTCGCGGGCAGCCAGTAGCTCGCCAGGCCGCCTGGCTTGAGGCGCCCGCGCATCAGCTCGAAGTACTCGCGGGTGTACAGGTTCACCACTCCGGCGAAGGCCGGCGGAGGGGGCTCGGCGGTGATCAGGTCGTAGCGTTCGGTGGCGGTCTGCAGGAAATAACGTCCGTCCTCGATATGGACGCGAACGCGGGGATCGTCGAGTGGATTGGAGCCGGGCTCTGAGTGGATCAGGCCTGCGAGCGACAGGATCTCGGGCGAGATGTCGACGATGTCGATCCGTTCGAGCTCGTCGAGCTCGGCGAGCGCGATCGCGGTGTTGCCCACGCCGAAGCTGATCAGCAGCGCGCTCTCGAGTCTCGGGTGAAAGGCCGCCGGGAGATAGGCGAACAGGCGCATGTAGCGGTTGGCCGCCAGCGTCTGCGCGGCCATGGTGTAGCCGTCGGTGATCAGTCGGTGATAGCGCGGCTCACCTCGCCAGCGGACGCGGGTGACGACGGCGGTCTCGACGACGCCCTCGCGAATGGCGATGACCTCTTCGTTCGCCCCATACTGAGCCTGGATCATGCGGATCAGGGTCCGTTCGTGTAACCCATACGGAAACACGGCGAGCGCAACGCCAGTGATCGCCGCTGCGGCGATCGCCGCCGCGCGGGCGCTGGCGGCGTCCCAAGCGAGTGCGGCGACGACCAGGTAGCCCGCCGACAGCAGCACCGTGCTGCCGTCGATCCCGAGCTCCGGGAGCAGCAAGAAGCCAGCGACGAGCGGGCCGACGGCCGCGCCGCCGGAGTTCGAGAGCGCGAGCAGGCCCGTCGCGCGACCGGCAATTCCCAGCTCGGCTTCGAGCCGTTTGCCGAGCATCGCGAAGAGCATGCCCGACGCGACCGAAACGGGCAGCATGAGCGTGATCGACAGCAGCAGCGCCGATTCGAGCTGCAGGAACAGCGCGCCGGGAGGTTCGTCGAGTGCTTCCATTCGCTCGAGGAGAGGCTCGATCAGTCCCGGGATCGACGCGTGCGACGCGATTGCGAGCGCTCCGGCGGCAGCGGCGACGGCGGGCGCGAAGCGGTCGAGCGTCGGCTGGAGACGGAAGCCGGCGCTTGCCAGCAGGCTACCGAGTGCGATCCCGCCCAGCACGACCGCGAGCATCCAGGCGAACATCGCGCTGCTGTTCGGCAGGTACTGGATCACGACGCGGAACCAGATCACCTCGAACGCGAGCGCCAGCGCGCCCGCTCCCGCTGCGGCGAGCAGGATCCGGATCGCCGTTGCCGACAGCCGTCTCGGAGCCGTGTCGGGCGGTGGTGGCGTGGCTCGCTCTTCGATTCGCTGGAGCCAGAGCGCTCCGGCTGCGGCGACGGTATTCAGGCCCGCGGCGGCGGCCGCGGCCGTGTAGATCCCGCCGAGCGGGATCCAGATGAGTTCGGCGCTCACCGCGCCGACCATGGCGCCGAGAGTGTTCCAACCGTAGAGGCGGCCGAGCAGGTGCCCGAAATCGGGGTCGCGCCCGCGCAGCGCGTGTACCAGGAGTGGCAGCGTGGCGCCCATGGCGATCGCGGGCGCGAGCAGCACCACGAAGGCGGACAAGAAGCGCAGCGGCTGAACCAACCAGGGTGTCGCTAGCAGCGGGCGAAACAGCGGCGCCAGCGCGGGCCCCAGGAGCGGCAGGGCGGCGACCAGGCTGACGCCGATGACCGCGATCCCGAGTTCGAGCCCCGCCACCACACGTAGCGGAGCCCGCAGTCGGGACGCCCACTGCGCCGCGAGCGCATTGCCGAGCGCCATGCCGGCCATGAAGCTCGACAGCACCAGGGCACCCGCCCATACGCTATTGCCGAACGCCAGGCCCGCGCGCCGGAACCACAGGGTCTCGAAGACGAGGGCGGCCGCTCCGGAAGCAAAGAATAGTGCGGAGGCGAGTCGGATCGCCGGGGTCATCGGGCTCCTGCGGGTGGACCGGCGCGGAGTGTACGGGCCCGGTGCCCGGGGCGCCTCAGTCGAGTGGCCGCGGGGGCGCCGCCACGTCGGGGAGGTCTTCGTCGAGGATCCGTTGCAGCGTCAGGAGCTCGTTCACGATCTGATCGTCCATCAGGCGGTTGATCAGCCAGCGGGGGACCGAGTCGCCGAGCTCGCTGTGGCTCTCGTACACGATTTCGGCCCCCCCCTGCGCGAGGGGTGTGATCTTCCACGCGCCTTCACTCACGATACGAACGGCGTCGCCGGCAACGGGCGGGAGCTCGCCGTCCGGTTGCCGCCATTCGACGTGGTGGATTCCAGTGTCGGGTTCGGTTCGCCAGCCGAGACGCAACACCGTATCGCGATCGGCGATGATCGGCGCATCGATGCGCAGGTGGGCGACATAGAAGTCATCGCCGTGCTCGATCACGCGCCGCACGTGGCCCTTGGGCAGGTAGCGGTCGTCCTGGGCCTTGCGCTGGAGCGCCGCGATCACGCGCTCGATCGGCTCGTTGCTCCGGCCAACGAGCCGGTAGCGGGGGTAGTCGGAGTCGGCCACGCGACGCGTGTAGAGGCTCCAGCCGGCCCGCTCGTCCCGGTTCTCGAGCTCCCAGCCCGCTGGCGTCGGAGTCGTCTCGGCGTACCCCGACGCCGGGGCCAGCAGAAGGAGCATGGCTGCAACGAATCTCGTCAGGCGTAGCATCGATCTTCTCCAGTCTCGGGTGTTGGCCATTCTCGCATCCGCAGGCGCTGTCGCAAAGTGATTTGGCGCGTGTACCCGGTGTGCCTGCTATGCCTGGGACCCGGCCGGCCGAATCCGCCGGGACGGAGGGCGTCATGCGTGTTGCATTCCTGGGCCTCGGTGTCATGGGCGGCCCGATGGCGGGCCATCTCGTCGCCGCCGGCCACGAGGTCAGCGTCTACAATCGCAGCGCGGATCGCGCGCGGGCATGGTGCGAGCGGTACGGCGGTGCGAGTGCGGCCGATCCTCGAGCCGCCGTCACGGGCGCCGAGGCCGTGCTGTGCTGTCTCGGCGACGATCCGGACGTGCGCAGCGTGCTGATCGACGACGGCGTGATCGCTGCTGCCACAGCCGGTGTCCTGGTGATCGATCACACCACCGTGTCTGCCGAGCTCGCGCGCGAACTCGGCGAGCGCTGCGCGCAGCGGAATTTGCGTTTCCTCGATGCACCGGTGTCGGGCGGGCAGGCGGGCGCGGAGCAGGGCGCGCTGACGATCATGGTCGGCGGCGCCGCGGACGACGTGCTGGCCGCACGACCGCTGCTCGAGGTGTACGCCCGGCAGGTCAGTCACATCGGGGCCACCGGCAGCGGTCAGCTCGCGAAGATGGTGAACCAGATCTGCATCGCAGGCGTGATCGAGGGGCTCGCAGAGGGGCTGCACTTCGCGCTCGCCGCTGGGCTCGACCCCGCCAGGGTCGTAGGGGCGATTTCGCAGGGTGCGGCGCAGTCCTGGCAGCTCGACAACCGATGGCGGACGATGGTCGACGGCGAGTTCGAGCACGGCTTCGCGGTCGAGTGGATGCGCAAGGACCTGCGGATCGCCCTCGCCGAGGCGCGTCGCAACGGCGCGCTGCTCCCTGTCGCGGCGCTCGTGGACCAGCTCTACGCCGAGGTCGAGGCGCTCGGTGGACGCCGCTGGGACACCTCCAGCTTGATGGCCCGGCTGGAGAGGAGCCGACGACGCGACGCGGCGGGCTAGAATGCGCGACGCTGCGCACTGGGAGGACCGCATGGAATCGCTCGGCTCGTCTGGTTGGGCCTACACGAAGGGGCTGCACGACCTCGGGGGCGGAAGCTACGCGTACCTGCAGCCGGACGGTTCGTGGGGCTGGAGCAATGCCGGGCTCGTGATCGACGGGGATCGGTCGCTCGTCGTCGATACCTTGTTCGACCTTGCGCTGACTGCCGAGATGCTCGCCGCGATGCGCGACGCCGCGCCCCGGGCGACGGTCGAATTCGACACTCTCGTGAACACCCACGCGAACGGCGATCATTGCTACGGCAACGAGCTGGTCGAAGGCGCCGAAATCATCGCATCGATTGCGACCGCCGAAGAGATGGCGGCCGAGGGCCCCGAGGTGCTCGCGAGCTTCAAGCGGGCGGCGCCGGAGATGGGTGCGGTCGGCCAGTTCTTCCTCGATTGCTTCGGACCGTTCGAGTTCGAAGGCATCACGAAGACCTTGCCTACGCGAACTTTCGAGAAGCAGCTCGATCTGCTCGTCGGTGACAAACGAGTTGAGCTGCTCGAGGTCGGCCCGTGTCATACCCGCGGAGACATCCTGATCCATCTTCCCGATGACGGCGTCGTGTACACGGGCGACATTCTCTTTATCGACGGAACTCCGATCATGTGGGTTGGGCCGGTGGCGAACTGGATCTCTGCGTGTGACCGGATCCTCGATCTGGGAGCGGAGACCGTCGTCCCCGGGCACGGACCGATCACCGACGCCCGCGGCGTGCGTGCCGTGCGCGACTACCTCGAATACGTGACCGCCCAGGCGCGCGAGCGCTTCGAGGCGGGCATGCCGGCGTTGGAGGCGGCGCGCGACATTGCACTGGCCGACTTCGACTCCTGGGGCGATGCCGAGCGGATCGTCGTCAACACGGTGACCCTCTATCGCGAGTTCTCGGGCGAGCAGGGCGACGCACCCGATACCGTCAGCCTGTTCTCGACGATGGCCGAAGTCGCGCGGGATCGGAGACGCGTCTGACTCCGACGCGGGCCGCCGACCGGCGCGGCTCGGCGCGGGACTTGGTCTAGACTCCGCGGCCATGTCCGGACCGGATATTCTCGAGCGTCTCGGTCGCGTGATCGAACAGCGGCACCGCGAGCGGCCCGACGGCAGCTATGTCGTGGAGCTACTCGACGGAGGCCACGCAGCGATCGCGGCCAAGCTGCGCGAGGAGAGCGAGGAGCTGATCGAAGCCGCGGTGTCGGGCGATTCAGCGCACACGGCGCGCGAGGCCGCCGATCTGCTGTTCCACGTGTTGGTGCTGCTCGAGCAGGCGGGCGTCGCCCCGGGCGCCGTCTGGGCTGAGCTAGAGCGCCGCGTCGGTACGAGCGGGCTCGAGGAGAAGGCGTCGCGCACCGCACCGGGGGAGGGCGAGTCTTGTTGAGCAAGGACGCGCTCCGAATCGCCGTTCCGTCGAAGGGCAGGCTCCAGGAGGCAGCGCTCGAGCTGCTGCGCTCGGCGGGGCTGCGTTTTCGCGTGTCGGGTCGCCGGCTGTTCTCTGCCTGCTCCGTGACCGGAACGCGGATCATCTTCTCGAACGTGGCCGACATCCCCGTCCTGGTCGCCGAGGGTGTGGTCGACCTCGGCATTACGGGCAGCGATCACGTGGCCGAGAAGGGAGTCTCCGTGGTCACGCATCGGCGGCTCGGCTTCGGGCGATGCCGGCTCGCAGTCGCGGTCCACCAGGATGCGCCCTACGACACGTCCTCGGCTCTCGCTGGCAAGGTCGTAGGCTCGAAGTTCGTGAATCTGGCAGAGGCCTACTTTACCGAGCGCGGCGTGCCGGACGTCCACGTACTCCCGATCCAGGGCGCGGTCGAGGTCATGGTGCTGCTCGGCATGGTCGACGCGATCGTCGAGATCGTCGAGACGGGCAACAGCCTGATCGAGAACGACCTCGTCGAGCTCGACACGTTGCTCGACGCCGAGGCCGTGTTGATCGGTCGGGCGAGCCCGCGCGATCCCGAGCTGCGCGATCGCCTGCTGCGCCGCATCGAGGGCGTGTTGGTCGCCTCGCGCCATTCGTTGATCGAGTACAACTGCCCCGCCGACCGCATCGACGCCGCCGCGCGCATCACGCCGGGCTTCTCGTCTCCCACGGTCCAACCGCTGCGGGATCCTCGCTGGCTGGCCGTCAAGGTCCTCGTCGAGAAGAACCAGGTCCAGGCTGCGATGGACCAGCTCGAAGACATCGGCTGCAAAGCCATCCTCGAGACTGCGCTGCGGCACGCGCGGCTCTGACCGCTCCAGGCACGGATCGTCTCTCACCGCTGCGGTCGGAGCTGCGAGCGTCGGCGCAGCGGGCGGACAGATGCGGACGGAACCGAACATCTCCGAATCGGTCGCAGGCACTCGTCGCGCGTCTCATCGGGCGACTCGACTAGCATGGAGGGCTCCCATCTACTTCTGAACACGGCGAAGTTCAGAGTGGCGGACCGATGTACAGGCTGACGCGCCTCACCCTCGATCACCCGCGATTTGCCTGGCTCCTGCTCCTCTGTGCGACGGCGTTCCTCGGGGCGGGTCTGCCCCGGGTACGCGTCGAGCACGGTTTTCGCGTCCTGATCGGCGGCGATCATCCGATCATTCAACGACTGGACCGGGTGGTGAACCGCTTCGGGGGAGGACTCCCGATTCGGCTCGCCTGGCCGTGTGGTGTGGGGCAGCCCTGCCAGCACGCGCTCGACGACCGATCCCTTCGCGTGGCGCACGACCTGACCGAGTGGCTCGAGTACCGTGGGGACGTGAGGAACGTCGTGTCGCCTAGCAATGCGACGATTCTCCTTCCGACTCCTTCGGGCATGGATGTGCGTCGCCTCGTCGAGCGGGGCGAGCTGCCGGACGACCTGCCGCAGCTCGTTGCCAAAGCCGCCGCCGACGAGCTCTGGCGGGGACGCATCGTCTCGCCGGAGCTGGACGCTGCATCGATCCTGATTCAGCCGGTCGACAACACCACGGAGACGAGCGAGGCGCTGGTGGACGATCTCGAGGAGATCCTGTCGGAGCATCGGCGGGAGGGCTTCGAGTTCATGTTGGACGGCACGGGGGTTCGAGCAATCGTCAGCGGTCGTGACCTGAACGACAGCACCGCGCGTCTGATCCCGCTCCTGGTCCTGCTGATGGCGACCGTCTTGATGCTCTTCACCAGGTCGTTCTCGCAGACGATCGTCGCCCTCGCAACGATGGGGATCGCCCTGACCTGGACCCGGGGAACGATGGGATGGCTGGGATGGCCCCAGGATGGGATCCACCAGGTGCTGGCCCCGCTGATCCTGATCGTGGGAGTCTGTGATGCTGTGCACCTGCTAGCGAGGGCGCAGGAGTTACCGGGAACCGTGCGCGAGCGGTTGCTAGGAGCGGCTCGAGACGTGGGCCCACCGTGCGCAATCACGACGGCGACCACTGCCGTCGCGTTGGGTTCGTTTACCACCAGCGGGCTGTTCAGCTTCGTACGCTTTGGTGCGATCTCGGCATTGGGCGTTTCCTACTGTCTCTTGTTGACGTTCACTCTTTTGCCGCTCATCGGGTCTCAGCTGCGTTTCTTCTCTCTGGGACCCCAGCGAAACCCGGCCCGCCCCAGCCGTTGGATGGAGACCATCGTCAAGCTCAGCACCCGGAATGCCTCCCGGGTCCTCCAGATCGCAGCGGCGCTGGTCGTGGTCGGAGCGGCGAGCGGGGCCGCCTGGCTTCGCGTAGACACCGACTGGGTACAGGCGTTCGGGGAGGAGAGCCGGATCTCACAGTGGATCCAGTTCTTCGACCGCGAGTTCGGCGGAACCGACTCGCTCGAGCTCGAACTCGAGCTACCGGGCGATGAATCGTTCGAGGGCCCCGACCAGCTCGAAGTGGTTGCCGCGCTCAGTCGACGTCTGTCGCGGGTGGATGGGATGGGCGATGCAACCAGCGTGGTGCCGCTGCTGTCTCGTCTCAACGCCGCGCTGAATGAAGGACGAGTGGAGTTCGATCGCGTGGCAGCGACTCGAGCGGGCAACGCCGAGTTGTTCGAGCTGCTTTCGTTCGACGACCCCGAGTCGATGGTTCCCTGGCTCACCCTGGACCGCCGGGTTGCGAGGCTGTCGGTCGATAGTCATCTCCTCCCACATGCCGAGAGTCGCAGGCAGATGGCCGAGGTTCGTGCCGTCGTTCGCAAGCTCGTCCCGAGCTCGTGGGGAGTGGAACTGACGGGTCTCATCGCGACCAATGAGGCGTGGACGAGCGAGGTCCAGGCGACTCAGCTCCGAAGCCTTCCCACCGCGTTGCTACTCGTCTTCGCTCTGGCGTCCATCTCTCACGCTTCGCTGCGTCTAGGACTGGTCGCGATGATTCCGACCGTCGTCCCGGTCGTCGTCGTCCTCGGCGTCATGGGCTGGATAGGGCTGGGGCTCGACATCGGCCGTGCCATGGTGGCGGCCGTCGTAGTCGGAGTCGGGGTCGATGACGCGATCCATTTTCTCCACGACTATCGACGCCGCGTCGACGCAGGCGCAGCGACGATCGACGCTGTTCGTGGCACGGTCCTCGGAACGGGACGCGCGATCGTCATCACATCCGTCTCGGTGGCGGTGGGCTTCCTCGCTCTCCTCGGTTCGGCCTGGCAGACCATCGCGAGCTTCGGCTTCTTCGTGGCACTGACGGTGACTGCGGCGCTGTTCTCGACGCTCTTCCTGCTTCCGGCTCTGCTGATCTTTGGTGTCGGCTCTGCTCGTCGGGCCGTCTCGACTCCGTGAACGTCTGCCTCAGAGCTTGTTGCCGGCGCAGCCCACGGCCGCTCTGGCCTGCTCCAGGGCCTGCGGAGTTCCGATGTCCAGCCACTCGCCCTCGAAGGTGTGGCTGCGGACCGGGGCGTGCTGGACCAGCCATTCGATGAAGTGGCCGGGAGCGTCCGGGTTGCCCCCATGCGCCAGGTAGTGGTCGAGAAGGAATCGGACGCGGGGTGGGAAGAAGTAGGCGGCGATGGCAACCAGGAGGGTTCGGGGGTCGGGTGGTTTCTCGCGCAGGCGGAGGACTCGGCCCTCGCTGTCGGTGGTCACTTCGTTGTAGGGGCTCGCGCCGGTCGGCAGGGTGTCGAGCCGGCGGAGCAGGATCATCGCTCGGCGTTCCTGGGCGAGATAATCGCGCTGGGCGGCTCGGAGGTCGAAGCGGATCCAGTTGTCGCCGGCGATGACGAGGAAGTCCTCGTCGGGGGAGGGTGGCGAGTGACGAAGGCCGAAGGCGAGGTCGCTACTCGCGCCCAGCTTGTCGTCCTCGCTGCTGGAGCCGTCGTCTAGGACGTCGAGCGGGACGCGGGATTCCACGGTGCGGCTCCAGCTCGAGAGCTGATCGTGGAAGCGGTGGTTGCCGATGACCGTGACTGCGCTCAGATCGTCGAGCTCCAGGACGCGATCGAGGATGTGGGAGAGCAGCGGCCGGTCGCCGATCTCCAGGAGGGGCTTGGGCAGGTCCTTGGTGAGCGGGTAGAGGCGGGTCGCGTAGCCTGCGGCCAGCAGGTAGGCCTTCACGTCGGGTCCTCGATGACGGGTCGGAGCGTTCGGTAGCCAGCCAGTCGGTAGTCCGAATCGAGCGTGGGCGCCTGTGCTTGGCTGGTCAAGACGACGAGGCAGGCGCCGCCGGATCCGCACTGCTTGGCGCCCGCGCCGCGGGCGCGGGCGATGGCGACCATCTCGCGGTCGCGATCGGCGACTGGGAACCACTCGCAGCGATGGTCGAAGTTGCGGTCCACGGCCGTGCGAAAGCGCGCGAAGTCGCCCTGCCTCAGAGCGTCGATTCCCGCGTCGACGAGCTGCGGGAACCTCTCCATCGCGCGCCGCAGGTCGGGATCGCCTCGCCGCCAGCGCTCGCGAACGTCGGCGTGGACCACCCCGGAGGACGCTCCACCGCTCGGATCCCAGACGATCAGCATCGGGGGAAGCATGCCCGGGTCGAGCGGGGTGTATGCGCCGGGTGTTCGTTCGGAGCGGAAGTCCATCAGGTACAGCCCCTCGTAGGCCTGGACGACGCGGTCCATCGGGCCCGCCGCGATGCCCAGGTCCTCTACCTCGACGGCGAGGGCCAGCTCGGCCTGGTCGAAGGGCGAGAGCTCGCTGCCGTGCGCGGCGGCCAGGGCGCGCAGGGCAGCGATCACGATGGCGCTCGAGCCGGAGAGGCCGACCTGGAACGGGATGTCGGACTCGACGTCGATGCGAAGCGGTTGCAGGCGTGTACCCGCATGGCTCGCATAGCGTGCGAGCGTCGCTTCGAGCAGCGGGGCGACGGTTTGGTCCCCGATGACGCTGCGGTCCGACGGCTCGACGGAGACACGGGCGCTGAAGTTTCGCACGCTGAAGGCGATCGCCTTGCCGGCGTAGGCATCCGATGGGTTGCCGAGCAGGCCGGCGCGAGCGAAGGCTCTCCCGGTTGCACTTTGTAGCGGCGGCTTCACGGCGGCCGATGCTAGCGCGCGGGTCCGGCCCCGAGGCACTGGCGGGCCGCGACCGGCCTGGTCCAGCGCGCGGTCCCGCGTATACTTCGCTAACTGGCCGGTCCGGAGAATCCATGAAAGCAGTCGACGCCCCCCTCGTCGCCGAGGTGGCGCAGCGTTTCGGTACTCCCGTCTACCTCTACGATGCGGCCGTGATTCGCGCTCGTGTAGCCGCCTTGCAGCGTTTCGATGTGATCCGATTTGCGCAGAAGGCCTGTTCGAACACGCACATCCTGCGTCTGATGCGCGAGCTCGGCGTTTTCGTCGACGCGGTGTCGATCGGAGAGGTCGAGCGCGCGCGCCGTGCCGGCTACTCGGGAGCGGGCGAGCCCTCCGATCTCGTCTATACGGCCGATATGGTGACCGAGGATGCGCTCGGCCAGCTGATCCAGTACGACATTTCGATCAATGCCGGCTCGGCTGACATGCTCGAGCAACTCGGACGCCGCAAGCGCGGTCACCGCGTCTGGCTTCGCGTGAACCCGGGCTTCGGGCACGGCCACAGTCGCAAGACCAACACCGGGGGCGAGTCGAGCAAGCACGGAATCTGGCACGAGCAGCTCGACGAAGCGCTCAAACACATCGATCAGTACGGCCTCGATCTGGTTGGGCTGCACATGCACATCGGCTCGGGCGCCGACTTCGACCACCTGCGCAAGCTGGCCGCCGCGATGGTTGCCCAGGTCGAGGCGCTGCGCCGCGACGTGCGCGCGATCTCCTGCGGTGGCGGGCTCCCCATCCCGTACATCGGCGATGAGGCCGTAGTGGACGTCGACGCCTACTTCGAGGTATGGGACGAGGCGCGGCACACAGTCGAGCAGGTCGTTGGCCACGCGGTCTCGCTCGAGATCGAGCCCGGTCGCTATCTGGTGGCCGAATCGGGCAAGCTCGTGGCGCGGGTTCGCGCCGTGAAGATGAACGGCCGCAACCGCTTCGCGATCGTCGATGCGGGTTTCAACGATCTGATGCGTCCTGTCCTGTACGGTAGCCATCACGAGATCTCGCTGGTCCGGCCCGATGGCAGCGAAGCCGCCGGGCCTCTGCAGCCAACGCTCGTCGGAGGGCCGCTGTGCGAGTCGGGCGACGTGTTCACCCAGCGCGAGGGCGGTGTCGTCGTGCCGCGCGATCTGCCCGAGGCACGGGTCGACGATCTCCTGGTGTTGCACGATACCGGGGCCTACGCCGCCGCGATGGCCAGCAACTACAACTCGAGACCTCTCGCGCCCGAGGTCCTGGTCGATGCGGGCGAGCCCAGGCTGATCCGACGCCGGCAGACGATCGACGATCTGCTGGCGCTCGAAGAGGACACCGGGGACGAAACGAGCTGAAGTCGGGAAAGGCGGTGAATCGTGCCTTGCCCTTCGGCTGATCGTTGCACGTGGGGGAGGTCGCGCTGCTGCGGCCGGTCGGAGCTGACCGCTCGGCGATCGGGGGCCTCTCGTCGCAGCGCTCAGTGGGCGTCTGCGGACTTCGCACCGCGGGCGATCGGATCGAAAGAGTCCAGCATCTCGTAGATCTGGACGGGCCCGCGCGGCTCGAACAGGATCGGGCGATGGCTGAGCTTCGGAGGCTCCTCGTGGGTGTGGAGCACCAGGTCGGCGCCGCCCACGAGCCGCCTCTCCCTCCAGACGGGCTGAGTGATGCGCGCGTCGACGGAGACCTCGTCGGGACCCACGATTTCGCGCAGCACGACGAGCACACGCGGGTCGAAGCCGCCGCCTCGCCGGAACGCCGCCGCAGCAAGCGCCTCGACCAGGTAGCCGTCGCGCGAGGGCACGTCGCGGGCCCGGCGAGCGCGGCTCAGCAGGCGTAGCATCTCGACCGAGTGGCCGATCGCGCGCCGGTCGTCGAACGGAACCCTGCGCGCTCGCGTCATTCCGGCCTTGCCGCGCATCATCAGGTTGCTGCGGTGCCGTCGCAGCCGGGCGTCGCTGTAGCCGAGTTCGTGCGCCAGTTGCGCCCAGTAGGAGCTCGGTTCCAGCTCGAGCAATGAGGCGACGGCTCTCTTGCTGAAGCCGATCTCGACCGTCGAGTGTATGTGGCCCCAGCGTCGATTGGCGCTGTGGAGCTCGGGCGTGAAGGCGATCGCATCGCGGTGACCCGATTCCGATCCGCCTGCGCCCGCAATCTCGTTGATGAAGCCGATGTAGTCGCCGCCGAGTTCGGACGACCAGGTGTCGACGTCGCTGTCGACGAACCGGAGCAGGATCGGCGGGGGCTGCTCGGCGTCGATCGTCGTCACCGTCTGTACGTTCCAGCGATAGGTCTCCCGGAAGTCGATCAGCTTCCAGAAGTTGCGCCGGAAGACCTGGATCTGTCGAAACGAGTCGAGCGGCGGCTGTTCGGAGAGCGGGTCGCGTAGCACGACCTCCTCGCGCTCGGTGCCTTCTTTGCCCGAGACGAAATCGAGCAGGCCGATCTCCTGCGTACGGTACTGGAACTCGGTCTGGATTTCGGTGCGGTCCGCGACAGCATCGAGCCCCGCCATGTCGCCGCTGCGGATGAACGCAGCCAGGGCCGACCGGGCCGCTTCGGGATGCTCCGCGAGTGCGTCGCTCAGGTCGTACAGGTCGCCGCGGCGCTTGCCCCAGCGGCTCGAATAGGTGGCGAGCGGAATGCGCACGAACACCGCCTTGAGGAACGCGCGGAACCCGGTCTCGTCGAACACGCTGACATCGTGATAGGCGCGTGTCCGGTCCTTCCGGACGGACACGACGTCCCGCGACAGTCGCACCCGCGCCGCGGTCACCTGGGCGCCGGCCACGGCCGATCCACCGCTGATGTCGTCTGTGATCACGCGTGTTCGGACCTCGAGGAAGTCTTCACGCACCATCACATACTCCTCCGGAAACTCACCCTTGTGGATCTTCCAGGGCAGGAGCAGGTTGAAGATCGTGTTGTCCGCGTACTGCGCCTCGCCCTGGGTACCGGCCGGCGAGATCAACGAGTATCTGCGGTAATAGGCCACCTCGCCGCGCGCCACGAAGCCGCCGCCAAGCCGAGCGCCCAGCAGAAACGAGTCGTTCGTGACGTAGTAGTCCCGGGCACTGGTCGGGCTTGAGTTCTCTGCAGTCGTCCGCTTGAAGTTGACGAGTAGCTCAAGGATCAGGCCCTTTGGGAAACCGACCGAGCGTTCGTCGAACACGATCTCGGGCACCGAGCCGACGGTGCGCTGAACCTGCGCCATCACGAACAGGAGCGCACGGTCCCAGACGGGGCCGAGCATCTCCTCCCAGTAGTTGTCGAATTCCTGCGTCGATCCCTCGAAGCGACCGGTCACGAGCTTGCCGTCGCGCACGGCGCCGTCGTCGGTCGTGAGGTTCCGGTCGACGGGAAGCAGGTCGATGGAGCCCGACGGGGTCTGCTCGCCGAGCAGGTCGAAGGCGATTACCAGCTGGTTGCGTCGGCTCGCGAGCTTCTCGGTCAGCAGCTGCCCCGCCGCCCGCGGCCATCGTCCGATTGCCACAGTTTGTGCGATCTGGCGCTTCGTGAGCTGCGCAATTTGCCTCGTCATCCAGCGCGCGTCCGCCCAGGTGATCATGCCGCGCAGCGAGCTGGGCTGGACGCTGTGGTAGTTGAACTTGATCCGACCGCTGGGGGTGCGGTCGACGAGATCCCAGGGGAAGGCTTCGATCTGCTCGCGGATCATGCGGCCCAGCGAGTGCCCGAGATCGTGGTGGACGTGATAGAAGCCGGATCCGAGCGGCTCGTCCGTGCGCATCGCGAGCTTGTTGTTCTCGGCCTCTTTCAGGTCGGTATTGCCCACCCAGATGCTGAACAGCCCGAGCCCTCGCACCTCGCGAAGGCCCTCGTTGCCGTTGCCGCCGAACGGCCATGGGCCGATCCGGATGATCTCGGGCGGCTTCCACTCGAGGACGCCTTCTCGCACGAGCAGATAGCGCCCCGCCTCGTCCTCGCCTTCGACGAAGTAGTCGTCGAAGGCAAAGCGGTTGTGTGTTCGGCGGTTTTCGAAGTACGAGCGCCAATCGTGGCGCAAATCCTCGACCGAGGTCTGGTCGTCGAGGTCGAGTCGAAAGTCTCGGATGTAGTGGGTCAGGTCGACGTTGAATCCGAGGGTTGCAAGCAGCGCGTTGACGGTGGGCTCGGAGTGGATCTCTCCGCCGACCTTGAGCTTGAAGGTCCTTCGCGAGTCTCCGTCCTGGACTTCGAGCTGGAACTTGGGCTTGGTCTGCGATAGACGAATCTTGTCCAGCCGCGCTCTCTGCAGCGGAAAGTCCGCTTCGCGATTCGCGTGGAGTGCGGCACCGCCGCCGTAGAACATCTTCCGTACCGAACGCTGCGCGATGGGTGTGCCCGACCGCCAGAAGCTCGAATCGGGTGGGGGCTGGAGGGCGGAGATGTCCTCCCCGGCTTCGATCATCGCTCGCAGGTCCTCGGGCGTGTAGTACATGCCCGTTTCGGGATCAAACAGGTTGCTGGCCTCGCGATCGGCCTGGTCGGCGAGCGAGGAGGCCTCGACGACCCATTGCCACAGAGCGGCCCACGACAGGGAGGAGATGATATTGAGGCTGCTCGGGCGCTCGCCCTGGACGAGCAACGCGTAGTCGATCTCGAGGATCTGCGATGCGAGTAGTCGAGCATTCGACGGGTCTGGCTCGTCGCGGAGCTGATCGAGCATTCCGAGCTGTCCAGTGTCGCCGAGCACCAGCCCGTAGACGACGAGCAGCTTCTTTCGCCGCAACCGCTTGCGGATTGCCTTGTTGCTCTTGCCGCGGTCGCGGTAGTCGGCAACCAGGACCTGCGTCGCCTCGCGCCGGCGTTGTTCGAGCTGTAACCGGTAGGTGGCGAGCTTCGCCGTCGAGATCTGGCCCCCCTCGAAGAACGTTTCTTCGACCGTGGCTTGCCAGTCGGCTGGGAATGGCAGTGGCTTCTCAGCCCCGGCGCGCGGCGCGCTGGCGAGCAGGCAGATGCACTGGACCGCCAGCACAGCGAGGTGTCGGGGCGCGGGGCAACAGGAGGGGGACGGCTGCATCAGCGGCCGGAAGCGTAGCCCCGATACGGCTACTGGAGCGCGGAGGGCATCGAGCCCGAGGTGTCGCGCGAGCCGATCACGATGCCGGACGCATCGCTCTCGCGGCGCTCCACTCCGTTGAGCGTGAGTCCGGAGCCTGTTTCGACAGCAAAGTCGCGCAGGTTCTCGGCGAATAGCCCGCCGCTGATGGTGCCGTAGCCGCTGCCGAAGACGCGATTGTCGCGGTAGAGAGAGATGCCGATCTCGTTGCGACGGAACTCGCTGCCCTCGATCTCGACCCGTGAGTCTTCCTTCGCAGCGATCGCGATCTGCGAGTCGACGAGGCGAGAGTCGCTGATCGTGACCCGGCTGCGCTCGCCGGCGCTGATCGCCTTGTCGCCCATCCGCCGGAACCAGCTGCGGTGTACCCGGACCTCCGAGGTGGCGAGGTCGAGTCCGTCGTCACCGTTGTTTGCGAACAGGCTCTGCTCGATCGAGCCCCGCGACCACTCGGCATCGAAGCCGTCCGATGCGCTGTCGATGAAGCGCGTTCGCGTGACGTGGAAGGATCCGCGGCGCACGCTCATGGCGTCGTCGCCGTGGCCATCGCGCACATCGCAGTCGCGGATTACCACGTCGCTTGCGTGGAAGGCGAGGTCACCGGTGAACTCGATGCCGGCGAGCCGCGCGTTCGAGCCGCCTGACACCGTGACATAGGCGAGCTCCGATCTCCCGGGAGCGCGGGCCACACCGATCGATCCCCAGGGCTCGCTGGGATCGAGCGCACGGATCTCGATGGGGGACTTGCGGGTGCCGACCGCTTCGAGGCGCCGAAAGGTCAGCACGCTCGCGTCGGGTGCCATCACCAGACGCGCGCCGGGCTCGATCACGAGCCGGTGTGTCTGGGGAACGACGAGTGTGCTCCCGATGTGATGCGTTCCGGCCGGTACCACCACCGCATCGCCCTCGATGCGCAGTGCCAGTCCGGTGTGCTCGGCCCAGTCCGTGATCGTCTGGGGCGAGGATGTCCCTTGCGATGCCGATGCGAGTACCGCGCGCGTTGCGGGCGGTGAGCCGGGGCCGACCAGCCGCCGGAGTGCCGCCACCCTCGTGTCCATCGCGTGGCGCACCGATCGCCGTAGCTCCGCGAGCCGTGCGAGTTCGGCAATCCGCGCGAACGGCGCGCCGCTCGCGGCAAGCGTGGAAGCCCACACGCCGAGGCGCTCATCGGCAGCCTCGAGCCGCTCCGAGCGCGTTACACCGACCCAGCTGCGCAGCAGCGCGTCGCGCTGCGCGCGGAACGCCGGGGCTTCTAGTAGCCGGCTGACGAGCTGCTGTGCGTCGCGCGGCAGCGCTCGCTCGACCGGCGTAGCGACGAGACTGCGGATGATCGGTCGCAGCAGTCCGCTGATCGTATCGAAGTACCAGTCGGGCGCGTCGGGCAGGGCGGTGTCACCGCCCGCCGGATCCGAGAAGAACAGTGCGATCGCGTTCCAGGCCAGCACCTGATCGACATCGACGACGTTCGCGATCTCGCCGCGGAAGCGTTCGTCGTCGGCGTTGCGCACGAGCTCGACGAAGCGCGCGAGCGCGTCCGCGTGTGCGCGTCGCGTGCGGCCAGGAGATGCCGCGACGTACTCTCGGGGCAGGTGCCTGTCCGCATGACCGCGGGCGGAGTTGGTCGTCGCGCGGAAGATGGCCCCGGGCGGGAGGCCCAGGCGCTGCAACATGGCCGTGCTGTTTCCCTCGCGCCAGTGGACGAGCCCGGGGTTACCGCCGTTGATGCGCAGGTGTGCGAAGCCGCCCGGCGCGGCGAGCAGACCGATCTCGGCGGCGGCCTCGCGCGCGACCTGGTCGAGGATGTCGCGCTCGGGGCTGGCCGGCTGGAATTCCAGCGCCCGCGCGCCCAGCGGTCGTTCTCGCCCGCGGAAGCGCAGTCGCAGCCCTTCGCCGATTCGGGGCTGTACCACGATCTGGGCCTCGACTTCGTAGGGCGTCGAGTCAGCCAGCAGGCGAGCGGGGAACCACCAGTGATCCGCTGCCGCGGCCGGCTGGCTCGGGAGCATCAGGCGGGCCGCGCGCAGCACCTCGGGGGCGACGACGAGATGATACTCGGGGAGCGGATCGTTCGCGGGAACTCCCAGGCTGACGACCGGCCAGCCCGGGATCTCGGCCCGGACGGGCTCGAGCCACTCGGCGATCGCGGTGTGTGAGCGCGAGAATACGAAGGCCGCGAACAGACCGATCATCGACCACGCGATGGCGTTCAAGGCCACCGGTCGGCGAAGCATACTGTTCGAAGTCGTCATTCCCGTGATCGTCTCTCTCTTGTGTAACCCGGAGCGATCACTCCGGGCGCCTTCGCCCTTGGACCCGGCTCGTGTGCCGCGGATTCGGTGCGGCCGGGCG
Organism: Myxococcota bacterium; assembly: GCA_036336835.1. Lineage (GTDB taxonomy): Bacteria > Myxococcota_A > UBA9160 > UBA9160 > UBA4427 > JAYZFK01. Next base: position 87,623 of record JAYZFK010000034.1, on the reverse strand, counting down.
CATCGGGTCTCTCGACACGCGTTCCGTTCACCGCTGCTACGTCGTGAGCGACACCACCGACGAACTCAACGAAGCATCCACGGCCTGACGCCTGAGGGGACCCCGCCTCCGAGGCGACGGGAGCCCATCTTATAGGGATTTTGCTGGTGGATTTCCATTTCCACGGCCGCGGCGGGATGACTCGTAGTCAGTCAGTCGCGGGGTACAGCCCCCAGCGAGATAACTCTTGGTCAGTCGATGCGCTGGGCCAACGGTCGCGAGCGCTGAGCATCAGTCGAAGCGAAGCTCACCGATGGCCGCATCGACCGGCTCGGTCTCGCTGCCGTCGATTACGGCACGACTGCCGCGCTGCGCGATCGCGATGGGCTGCTGCGTCTCGATCTGGTTGTCCCGGGCCTCGATCTCGCCGCCGCCGAGCTCGGGGCGGTCCGTGAAGGCCAGGAACGGAACATGAGCGATTCCACGGATCTGGGCCCCACTCAGCTTGAGGTGAGAGCCGTTCCTGGAGGAGGCGGCGATGCTGGCACCGTCGATCTCGACACCCTCGGCCTCGAGTTGGCTGGCATCGGCGGCCTCGAGCGCGGACGCGTGGATCCGGCGCATTGAGCCGCCGCTCAGCGCGACCTGCGAGCCGTGGACCGCCAAGCCGTGGCGTCCGGTGCCGACCAGCGTGAGTCCCCGCAGCTGAGCACGCGTGGTGCGGAGCGCCAGCGCCGTTCCGGCGCTCTCCTCGATCGTGAGACCGGAGGCGTCGAGCTCCGCGTCGATGGCCGCGAGTGCCGCGTCCGCTCGGCTCCCGGTGATTCGGACCGAATCGAGCCGGACCGTCGCTCGCCGGATCGTCACGCCGGCCGGAAGCCGCCAACCGCGTCGTTCGACGCCCGTCGTGTGCCGGATGTCGACGTGCGACCAGGTCGATGGCCGGGACGATTGCAGCAAGACGAGCCCCTGCCAGCGAGGTCCGCGTCGACCGTCCGCGCCGCGCAGGACCACCGGCTCGTCGACGGTGCCGCGGAGATCGAGCGGCCCGCTGCTGATCAGCGCGCCGCGAGCGCCGAATACCAGCTCGGTTCCCGGCTCGATGACCAGCGCCATGGCCGGTGGCATCACCAGTGAGCCGCTCACCTCGAAGCGACCGGGCTGCGTGTGGAGCGCGAGGTCGCCGGGCTCGCGATGCAGGAAAGGGTGCTGTGCCAGCACCTGGTCCAGCGTGGCGGTCGGAATCGGGTGGGCGAGCAGAGCCGCCGGCGCGCTGCTGGCGAGGAAGACGAACACGCGGTGGTCGCCGGCTATTCGCGCGACCCCGCGGATCGTCTCGGAGACCGCGGCGGCGTTGGGCTGGCGATAGCGCACCCGCACCGGCTGCGCGGGTTGGCCGACCGGCGTCGGTTCGAGCCGGATCGGAAAGATCACGCGCGATGAGAGGGTCACCGGCGTGCCCTCGCTGCCATCGCCGTCGTCGTGGCGCAGTGTCGACACCCACACCGGAACTGGGAGCAGGTTGTGGAGATCGAGGTACGCGCCCTGGTCATCGCTTCGTGCGTAGGCGGCGACGATGCTGGGCAGCGACAGCTCGCCGCGAGCCAGGCTGGGGGCAAACCAGGTGTCGCGCTCCGCATCGATGTCCGTGAGCGAGGCGAGTCGCTCTACGCGTGCGGAGAGGCGAATGGCGCGCGCGAAGGGGGCAGAGCGGTGGAGCCGCAGCAGCGCCTGCTCCTGGCGTCGTTCGAGCACGCTCTGCAGGCTTGCGGACCCGTCTGTGGTGTCGAGCTGGCCGGCCAGCGCACGCAGCTCGCCCGCCAGCCGATGGCGTAACTCGTCGTCCGAGAGCAGTCGCGCCCCGAGCTCACTGCGCGCGGTGAGCAGCTCGCCGCGGGGTTCGGACGGATCCCGTCGCAACGGCTGTCGTCGAGTCGGCAGGGCCGGAATGGGAGCGAGCCTGGCCGTCAGCGAATCGAGGAAGAAGTGCGCCCGGGTCCAGTGAACGCAGCTGGCGTCGCCCCAGAGCTCGACCGCCGCCAGCCAGCGCGCCGTGGCGTCGAGGTCGAAGACCTGGCTCGTCGAGAGCGCGCCGTCGAGGAACCCGCGAAGCAGCCCGATTGCGGTGGCGGTCGCAGTGTCATCGCCATCCCGGTTCGCGACGATCGACGCGGTGAACGGGTTGTCGAAGGGTCCGGGACGGCCGTTGTCGGCGGATGCCTTCCAGTAGGCGCGCGAATCGAGGTGTACGACGGGCGATTCTCCGAAGCCCCGCGCTTGCAGCAGCTCGAGCGACGGAAGCTCGATGAGCACGGCCAGCCCGAGCTCGTCGCCGTTGACCGCTACCTCGACCAACGACGTTCGCGGCGCGGCGAGTCCGGCCCGTTCGAGCTGTTCGGCTGCGACGAGCGGGAGGACTCCGCCCGCAGCCTCGGGTGCGTGCAGCGCGAAGCGACGCATCCCCTCGATGTGCGCGTCGCCCTGCACGCGGATCTCGAGCGACCACGGGTCACGCTCGAGATGCTCGAGTTCGGGGCCGATCAGGCGCAGGCGGACCGGAACGCTTGCCCCACTATGCGCAACCGAGCCCACCACGAAATCCTCGTCCTCCGCGATCAGCATGCCGCGGGCGAGTGCCTCGTCGCGTTTGAGATGAATCCGGTGCAGGTGCTTGAACTTGATATCGATGCGCAGCAAATCGATCGGTGCCGTCGTCAGCTGCGCGCGAGCGAAGTTGCGCGCGGCCGATGCCCAGCCGCGCAGGCCGGGCCCGCCATCCGCGCCGCCGCCCAGGCTCGAGCCGAGGGTCGCGACCAGCGCGAGGACAGTGGCCGCCACTGCGCCTATCCGCAGGGCTCGTCGTCTGCGCAGCCGTCTCGCTCGCCGCCGACGCTCGGCGTTGCGGCGCCCCTCTTCGGTGCTCAGCTTCACGCGGTCCCCGTGTGAGTCAGACGGCTTCGTAGCCCTCGTTCACCCACGCCTCGAGATCCTCCGGGCTCCGCAAGACGCTAGCAGGAGCAGCCGGCTAGCCCGTCGCGGTGCGGCGCAGGCAATCGGTCGCGGTGGTGACGACGTGGTGGCGCTCGGCGTCGCCAACGCCGGCGTGGACGGGTAGTGCGAGTAGCTCGCGTGCGACTCTCTCCGTCTCCGCGAGTGGTGCGTCGAGAACGCGTCGCGCCTGGAACGCCGGCTGCCGGTGCAGCGGGACACGGTAGTAGCGAGCGGTTTCGATTCCAGCATGGGCCAGTGCGGCCGCCAGCGCGTCGCGTCGGTGTGCGGGCACCCGGATCACGTACTGATGGAACGCATGACGAGCGCCCGGGCCGGGCCGTCGCGGTGTCCGCAGACCGAGTTCGTCGGCCGCGGCCGCGGCGAAGCGGGCGTCGTAGTCGTCGGCGCCGTCATTGCGTCGAACCACGTCCTGTTCGAGTCCGGGGAGCAGGACGAGCAATGCTGCGGCCTGGAGCTCGTCGAGCCGCGAGTTGATTCCGACGCCCGGTCGGTGATCGGGCTGTCCCGCACCATGGACGCGCAAAGCCCGCAGACGCGCCGCGTGCGCGGAGTCACTCGTCGTGACGGCTCCCGCATCGCCCAGCGCGCCGAGGTTCTTGGTTGGGTAGAAGCTGAAGGTCGTGAGCTCGCCGCTCGCCCCTGGCGGCGCTCCCTTCTCGTCGCGAGACCCCACCGCCTGGGCGGCATCGTAGACGAGTGTGGCGCCGCTTCGTTCGGCGACTGCGCGCAGGGCGTCTCCTTCGGCGCAGCGACCGAACAGGTGGACGGGCACGATCGCGCGTAGCCTCGTGCAGAGCGCCGCCGCCTCGGCCACGCTCGCCGGATCGAGGGTGAGGCTCTCGCCGTCGATATCCGCGAAGACCACCTCCGCACCCAGTCGCGTGACTGCTGTCGCGCTGGACACGAACGTGAGCGAGGGCACGATCACTTGATCGCCTGGGCCGATTCCGAGCGAGAGCAGCGACAACAGCAGGGCGTCGGAGCCCGAGGCACAGCCGATCGCATGCTCCGCCCCCGTGAGCGCGGCAAATGCCGACTCGAAGCGCTCGCCCTCTTCGCCCAGCACGAAGCGGCCGCGATCGAGGACACGCGCGATCGCCGCGTCGAGCTGGGGCCGCACGGCGCGCAGCCGGGGTTCGAGGTCGATCAGCCGGACCCGCACGGGTGGCAGGATACCGGACTCACGGCCTGTTCCGGGTCGCGGGTTTGCTCCGTACCGCAAGCTGCGGTTCGATGACGGGCGTGGATCTCCCCTTCGAGAGCGGGTCGCTGCGCGCTCCGCCGCCCGGCGTGGATGCTTGGAGCGTCGACGATGCAGCGCTCGACCTGTGGCTGGCAGCGCTCGGCCCGGTGACCTCCGAGGAGCTCGCGACGCTCTCCCCCGACGAGCGAGAGCGCGCGGCGCGTCGGTCGCCCGGGCTGCCGCCGATCTTTGCGGCGTCACGGATCGCGCTGCGGTGCGTGTTGTCTGATTATGTGGATCGGGCTCCCGACGAGCTCGAGTTCCGCTACGGCCGATACGGTCGTCCCGCGCTGGCCGATGCCCGCGGTCTGGACTTCAATCTCAGCCACTCGGGGTCGATGGCCCTGATCGCGGTCGTCCGCGGAGCGCGGGTCGGCGTCGATCTCCAGCGCGTGGAGCCAGAGCGAGATCTGCGTCAACTCGCGCGCCGGTTCTTTGCGCCGGAGGAGGCGGCTTCGCTCGAAGGCCTCGAGGGATCCGCGTTCGAGCGTGCGTTCTTTCGGCTGTGGTGCTGCAAGGAAGCCTATCTGAAGGCGCTCGGCACCTCGATCGCAAAGCTGCCATCGGAAAGCTTCTGCTTCCGCGTGGATGCGAGTGATGGCGCGCGCGCGAGACTCGTTGCCAGCTCCTGGGATGCCCCGGGTGCCGAGACGATCGACGACTGGTGTTTCGCGTTGCCGGAGCCGCCAGACGGCTTCGTTGCGGCGGTGGGCTGGACGGGCGGGATACGGCGACTGCGCGTGTTCGGCGTGGCCCGCGGCGCGTCGTGACGCGGCGCGAGCTCGCGTGCGCGGTCGGCGTGTTCGCAGGCTCATTGCCGCTGCTGGTGATCGGGCTGGGCTGGGGCCTCGACGTCGACGTCTCCGTCGTCGGGGGCGATCGCGTGCTGCGCGGCGAGTGGCCCTACCGGGACTTCTGGACGCTCTATGCGCCCGGAAGCAGCGCCGCCGTCGCCGCGACCTTCGCGATCTTTGGGCGCGAGCTGATCGCGGTGCACGCGGTTGCTGCCGTGGTCGCCGCAGCGGCCTGTTCCGCCTTCTTCGGGCTGATGCGAACCGCCGGTCTCCGACAGTGGCCGGCGATCGCTGCCTGTGTGCTGTTTGCACTCGCCGTCTGGACGCCGTCGCCCTCGCTGGATTCGTATGCGATCCCCCGGCTGCTGCTGATCGTCGGCTGGGAGCGGGTGCTGCGAGCGCTGCGCGACGCAGATGGAGGGCCGCTGCTCGGTGCCGGGCTGGCTTTCGGGGCAGCTGCGTTGTTCAAGCACGATGTTGCCGCCTACGCGGCGCTCGGAAGTGGGCTCGCGATCCTGCTCGCGGGGAGGCCGGCGCGCGGTGCGGCCGTAGCGCGGCTGGCGGCGGGCAGTGCGTGCTTCGTCGCGCCAGCGCTGGTCGCGCTCGCCGTCGTCGCGGGCACGGACGCCTGGCGTGATCTGGTTGTATTCCCGCTCCGCGAGTTCGCAGCCGTGCGCGGCGAGGCCTACCCGGGCTGGCTCCCGCCCGTCGAGCAGGTGGCGTCGGTGCTGGTCGAGCCGGGTGATCTTCGCCAGGCCTATCGAGTCGCGAGCGCGCTCGCCGAGTGGGGACAGGCGATCGCGCCGCAGGCGCTGATGTGTCTGTGGCTCGTCCACGCTCTGGTGCGTCGCAGCGTCTCCGCCCAGGGCTGGCTTGCCATTGCGTGTCTCCCGCTGTTCTGGGCCGCAGCGCACGTGCAGCAGAACACGCACCTGTTCAGCATGGGTGTGCTGTGCTGTGTCCTGGTTGTCGAGCTCTGGGGACGCGAGCGGGCCGCAGCGCCTCGCGCGGCATTCGCGGCGTTTTTGGCGCTGCTGGTGGCCTCGTTCCTGGCGGCTGCCGGGCTGCGCTTCGCGCGGATGTCGCTCGAGCAGCCGGGAGCGCGCGAGCTCGGACTCCCGGGGACGAGCGGGATTCGGCTCCCCGCCCGCCAGGCGGCCGTGATCGTGCCGATCGTGGGATTGTTGCGTGAGCGCGTTCCCGCGGAGGAGCCGATCCATGTCGGCCTCGGCCGTCACGATGCGATCGTCATCGGCGATCCGACCTTCTACTTCCTGGCCGATCGCCCGGTGGCGACCCGCTATCACGAGCTGCATCCGGGTGTGGTGGATCGCAGCCTCGTGCAGCAGGAGATCGTCGAGTCGCTCGAGCGACGGGGCGTGCGCGCCATCGTGGTCTGGAACTTCGGCTGGACCGACGCGAAGCTCGACGCGATCCTGGCCGAGCGCCGCCTTGTCCGGCCGGACATCGGGGCGCTCCTGCTCGATCGCCATCTGGACGAACGTTTCGAGCGCATCGCCCGCTTCGGCGAGTACGACCTGCTGTGGCGCCGCGGCGCGGACTGATCAGAGATCGTTGCGCGTCAGCCCGAGCGCATAGCAAGCGATGCCCTCGATGGTCCCGGAAAAGGACTGCGCGTCGTCCGCGCCGAGCGCGATCGGCGAGTTCGAGCTTGCGATCGGGTGCTCGTGTCGGGCCTGAATCGCCACCGCTCCTTCGACGAACACCCGAGACAGACGAGATGAGCGAAGTGCCGAGAACGACACGGCCAGATCGTGCCACTTTCCGATCGCGAGAGCTCGAGTGCTGCGCCACGCGTGGGTCGCGCCGGTCTGGTCGGTGAATCGGAGTTCGAGGTGGTCGGTCTCGTCGAGAACGAGCTTCCAGGCCTCGCCCTTGCCGAGGATCCTCTGCACACGGCCAGAGCTGTCAGCTCGCAGGCGCAGTCGGCACGACAGTTCGCCATCGGTCGCATCGTGCAGCAGGTCGGCTTCGAAGACGACGCGGCCCGGTCCCGAAAACTCGTAGACGTCCCGGCTCGTGCGCGTCGCACCGCTCTGGGATGCGGCGATCATCGGAAGCTTGCTGGTTCGCAGCCGCCAGGCGTCGTATTCGTCGAGCAGACGGCGGGTGATCTCAGGCTGCTCGGCGGCGAGATCGGTTGCCTCCGCCGGATCTGTCGACAGATCGAACAGCGAGAGCGTCTGTCCGTTCATCACGAGCTTCCACTCGCCATCCCGGACAGCGAACAAGCTGAGGTAGCCCGGAGCGGAGCGGGCTCGAACGAGGTCCACGCTGCTGGCCCTCGACTGCCAGAAGAGAGGACCGCGCCGCTCGAGGTGTCGCCCTGCGAGCGCGGCGGCAAAGCTGTCGCCATCGAGGTCGAGGCCATGGGGATCGTCGCCTAGCAGTTCGACGACCGTCGGGAACAGATCCATGGTCGTCGTGACGCTCGCGTTGCGGCGACCCGCCTCCGTGCGCCCTGGCCAGAGCAACACCAACGGGCTGCGGATCCCTCCCTCGAAGACGGCTTTCTTGGCACCGCGCAGGGGCAGCGAGTGGCGGTTATGGATCGGGCCGGTGCCGCCGTTGTCGCTCAGGAGCAGGATCGCCGTCCGATCGCGCAGCCCGAGTGCGTCGAGCTCGGACACGATGCGGCCGATCTGGTGATCGAGGTGACCCATCAGCGCTGCGTAGCGTCCGACTCGATCGGCCGGATGCTTCGCGGCCCACTCGGCCGGTGGCTGCAGCGGGATGTGTGGCGCGAAGTACCAGAGGTTCAGGAAGAAGCGTTCATCGCGGTGCTCGCGTACGAAGCGCAGCGCGTGGTCGGTGAGGCGCGCGCTGAGGTGGCGGTCGGGGTCCGCGGGCAGCTCGACACCGTCCACCAGGACGGTCGTGTGCTGGTAGCCGCGCCAGGGGCCGGTCGTCACGGTGTGTGCGAAGCCCTTGGCACTCGGCAGCAGAGCGGCTGCCCGGCTGCCGAGGTGCCACTTGCCGACGTGGGCGGTCGCGTAACCGCGCTCGCGCAGGTAGGCCGCGAGCATCGGTGCTCGGCTCGGCAGGCCGCGGCTCGATTCCCTCGCGACGATTTCGTTGAGTCCGTAGCGAGCCGGGTACTGGCCGGTGAGGATCGCCGCGCGGGTGGGTGAGCAGACCGGCGAGCTGGCGTAGAACTGGTCGAAGACGACGCCGTCGCGCGCGAGTGCCTCGATCGTGGGGAGCGCGATCGGACCCTCCGGCTCATAGAACGCGAAGTCCCGGACATCGGCGTCATCGAGCAGGATCAGCACGATGTTCGGTGGCTCGCCCCGGGACGGCGGGCTTGTGGGAGTCTCCGTCTCCGTGCAGGCGAGGCCGAGCAGCGCGCCGACCAGCGGAAGTGCGAGTCCGTAGCGGCGCGGCCTCATGCAGCGGTCCCCTGCGTGTCCCGCGCCGCCGGTCGGCCGGTCCAGTAGCCGACGGCTTCGCCGATGCTCCAGGCGCACAGCAGGATGGCGACCAGGGGAAGGGCGCACGCGTTCTCTCCGCGTCGCCGGGTCCACGCGCCGCGCAGCTGGCGCGCGAAGAGCACCGCCGGTAGGAGCGGGGCGAGCAGTGCCCGGGCCGCTCGCTGGCCCCGGCTCAGCTCGTCGCAGCGCTTGCCCGCGTACAGCCGGGCCCACGCATAGCGTTCGTGTAGGCAGGGCAGTAGCTCGAGCGGACCGCGCTGTTGCTCGACGACGATCGATGGATCGAGCCAGAGCACGCCTCCCCGTGCGCAGAGTGCCTGGTGGACCGCCGGCTCGTGGTAGCCATCGCGCCAATGAGCGCTCACCGCCTCGAGCGCGCTGCGCTTGTACGAGACGTTGACGTCGCTCACGAAGTCCGCGGGGCCGCTGGGCAGCGGGCGCTGATAGCGACCGAAGTCGCACAGATGAACTGCCCGCGCGAGCAGCTCGGGGCTCGCGTTGTCGATCGCGCCGCCGATCGCGGCATGCGGCAGAGCGGCGTGCGCGCGGACGATGTTGCGGCACCAGTCCGGCGCCGGACGCGCGTGGTCCTCGGTGAGTGCGACGATCGGCGCGCTCGCTGCCGCGAGTCCGGCTGCGCGCCGCAGGTCGGTGCGCAGGTGGCACGGCCCGGCGTCGCCGCGCGCAGAGCCGCCCGCTGTCGCCATCGGGGAGAGCCGGACCTCTGGGAAGCGCTCGTGCCAGCGCGCCGCGTCGACCTCGGGGAGCCAGGCATCGATGGGCACGATGATTTCGAGCGAAGGCGCGTCGCGTTGGGCGGCGAGCGCCTCGAGGCACTGGTCCACGTGGAGCCCGCCACTCGTCACCGCAACCACCACGGACAGCTCGGGCGGGGAGGGCGCGGTGGTGGTCAAGGCGCGTACCCGAGTGCTTCGAGCCGCGCGCGCACCGCGTCGTCCAGCGCGGTTGCGGGCGCGCGCGCGTCCGGCTCGTAGTGAGGCTGGCTCTCGTACCAGCGTCGCAGCTCGCGCTCGAGCGCGTCGCGCCGCTCGGGATGCTCGGCGGCGACATCGTGCAGCTCGTCCGCGTCCTCGGACAGGTCGAACAGCACGCTGCCGCGCCGTGCCGACCAGACCAGCTTGTAGCGCGCATCGCGCACGCTGCGCAGCGGCGCCGCGAGATCCGACAGGTCGCGCTTCGGGCCCGCGGCGCGCGACATGCGGTCGAGATGCTCGAGATACGGGTCGCCCTCTGCATAGGCAAAGCGGCTCGCGGCCGGCGCTCCGGCAGCGAGGCTCCTGCCGGCATCGCGGGCCGACACCGCGTGGCCGAGGACATCGCGGAGCGTGGCGGGTACGTCCACCAGCTGGCACAGCTCGCGCCGGCGAGCTCCGGCGTCGAAGCGCGGGGGATAGCGGATCAGCATCGGGACGCGGATCAGATGGTCGTTCAGTGCGAACACGTGATCGAAGCGCCCCCCCTCGCCGAGGTTCTCGCCGTGGTCGGCCGTCACGAGTAGGAGCGTTCCGTCCAGGCCGAGATGGGTTTCGAGCAGCTCTACGAGCTGGCCCAGCAAGCGGTCCTGATAGCGCACCTCCGCGCCGTAGAGTGCTCGCAGGGCGGCCAGCTCGGCGGGCTCGTCGAGGCCGCCTCGCGCCATCGCCAGCGGTCCGTAGAAGCGCGTCGAGGCCAGGGTTCCCGCGAGGTAGCCGCCAGTTGCGGCCAGTGCCTCGCGGCGTTCGGCGTAGGGCGGCAGGTGCCGCCAGTGCGGCTCGAGCAGGTTCACGAACAAGAACAACGGCGCAGCGTCGCCTTGCTCGCCGTAGTCCGTGAGGAAGGTTCCGAGCTCGCGGACGGCCTGTGCTGCGCCCTCGTCGGTCCAGCGTGCGGGACCGCCGAGCACGCTGAGCGGCCTGCGCAGCAGCAGCGTCGAGAACGGCGCCGCCAGCTCGCGGTAGAGCTCGAAGCCCTGATGGAGATTCGCGACGGCGAGGTGCGGGTTGGCGACGAACGCCGCCGTCCGGTAACCGCTCTCGTGCAGCCACTCGGCGAGCGTCTGGAAGCGGTCGTCGAGTCGGCGCGCGTGCTCGAACGACGCGCCGTGACTCACCGGGTAGAGGCCCGTGAACAGCGAGGCGTGCGACGGCACCGTCCACGCGGCCTGGGCGAAGCAGCGCTCGAACAGCGTCGCCTGCGCGGCCAGGGCGTCGAACGACGGAGATGCATCTCGGGGGCCCCCGTACGCTCCCAGATGATCCGCGCGCAGCGTGTCCAGGACGATCAACACGACGTGGGGCGGGTCCCGGGCGGGGATCCCCTGTGCAGGAGAGCCTCCAGGCGCGCGCGCAGGCAGAGCCGGTGTCTCGTACCGTGCCGCGCCGAGCGCCGCGGCCGCCAGGGGCGCGAGCACCATGCAGCCGGCGCCGAGGCCTGCTGCGAGCCGCGCCCGGCGGTGCTGCAAGGCTGCGCTCAGGCCGCGCGGCGCGAGGGCGAGGACCGCGGCCAGGACGAGTGCGGGCAGGCCGGCCAATGCGATCCCCAGCACCACGCTGGGTGCCGAGGTCGAGGCGTCGAGCCCGCGGCCGTGGATCCCGACGTCGAGCAGACCGAGCAGCGCGGCCGCGCCGAGCACGCCTGGCAATACGGTGATCGTCACGCTGCGCGGCTCGCGCAGGCTCATCGGCATTGCTCCCGTCGCGCTCGGCCCGCGCCGTGCGAGGAGCCGGCGTCGCAGGGTAGGGAGTCCCCCGCCGCCCGTCCGCCCCGCGGCACTGCCTCCCCACGGGGACTTCGGGCCGGCCCGGAGTGAACTCACGGATCGGAGTACCTGGAAGCGTCCCGGGCCGAGTCGAGTGAGCGGGGCGAGGCCCGCAGGTTGATCGCGCGTCCTACCATGGAAACGGCTCGGTTGGACGCACGGGAGCAGAACGAGTGGGCGAGTGCAGCGTTGCGATCGTGATGCCCGCGTTCAACGCGGCGCTCCTCCTCCCCGAGGTGTTGCCGGCGGTGCTGCGCGCAGCCGGTGGCGCAACCGTGCTGGTGGTCGATCCGGGCTCGAGCGATGGCACCGCACAGACTGCCGAGCAGCTCGGTGCCCGCGTGGTGAGGCTGCCGCATCCGGCTGGCCCGGCGCGGGCGCGCAACATCGGCGTCGCTCACGTCGAAGAGAACGTCGTCCTCTTCCTGGATGCCGATTGCGTGCCGCGCGCGGATGTGGTCGAGCGCGTGCGTGCGGCCTTCGCCGCCGCTCCGGAGCTCGTCTGCCTGTCTGGCTCGTACGACGATTCGCCGCGCGATCCCGGCTTCTTCTCGCAGTACATGAACCTGCGACACCACTACACCCACCATCGCGCCCAGCGCGAGGACGCGACCTTCTGGGCCGGCTGCGGCGCGGTGCGGCGTGACGCCTTTCTCGCCGTCGGTGGCTTCGATGCCCAGCGCTTCCCGCGCCCGCAGATCGAGGACATCGAGCTCGGCTATCGGCTTCGCCGCGTCGGGCGCGCTCGTCTGGACCCCGAGCTCCAGGTCCAGCACCTCAAGCGCTGGACGCTGCGCGGCGCCGTCTACACCGACATCGTCGAGCGCGGGGTTCCCTGGAGCGAGCTCATGCTCGAGCAGGGCGAGGTGCCGAACGACCTGGGCCTGGGCACCTCGCAGCGCATCGCGGCGGGGCTTGCGCCGGTCGCGCTTCTGTCGATTCCTGCGCTGGTCGTGGCCCTGCTCACCGCCCGCGGCGCGATGACGCTCGCGGCACTGCTCGTGCTCGGGGCGTCACTCGGTCTACAGCGTGACTTCGTCGCGCAGCTCGCGCGCTTGCGGGGTCCCGGCTTCGCGGCGCGCGCCTGGGCCTTCCACCAGGTGCATCTCAGCTACAGCGGCTTCACGTTCGCCGCCTGCTGGCTGCGTCATCGGCTGCGCACCGCGCGCCGCTCGAAGAGCTCGGCGTGAGCCGCGTTCGACCGGGACGCGACTCGGTCGTGGTACTGGGGGGTGGTCCGGCCGGTCTCGCCGCCGCGCACGAGCTCGCAACCCGCGGCGTCGCAGTCCGTGTGCTCGAACGCGCGCCCTGGGTGGGCGGGCTGTCGCTGACCTGGGAGCACGAGGGCTTCCGCTTCGACCTGGGTGGTCACCGCTGGTTCACCAAGAAGGATTGGCTCGATCGGTGGTTTCGCGATCTCATGCGCGGCGAGCTGGTAGAGGTCCAGCGCACCAGCCGCATCTACTTCGAGGGCCGCTACTTCGACTACCCCGTGTCGATCATGAACGTGTTGCGCACCGCGGGCATCACCGCGAGCTCGCACGCGGTCGCGAGCTACGGCCTGGAGCAGGTGAGGCGACGTTTCCGACGGGAGTCGGCCGAGAACATCGAGCAGGCCTACATCGCGCAGTTCGGACCGAAGCTCTACGAGATGTTCTTTCGCCGCTATACCGAGAAGGTGTGGGGCCGCGACTGCTCGCTCCTGTCAGCGGACTGGGTGACGCAGCGGACCCGGGGGCTGTCGATCTACGAGACGCTCAAGAACGCGCTCGTGCCGCAAGAAGTCAGGCGGACAGGTCCGAAGGTCGAGTCTCTCGTCGACTCGTTCCTGTATCCGCGCCTGGGGTATCAACGCATCTCGGAGCGCATGAGGGAGGACGTCGAAGCGGCTGGCGGGCAAGTGCTGCTGAACTCGGACGTGACCGCGCTCTCACTTCGCTCGGACGACGTGACCGTTCGCTACCTCGATCGCGAGGCCAACGTCGAGCGCGAGGTCTCCGGGCGCCACGCCGTCTCCACGATTCCACTCGGAAGGCTGGTGGAGATCGTCGAACCCGGCGCTCCGCACGATGTGATCGAGGCGGCGAGGGGACTCGAGTTCCGCAGCGTGATCACTGCGAACATCATGCTGCGCAAGCCGTGCGTGACGACCGACACCTGGCTCTACGTCCACGATGAAAATGTCGGCTTCGCTCGCATCCACGAGCCCCGCAACTGGAGCGAGGCCATGTGTCCGGCTGGCAGGACCTCGATCTGTGCCGAGTGGTTCTGTACCCGCGGCGATGCGACCTGGTCGCTGTCGGACGACGAGATCGTCGGGCGCACGATCGGGCACCTGGCCGACGACCTCGGCTTCATCGATCGCGACGAGGTGCTCGGGGGATTCGCGCTGCGCGCACACCAGGCCTATCCCGTTTACTCGCTCGACTACGCCGAGCGGGTCGGGCGGCTCAAGACGTACCTGAGCCGGTACGAGCCCAATATCTCGATCGCCGGGCGCGGCGGTACCTTTCGCTACAACAATGCCGATCACTCGATCGAGACCGGGCTGCTGGTGGCGCAGAACCTGCTGGGCGATGCACACGACGTCGGCCTGGTGAACGCTGAGCTCGACTACCACGAGGAGAAGGCGGTTGACCGCGACGGAGCGTGAGACGCGTAAGGAGACCGTTTCGCGGCGCGACTCGGTGACGCCGAGCGAGCGAGAGCTGATGGCGCGCTCCCTCGGGCAGCTCGACTCGGTGGCGCTCGGCATTGCTACCGGTGCCGTCGCCGGCATCGGGTTGGCGCTGGCGACGGCAGCGCTGCTGCTGCAGGGCGGCTCGCTCGTCGGATTCCACTTGAAGCGTCTCGGCCACTTCCTGCCCAGCTACACCGTGAGCTGGCCGGGTGTCGGGATCGGCCTGATCGACGCCGCGATCGCCGGATTCGTGGTCGGCGCTTTGCTGGCCTGGCTGTGGAACTCCTACCACCGCCTCTTCGTCGCCGTGGTGATCGGGCGCGAGCGCGCTCGCGAGATCCGGCGCGAGCTGCAGGAGCTGTGATGGGTGCTTCGCCGTCGGATCCGTCGAAGGCGTCGCGCGGGGCCGACGCGGTGGCCGCTGCGCTGGTTCGGCTGAACGCGCACGTGTTGGGCGGCGTGCTGGCGCTGCTCGCGGGCTCGGGGCTGTTCCTGGCCACCCTGGTACTGCACTGGCAGGGCGGTCCGATGACGGGGCAGATGCTCGGCCTGCTGGCCCACTTCTTCCCGGGCTATGCAGTTTCGTTCTGGGGCGCGGTCGTCGGGGCCCTGTGGGCCGCCTGCAGCGGCTACGCGATCGGCTTCTGTATCGGTCGGGCGTACGGGCCGTGGTTCCTGACCGGTGCGGCTCGCATGCTCGAGCGACGCGCGAGCGGCGAGCTGGGCGAGGTCCACCGCGTCGTCTCGCTGCGCCCGCTGCCCTTTGCTGCAGTCAGCGCTTCGCTGTTTGCGATCGCACTCGTGCTGGCGACGATCTGGCTGTGGTGGCGCTACGGCGGCCATCCGAGTCCGCACCTCGCCCTGCTGGCGCACTACCTGCCAGGCTATGCGACCGATCCGCTCGGCGCGCTCGTCGGGGCGATCTCGCTATTCGGCTACGGCTTCATCGCGGCGTTCGGAGTGGCCGTGATCTACGGTCGGGTCGCTCGGCTGCGCGAGTCAGCGGCGCGACGCTGAACTCTCGTTCCCGAGAGTCGGGAGCCCGACTCGAGACTCCCTCGAGAAGCTCGGGCCGCGAGGCGCGCGGAGTCCAGGGGCAGTCTGCTAGCCGGGGATGCCGTTGGCCAGGACCGCGAAATGGTTCGACGTGGCCTCGAGACGCTTGCCGACCACGGCCTGATACGCACCCGATTCGTAGACCTGCCTGGCCTGCTCCTTCGATTCGAACTGCAAGACGATCGTCTGATGCCCCACCGTATCGCCCTCGAGCCGGTCGCTCGCGGGATCGAAGGCGAGCAACTCACAGGCCTCGCCGATCTTCATCGCGGGGCCGGCGGCCGCGGAATACTCGTTGTACAGCTCGGGGTCGTCGACCGTGTAGTTGACGATCAGGTAGGCGGGCATCGGGTGTCCTCCGTGGCGCGAGTGCAGGGCCGCACGCCGGGCAGTGAGGGCGGCGCAGTCTAGCGCGGTGCCCCGAGCTTCGTGAGGAGTCAGTCCTCGACCACGTGTGTCTCGAAGACGGCGCGGTGCTCGCGCCAGCGGCTCGCGTCGAAGCTCCCGTCGTCTCGCAGGCATTCGACCGCGGCCCGCGCCATCGCCAGGGCGTGGTGGGTGTTGTCGTGCGCGAACAGGCCCTGGCGCCCGAAGCTCAAAATGCCTTCGCGCGATGTGATGTGGTCGTCGACCGCGCCGAGCGCCCGTTCGTACCCGCTGCGATAGACCGGATAGGCGGCGGGCAGACGGCGGGTCGCGACCTCTGCGATCGGCGCTCGGACAGGCAGGCCTGCCCTCGCCAGGCCCTCGCTCACCAGCTCGCCGAGCGCAGCGTCGTCGAGTGTCCAGACGGGATCGGTGGTTGCGCAAGGAATCTCGGCGCACAGCACGGTTCGCCCGCTCGGCTGGTTTGCCGCGGCGTAGTTCTTGGGCTCGGACACCCGTGTGAACGGGAGTTCGGCTGCCGGGAAGTAGTGGGCGTCGTACTGACTGAAGCGACTGGTCTCGAGCACGAGATAGACCAGCAGCATCGCCCGCAGCTCGAGCGCGTTCGCAGCGGCGATGACTTCGGCGGGCGCGGCGGGATCGAGGATGCGCACGAGCACGGCATTCGGGATCGTCGACCAGACCCGGTCGGCCTCGAGCGAAGCGGACGAGGTCTCGATCCGAAAGTCACCAGCAGCTCGCCGCTCCACGCGGACCGCGCGGCTGTCGAGCTGGAGTCGCGCGCCGGCCTCGCGCGCGGCGCGCTCGTAGGCTTCGGAGATCTGTCCGTAGCCCGCCCGTGGATAGAAGAAGGTGCCCTTTGCGGTCGCGGCGCCTGGACCGGCTCCCGGCAGCAGGCGCCGCAAGAGCTTTGCGATCGAGCCGGCGGCGACGCGTTTGTGGGCCTGGGTCGCCGAGATCTGGTCGGGCTCGAGTCCCCAGATCTTGCGGGCATAGGGGAAGTAGAAGTCGCGGCAGATGGTTCGCCCGAGCCCGCGTTCGAGCACGCCCGCGAAAGTCTCGCTCGTCGTGGCCGCGGGCGCCGCCCACTTGCGCGCGAGGTCGCTCGCTACGCCGAACGCGAAGCGGGGCGGCGTGCGTAGCAACAGATCGAGCGGTCGCAGCGGGAAGTGGAGGAAACGGCCGAGCAGATGGATGCGGCCGTGCCGCGGTCGCTCGAGTAGATCGTCTCCGAGCAGCTCGCGGATCTCGGCGAAGATCGCCGGGTCGGTGGCGGGGTGCAGTCGATGGCTGCCATAGTCGACGCGCAGCCCTGCGAGCTCGAAGCTTCCCGCGTTGCCGCCGACACGGGTCCCACTCTCGACCAGATCGACCGAGAAACCGCGCCGCGCGAGTCCCAGCGCTGCTGCGAGTCCGGCGGGGCCCGCCCCGAGGATGGCGACCCGTCGACTCAATGCGTCGTGTCTCCGTTGCCAGGCGAGGCGGCAGTACGATCGCCCGTGGCGGTGACGAGCGCGAGCGCACCCGCGAGACTTCCGACCGCGATCAGCGCCACCTGCCAGAGCAGCGATTGTCCGACGGCCAGCGCCGCCGGGACGCCGAAGCCGCCGAGCAGCCCAGCCAGCGCTGCCTCGCGCACGCCCAGACCGCCCAGGCTGATCGGGAGCAGCGCGACGAGTTTTGCGAGCGGCCAGCACAGCAGCCACACGCCGAACGAAGCCTGAATGCCGAGCGCGCTGCCCAGCCGCGCGTTCAGCCACACGAACGCGAGCTGGACGGCGAGCGAGAGGCCGAGCGCCGCGGCCGCGGTGCCGGGTGCTTCGGCCAGTCGCAGCGCCGCGTCGCGCAGGCGTATCGCCAGCTCGGCCAGTCGCGGTGGCAGCCGAGCGAGGGGTGCACCGCGCAGCAGACGCAAGGCGATCGCCGGTCCCACCAGGACGCTCGCCGCGACCCCTGCGATCGCCAGCCAGTGCCAGGTCCGAACCGGCTGGATGACGATCGCGCCCAGCGCTGCCAGCAGCGCGAGGGCCAGCGTATCGATCAGACGGTCGGCGATGCTGCCAGTCGCCACGGCGGCTGCGTGACCGCCGCGCGTGAGCGCGGCGGCGCGGACGATGTCGCCCCCGACGAGCGAGGGCAGCAGCAGGTTCGCGAACAATCCGGCGCCATGCGCTCGCAGCGCCTGCAGCGGTGTGCAGTGCGCGCCCACGGCGCCCAGCAGCTGCCGCCATTTCATCGCTGCGACGGCGTGTCCTGCTGCCAGGCCGCCCGCGGTGGCGAGCCACACGGTGAGGGGGGCGCGTCCGAGCGCGTCGAGCAGGGCGCTCGGCGACGCAATCGCGACCACGACCGCGAGCGCGCCGAGGGTCATGGCGCTGCGCAGTGCGAACGCTCGCCAGGGCTTCGGCCGGGCGAGCGCCTGGCGAAGCGGGGAGGCCGGGGTCAACTCCGGCGTCCCCCACCGAGGCCGGCGCGCGCGATCTGGTCCGATAGCAGGCCGACCGCCCAGAGCAGCGTCCCGCCGAGGAAGCCGAGCACGGCGGTCTCCGACAGATTCCCGATGAACAGGTCGTAGATGAACTTTGCCGTGCCGCCGGCGAAGAACACGGCCCCGAGCGGAAGGAAGACCTTCAGCGGGTTGAAGTAGACGATCGTACGCAGGACCAGGATCGTGAACTCGAGCGCATGCGCCGCCCGGATCTTGCTCTGCCCGGTGCGCTCCAGGTAGTCGATCGGGTGATAGGCGACGAGCAGGTCGCTGCACAGTGACGCGAGCGTGATCGACGCGGTGAACGAGAAGCCGGAGGGCAGCACGTGCTCGAAACGCTGTACGTGCCGGCGCTTCAGTACGCGCATCCCCGAGTTGAGGTCGGGAATCGGCCTGCCGGCGAGGTAGCTCGCGAGCTTCGTCAGGAACCACTTGGCCGGCCGCCGCGCGAACGGAATCGCCACGTTCGCGCCCGTTCGCGCTCCGACCACCATGTCGTACTGCTCGGCCCGTTCGAGCAGGGCCGGGATCTCCTTGGCCGGATAGGTGCCGTCGGCGTCGGTGATGACGATGGTCTCGAACCGGGCGGCTTCGATCCCCGTCTTGAGCGCGGCGCCGTAGCCGCGGTTCTCGGGCAGATCGATCACCCGCACCCCGGCCGCTCGCGCGAGTTCCGCCGTGCGGTCGGTCGAGCCATCGTTGATGACGATCAGCTCGGACTCGCGATCGAGCTCACCCATCACTGCGCGCAGCTCGCGCAGGCAGGCCTCGATCGCCTCTTCTTCATCGTAGGCCGGGACGACGATACAGACGCCTTCCCGGGTCGCGGCTCCACTCGGCATGGCTCTCCCGTGGTCTCGGCCCGCATTATGGTTCATCGTGTTGCCCGCTGCGGCGCTAGATCGCAGCTCATCCCTGCGCCCGTTCGATTCGTCGTTGCCCCTCGGGCCATCCGCGAGTCCAGATCCAGACCAGCAGCGCGGCCCCGAGCGCGAGGAAGGGTGCGGCGAGCAGGCTCGGGGACAGCTGTCCGGGCGCGAGCGGCAGGTAGCTGCCGCCCGCGCGCCAGACCGAGGTGAGCCAGGGCAGTCGCGGTCCGCTCGTCAGCACGGTCGCGATCGATGCGATCGCGTCGGCGCGCACCATCGCCAGACACCACGAATGCGCGGCTGCAAGGCCGACCAGGGCGATCGCGATCCGGCGCGGCAGCTGCGTGAGCACGTCTGCACACAGCACAAAGAGCAGCGGTACGGCCGGCGCCAGCATGCGGAAACCCGTGTTCCACTGCAGCCGGGCGTACTGATTCGCGCTCGCGAACACGAGCAGCGCGAAGAACAGCCCGAGCGCGAGTGCGCGCTCGGGCGGGCGGATTCGCGAGCGGTCGCGGTTCCCGAGCAGCGGCTGCGCAAAGGCGAGTCCGAGCAGCGGGCCGAAGGCGAGCAGCCCGAAGCGAGGGTCGAGCAGGTTCTGCGCCAGCAGGTCCAGCGCGGGCCAGGCGAACCCGTTCCAGCCCTGACCCGAGTACTGCGTAGCCGGCATGTAGTGCTGCGCCGGGAGCAGCGGGTGACCGAAGGCCCAGGCTTGATAGGCGAGCAGAGCACCGACGGGGACGCACGCGCCGGCGACCATTGCCCCGAAGCGCGAGATCGCCTGGCCAGCCGGCAGCGCCTTCCACAGCCGGGCGAGCGCATAGATGCCCAGCGCGACGAGCGGTACGGCGCCGGCGTAGTCGCACAGCAGGCCGGTGCCGGTCACCGCGCCGGCCGCGGCAAGACGACGCGGGTCGCGCGCGATGCCATCGGCACGCTGCAACAGGGCGAATCCGCCGAGCGTCGCGTGCGCCACGAACAGGTTGTGGTTCAGGAAGGCCGCGCGAAAGAAGATCGGCGTGGCGAAGCCGTATATCAGAGCCAGCCACATGGACTCGCGCGCGCTGAAGCCGAAGCGGCACAGCACTGCGTACATGACGAGGAGCATCGCCGCGGACAGCGGCGCGGTGCCGAAGGCCTGGATCACGCCGGCCGCGAGTCCGAATCGGATGTCGAGGCCCCGGGCGTAGGCTCTGGCGAAGAACTCGCGCCGATCCGGCCTCGGGTCGGCGAATTCGGGCGGCGGTCCGTCGGAGCGGTCTGCAATGGCTCGTGCCGCCACTACATCGACCAGTGGCCGCGCTACCGCGTAGGGCAGCGCACCGAGCAGCGAGGCCCCCGGGTTGTTGTTGATGAAAGCGCCGCGTCCGGGGACCGCGAACAGGTCGGGGTGAAGTCCGAGGTACGGGTCGACGCGCAACGTCGCGCGTTCAGCGAGCGAGAACGCGGGATAGTGCTCGCGCGCGATATCGGTCGCGAAGTGCAGGGTGTAGACGACCCACCCCGTCAGCAGCAGGCGCGCGCCCGTTCCGAGGCGCGGTGCGCGCGATCTCACGGCGCCTGCTCGCGCGGCTCACCGCGAAGCAACGCCGCGAGCGCCGTGAGCGCGTGCCGTTCGCTCCACAGCCCGACCGCCGCGAACGATCCGGTGCCGACGGCTGCGCGCAGCCAGGTCGACTCGGTTGGCAGGCTGGTCGCGGCGAGCAGGCTGACGGCGACGGCGGCGGCGGGTCGCCCGAGGGGCGCGAGCCCGGGGAGCGGTCCCACCCGGCGGCGGGTCGCGATGTGGGCCCAGGCCCAGACCCCCGTTGCGGCGGCGAGCAATGCGATGGCAGCGCCCAGTGCACCGAGCCGGGGGACCAGCGTTGCACATCCGACGGCGGTGACGGCGACGCCGAAGGCCTGCGCCTGCATCTGGGCTCGGGCCTCTCCGGCGGCGATCAGCGCGAAACGCGCGTGCCCGGAGATCAGGTGGATCGGCAGTGCCCAGACCAGTACCGCCAGCAGCGGGCCGGTAGGCCCGAACTCGGCGCCGAACGCGAGTGCGCTGACCGGCGCGGCCAGCAGCGTCCCCGCGATCGCGCCCAGTCCGCCGAGCCACGCCGTCGCGCGCATCGACAGCGTGACCAGCGGAACGAACTCGTCGCGTCGTTCGTGGGTCGCGCGGACCAGCGCGGGGTAGAGCGTGAAGAAGTAGAGGAAGACGAAGCTGCCCAGCCCGAACACGATCCGGTGCGCGGCCCCGTAATAGGCGAGCTCCGGGCCGGCGAGCCAGCCGGCGACGACGAAGGTCGGGAGGTACTGATTGAGCACCCACAGCAGCTGGCCCGCGCCGACCGGCGCCGATTCTCGTATCAGCTCGCGGACGCTCGCGGCGTCGGGCCGCAGCGCCGGCCGCTGTCCATGGGATCGCGAGGCCAGCACATAGTAGATAGCGAGTGTCGCGAAGCTCGCGATCTCGATTGCGCCGACGCGCACCAGCTGTTGCGGACCGTCGATCCAGAGCACGACGCCAGCGAGGAACACGCTCATTCGCAGCAGCTGTGCTGGCGCCACCCAGGCCGTGCGATCGAGGCCCTGGAACACCCAGTCCAGGATCCAGGGCGCAAACAGCAGAGCCGCCGTGTAGAGCACGATCAGCGTGCGCCCATCCGGCGTCGTTGCGAGCAGGGGTCCGAGTCCGATCGCGAGCAGCAGGGACACTAGTGCGAGGCCGAGACGAATCGCTGGGACGCTTCCAGTCATCGAGTCTGCGCGTTCGGGATCGGTCGTCATCGTGCGCGCAGCAGTCGGGCCCAGTCCGAAATCGACGAACAGCAAAGCGACCATCGACACGGCGACTGCGAGTTCCAGCACGCCGTAGGCCGGCGGGGCGAGGACGCGCGCGAGCACCGCGAAGGCGACGAAGCCCATCCCCTTGGAGAGGATCTCGGCGCCGGCGATCCAGGCGTAGCTGCGGACGATCCGTTCGACGCGGAAGGAAGGGCTCACGTGGGCGGCTCGGGCAGTCCATCCTCGCCGATCGCGACGGCGGCGCGCTCGTCTTCTCGCAGCGGCTCCAGGGTCTGCCAGGTGCGGGCTCCCGCCAGCGCACGCGCCAGCTGGAACGGCTGGAAGACGACACTCGGCCACAGGAAGACCTCGTTCGTGCAGTGGCACTCCTTGCACGCGATCTTGCGGCGTGCCTCCACCGCCTCGGGCGAGTACCAGATCTCGCGGAAGCTGCGCTCGCGCAGGTTGCCGAGGACCGGGTGGCTGGCCAGCGTCTCGCACACGCCCACGTCGCCATTGGCGTAGACGACGGCCGACAGGATGCCCGCCTTGCACGGAATCACCTGGCGTCGCTCCCGCGCGGTGCGCACCTTGGCCCAGGTGAGCATCGGGTCGACGACCGCGCCGAAGCGAGCCTGCTCTCGACCGGCCCACAGCCGCTTCGCATAGCGGTCGAGATCCAGGTATGCGTCGAGCGCGGGGCCCTGGAGCGAGGGGTTCTTCCGGTCCCCCCGGATGATGGCGATGTTCTGGTGGTCCATGGCCGGGTGTCGTTCGAACAGGTATGTCGTGAGCTGGCGGATTTCCTCCAGATTGTCCGCGGTCGCGGTGGCGATCGAATGGATGCGCAGGCGGGGGTCGCGCCGTTGCAGCGTCGAGACGGCGTCGATCGTCTCCATCGCCTTCGCGAACGAGCGGGGATTCCCGCGGAATCGGTCGTGGAACTCGGGCATGCCGTCGAGCGAGAACTCGAGCACCAACAGGTCGAGCGTCGGGTTTGCGAGCACTGCCTCGACGGCCGCGACCGTGCTCTCGGTGTAGTAGCCGTTGGTCGGCACGTAGATCTGCTTGACGCCGTTGCACGTGATGAACTGCTCGCACACCTGCGCAAAGTCCTCGCGCATGAAGGGCTCGCCGCCGGAGAGGTTGAGGTTCTCGACCGGTCCCAGGTCTTCGGACAGCGCCACGATCTCGTCGAAGCTCAGATCGTCGCGTTGATTGAGCCGGTCCCAGACGAAGCAGTGCTCGCACTTCAAGTTGCAGATCGAGTTGATGAAGAAGATCAGGAACGGCGGCGTGCCGACATCGGTCAGGCCGGCTGCGCGGGCCGACAAGCGCGCGTGGCGCGCGGCGCGCTGTGCCAGATTCAGCGCCATGCGGGCGCTCTGCCGACAGCCCGCCGATGCGCGGCCGGTGCTGTCGGGATCGGGCGGCGCGGCTCGCTGCCGCGAAGTCGTCGGAGCCAGCGGCGGGCCATCAGGTATCGAGCGGCGTTCCCGCGCCGAGCCGCGCGCACCAGCCTCGGATCGTCGAGGTAGTAGGCGTCGATACGCGGGACGGCGTGGGGGTGAGGTACGGGCGGCACCGCGCCGAGCTGCGTCGTGAAGGCGCCCGCATAGGCGCTGCCGGCGGTCGCGAGGACGCGAGCGTCGAAGGCCCCGAACGGATAAGCGAGATAGCGCACCGGGCGGCCGATCCACTCGCAGAGTCGTTCGCGGCCCACACGGAGCTCGCGGGCGAGCGCTCCGTCGTCGAGGCGAGTGAGATCCTGGTGGTCGATCCCGTGCGCTCCGATCTCGACCCCTCGCGCGGCCAGATCTCGCAGCTCGCTCGGATCGAGCAGCGCGCGGCCCTCGAGCCCGCCCGGGAGCTGCGTGCGCTCGACGGCCGCGGGCACGAACAGGGTCGCCGGAATGCCCCGCTGCTCGAGCA
The DNA here is from genome assembly GCA_036336835.1 of Myxococcota bacterium. Lineage (GTDB taxonomy): Bacteria > Myxococcota_A > UBA9160 > UBA9160 > UBA4427 > JAYZFK01. Next base: position 64,201 of record JAYZFK010000034.1, on the reverse strand, counting down.
CGGGAAACGCAGTGTGCGCAAAGTCCCGGTAGCCGTCGTCGAAGCTCACGGCAAAGCGCGGGCGGGCGGGGCGGTCGGGAGCGGCCCGGGAGAAGATCTCGCCCACCGGCACCGGCTGCCAGCCCGCGTCGAGCAGCCCGTCGAGCTGGGCTGCGAAGCGGTCGCGAGCGATGCACAGTGGCCGCGGGCCCTGCGAGATCGAGTGATAGGTGAGCACCCACACGGCGCGTTCAAGCCTCACCGCTGCGGCGCGCGAAGTCGATCACGTTCTGGACGATCCGCTCGATCGGCGTGTCCGGGTGAAAGCCGATCGCGGCGTGCAGCTTCGAGACATCGGGCACGCGCCGTCCGAGGTCCTCGAAGCCTTCCTCGTAGGCCTCGTCGTAGGGGACGGTGACGATCCGGGACGAGCCGCCAGTCATCGATCGGACGAGCTCGGCCAGCTCGCGGATGCTCAGCTCGCGGTCGCAGCCGACGTTGAACACCTCGCCGCGGGCTTCCGCGAAGCCGACCAGCCGCACCAGCGATTCGACGACCGCGTAGACGTCGCCGAAGCAGCGCCGCTGGTCCCCGGACCCGTAGACGGTGATGTCCTCCGAGCTCAGTCCCTGTTGCACGAAGGTCGGCAGCACCATTCCGTAGCGTCCGGTCTGGCGGGGGCCCACCGTGTTGAACAGGCGCGTGATGATGACGGGCAGATCGAACTCGCGGCGGTAGGCCAGGGCGAGGTACTCGTCCATCGCTTTCGAGCAGGCGTAGCCCCAGCGGCTGTGCGTGGTCGGACCGAGCAGCAGGTCTCCCCCTTCGGAGAACGGGATCTGCGTGCTCTTGCCGTACACCTCGGAGCTCGACGCCAGCACGACGAGCTTGGCCTTCTTGGCGGCCGCCTTCAGCACGACCTCGGTACCGTGCACGTTGGTCTCGATCGTGCGGACGGGATTGCTGACGATGAGCTTCACGCCGACTGCGGCCGCCAGGTGGAACACGACGTCGGCTCGATCCGTCAGCTCGCCCACGATCGCCTGGTCCGCGACCGATCCAAGTTGAAAGTGAAATCGAGAGTTCCCGGACAAGTGGTCGATATTGCTCATTGCACCGGTCGAGAGGTCGTCGAGTGCCCAGACCTCGTGGCCTTCGTCGAGCAGGCGGTCGGTCAGGTGGGAGCCGATGAAGCCGGCCCCGCCGGTGACGAGCGCGATCATGAGACCTCCGCTGGGCCGACGGGCGGCCCGAGTCGCTGCAGGACGCGCTCGCGGCCGCGCTCCCTCGCGATCCGCCCGATGATGCCGAAATACTGCTCGAGCACGCAGCTCTCGAGCCAGCGCTCGCGCAGGGCCTGGTGCCCTGCGGCGCCCATCCGGTCGCGGGCGGCGCGGTCCGTCGCAAGGTGCGCGAGCGCCGCAGCCAGCTCCTCGCCGGTCTCGAAGAGCAGGCCGCCGCCCGCGGGCTCGACGATCTCGGGCAGGGGGCCGAGCCGCCGCGCGATCACGGGCGTGCCTTCGCGGAAGCTCTCGAGCACCACGATTCCGAAGGTCTCGTAGCAGCGCGAGGGAACGAGTGTCGCGATCGCGTCGCGATACAGGGGCCGGATCGCCTCCGGGGTCCGGGGCCCGAGGAAGTGCACGCGCGGGCTGGTCGCCGCCTGGTTGCGCAGCTCGCTCTCGAAGTTGCCGGTTCCCACGACGAGCAGATCGGCCGGCGCGTGGGCCCCGAAGTGCGGCAGTACGTCCTGCAGCCCCTTGATCTGCTCGAGCCGCCCCACGAACAGGAAGTAGGGCCGCTCCCAGGCGGGGGCTTCGCGCTCCGCATCCGGTTGCGCGGCAGCCGTCGAGTCGAGGTCGGGCAGGAAATAGGGCATCACCTCGAGCTCGCGCGGAAAGTCGAACTCGCGATGCTTCGCCGCGCTGAAGGCGCTCGGTGACAAGATCGCGTCGAGCTGCTCGATCTCGCGTTCGAGCAGCCCGGTGTGGCGCCAGAGCTGAGGCGGCCGGCGGTAGTGGAGGCTACAGCGGAAGCACTCGCGGGCATCGCATAGCTCGCGGCCGTGGCGCCACAGCACGTGCGTCGGACACACCAGCCAGTGCTCGTGGGCCGTGTAGAGCTTGATCGCGTCGCCCCAGCGCAGGGCGTGCGGACCGCCGACCAGCGACAGGTTGTGGAAGTGGATCACGTCGAAGTCGCCCTGCTCGAGCAGGGATCGCAGGCGTTGGCCGTGCAGCACCCGGCGTCCGAGCTGATGCGTGAGCAGGCACGAGAGCGCGCCGAGCGAGCGAGTCCGGCTGCGCAGTGGGTGCGTCACGACGCCGGGAGGCTCTTCGACCGCGGCGGGATCTCCGCCGCGGTGCAGCAGGTCGAACGCGTCCACGTCGTGGATCACCTCGACCTCGTGCCCGCGGCGGGCGAGTGCGTGGCTGAGGCGGCGAATGAATACCGCGTCTCCGCCGAAGTGGTTCGGCGGATAGAACGTCGTCACCATCGCGAAGCGGAGCCGGCTCACGACGGCCCCCGGGCGCCGCGCTCGGGGCGCTGCGCGATCGAGGCCAGCGCCTCTCGCGTCTGCCTGGCCGTCGAGCTCCAGGAGAGGCCAGCGACGCGCGCGAGGGCCCTGGCGCCGAAGGCACGGCGCACCGCCGGGTCGTCGGCGACGAGCGTCAGGGCGCCCTGCAGCGCTGCCTCGTCCCGCGGATCGACGAAGACCCCGGCCCCGTCGAGCATCTCGGGCAGCGGGCTGTTGCGCGTGGCGATGCAGCCCGTTCCACAGGCGGCGGCTTCGAACGCCGGGAGCCCGAAGCCTTCCTCTAGCGAGGGAAGCAACAGGGCCAGGGCGCCTGCGTACAGGTGGCGCAGGGGCTCGTCCTCGAGGTAGCCCGTCCAGTGGACGCGGTCGGCGATGCCGTGCCGGGCGATCTGCTCGCGCAGGCCCGCGATATCGCTGTGGAAGACATCTCCCTCGTAGTCTCCCACGAGCAGCAGCTGCAGCGCCGGCCGCGCGCGGGCGACCGTGGCAAAGGCATCGAGCAGGACGCCGAGGTTCTTGTGCGGATTGAAGCCGCCGACGTAGAGGAAGTAGGCCGCTTCCTCGGGCAGGCCGTGCGCCGCCAGCCAGCAGCGCAGCGTCTCGGGCTCGCCGACCGGGCGAAAGCCGGGCGCCGGCGCTTCGAGCGTGACATAGATCTCGCGCTCGGGCGTGCCGAACTCCTCGCACAGTGCGCGCCGCGACCACTCGGACACCGTGATCAACGCGCGAGCGCGACGCCGTGCCCACCGCACCTTGGTGTTCCACAGCAGGCGATTCCACCGGGTCGGGAACACCACGTCGCCGTGTCGTTCCGGGATCACGTCGTGGATCGCGACGGCGACCGGGGTGGGGCCGGGGACCGGGTAGAAGCTGTAGACCGAGGGGAAGTAGACGACATCGAGTGACGCATCGGCGACCGCCCGACCCATGCGCCACATGTCGGCGACGCGGCGCCGCCCGCGGGCCGATGCTGCCTGGGCTTGAGGCTGGGAGGTCGGCAGCAGGACGCGGCGCCCGGGCAGGAGCTCGAGCTCAGGCCCCGTGTGCTCGTCGGCGAACAGCACGTATTCGTTCTGGTCGTCTTCGCGCAGCAGCGGCGGCAGCAGCTCGCGAACGAACCGCCCGTAGCCTCGGCCCGCTGCGAGGCAGGTCGCGTCGATGCCGATCCGCAGGCCAGGCGTCACGGTTGCCTCCCCCGTGTTGGCACGGAGCGCGATCGCAACACGTGCACGTCGCCGTCTCCCAGCGTGCCGTGGAAGCTTCGAACCCGCTCGTACCCCCGCTCGACTCTCGCGAACAGCTCGGGGCGGGAGGCCCGAAGGAGCGTCGGGAAGGAGTAGACGATCCACAGGCTCGCGTGCTCCTCCTCCAGTCGGTCGAGCTGCTCGACGGATTCGAGCGTCCCCCACCCGGGCTCGAAGTATCGGCCGTACGCGTAGTCGGCGAGCCCCAGCGCAAGGACCGGCTCGTCTGCGCCGCGGCGGTCGACGATCAGCGAGCGGGCAGCCGGGTAGTCCTGCTTCGGGTAGCGGTAGTTGAGCGGGAGGGTGGCCGCCGAGAGAGCGATCCCCGTGATGCAGGCTGCCGTCGCCAGGTGCTCGGCACGGGTGGGGCTCGTCACGATGAGCCCTGCGGCGCTGAAGGCCCCGCGCACGCCGAGGATGGCGGCGAAACCGAGGCTCACGAGGAAATAGCGCGGCCAGATGTTGAAGCCTGCCGCGAGGAGTGCAGCGATCGCGATCGCGCCCGGCGCCGTGAGCAGCAGCGCGTCGCCGGGGCGCGACCGCGCAAAGGAAATCAGCCCGCACCCCGCGAGCCCGACCCCGAGCAGCGCGACCAAGGGCGAAGCGCCGCCGAGCTGAAGCCCGCGCGCGGCCTCCAGCAGGGTCCAGACAGGACTCTTCCAGGTGGTAACAGTGTTGCTCCCGCGGCCGGCGCTGTGCTGGCTGGTGAGCGTCTCGGCGAGCTCGGGCAGTAGCGGCGCGTAGAGCGCCAGTGCGAGCAGCAGGCCGCCAGCCAAAGCGGCGAGGGGGCGCGCGTCGAAGCGCCGGTCGTCGCGGCCCTGCGCAACGAGCTCCTCCGCCAGGTAGACGATGCCGTGCGCTGCGAAGACGAACAGGGTCGAGAGGTGGATCCAGGTGCCGAGAGCGAGCGCCACGGCGTAGGCGAGCCACAGGCGCGCTGGACCGCCGCGGCGAGCGCGCAGGAACAGGGCCGTCCCGAGCCAGGCGGAGAGCAGAATTCCGGTGTAGCCACGCGCGTTCTGCGAGAACCAGACGTGGTGGTAGGAGAGGGCGATCGCCCAGCTCGCGAGGCGGGCCTGGCGGGCTGCCACGAACTCGTGCGCCATCCACCAGAAGGCCGCCAGGCTCGCCACGCCGAGCAGTGCGGCGGGCAGGCGCAGCGCCCAGGCGCTCTCGCCGAATCCCGCGACGCTCGCGTGGGCCAGCAGGCTGTAGAGCAGGTGGTTGTTCGTGCTCGTGTAGTGCGTGAGCAAGTCGCTCGGCGCGAGTCGGACGTATTCGACGAGCGTGACGATCTCGTCGTACCACAGAGGAGCGTCGAGTCGGTAGCTGCGGAGCCCGACCGCGACCGCGAGTAGCAGCCCGAGCTGCAGCGGCGCTCCGGCCGCACCGCTGGCGGTCGTGGACTCGGTGCTTGCCTCGGCGGACATGCTTGCCGGCGGCGCCTCTCCACGCGGGGAATCCGCGCACCAGCGCGAGCATAGCCACCGCTCGGCCATCGCCGGCCCGCGGGCTGCCGGTCCCGCGCAGTGGTACGTTGGCGCCCGTCGTGCACTCCGGCCCCGGCAACGCCGCAGCCCACCCGCGCACCGGCCGCGAGCTGGGCATCGTCCTGGCAGCCGTCCTGCTTCCGCTGCTCGCTCTGTCCGACAGGGCCTTCAACATCGACGAGCCGCTCTTTCTGTGGCTGGCCGAGCAAATCCGACGCGAGCCACTCGATTTCTTCGGATTTGGGGTCAACTGGTACGGCACCGAGCAGCCCATGTACGCGGTGACACGCAATCCTCCGCTCACCGGCTACGCGATCGCGGCCATTGCTGCGGTCGCAGGCTGGAGCGAGCGGGCGCTCCACGTTGCATTCGCGCTCCCGGCTGCCGGAGCTGGCCTGGCGACCTGGGGACTGGCGCGGCGGCTGGACGCTGACGCGTTGCCCGCGGCGTTGCTGGCGATCGCAACGCCCGTCTTCCTGGTGTGTGCGAACACGTTGATGAGCGACGTCCCGATGCTCGCGCTGTGGCTCTTGGCGCTGCTGTGCTGGCTGCGCGGTGCGCAGGGCGATGGCGATGGCTGGCTGTGGGGAGCCGCGCTGCTCGCCGCGCTCGCTGTCTGGACGAAGTACTTCGCGATTGCGCTGGTGCCGCTGCTGGTCGCCTATTCGCTGGCCCGGCGGATGGCGTTGCGACGCTTCGCTCTGCCACTACTGCTTCCCGTCGTCGCGCTCGCGGGGCTGGAGCTCGTGATGCACGTCCGCTACGGCGCCGGCGCGATCGAGCAGGCGATGGCCGAGGCGCTGCACACCGAGGGCATCGTGCGGCCGACACCCCTGCGCCAGTTCGTCGAGGGGTTGGCCTTTGCGGGCGGGAGCGTCGCGCCGGCGTTGCTGCTGGGTCCCTGGCTGTGGAGCCGGCGCGCGCTGGGCGTCGGTCTCGCGATCGGCGCCGGCTTCACGCTGCTCGCACCGATGAGTCTGGGCTGGATCGGCCTGCCGGTCGCGTCCGAGACAGGTGCCGCGAGTCGCTGGTTCGCGTGGCAACTCGCTGCGATGTCGCTCGGCGGGGTGTCGCTGCTCGCGCTCGCGATCAGCGAGCTGCGGCGCAACCGCGATCCGGAGCGCTGGCTGCTCGGGCTGTGGCTGCTGGGCTCGTTCGCTTTTGCCGCGTTCGTGAACTGGACCAACAACGGCCGCTCGAACCTGGTGCTGGCGCCCGTGGTCGCGATCCTGATCGTGCGCCGCCTTCACGGCCGCGGCCACTCGCTCGCTCAGCCAGGGCTCGTCGCGGCGTCACTCGTCTGTGCGGCCCTCGCTCTCGGCGTGGCCTGGGCCGACCGCACCTGGTCGAACGGTGTCCGAGAAGCGGCGCAAGAGCTCGTCGCCCGGCACGGCAGGGGCGGGACTGTCTGGTTCCACGGTCACTGGGGGCTCCAGTTCTACCTCCAGCGAGCCGGCGCCCGGCCGGTCGATTGGCGGACCGTCGTGATTCGCCCCGGCGATCGGCTGATCGTTGCGAGCAACAACGCCGAGGTGCACGTTCCGTCGGAGCACGCGGCCACGCTGATCGACGAGCTCGAGCGACCGGAGCCGCGTTGGATCCACACTCAGGTCAAGCAGAGCGGTGCCAGTTTCAACGCGAGCAACCTGGGTGCAGTCCCCTACCTGCTCGGCCCGGCGGTCCCGGACCGCTATCGCGTGTACCGAGCAGTCCGCGAGATTCGCTACGAGCGCTGGTTCGACTGGTCCCAGCGCGCGGCTGCCGGGGAGCCGGAAGCTCGTTAGCGGTCACTGCGTCCCGCGGCGGCCCAGCAGGGACGCCAGACGTTCGCTGGCCGCGCCCAGGTCGAGTCCGCGGGCTGGGGTCGCCGCCACTGCCCAGATCGCAAACACGGCGGCATAGCGCACCAGCGGGGAGCCGAAGAACGCCTTGACCACGGGGAGCATCGCTGCGAGCGCCCCGCCGAGGGCGATCAGGTCCGGCTCCACGGAGGCGAACAGACAGGCGGCGAGCAGCCCCGTCTGGGCGAGGTAGAAGAAATTGAGGAAGCTGGCACCGAGCACAATGCCGGCAACGTGGCGAGGTCGACTCGCGGGCGTCGCCAGGATCAGGGCAATCAGGATGGTGGTTGGGAGGTAAGCGCGCTCGCGGATCTCGTAGCGACTTTCCCACGCGGCGTTCTGGTACCCAGCCACCCACCCGACCATCTCGATCTCGCCCTGCAGCACGCGCTCGTTGGGCGGCACCCAGCGATACTCGACCCGCAGGTCCGAGCCAAGTCGGCCGAGCACCGCATTGCCGGCCGTCGTGAAGCCGAAACCGAAGGCGGCAGCGAGCGAGGGGAGCATCCAGAGGAGCAACGAGATGAAGACGACGTGCAGTCCAAAGGTCTGCAGCGGCTTGGGTTCAGGCGGCGGTGTCGGCTGGTCGGAGGGGCTCATGGTTGCTCAGCGTCCAGCGCGCCCACCACATCCAGGTTGCCAGGCAGAGCGCGATCAGGAGCGTAGGCCAGATGTACTCGTGCGTCGGGTAGAACCAGCTGCGTTCGATTCCACCGACTGCGACCAGGGTCGCAATGCGCACGACGTTCCAACTCTGCAGCCACAGGTTGCCAGCGATGACGCCGACGAGCTTCTGTCGCCACGTGGATGGGAACGCGAGGACTGCCGCAGTCAGCAGCGTTCCGACTTGCAGGCCGTCGCAGCCCTGGTCCACGTTGACGACGAATTTGTTCGTCGCGACGCGTGAGTTCACCACGCTGACGCGTTCGTAGAACGGCTCGAGCAACGCGCCGGTCGCCTCGGCGAGAACCCTCATGAACGAGCCGAACGCGTCGCTCTCGAGGACTACGCCGTAGTAGGCCACCTCAAAGATCGTAACGCTGAGGCTGAAGCCGACCGCAAAGCGCGCCCAGGACTCGCGGTACCACGGCGGCACGTCGTCTGTGGAGTCGGGATCCAGCGATTCCGCTTCATCATTCGCTTCGGGCGGGGTGGCGTCGCTCATCCTTCTCCACGTGCAGCCAGTCGCGCATACTAGCAGTCAGCTCGGGAAGCCGGAGACGCCGTCGTCGAGCGGGATGCCGAGTGTGTTCAGTGCCATCGAGACGAGCGTGTACTGCCCCACAGTGAATACGAGATCGAGCAGCTGGCGCTCGTCGAGGTGCTGAGCGAGTGCACGCCACTCGGCGTCCCCGATGGTTTGCGTCTCGTGGAGAGCGTCGACCGCGTGGAGAATGGCGCGCTCGCGATCGCTCCAGCCGGCGGCGTCGGGTCCGTCGCCGAGGCGCGCGAGGTCGACGTCCGTCACACCGGCGTGCTTGCCGATCGCGACGTGCTGTCCCCATTCGTACTCGGACCGGCACAGCCAGCCGACGCGCAGGATCGCAAGCTCGCGCTCGCGTGGCTCGAGCGTCGAGCTGCCGAGCACGTGGACCCCGAAGCCCAGCCAACTCTCGAGCAACTTCGGGTGGCGCGCGAGGGTCGCGAAGATGTTGAGTACCGAGCCATCGGGACGGGTGAGCCCGGCGAGCGCGTGCCGAGCTTCTTCGCTCCAGTCGTCGGGCGCGAGCGGCGCCAGGCGTACAGCGCGGTTTTCCATGAGCCCTCCTCGGTGGATCGCGAGTCGCGCATCCTATCCCAGGGATCTGCAGCGGGCCGGTCCTTCGAGGGCTCGTTCGGGTCGGTATCGCATTCCCAGAAGGCGCGCGAAATTTATTTCGACAATGATGTCGAAATAAACTAGACTCGCGGCGTGCCGAAGATCGTAGATGCCGCCAGCCAGCGAGTGGAGATCCGCGCTGCGGCGCGGCGCGTCTTCGCGCGGCGGGGTGTTCGCGGCACCGGCCTCGCGCACGTTGCGCAGGAGGCGCGGATGGGCCGATCCAGCCTCTACCACTACTACGCCGACAAGGAAGCGCTGCTGAGCGACATGCTGAACGAGCTGCTCGGGCAGGAGCGGGAGCTGTTTCGCGTCTGTCTGCGCAGCGAGGGAGCCCCGCTCGCGCGCCTCGAGTCGCTCTCGCGCGCCTGCGCTGCGCTCTTTCCGGAGTGGGCCGAGTTTGGCCGCATGATTCTCGATCTGCGGATGGAGGGTGCGAGCCGGCTCCGCTCGTACTTCCGCGGGCTCCGCCGCGAGCTGGCAGCCGTCATCGCCGAGGGTCAGCGCGACGGCAGCGTTGTGGCACAGCCCGATGCAGGGGTGTTGTCGTCGATCGTGATCGGTGCGATCGACGGGCTGCTGCTGCAGTACTTCGTCGATTCGCGCGGGTTCCCCGAGCCAGACGTGCTCGCTGATGCCCTGGTCGACGCGATGCACCGGATGGTTCGAGCGTGAGCTCGCTCGCGCTCATGCGCTGGCTCGAGGGCTCACCCGGGCGCTACGACGCCGGCATGCAGGCGCTCACCTTCGGGCGGGTCGGCCGACTCCACGCGGCGGTCGCAGGGGCTGCGGTCGTCTCGCTGGGTGACCGCGTTCTCGAGGTCGGCTGCGGAACGGGAACGGTCACGGCGCTGATGCTCGAGCGGGGTGCGCGCGTGACCGCGATCGACCAGGCCCCGGAGATGCTCGAGCAGTCCAGGTCGCGACTCGGCGCCCCGGCGGTGGAGGTCGAGTGGATCGAGCAGACCGCTGCGGAGATCGATCGTTTCGCTGCCGGGAGCTACCAGGCCGTCGTGCTGAGCCTGTGCCTCTCGGACATGTCGCCGAGCGAGCGAGCCTTCGTCCTCGCCCAGGCGGCCCGCTGCCTGGCGCCGGGCGGACGCCTGGTCGTCGCCGACGAGGTCCGAGCTCCCTCGGGCTGGAGGCGCGTGTTGCAGGGAGTGATGCGCGTTCCGCAGGCGGCCGCTGGCTGGCTCCTGGTGGGCTCCGTGTCGCGTCCCATCCCGGACCTGCAAAGCGAACTTCGCGCGACAGGCTTGTCGCTCGCAGAGCCACGCAGCTGGCTGATGGGAACGCTGAGCCTGGCGGTCGCACACAAGGGAGCGTGAGGGCATGACGATCGGCGCGCGATGCCGCGACGGGTGCCTCGAGCTGCTGCAGACTGCGTTTCGCTTCGCGCCGTGGCCCACCCAGCCCGGCCTACGACGCCTGGGCGAGCCCGACGAGACGAGCCCGGTGCTGCTGACCGGGAACTACGACCTGACAGTGAGGCGGCTGGCTCGAGCGCTCGAAGGGCACGACGCGTGGCTGTTGGTGGCGCCCTCGGGCGGAATCAACGTGTGGTGCGCGGCGGCCGGCGGCCATCTCTCGACGCACCAGGTCGTGACCGTGCTCAAGACCTCGGGAATCGCTGAGCGGGTGAAGCATCGCCGGGTGATCCTCCCGCAGCTGGCCGCCACGGGCGTGACGGCGCTCGAGGTGTTCCGCCGCTGCCGCTGGAAGGTCGCCTTCGGTCCGGTGAGCGCGAGCGATCTGCCGGAGTATCTCGCCACGAGCGAGAAGACCGACGCGATGCGCCGCGTCCGCTTCTCACTCTCGGAGCGGCTCGAGATGGCCGCGATGTGGGGCGTCCCAGCGGCCCTCATCGCGGGAGGCATCGCACTCTGGCTGCAACCTGGTTGGGCGCTGCCGGTCATCGCTCTGATCGCCGCGATGTCGGTCGCGGTCTTCACCCTGTACGACCGCCTCGGCAGCGCGCGCCGCCCGGTTCTCGTCCTGGTGAGCTCGGCGCTGGCCGTGCTCGGGACGTTTCTTGCAGGCGGGGGAGCGCCGGCGCTGGTGGCTGCTGCGCTGCTGCCCGGCGTGATCGGCTTCCTCCTGACGTTCGACTACGCGGGCAGCACCCCGCTCGAAGGCAGCAGCCACTTCGAGCAGCGGGAGTGGAGCATCACGCTCGACCCCGAGCGCTGCGAGGGCGTGTACCGCTGCTGGGAGGTGTGTCCCGAAGCCTGCTTCGAGAAGCGGGAAGGAGAGCGCAAGGTCGAGCTGGCCCACGACGACCGTTGTGTCCGTTGCGGCGCCTGTGTCGTGCAATGTCCGAAGGACGCGCTGTTCTTCGAGGACGAGAAGGGCGTGCGGATCGAGCCCGCGGTCATTCGCAAGTTCAAGCTCAACCTGCTCGGACAGCGCACGGTCGACGCCGGCTGAACAGCGCGAGCCGAACGATCGCCCTGGGGTCGTCCTCCACCCGCATGGCGTCCTCGACCAGGAGCTCGAGATCGCCGCGCGGTCGCTCCGCAAGCGTTCGCGAGCGAGGGCGCGGACTCGGCATCTCCGGTCGGTCGGTCGGTAGCTCGCCGGTCGCGATCGCTAGGCCTTTGCGCTGCTCTCGATTCCGGGGCCGGCTAGTCGTCGAGCACCTTGCGGATCGTCTCGATCAGGACCTCGGGCTGGAACGGCTTCTTGAGGAAGCCGTCGGGTCGGTTTTCGGCAATCGCCAGTGTGGCGCTCTCCTCGGAATAGCCGCTCACGATGATGACCGGAAGATACGGACGCTTCCGTCGCAGTGTTGCGAATGTTTCCTCGCCGCTCACGATGGGCATCGTGCGGTCGAGGAGTACGGCGCGGATCTGGTCCCCGTACTGATCGAACTGCTCGAGTGCTTCGCGCCCGTTGCGCGCAATCAGGACAGTGAAGCCACAGCGCTCGAGCGTTTCCACGGAGAGATCGCGCACGCCGGCGTCGTCGTCCGCCAACAGGATGAATCCCGAGCTGCTCCAGGTACTGGCGGTGCTGCTCTCGGCCAGCGCGGGCTCGCCGAGCGTATAGGGCGGCAGCAGGACACGGAACCTTGTGCCGCGTCCTTGCTCCGTGTCGAGCTCGATCGCGCCATCGTGACCGCGCACGATGCCGAGCACCGCGGCGAGTCCAAGGCCGCGGCCGGTGAACTTGGTGGTGAAGAACGGATCGAAGATGCGCGACCGCGTCGCGGAATCCATGCCGACTCCGGTGTCCTCGACCTCGAAGCAGACGTAGGAGAGGGCGGGATCGGCCTCTCCGAGCACCAGATCGCCCTTGTTGATCGCGCTGCCAGGCAGCCTCCGCGTTCGAACCGAAATCGTCCCGTTGCCGTCCCCCACCGCCTCGGCGGCATTCGCGATCAGGTTCATCACCACCTGGCTGATCTGTGCGCCGTCCGCTTCGATCGGCGCGAGTTCGTCAGCCAGCTCGAAGTGGATTACGGCCTTGCCGGACACCGTACTCTCGAGTAGCTGGCCCATCTCGCGCACGAGCTCGCTGAGATCCGTGGCCTCGAACAGCAGCGGGCCAGCGCCGGCGTAGGCCAGCATCTGGTTGGTGAGCTTCGCGGCGCGACGCGCCGCGTTGCGGACCTTCTCGATCCGCTCGTGGAGTTCCGTGTTCTCCGGCAGATCCATCAGCGCGAGGCTCGACTGGCCGAGAATCGGCGTGAGCAGGTTGTTGAAGTCGTGGGCGATCCCGCCGGCCATCACACCGAGCCCCTCGAGGCGCTGCGCGCGCTGGACTCGCTCCTCGAGGGCCCGCTCTGCTTCGCGTTTGTTGACACGCTCGTGCACGTCTCGAAGCAGGCCGATCGTATAGGTTTCGCCGCTGTCGGGACGCGTGTAGCTCGTCCCGCTGCCCTCGAACCAGCGATAGCTGCCGTCCTTCAGGCGGCAGCGGTAGGGTGGTGTGAACGCGACCTGGGGGGTTTCGGGAGCGGGTGCGAAATCATTGAGTACCCGGTCGCGATCCGCGGGGTGGGCCAGGTCCATGGGAGGGGTGCCGATCAGCTCCTCGGGCTCGTAGCCCAGCAGAGCGCGCGCGTTGGGACTCAAGTAGACGAAGGTGCCCTCGGGGCCAATCTCTGTAATCAGGTCTCGGCTCGTCTCGCCCAGCATCGCATAGCGTTTCTCGAGATCCGCGAGATCGCCCTGTGCGGCGACCAGTTCCGTGACGTCACGCGAGATCACGACCGCGTGAATCGCACCGTTCGCAGTGCGGTAGGTACGCGCGCGGCTGTCGAGCCAGAGCTGGCGTCCGTCCGTGTGCCGGACGCGATAGATGCGTCGTCCGCCCTCTCCACGGGCCTGAACCTGGTTCCGGAAGCCGTCGAGCAGCTGGTCACGCTCGTCGGTCTGGATCTGATTTTCTCTGAGGATCGATTCGACGTCGCTGCCCAGCAGCTGCTCCGGCGTGTAGCCGATCAACTCCTCGCAGCTGGGGCTCACGTACAGGAAGCGACCCGCGGAATCGATCTCGACGATCAGATCGGTCATGTTCTCGGCCAGCGTTCGATAGCGGTCCTGGCTGCTCCGCAGCTCACGGACGACGTCGTGCTCAGCGGTCACATTGCGGGCAAAGATCAGCCGGGGGCCGCTCCCGTCTGCGCGGACGCCCGAGGACATCTGCAACTCGAAGTGGCGCCACTCGCCGTTGTCATGGCGGATTCGGAAGCGCTGCGATGCTCGGGTCTGGTGCCCGGCGACGAATGACTCCAGCGCGATCTTCTCGTCGGGGTGGACCAGCTCGCTGCCGGGCATGCCGACCAGCGGGGCGGCTGGCTTGCCGATCAGCTCGCGGGACGTCGTACCGCACCCGACGATGCAGCCCTGCGAGTCGATGTCGAGCAGCCAGATGCCGAGTGATCGGATCAGCTCCCGGAATCGGGCGACGGTTTCCGAGAACCCCAGTGTGCTGGCGGGGTCGCTAGTGTGGTGTTGCCAACGGGCGAGTGCGTCGATCTCCGCGCGCAAGGCCTCGAGCTCGGCCAGGATTTCAGCCCGGGGTCTGGTGTCGTCCACGAGGTCTCCGATCGCCGGAAGCTGGTGCCGCCCAGGTTCTGGTGCGGCCGAACGCGATCCTACACCGTCCCCCGGCAATGGGCGGCTCTCTCTCGACCACTCCAGGAGGAGAGGCCCTGCAGCCGAGTGCGGGCTGGCCCGGCCGGTGGTCCGGCGGCTGTCAGTTGACGTGTCGCTCGGTGTGAGTCCAGTACTGCTCGCGCAGCTTGAATTTCTTGAGCTTGCCCGTGGCGGTGCGCGGCAGCTCGTCGACGAACTCGACGGACGTCGGACACTTGAAGTGCGCGAGGAGCTCACGGCAGAATGCGATCAGCTCGCTCTCACCGGCGCGGTGTCCTTCGCGCAACACCACCAGGGCCTTCGGGGTCTCGCCCCACTTCTCGTGCGGGACGCCGATGACCGCGCACTCGAGCACTGCCTCGTGCTGGTAGAGCGCGTCCTCGACCTCGGGGGAGCTGATGTTCTCGCCGCCCGAGATGATCACGTCCTTCTTGCGATCGACGATGTTCACGTTCTCGAACTCGTCCCAGACGCCGAGATCGCCCGTGTGGAACCAGCCATCGACGATCGCCGCGTTGGTCTGCTCGGGCTGTTCCCAGTAGCCCGTGAATACCACGTTGCTGCGCGCGCACACCTCGCCGATCGTGGCGCCGTCCTTCGGCACGTCGTTGCCAGCGTCGTCTACCACGCGGATCTCGACACCGATGCAGGGCACACCAGCGCGGGAGCGCCGAGACCAGTCCGAGGCCTCGGTCTGGTGATCGGGTGCCGAGATGGTGAGCAGCGGCGCAGTCTCCGTCAGACCGTAGATCTGCAAGAACTCCCAGCCGAGCTCCCCCTCCAGCCGCTCGATGAAGGCCGCAGGCGGCGGGGCGCCGGCGACGGTGAAGCGCGGGCGCGTGGTGATCTCGTGTCGTTCGCGGTCCGGATAGTCGAGGATCGTTCGCAATACGGCGGGGGCCATGCACGCGAACGTCACCCGCTCCCGCTCGATCAGGTCGAAGATCGCCTTGCCATCGACGGCGCGCAGGACCACGTGCGTACCGCCGACCCCCGTGAGCGCGTACACGCCGCCCCAGCCGTTGCAGTGGAACATCGGCAGCGTCCACAGCTCGACGTCCTCGTGACGCACCCCGAGGTGAGCGATCATGCTGTACGCGTTGATGTAGGCGTTGCGGTGCGTGAGCATCACGCCCTTGGGTCGCGCGGTCGTCCCGGACGTGTAGTTGAGCGAGACGAGCTCGTTCTCGTCGAGCTCGACGCGTGCCGGCCGGGTCGCGGGGGCCACTCCGATCCACTCCTCCCAGTCGGTCCAGCCGGCAGGTGTGTCGCCGCGGTCCTTGGCCACGACCCAATGCTCGACCGTGTCGAGCTTTGGCCGGATGGTGTCGATCATGTCGGTGTACTCCCAGTCGACGAGTACGGCGCGCACGCCCGCGTGGTTCAGGATGTACTCGTGCTCGCTCGCCGCCAGCCGGTAGTTCAGCGGGACCAGGATGATTCCGAGCTGACTGGTGGCATAGAAGCTCTCGAGGAAGAAGTGCGAGTTGGGGCTCAGCATGCAGACGCGGTCGCCCCGGCCGAGACCCAGATCCAGCAGGGCGTGCGAAAGCTGGTTGGTGCGGCGCTCGAAGTCGGTGTACGTGTAGCGATTCGTTCCGTCGACGATGGCGAGCTTGTCGGGATACAGTGCGGCGGCGCGGCGGAGGAAGTCGGTTACCAGCAGGGGTACCTGCATCGCAGTTCTCCTGGAAGGGAAGGCCTACATTATCAAAGCCTCACACCGGGGAGGGGCCAGCGTGGCCAACATTCGCTTCGAGACCGACGGGCCGCTCGCGCTCGTCACCATCGATCGTCCCAAGGTTCGCAACTGCGTCGACCGCGCGACGGCCGAGGAGCTGGCGGACGCGTTTCGCCAGTTCGAGGACGACGGTGATCTCGCGGTCGCGGTCCTGTCCGGAGCGGGCGGCTGCTTCTGTGCAGGGGCCGATTTGAAGGCGCTGAGCGAGGGGCGCACCGCGAACCGAGTGGGCGAGGACGGCGACGGCCCGATGGGGCCGACGCGCATGCTGCTCACCAAGCCGGTCATCGCGGCCGTCGAGGGCCACGCCGTGGCCGGCGGGCTCGAGCTCGCGGTCTGGTGCGACCTGCGGGTGGCGGCCCGCGACGCGGTCTTCGGTGTCTACTGCCGGCGCTGGGGCGTGCCCCTGGTGGACGGTGGGACGATCCGGCTATCGCGCATGCTGGGCCACAGCCATGCGCTCGACCTGATCCTGACCGGACGCGGCGTGTCGGGCGAGGAGGCGCTTCGGATGGGGCTTGCGAACCGGCTGGTCGAGTCGGGGACGGCACTCGAAGCGGCTTGCGATCTGGGGCGTTCGCTTGCCGCGTTCCCCCAGCTTTGTCTGCGCAGCGACCGACTGTCATCGTACGAGCAATGGTCGCTCGGGCTCGACGACGCGTTGCGGGCCGAGACGCGGCGCGGCATCGAGGTGATCGAGTCCGGCGAGACGGCCGAGGGCGCGGCGCGCTTTGCGAGTGGCCGCGGCCGACACGGAGACTTCGGCGATATCTAGCCGGTTGGGCGCGGGCGTCAGGCGGCGGCCTCGATCGCGGCTTCGCCTCGCCGCCGCGCGCGCCAGATCGCGAAGCGCCGGGTCCAGTCGTTGGCAGTGACGTAGAGCGCGGGCACCAGGAAGAGCGTGACTCCGGTCGACAGGGCGAGGCCCCAGCCGATCGCGAGCGACAGCGGCGACATGATCTGGTCGTAGCCGCCGAAGCCGTAGGCAGTGGGCATGACGCCGCAGAGCGTCGAAAGACTGGTCACCAGGATGGGGCGGAGGCGGCCGACGAGTGCATCGATCATCGCCCGCGTTCGCCTCTGCTCGTCGGCTCCCGCCCTCAGCTGCGCCCGGTGAACCGCGTCGATCATCACGATCGACGAGTTCACCACCACGCCGGAAAGCCCGATCGCCCCGATTACCGCGAGTAATGAGAAGTGCTTGCCGTGCGCGAACATCGCGAGAGTCACCGCAGCCACCGAGAACGGTACGACCGCAAGCACGAAGAACGCCTCGAGGAACGAACCGAGCATGATCGCGATCACCGCGCCGATCCCCATCACCGACAATGCGAACACGAGGCCCAGGTCTCCCATCGCGCGGCGCGACTGCACGACCTCGCCCGAAAGCTCGATCTCGACATCCGATCGCCCGGCGTAGCGGGGCAGCAGGTCGCGTTCCATCAGCGCGGCGAGCGAGCTGGCGGTGACGGGGCTGTCCGGTCCGAAGCCACCCGTCACGTTTGCGGCGCGCAAGCCGTCGCGGTGGTGAATGGCCGACAGCGAAGGGGTCTCGACCGGTCGGACCACATCCCGCAGACGCACCAGCTCGCCGTGGTCGTTGCGCACGGAGGTGTCGAGCAGTGCGTCGAGCGAGCCGCGTGCCGCGGGTTCGAACAGTACGCGCACGTCGATCGTGTCGTCGATGTCGCGGATCTCTGTGGCGATCAGCCCGTAGAATGCCGCCTGCAATGTGCGTCCCACGGAGCTGGCGTCGAGACCGAGTAGCGCGAGCTTCTCGTAGTCGAGGTTCAGGTCGAGCTCGCGCATGCCGGGTCGCTCGTCGATGTCGAGGTCGACGACGCCGGGCACGCCGGACAGGTAGTCGTGCACCTCGCGGGAGACCTGGCGCCGCGTCGCATCGTCGTTCGCGAGTACGAACACATTGATCGGCTCGAGCCCCGGTGGACCGTCGACCGCAGCCTCGAAGAGGACCTCGGCGTCGTCGGGGATCCCCACGTGCTGCTTCAGGTACACGATCCACTCGGCTGCCGAACGCTGCTTGTTCGTGGGGTCGATGTATGCCGACACCAGGCCTTCGTTCTCCGCACTGCCGTAGTCCCGGCCCAGGCCCAGCGGATCCTGGTGTCCGACCCGCGCCGTCAGCCCCTCGAGTGCGTCTCCCATCAGCCGTAGGATCTGCTGCCCGATCGCGTCGAGCACCGCCTCGGTGCGCTCGATCGGCGTCCCGATCGGGGTCTTGACCTTCAGGTAGACGGCCCGCGAATCCTCTTGCGGGAAGAACTGGAACTGCATGCGCGGCGCGATGCCGAGCATGATCGCCAGGAATCCGGCTGCAAAGATCGCGATGATTCGCCCGCGCTTCGGGAGCCAGCGCTCGAGCAGGCTGCGGTAGCCCGCCTCGAGTCGTAGGATGAATTGCCGCTTCGGACGCGGCCTCGTGTCGCTGCGCACCATCGACATGTGTGGCGGCAGGATCAGGAACGACTCCAGCAGCGAGAGCGCCAGGGCGATGACGACGACCGCCGGGAGCTGCCAGATGATCTTCCCGGGGAAGCCGCCGATCGCGATCAGCGGAGCGAAGGCGAGCAGGGTGGTGATCGCCGCTGTGATCACCGGTCGTGCCACCTCGGTCGTGCCTTGGATCGCTGCCTCGCTGGCAGACAGGCCATCCTGGCGCTTGAGCAGGATCTTCTCCGCAACCACGACGGCATCGTCGACCAGTAGCCCGAGGATCACGACGAAGGCCGTAGTCGACATGAAGTTGGCAGTCATGCCGAACCAAGGCATCAGTGCGATGACGCCCAGGATGACGAGTGGAACGCCCATGCAGACCCAGGTTGCAGCGGACGGAGCCAGAAAGATGAAGACAATGAGCGCGACGAGGGCGATGCCCATCAAGCCGTTGTTTGCGATGATCTCGAGTCGGTTGCGGATGTCGAACGAGCTGTCGTTGACGATCGTGGCCGTGACGCCCTCGGGCAGTGGTTCGTTCTCGACCGCCGCGACCAGACCAGCGTGGGATCGGATCAGATCGGCGCGGCGCTTCTTCTGGGGAATCAACGAGACGCCGGCGCGACCGTTGGTGCTCGCGATCAAGCCGGTGTCCTCGCGCCCGAGCTCGACGCGGGCGACGTCGCGCACGCGGACGACCCCCTCGCGCGGGTCGAAGCGCAGGATCACATCTCCCACCTGGTCGACCGTTCCGAAGCGGCCCCAGAGCACGACCTGACGCCGCGCGCTCGCCGTCTCCAGTGACCCGCCGGTCGCCGACACGTTGCGCTGCTCGAGTGCCTGCACCACGTCGAGCAGTGCGACACCATGAGCGCGCGCGAGATCGGGATCGACGAGCACGCGCATCTCGGGATCCGGCAGGCCGACGACGCCGACGTCTCCGATCTCGGGAACGCGGCGCATGCGCCGCTCGATCCGATCGGCAACCTCGGGGAGCAGCTCCGCCGGGCCGGCCAGGGCGTATTCGAAGACCGGTTGCTTCGAGGGATCTATCCGGATGATCAGAGGATCGTCGACCATCTCGGGCGGGAAGTTGGCGACCCCGTCGATCGCCGCGCGGATCTCGCGCTCCTTCTCGAGGATGTCGTCTCGCGGCGTGTCGTCGTCCAGTTCGACCGTGGTCACGCTGCGGTTCTTGGTGATCTCGCTGGTGTAGTGATCGAGGCCGTCGACTTCCTCGAGAGCCTCCTCGAGCGGGATCGTGATCTTCGCCTCGATGTCGCGCGCCGAGGCACCGGGGAGGTTCGCAGTGATGATGAAGCTCGGAAAGTCGATCGCCGGGATGCCCTCGACGTCGATGCGCAGCGCGCTGATTACGCCTAGACCGATCACGCCGAGCGTGATCATGTTGACGAGCAGGTGCCGCTCGACGAAGAAGCGAATTAGGCGTTCCACCGAAGAGACTCAGTTCGCCGCAGTAGCGTCGTCGCGGATCACCGGGGCCCCATCGCGCAAGGCGAACTGCCCATCTACGACGACCCGGTCTCCGTCCTCGAGGCCTTCGAGCACCTCGATCCACTCGCCAGCGCTGCGCCGCGTCCGCAGGCGCCGGAGGCGCGCGACCTCGCGCTCGCCGTCGCGCTCCACGACGAAAATCTCCGGCTTGCCCGCGCGTCGCAGCAGGCCCGCGCGCGGAGCCAGGGGCACGGCGTCGAGCGCCGACGAGGCGAGCTCCACCGAGGCGACCATGCCGTCGCGGATCCCCGCCGGCGGCGCATCGATCCACAGCTCGACGGGGTAGGTGCCGTCGCGCTCGCTCGCCACGCTCGCAACGCTGCGCAGCGTCGCGGGGACCTCGACCCCGCCGAGTGCGGCGAGTCTGATCGTGGCGTGGCTCCCCGGCTCGAGCCGGGCGGCAGCCTGCGCGGTGACCCCCGCGAACACCCGCGCGCGGCTCAGTTCGACCAGTGTGGCGACCGGGGTGCCGGGCGCGACGTAGTCCCCGACATCGACCTCGAGCTCGTCGACCCGACCGGCGAACGGCGCGGTGATGCGGGTGTCGGCGAGGTTGCGGTCTGCGCTGTCGCGCGCGACCTCGGCGAGCGCGTGGTCATCGCGCGCCCGGTCGAGTCCGTGGCGCAAGTCGTCGCGCTGTTGCGCGCTGATCGCATTGCGCTCGGCCAGGCGTTCGCCGCGATCGAATTCGCGCTCCGCGTGGGCGAGATCGTTCCAGCGAGCCTTCAAGGTGGCCTCGGCCCGTCGCAGCTCGAGTTCGAGCCGCGAGGCGTCGAGCTCGATCAGCGTGTCGCCCGATGCGACGGACTGCCCCCGTTCCACGAGGCGCGAGACCACGCGCGCCTGGGTCTCCGCCATCACAGTGGCCTTGTGGAACGCGCGCACCAGCCCGGACGCGCGCTGCATCGAGTCGAGCGGGGCGCTGTGGATCACCACCGTGCGCACGCGCTGCTGCGTCGTGATCGGGGCGGGTTCGGCCGGGGCGACGGCGCCCTCAGCGGCGGAATTCTCGCAGCCGGGCAGGGCGGCGAGTGCCAGGGCTGCCAGCAGCGGCAAGGGCAGCGCTCCACGGATCGTGATCATGTCAGTTCCTCTTCGCGGGCGCGAAGACCTCGGTCAATCAGAGCGAGGTTGTGTTCGACCAGGCGTTCGCGGAACGTGTTGTCGAGCTCGATGTCGAGCTGGTCGCCCAGCACCGGCCCGATCAGATACGGGAACGCCGTCAGACCGAGTAGCGTAAACAAGGTCAATGTCGGATCGAGGTCGCTCCGCAGGGCGCCGCGGCTCATCGCATCGGTGATGGCGCGGCGCACCAGCCCCAGCGGCTCGGTACCGACGTGCTTCTTGAAATGCTCGCGCAGGCTGCCCTCTCTGGCGAGCACCTCGCGAGCGATCAGCTGCGGGATCCAGGGCTCGGTGGCGATCGCCGTCGTGTGCGTGCGGATCAGCGTCTCGATCGGGTCCGCGCCGGGCAGCAGAGCGTCCAGCTCCGTCGCGAGATTCGAGCTGAGACTGTCGATCGCGCGCTCGAACATCGCCTCGTACAGCCCGCGACGGCTGCCGAAGTAGTACGCGATCATCCCCGAGCTGACGCCGGCACGTTCTGCGATCTCGCGGATCCCAGCGGCGTCGAAGCCGCGCTCGATCGTGAGCTCGGTCGCAGCGTTGAGCAGGCGCTCGCGGACCTCCGCGCCGCCTTCGCGAGCGGGTCGCCCGGCGCGTTTGCGTTCCAGCCGTTCGGCTTCCTGGGAGGGGGGAGGAGCCACGGGTAGAAATTAATCAATCGTTCGATTAATGCAACCCAGCCCGGGGAGGTCGGGCCGCCCGGCCGGCCCGGTCAGGCTCAGGCTCGGCTCAGGCTCGGCGGAGCGCATCGATGCGCACGTCCAGCGGGGGGTGGCTGCGCATCAGCGCCATCAGTCCACCGCTGCCGGAGATCCCGAAGGCCTGGAGTGCGTCGGGGAGCGGGGTGCCGTCGCCCGCAGTCTTCAGTCGCTCGAGCGCGGCGATCATGTTGTCGCGACCTGCGAGGCGCGCGCCCTCGGCGTCGGCTCGGAACTCGCGCTGGCGGGAGAACCAGCTCACGACGAAGCTCGCCAGGATGCCGAACAGGATCTGCGAGGCGATCACCGCGACGAAGTAGCCAATCCCGTAGCCGCGTTGATTCTTGAGCACGACCCGGTCGACGAGGTGACCGACCACCCGCGACAGGAAGATCACGAACGTGTTCACCACACCCTGGACGAGGGTCAGCGTGATCATGTCACCGTTAGCGACGTGGCCGATCTCGTGCGCCAGCACCGCGTCGACCTCGTTCGCGCGCATGCCGCGCAGCAGGCCGGTGCTGACGGCGACGAGCGCGGCATCGCGGCGGGCGCCCGTCGCAAACGCATTGGGCGAGGGGGAGTCGAAGATCGCAACCTCCGGCATCTTGATCCCGGCGGCCTGCGCGTGCTGGCTGACCTTGTTCAGCAGCCACTGCTCGGCGTCGTTGCTCGGCTCGGTGATGACGACCGCGCCGGTGGCGCGCTTCGCCATCCACTTCGAGATCAGCAGCGAGATGAACGCACCGCCAAAGCCGAAGACAGCCGAGAAGACGAGCAGCGACTCGTAGTTGAGGTCGACGCCGTTGTCCTGAAGCAGCGATTCGACGCCGAGCAGTCGGAGGACGATGCTCAAGACGACGAGCACCGCGATGTTCGTGACGATGAACAGGAAGACTCGCTTCATGGCTCTCTCCTGGCGGGGTGCCGGGCTGCTTGGGACAGCGCGCCGGGTCGGTCGGTTCGATCGTGGCGGTCAGACGACGTTGAAGCTCTCGCCACAGCCGCAGGTCGTTCCCGCTCGGGGGTTGTGGATCTTGAAGCCGCTCTCGTTGAGGTCGTCCACGAAGTCGACGGAGCTGCCCTCGAGGTAGGGCGCGCTCTCGGCGTCGACCAGCACACGAAGGCCAAACTGCTCGCTCTCCTCGTCGTCGGAGGCGGGTGCGTCGTCGAAGACCAGCTCGTAGCGCATGCCGCTGCAGCCGCCATCCACGGTTCGGACGCGAAGGGCGTCGCCGGCTCGGCCGTCGCGAGCGAGCAGCTGCTTCGCCTTGTCGGCGGCCGTCTGCGTAACCTCGACGATGGGCATTTCGCTCCTCTCGACGCTGGTGGCGCCCGGCTCGGGGCGCCCCCAGGGCGTCACCGGGGAAGCTACGCGCGGATCTCGCGGGGTCAATAGCCCCTGCCGTGGCCTGCTGTCTCGCCGCGGGAGCCCGCGGGGCGCTATCCTGTCCCTCCGCCCCAGGGAAGCCCCGATGGACATCGTTCGCCCCGACCTCCGCGACCAACTCGGCCGGCCCGTTCGCGACCTGCGGATCTCGGTCACCGACCGTTGCAACTTTCGCTGCAGCTACTGCATGCCGGGCGAGATCTTCGGCGAGCGCTACGAGTTCCTGCCGCGCGCCGAGATCCTGCGCTTCGAGGAGATCGAGCGCCTGGTGCGCCTGCTGGCACCGCTGGGCGTCCACAAGCTTCGCATCACGGGCGGCGAGCCGCTGCTCCGCCACGGGCTGCCGGACCTGATCACGCGTCTGGCCGGTGTGCCCGGTGTCGAGGACCTGGCGCTGACCACCAACGCGACCCTGCTGCCGAAGCTGGCCGCGCCGCTGCGTGACGCCGGGCTCCGGCGGGTGGCCGTGAGTCTCGACAGCCTGGACGAAGAGGTCTTCCTGGCCATGAACGGCGGCAAGCTGGGTGTGGCCCGGGTGCTCGAGGGGGTCGACGCCGCCGAGCAGGCCGGGTTCACCCCGGTCAAGCTCAACTGCGTCGTCCAACGGGGAGTAAACGACCACACGCTGGTGGACCTGGCCGGCCACTTCAAGGGCAGCGGCCACATCGTGCGCTTCATCGAGTACATGGACGTCGGAACCCGCAACGGCTGGGAGCTCGAGCACGTCGTGCCCGCACACGAGATGGTTCGCCTGCTCGACGAGGCTTTCGGCATCGAGCCGATCGACCCCAACTACCCGGGCGAGGTCGCACAGCGCTGGCGCTATACCGATGGCTCAGGAGAGATCGGCATCATCGCCTCGGTCACACAGCCCTTCTGCGGCGGCTGCACCCGAGCGCGGCTCACCACGGACGGTCAGCTCGTCACCTGTCTCTTCGCATCCCGGGGAACCGATCTGCGGGGACCGCTGCGCAGTGGCGCGAGCGACGAACAGCTGACGGCGCTGCTCGAGCGCGTGTGGACTGGACGCGACGATCGCTACTCCGAGCAGCGCTCCGCGCTCACGGCGACGGGCGAACGCGAGCGAATCGAGATGTACCAGATCGGCGGGTAGCTCCGGAACGGGTCGGATCGAGAGCGACTCGGATGGCCTAGAGGTGCTGGGAGAAGAAGCCGAGCATCCGCCGCCACGAGTCCTCGGACGCGGCTTCGTCGTGCCCGGCGTGCAGCGGGGTACGGCGCATCACCGCAGCCATCACGCCATCGCCGAAGTCGTTCATGTAGGAGTGGCCGACGTCGGGATAGATCTTGACATCGTGCTCCACGCCGAGCTCGGTCAGGTGCTTCTCGAGGCGCTCTCCCTGCACCGCGAACTGCTCGTCGAGCGCGCCGAAGCCGGCGACCACCGGGCAGACGTCGCGCAGCTCGTCGGCGCGGCCCGGTGTGTCCCCGTAGTACGGCGCGCACACCTTGAGTCCGCCGCGTGCCGCGAAGAAGATCGCAAAGCCGCCGCCCATGCAGAAGCCGGTGATGCCCAGGCGATCGCTGTCGATCTCGGGCAGCGCGGCCGCGTGAGCGCGAGCCGCCTCGATGCGGTCGAAGGCCGGCCCCTTGCGGGCCTGCAGATCCCGGAATGTGCGCACGACACAGAGGAAGGGCGCCCCCGCCCCGTCGTAGACCGCAGGGGCCAGCGCCGCGTAGCCGTTGTCCGCAAACCGTCTCGCGATGCGTCGGATGTCGTCCGAGAAGCCGAAGGCGTCGTGGATCGCGATAATGAGCGGCCAGCCCCCGGCGGGCTTCTCGTCGTCCGGGAGGGTGAGCAGCGCTCGCATCGACGCGCCATCGTCGAGCGGGATCGTCTCGTCGCGCTCAGTGCTCACGGCGGAACTCTACCTCGCCGCGCTGCGGCACCCCAAGGCGGCCCGCGATGGCTCTCCGCCCCTCTCCTGCCGGGGAGCGATCCACAGGCTGAGGGTCCGACAGGGCGGTTCACCCGCTGTGCCGGTCGCGCTCGGGCGCTTCTCATTCGGGCCGTTGCTCGAAGTCGTAGTCCCGCATGCTGAAGAGCAGGCTGTTCAGCCAGTGCTCGAGTCCTGTGACGGGGCGCAGGCCCGGCGTGTCGCCGCGGTGGTCGAAGTAGTAGCTGTTCGAGGACGCGCAGTTGCCCGCGAACAGCACCGTGTTCTCCCTGCGGCGCTCGACCTTCCGGAAGTCACGATCGTGTGCGGCCTGCTTCACCTCGACGTAATTCGCGTTGCGTCGGCGGGCTTCGCGCAGGCAGCGCGCGAGGTGTCGAGTCTGGGTGTCGATCATGCTGAAGTAGGACGCACCCGCTGCCGAGTACGGCCCCATCATCAGGAAGAAGTTCGGAAAGCCGGGTACGCTCGCGCCTTGATAGGCCTGGAAGCGATTGGCTTGCCAAAAATCGCCGAGGTTCTTCCCGTCTGTTCCGAAGACTTCGAAGTTTGGCGCGCAGTCCCGACGGAAGACGCTGTACCCCGTGGCGCAGATCAGCGCGTCGATCTCGCGCTCTGCGCCGTCGCGCGTCGTGATCGCGTTCTCGGTGATTCGCTCGATCGGGTCCGTGATCAGCTCGACGTGTTCGCGGTTGAAGACCGGGTAGTACACGTTCGAGAAGCTGGGCCGCTTGCAGAAGAAGCTGTACTTCGGGATCAGCTTTTCCTGGGTTTCCGGGTCGTCGACCTGGCTCCGGATCGAGTCGATCAACTTCCGTTCGAGCCAGCGGAACATCCAGGGGAACTGCTTGTAGCGAACGAAGGCGGGCCCCATCGACAGCTCGACGATCACGTTGATCGTCCACCTCACGATGTCTTGCAGCAAGGGTGCGGCGCGAAAGGCCCGCTCCCACCCGGCACTGATCGCCGCATCCGGTTTGCCCATCAGCCAGATGGCGGTCCGCTGGTACACGTCGAGGCGCGCCACCTCGGCGGCAATCGTCGGGATCAGCTGGACAGCCGTCGCTCCCGTTCCGATCACCGCGACGCGCTTGCCCGTCAGGTCGTAGTCGTGATCCCAGCGGGCGCTGTGGAGGAGCTTCCCCCGAAATTCGTCGATCCCCGCGATATCGGGCAGCTCCGGCTCGATCAGCAAGCCGGAGGCGCTCACGAAGAACCTCGACGCGATGGCCTCGCCGTCGTCGAGTCGCGTGAGCCAGGCGTTCCGGGCGCTGTCGTACACGGTCTCGACGACTGTCTTGCCGAACCGGATGTGTGGTCGCACGCCGTACTTGTCCGCGCAGTGATCGGCGTATGCCTTGATCTCGTGGGCCGGCGGGTAGACGCGGCTCCAGTGCGCGCTCATCGCGAGCGGGTAGCAGTAGATGAACGACGGCATGTCGACCGCCAGGCCGGGGTAGTCGTTGTCTCTCCATGTGCCGCCGAGGTCGTCGGCCTTCTCCAGAATCAGATAGTCGCGGATCCCCATGCTCTCGAGCTTGATGGCTGCGCCGATGCCTGAGAAGCCGGAGCCGACGATTACGACCTCGTGATCCGGCGGATGCGACGACGGCTGGTCGATTGACCGCGTCATGCTTGCACTCACCACTCAGGAACGTGGATACGAGGGAGGACCCAGCGACGGTCTGGGGAAAGGGCCCGTGTGCCACTGCTTGACCGTGTTGCGCCGAATGATCTTCCAGTCGTCTTCGACGCGCACCACGTCGTCCTGATAGCGCAGTCCGAGCACGAGGTGATCGAGTGGGCTGCCCGGGGCTTCCATGTGATAGCCGACCACCCAGGTCTCGACGTGGCCCTCGTCGCCGTCGATCTGGACGTACTGGTTGCCCATCAGGTGCATCGTGGCGTCCCACTGCTGGAGCGCCTGTTCGATGCCCTCGAGGTAGGGCTCGAGCGCCCCGTTCTCGAGCGTGCCGCTCACGGTGCAGTCGGGGTGGAAGACCGATCGAACGATGTCGAAGTTGCCGGAGTCGACGCCGAAGGCGTAGCGCTGGTACAGCATCCTCAGTTGCTCGCGGTCGCGCAGCCAGCGCATGTTCGCTGCGACGTCCGATACGTCGGGAGCCGGTGTCTCTTGCAGCGACATGTCTTCCCTCTCGTAGCCCGCGAGCGTCCGCTGGCTGCCTACTCCTCGGGGTCGAGCGAGATCATCTGTGCCTTCGCATAGCGGTCGCCCGCCACGGTGCTGGTGTTCACGATCTCTCCGGCGCGCGCCAGATCGTCCGCCGAGACCTTCAGATCCGCGGCCAGCGCGTTCTCCTGGACGAAGCGGAGGTGTTTCGTGCCCGGGATCGGCACGAGCGTGTCGCCCTGTCCGAGCACCCACGCCAGCGCGAGCTGGGCGAGCGTGCACTGATTGTCTGCGGCCAGGACCTCGAGCTCCTTGAGCAGGGCGAGGTTCCTCGCGAAATTCTCGGGCTGGAAGCGAGGCATGCGGCGCCGCATGTCAGTGTCTTCCAGCGCTTCGGGATCTTCGACCCCGCCCGCCAGGAACGCCCGGCCGAGCGGGCTGAATGGCACGAAGCCGACGCCGAGCTCTGTGCACGTAGCGAGCAGCTTGTTCTCGGGATCGCGCGTCCAGAGCGAGTACTCGGACTGCACGGCCGCGACCGGGTGGACGGCATGAGCGCGACGCAGGGTGCTCGAGGAGACCTCGGAGAGCCCGATGTGGCGGATCTTTCCCGCCTTCTCGAGGTCGGCGAGGGCACCGACGCTCTCCTCGATCGGGACCTTCGGGTCGCGTCGGTGCAGGTAGTAGAGATCGATCACGTCGGTCTGCAGGCGCTCGAGGCTTTCCTCGCAGGTCCGCGTTACCGCCTCGGGCCGGCAGTCGACGCCGCGGCGTCCCTGCTCATCGACGACGATTCCGCATTTGCTCGCGAGGACGAATTCGTCGCGGCGCTGCTTCAGGACGCGGCCGATCAGCTTCTCGTTGTGGCCGAGACCGTAGATGCACGCGGTGTCCAGCAGCCTGTAGCCAGCGTCGAGCGCGCCATGCAGGGTGCGCTCGGACTCGGCCAGATCGGGCTTTCCGTATGCCTGCGACATGCTCATGCAGCCGAGTCCGATCGCAGAGACTTCGAGGCTTCCGAGGGTCCTGGTCTGCATCTGGGGGCTCCAGTTCTCTGCGAGGGGCGGGGAGGGTAGCCAGCGTCACGCGAGCGCCGCGAAGCGGTCGCCATCCCGAAATTGCAGCTCGAGTCCCATCGCGCCCTGATAGAACTCGAGGGCCGAGGAGAGATCCTCGACTGGATGGATCACCATTCCGGCCTTCACGACCTTCGCCATTCGGGGCACCTCGCAGTGGCGTCCTCGGGATCATCGGGACCCGCGCGATCATCGCACGGTTGCTCAGCGATGAGGGTAGGGAACTCGCCGCGGACGCTCGGTCCAGCGGTCGAAGAATCGGCCGAATGTCTCGTCCGACAGCTGCAGAGAGCGCGCGATTCGCTCGCGGGTTTCCCGCTCGATCGTTTGCCCAGCGCGCGCGTTGCCTAGCGATTCGAGTTCGGTCTGGTGCGCGGGCGTGTCCAGCCAGCGGTCGATCAGAGCGGCATTGGCTTCGAGGTGGAACTGCAGGCCGTAGGCGCTCTCGCCGTAGCGGAATGCCTGTTGCGCGCAGCCGTCGCGGTTCCCGCGCGCCAGGTGGACGGCGCCGTTCGGCAACTCGAACGTGTCGCGGTGCCACTGGAAGACGGATTCACACTCGGAGAAGCCACCGAGCACAGGGTCTCCACGACCGGCCTCTGTGGGGCAGACCTCATGCCAGCCAATCTCTGGCTGCTCCGCCCGCCGGACCTCGGCCCCGAGGCCGCGCGCCAGCAGCTGGGCGCCGAGGCAGATGCCGAGCACCGGCGTCCCGCCTTCGAGCGCCGCTTCGATCGCAGCCACCTCGCGGCCCAGGTGGGGATGGCTCGCATCGTCCCAGGCCGACATCGGGCCGCCGAGAACGATCAGCCCGTCGTAACCCTGCACCGAGGGTCGCGCCTCCGGGTCGCGCTCGAAGTTCACGTACCGGATGCGCAGGCCGTAGCTGCGCAGCAATGGCAGCAGGGTGCCGAGCGGCTCGACGGCGACGTGTTGGAACACGAGTACGCGGCGCATTCCTCAGAAGCTCCACTTCAGATTGAAGATCAGTCGATCATTTCGGCCCCAGGAATTGAGCGGCGGCAGGTCGCCCTTCTGGTACAGCACGATTCCGGCGCCGATCCCGAGCGCGTCGCGCAGTTCGTAGTCGGCGGACAGGCGCACGATCGATCCATCGCCCCCGTTCCAGCCGACCAGCACAACGAGGCCCGTCACCGCGAGCTTCTCGTTGAAGAAGCTCTGCGTGTAGCGCAGCGCGATTTCCTGCGAGTCCTGGCGCACGAAGTAGGGAGAGCCAAGGAGCGCGTCCTCGTAGTCGAACAGGTGGCGGTTCGTGCCCTCGACCGAGATCGTGACATTGGTGAGCCCGTAGTACTCGAAGCCGATCAGCACGTCCACGCGCGCCTTGTCGTCGCTGCCGTCGAAGCCGAATCCGTCGAGGTAGGCGATCTCACCCTTGAACAGCCAGCTTCCCTTCGTGTAGTTGCCGCCAGCACCTACCATCCACAGGCGATCGTAGACCAGGCGGCTGGGATCGGGCTTGGTGGGATCGAAGTGGAAACGCGGTGTGTCGTTCCAGAACCAGGCGCCGTGCAGCGAGAAGTCCCAGCCGCTGAAGATCGCGGTGAGCGCCGCCGCGGCCTCGGTGTCCTTGAAATCCTTCGGCTCGTCCTTGGGCAAGCTCATCAACAGCGGGGAGAAGTCGCTGCCGACGACGGGGTTGCGGGAGAAGCGGATCTCGGGGATCGCGATCGCGGAGAGGTTCCACTCGCCGTCCCAGAGCCATCGATAGGCGTCGACGCGGAGCATGCCGAGTGGGCGGCGGATGTCCTCGATGTCGACACGGCCCGGCTCGCGGTTGTCCAGCGGATTCAATACGTCGAGCACCCGCAGGGATTCCGAGCGCCCCCAGATCACGATCTGGCGCCCCAGCTTGACGTCGAGCGCGTCGTGCAGCTTGCCGTGGATCCACGCCTCGCCGATCTCGGCGTCGAGCTCGTAGTCGCTGAGCACCGCCCCGGTGTAGTGGCGTCGGCCATTGATCGCGTAGGCCGAGTCGTAGAAGCCCCAGCTCTCGATCCGGGCCTGCCAGTCCTCTGCGAGGTCGAGATCGAGCTGGAGGTTGAGGCGACTGCGCAGACGCTGGAGTCCGACGTAGTTCGTTCCCGTGGCGGAGTCGTGGCGCAGGTAGTTGACACTGCCGCTCAGCTCGAAGCTGCCGGAGAGATCCCACCAGGTTGGCGGCTCGGTCGTGTCGCCGTCCGTAGGAGCCTGGACCTCGAAGCCGGGGTCTTCGTCCTCGAAGCCGCCGAGGATGTCGTCGAGGTCGTCCTGGGCCGTCGCGGTGGCCGCGAGCGCAGCACCGACGATGGCTGCGAGCCCGATGCGACCCGATCGCCGCAGGCAGAGGGATTGCACGGCCCCGCTACGGCCCCTTCTCGAGCTGGCGCACGCTGAACAGGTCGTCCGGCAGGTCCTGGCCGAACTTCACGTTCCTTGCATACAGGACGGTCTTGTGGAGCGTCTGCTTGCCCTTGCGCGTCGTCATGTGCATCTGGGTCGCGACCCAGATCCCGTCGATCTGCTCGAGCGAGTCGACATCGAAGTACTTGAGCCGTTTGCCCTTCTTGACCCAGGAGACACTGCGCACCACGACGTAGTTGTCCTGACGCACGAACGAGATCTGCTTGGTGTAGCCCGTCTCACGCTTCTCGCGGTCCGTGATCGGGATCGATTGAATCTGCCACACCGCCTGGCCGTCGATCTCGTCCTCGCCCATCAGCTCGTACTCGTAGTGATCGAGCGGGCGATCGCTCATGTCGGCGTAGCTGAAATCAGAGCCCATGAAGCTGCCGCTCTTGTCCGAGGATGCGATGCGCTTGGTGCGCGATAGCGCGGGCAGGTACAGCCACTGGTCGTCGTCGCGTTCGGGATCGTCGTAGTCGTAGGTCAGGAAGCCCGTGTCCTCGACGTCCGCCGGAGTCACGAAGAAGATGATGCTCTGCTCGTCCTCGCCCACATCGCGCCCGAACGAACGCAGCTTGCGCACGCGCTGGTTGCCGCGCTTGTCGATCAGGATCATCTCCATGTCCTGGGTCGAGTAGTCGCCATCGTCGCGCGCATCGACGCGCTGCATGATCTCGCGGGCGGTGAGCTCTTCGGCCGGCAGCGGGCCCGCAAGCAGCACGAGGACGACAGCCAGGGAGCCGAGTATTCGCATCTTCTGCATCCTCATTCGTTCTCACGCAGCTCGTGCTGGCTCTTCTCGGGGCCGAACGGCTGGAATGTCAGCAGCAGGGCCGGCATCAACAGGAAGTCGGCGCTCAGCGCCGTCACGATCGTCGTGGCCAGGAGGATGCCGTAGGTGGCCTGGCTGTCGAGCGCCGACGCCGTCAAGACCAGGAAGCCCGCGACGAGCACGACCGAGGTGATCAACAGCGCGCGGCCGACGTCCTGCATTGCCCGGCGCACGGCCTCGGCGTAGTCGCCGCACAGCGAGAACTCGTAGCGGCAACGCGACACCAGGTGGATCGTATCGTCGACAGCGATGCCGATCGCTACGGCCGCGATCGAGATCTTGCTGTAGTCGAGCCACACGCCGGCCCAGCCCATCACGCCGAGCGCCAGGGCCGAAGGCGCGATGTTCGGGATCATCGAGATCAGTCCGGTTCCGAGCGAGCGGAAGATCGCGACCATCATCACCGCGATCACCACGAAAGCCAGCAGGAAGCCCTGGATCTGGCTCGATACGATGTAGTCGAGCAGGATGATCCAGAGTGCGCCGATGCCCGTCAGGCTGACCGCGGACGTCTCGAGAGGATTGGCGGCGAGTTCTTCGTCGATTGCGTGCACCAGGTCGGCTGTCTTGCTGGTCGGCTCCAGCGCGAGTCGCAGCTCGACGCTGGCCCGCTGGTAGTCGGAGGAGACGAACTCCTCCGCGTCCTCGCCACCCGACATCTCGTAGAGCAGCAGATACTGGGCGACCAGCGCCCGCGAGTCCGGCAGCTCGTAGTAGGCCGGGTCGCCGCCGTGGAAGGCCTGGTTCAGGTCCTTCAGGATGTCGACGAGCGAGTAGGTCTTGCGCACGAACGGCTCGTGCTTGGCGGCGATTTCGTGGATGCGCTCCATTTCGCGCAGTACAGCGGGATCCTTGATGCCGTCGGGCTCGCCCGAGTCGAACAGGTAGATGACGTTGGTGCTGCCTCCCATCACGCGATCGACGCGCTCGGTGATCGCCTTGAGCGGGATATCGGACGAGAAGTCGTCGAGCCAGTTCGAATCGACGACGATCCGGCTCATCCCGACCCCGCACAGCACGAAGAGGGCCGCGAACGACGCGAGGATCGCCTTGCGGTGGCGCAGGTCGAAGTCGGCGATCGCGAGTAACGCGCGCTGGGTGACCTGGCCGCCCTTGCCGATCGTGGTGCGTCCGCCGCGTTCGAAAAAGAAGAGGGTCAGCCCCGCGATGGCGGCCCCGATCGCCGCTCCGCCCACGACCGAGGTCGTCGTGCCGTGTACCGCGAGGAGCTGATAGGCGACGCCGAACGCGAGCACGCCGCTGATGCCCGCCATCTCGCGGCGACCCATCGAGAGCAGCGCCATCAACAGCGTGAACGACATGAAGAAGGCAGCCATGACGCCGAACGCTGCATAGACACCCTGGTGTGAGATGCTCTTGATCGGCGCGACGCTGAGCGATGCGAAGCCGACAGCCGTCGTCAGGCTCGTCATCAGGCACGGCACGCCGACCAGATACACGGTCTTCACGAGCGCTTCGCGCCGGTTTCCGAGCTCGGCGTAGCGGCCGCGGAACTCGGACAGGATGTGAACGGAGTGAGCGACGCCGATTGCCGTCAGCAGCGTCGGCATGCTTCCGAAGCTCATGTCGAGCTTCCAGCCGACCAGCCCGATGAAGCCCATGCACATCAGCACGCACAGCTGCACCACCGCGATCGGCGCGAGGGCACCCGTGATCGAGCGAAATGCGAGCAGCAGCACTAGCCCGATCACCAGCGTGGTGAGTTGGTCGAGGTACGCCCCCTCGATGAAGATCAGGCGGTTGTAGACGGAGTTCAGCGGGACGTCGCCAGCGTGAAAGAAGCGGATCCCCTGGTACTCCGGTCGCGCCAGGACCTCTTCGATCTTCGCATCGGTGGCCTGGGGATACAGGTTCTCGAGGTCGTTGCCCTTCTCGGGGTCGAGCTGGATCTCCTCCGGCGGGTCGGTACTCGAGCGATCCATCTTGATCGTCAGCGCACCGTGGGTGCCGTCGGCGCTCGCCAGGCCGCCGACGATCTGCGGCTTGCCCAGCACCCGCTCGCGCACCGCGAGCAGATCCGCTTGCGTCTCGGGGAACTCGTCGGCCAGGTCCGCGATCTCGATTCCGTCCGGAACGCCCTCGATCAGCTCGACGTTGACGAGCGACTTCACCGAGTAGATGAAGGGCACCTCGTCCTCGAGCGCCGAGGTGAGCGATTCGATCCTGCGCATCACCTCGAGATTCCAGGCACCGTGCTCGAAGCCGGGTGCGTCGTACAGGATGTACGAGACCTCGTCCGATCCGAAGTCGTCGCGGTACTGCTCGTAGGCGAGGTAGGCCGGATCTTCGGTGTCGAAGTAGGACTCGTAGCTGTTGTCGATCGGCGCCTGTCCGGCGAGCTTCAGCGACCCCCAGAGGATGCCCAGCGCGAGTACGACCACGATCCAGCGGTAGTCGTACGACCAGCCGGCGATCGCAGCGAAGCGCTCGTTCAGCCGCGTGATGAAGCTGCGGTCGCTGTTCTCGGACACGGGGCTGGACCTCGCGGATCGATCCGGGGGCAGCCCATGCTACGTCACTCGGGGGCGCCGCCCACACCGAGGCGCGCGACGCAGGGGGCCGCGCGGGACCGTCAGCGGGTATGCTGCCCGCCATGTCGCGCCGGGACACCGCTCTCGCGCTCTGGGTCGGCCTTCTGACCGCCGCAGGTCCGGTGCTCGCCGAGCCGCGCCCGAACGTCCTGCTAGTGATCGCCGACGACCTCGGCTTCGGCGACATCGGTGCGACGGGCGCCGAGCTGCCGACGCCCGCACTCGATCGCCTCGCCCGCGACGGCGTGCTGTTCAGCAACTTCCACACTGCCGCGACCTGCTCGCCGAGCCGTGCGATGCTGCTGACCGGCGTCGACCACCACCGCACCGGACTCGGCAGCATGGGCGAGTTCCTGACGGACGCGCAGCGCGGTCAGCCGGGCTACGAGGGGTATCTGAACGACCGCGTCGCGACGATCGGCGAGATCCTGCGCGCGGCGGGCTATGCGACCGCCTTTGCCGGCAAGTGGCACCTCGGTCGCGTTCCGGGGCGGCTGCCCGGCGACCGCGGTTTCGAGCACACCCTGGCCCTGGTACAGGGCTCCGCGGACAACTGGAGCGAGCTCGGTCCGGCGCCGATCGAACCCCGGGCCGACTTCACCCGCGGCGGCGAGATCGTCCCGAGACCGGACGCTCGCTTCTCGAGCACGCTCTACACCGACGAGATCCTGGGTTTCCTCGAGCGGACCGCCGGTGGAGATCGCCCGTTCCTGGCCGTGTTGTCGTTCCAGGCCGTTCACTGGCCGCATCACGCGCCGGACGCCTGGCTCGCTCGCTTCGCCGGTGGCTATCGCGAGGGGTGGGATGTTGCGCGGCTGCGTCGGCACCAGCGACTGATCGAGCTCGGCATCCTGCCGCCCGGTGCCCCCGCCCGCGCGCGCAGCGACCGGGTGGTGGCATGGGAGACGCTGGCGCCCGAGGCGCGCGAGCACGAGGCCGCGCGAATGGCGGCGTACGCGGCGATGCTGGCGCAGATGGACCACGAGATCGGGCGAGTGCTCGAGGCGCTCGACGCCTCGGGCCGCTACCGCGACACGCTGGTGGCCTTCGTCTCCGACAACGGGCCCGATGCCTCCGAGCCGGATCTCGATCCGCGTTCGCGCTCGTGGTACGAGCAGCGCTATCCGCGGCTCGGTGTTCCGCCGATCGGCGCGCGTGGCACGTATCCGAGCTACGGCCCGCAGTGGGCGCAGCTCGGGGCGATCCACCTGCGCGATTTCAAGGGCACCGCCTACGAGGGCGGGATGCGCGTGCCGCTGCTGCTGAGCCATCCGAGCGGCTTTGCGGGTGGGCGTCGGAGCGACGCCTTCGCGTTCGCGACGGATCTCGTCCCCACGCTGCTCGACGCGGTCGGGGTCGAGCACCCGGCGCGACGGCCCGGGAACGAGCTCTACGCTCCGTCCGGACGCAGCGCGCTCGGGGTGCTGCGCGGTACCGCCGAGCGGATCCACCCGGCCGGCGAGCCCGTCGGCTACGAGCTGATGAAGAACAGCGCGCTGTTCCTCGGCGATCACAAGCTCGTGAAGGTCGGGCCGCCTGCAGATCACAGCCAATGGAGGCTGTTCGATCTGAGACGCGATCCGTCGGAGACGAACGATCTCGCGGCCACGGAGCCCGAACGGCTTGCCCAGATGCGGCTCTTGTACGAAGCGTACGAGCGCGACTACGGGGTGGTTCCGATGCCCGACGACTACGACGTCTGGGGAGCGCTGCTGCGTGCGACGCCGGATTCGCCGGATTCGCCGGGCGCCGAATAGCGCCTAGCGAGGGGAGCGCAAATCGCGCGGTAGCCCGAGCCCCCGCTCGCCGATCACGTTGCGCTGGATGTTGGAGCTGCCGGCGGCGATGGCGCCGGCCAGCTGGAAGAGAAACCGGTCGACCCAGTCCGCGTCCGGGCCGCCACCCGAGATCGTCGTCCAGGTGCTGTCCTTCGGCGCCTCGAGCCCGCGATCGCCGATCAGGTCGTAGCCGGTCTGCACGATCTCCTCACCGAGATCGGTGTTGTAGAGCTTGTTGACCAGTGTCGCGAGCACGTCGTCGGCCTGCTCGTCGTTTGCGGCGCTGGACAGCTGTCGGAGGGTGAGGGTTTCGCAGCAGCGAACCTTGGCGTCGAGCGCCGCCAGCCGCTGGCGCACGTCGTCGCGTTCGATCGCGGGCCGGCCGTCGATCCGGGTCGAGCGAGCCAGGTCGACGAGCGAATCGAAGCGGTTGCGGGTGAGGCTTCCTCCGCCGAGGTTGCGTTCGTGCTTCAGGTTGATGCGGCCGATCTGCCAGCCCTGCCCGCGAGCACCGACGATCCAGTCCGCCGGCGTCCGCACGTCGCTGAAGAAGACCTCGTAGAAGTGCGTGGCTCCGTTGATCTGGCGCAGTGGCCGAACGTCCATCCCGGGCTGGTCCATCTCCATCAACAAGTACGAGATCCCGCCGTGCTTCGGCGCGTCTGGCTCGGTTCGGAACATGCCGAACATGTAGTTGGCGTCGGCGGCGTCGCTGGTCCAGACCTTGTGACCGTTGATCACCCACTCGTCGCTCTCCAGACGAGCCGTGCTGCGTAGCGACGCCAGGTCGCTGCCCGCGCCGGGCTCGCTGTACCCCTGACACCAGACGAACTCGCCGCGCAGCGTCGAGGGGATGAACTTCTCCTTCTGCCACTCGGTCCCGGCCTCGAGCAGGGTGGGAACGATCATCCCCACGCCCTGCGCCCCGAGCCGCCACGGAGCGCCCGCCGCGTTGAAGCTCTCGGCGATGATCGATTCGCGCAGCGCATCGAACGGCTGCTCCGAGCCGCCGTACTTCGTCGGGATCGCGCAGTACAGGTATTTGCGCTCGAGCGCCGCAGCGATGAAGGCGCGCTGGGCCTGGGGGTCGATGCCGTGCGCCGCCGCGTGGTCGCGCTGGCTTTCGGGCCACGCCTCGGCGAGAAAGGCGCGGAGCTCGTCGCGAAGCGCATCGTATTCGGGGCCGTATTCGAGGTCCATGCGTCGCTGTTCCTCTGTCGGGCGATTCGTCCGGCTACCAGTCCGAGAGCTGCGCGAGTCGTTCTCGATGCGCGCGCGGCGAGCCGAGCCAGGTTCGGTCGAACATCGTGCGCTTCAGCCAGAACTGGACGTCGCATTCCCAGGTGAACCCGATCCCGCCGTGCAGCTCGACCGCGTGGCGACCGATATCGACGGCTGTCTCGGTGATGTGTGCCTTCGCGGCGGCCGCTTCGCGTGCGCGCTCGGCGGGCAGGTGGTCGAAGGAGTAGGCCGCGCTCCAGAACAGCCCACGCATCGGTTCGCAGCGGGCGGCCAGGTTTGCGAGCTGGTGCTTCACGGACTGGAACTGCGCGATCTTGGTTCCGAACTGCTCGCGCTCGAGCGTGTACTCGACCGTCATGCGGATCAATTTCCACGACGCGCCGAAGGCGTCGGCCGCCAGCAGGATGCGCCCGGCTTCGCAGACCGCGTCCGCCGCGGTGGGTCCGCCGGCCAGTGCCTCGGCGGGCGCGCCGTCGAAGCCGAGGTGCGCGAGCCGACGCGTGCGATCGAGTCCGTCGACGACCTCGCTGCGGCCGAGGCTCTGCCCCTCGACCAGGGACAGCCCGCCGCCGGCGGTGCCGACCACGATCAAATTCGCGCGATCGCCGTGCTCGACGAACTGCTTGTCTCCGCTGACCACCCCGCCGGTGTCCTTGGTCTGCCAGCCCGCCGGGTCCCAGACGTCGCCGCGTTCACCGAGGGCCACCGTGCCGATTGTGTCGCCGGTCGCGAGCTTCGGCAGCCACTCCGATTTCTGGGCCTCGCTGCCCCCGCAGGCGAGGGCGATCGTCGCCAGCGAATGCCCCAGGAAGGGACCCGGGAGCGCGGCCTCACCGATCACCTCGCTTGCCAGTGCCAGGTCGAGGAGATCGAGGCCTGCTCCGCCGTGCTCTTCCGGGACGACGAGACCCGCAAGGCCGGTCTCTGCAGCCCGCTGCCAGAGGTCGGGGTCGAAGCCCGTGCCCTCGTCGAACAGCGCGCGCCGCCGGTTCGGCGGCAGCTCGCCCGCGGCGAGCTCGCGGATCGCGTGTTGCATCAGCGTCTGCTCTTGCGTGAGTCCGAAGTGCATGGTCGTCGTCTCGGGCAGGGGTGCGGAGCGCATCATGCGCCAACGTCGCGCCGGGATGCAACGCGGCCGAGCCCCGCTCGCCTCCAGAGCTGGCGAGCCTTCGCCGCTTCAGGCCCCGGCGGGTGTGCCCAGCGGCTCGAACGGGTCGCCCGGGGCCTCGACCAGCTCGAGCCGCACGCCGTCGGGGTCGAGCACGCAGATCACTTTCGCCTGAAAGGCCGGGTTCGCGATCCGCGTCTGCTCGAGCAGGCGGCCTCCGGCAGCCTCGATCCGTCCGAGCGTTGCGTCGAGGTCGTCGACGCGGAACGCGAAGTGTGTGAGGCCGCGCCGGTTCATCGGCGTTGCTTCGCCGCTTCCGACCGTGCCGGGCGTCTGCTGGTGCATCAGCTCGATGCGCACGCCGTCGCGTTCGAGGAACAGACAGCGAAGCTCGAGGTCGTCGAGCTCCATCATCTGCTCCGTCGGGCCGCCGTCGATCGCGAGCTCGCTCACCGGCGCGAAGCCGAACACGTCCTGGTAGAAGCGCCGCGAGCGCTCGAGGTCCGAGACGCAGATGCCAACGTGCGTGAATCCCAGGATCCCCATGACTAGTCCTCCGCCAGGTCTGCAAACACGGGTGCGTGATCCGACGCGGTGAGGCCGTCGTGCTTCTTGCGGTACTCGCGGTCGATCTCGACGAGGCGCACGCGCTCGCGCACGACCTTGGTGGCGAGCAGGAAATCGATGCGCAGGCCCTGCTTGCGGTGAAAGGCTCCGCCCCGGTAGTCCCACCAGGAGAACGCCTGCTCCTCGGGGTAGACGTCGCGGAACAGGTCGATCAGGCCGAGTGCTCGCAGGCTGGCGATTCGCTCGCGCTCGGCGTCGGTGTGGAAGAGTTGTCCGGCGCGGCGATCGCCATCCCACGAATCGAGCGCCGTAGGGCACACGTTGAAGTCGCCGCACAGCACCGCCGGGAGGTCAGGGTCGTGGTGGCTCTTCCAGTGCGCGGCGAGCGCGTCGAACCAGGCGAGCTTCCTCGGGTAGTCCGCGTGCTCGAGCGTCTTGCCGTTCGGGCAGTAGACGGTGGCGAACGACAGGTCGCCCAGCCGTGCGGTCAGCAGCCGCGCGCCGAAGTCTTCCTGGCCTTCGAGGCCCGTGTGCGTGAGCTCGACGGGCTCGCGCGACAGGATGGCGACGCCGTTCCAGCTCTTCTGTCCGTGCGTCACGGCCTGGTAGCCCGCCTGCTCGAGCTCCGCGTGGGGGAACAGGTCGTCCGTGAGCTTCAGCTCCTGCAGGCCGACGAGATCGGGCTCGCGCTCGCGGAGCCACAGCAGCACGAAGTCGAGGCGGGCGCGCAGCCCGTTGACGTTCCAGGTGGCGATTCGCATGCGCGGCAGCGTAGCGTCGCACTATCCTAGGGGGCCACGGAGGTGACCCATGGGACTCTTTCGCGACAAGACCCGCATACCCGATCCCGCCGACGCACTCCCGGGCCGCGAGGAGTGCAT
Organism: Myxococcota bacterium; assembly: GCA_036336835.1. Classification (GTDB taxonomy): domain Bacteria; phylum Myxococcota_A; class UBA9160; order UBA9160; family UBA4427; genus JAYZFK01. The sequence goes on along the minus strand of JAYZFK010000034.1, from coordinate 24,775 downwards.
GCCGGTTGCCGCCGCGCACGCGGTCCTCGGCAACCCGATGACGCCGCCGTTCCCCGAAGGTTTCGAGTCGGCGGTGTTCGGGCTCGGCTGTTTCTGGGGCGCGGAGCGCATCTTTTGGCAGGCGCCCGGTGTCTGGACGACCGCGGTCGGATACGCGGCAGGCCACACGCGCAACCCGACGTACGAGGAGGTCTGCAGCGGGATGACCGGCCACAACGAGGTCGTGCTCGTAGTGTTCGATCCCGCTCGGACGTCGTACGAAGCGATGCTCCGAATGTTCTGGGAGAGCCACGATCCGACCCAGGGGATGCAGCAGGGCAACGACGTCGGCACGCAGTACCGCTCGGGGATCTATCTCGCCTCCGATGCTCAGCGAGCCGTCGCCGAGGTGTCGCGCGAGAAGTACGAGGCGAGGCTCGCCGAGGCGGGCTTTGCCGGGATCACCAGCGAGATCCTCGACGCGGCCGAGTTCTACTACGCCGAGGACTACCATCAGCAGTACCTGCACAAGAATCCCGGTGGATACTGCGGGCTCGGCGGGACGGGCGTCGCCTGCCCGACCGGGCTCGAGAGCTGAGCCGGGGAGGACTGCCAGTGCCCAGCATTCGTCCGGATCAGCCCGAGACACCCGCTCGCGATGCGTTCGATCTCCACCGGGCGCGCGTCGCCGAAGACATGCAGCTCGCCTATCTGCGCGAGGGCATCGGCGGCTATCCGCTCGTGCTCGTGCACGGCTATCCCGAGACCAAGCGAATCTGGTGGCGCAACGTCCGGCCGCTCGCCGAGGCGGGCTTCGAGGTCATCGTTCCGGATCTACGCGGCTACGGGGACTCCGACATCTCCGAGCGGGACGAGTACGACCTGGTCCTCTACTCGCGCGACCTCTACGCCCTGGTCCACGACGTGCTCGGCCACGAGCGTTGCGGGCTGATAGGAGGGGACGTCGGCGGCGTGGTGATCTGCGACATGGCGAACCGTTTCCCCGGCTTCGTCGACCGAATGATCTTCTTCAACACTGTCGCGCCCATGGTGCCCGAGCGCTCCGACTGGTACGCGGAGCGCGGGCTGGGCATGAATCCGCTCGAGCACGGGCCGACGGGGGACTATCGCATCCGGCAGGGGAGGGACTGGAAGGAGCTGCTCGAGGAGCTCGATACCCCGGCGAGACGGCGACGCTACGTGCGCGATTTCTACGAGCATCGCCTGCTCGCATCGCAGTACTCGTTCGAGGAGGCCGACTACGACTTCATGGTCGAGCCTTTCGAGGATGCGCGCCGCCTGTACGCGGGCTGGGCGCCGTATCAGCTCGAGTACGGGCGGTCGATGACGGAGGCTCCGCTGTTGGCGCAGCAGGTCGAGACCCCGACCCTGATTCTGTACGGACCCGAGGACCAGGTCGTGCCCAGCGACTTCCCCAAACGCTGTGAGGTCGCCTTTCCCAACCGCGTCGGCCCCCTCGTGGTGCCCGAGTGCGGGCACTTCCTGCAGTGGGAGCGCGCGGACGTGCTCAACCAGGTCGCGCGCTTCTACTTCGCCGATCTGCGATCCGGCTGAGGCCGAGGCGTCCGCGCCGGCTGTCGGGCATCGCCTTTCCGCCGAGGATCGGGACCTGCCTGGAGTGCCTCCGGCTCGGACCGGGGATGCTCTATCTTTGGCCGGCGGAGCGCTCTGGCGATGGTGCTGCAGGACTACTGGGATCTGTTCGTGCTCGTCGAGCTGTCGGCCCTGCGGGCAGGACTCGACAGTCTGCTGCGGCCTACGTTCGCAGTGCATCTGTACGTCGGCGTGATCGCGGCGTTCCTCGCCTGGGAGTATTTCTTCCCCTGGCGGCCAAGGCAGAAGAAGCTGCGCAACGGCGTTGGTCTCGATCTCTTCTACACGCTGTTCAATTACCTGATCTTCTGGATGTTGATCGGCACGGCACTCGTCGAGGTCACGAGTGTCGTGTTCCGGGACGCGCTCGCGCACTACTTCGGAATCGAGCATCTAGTCGCGATCCGGCTCGAGGCCCTGCCCATCTGGCTGCGCTATCTGCTGCTCGTCCTCGCGCTCGATCTGACCTCCTGGCTCGGGCACTGGTTGCTGCACCACGTCGACTTCCTGTGGGCGTTTCACAAGGTCCACCATTCGGCGCGGGAGCTCGATGTGCTGAACGCCGGCCGGATCCACTTCGTCGAGAAGCTCTTCTACCCGTTCGTGTTCTACGTCCCCATTGGCATGATTGGCTTTGCGGTGCAGGACACGTTCGCGGTCGGGCTGTTCATTGCGGTGTTCTCCGCGTTCACGCACGCCAACGTCCGACTGCCGCTCGGGCCGCTCAAGTATGTGCTGAACAACCCGCAGATCCACCTGTGGCACCATGCGGCAGCCGTGGACTACAAGCGCAACGTGAACTACGGCGATGCGTTGTGTCTCTGGGACTATCTGTTCGGAACGGCCTATCTGCCGGACGATCGAAACGAGATCGAGCTCGGCTTCGACGACATCGACGAATATCCCACCAGCTTCGGCGGTCAGCTGATGGCGCCCTTCCGCTCCTTGCTCGCGCCCAATGGCTGACGCGCCGAAAGTAGACTGGCGACGACGGATCGGGCTCGCCGTGGGGGCAGGCTGCCTGCTCGTGGCGGCGCTCCTCGAGTGGGGCAGCCCGCCAGTGGGCCGGTGGCTCCTCGAAACGGGCTATCACCGGCGCGTCGCGTCGTTGCTGCAGGCCGGGCAAGCGCGCGAGGCGCTCGGCGAGCTCGAGGCCTCGACGCTGCTTGACGAAGAGGCGGTCGAGTTGCTCGGGCGCATTTCCCCGGTCTCCTCGCTTGCCCCCGTGGTTCAGAGCGATGCTCGCCTGCGGCGGGCAATCGCGCGGCAGCTGATCGATGAGCTGGGAAGCACGCGCGGGCAGGGCGCTGAGCTGCGCACGCTGGTCGAATCCGCTACCGCGAACGCGGAAATCCTGGTCAAGCTCGCCCCGGACAACGCCCAGTCGCGGCTGTTGCTGGGGCTCGTGTACCTCAAGCGGGGCGAGCTCCACGGAGCGCCGATCGATTTCATGCTCTCGGCGAGGCAGCTGCAGACCGCGCTGACGCTCGACCCGGAGATCCCCACCGCGGCCGGGGCATTGCGCGTTGCGCGAGCGCGAGCGCAAGCGCAGCGGTAGGGCTCACCGCTCGAGCACCGCGGCCCGGACCCGTTTGCGCGGTGGCCCGGGTCGTGCTCGCAGGTCGGGCTCTGGGGTCAGCCCGACTGCTCGAGCACGATGCTGCCGGTCGGGTCGACCCGGGCGCTCCATCCAGGAGGCACCACGATCGTCTCGCCCCGGCCCTCCAGGATGGCGGGGCCCTCGAGCACGGCGCCGGCAGCGAGGCCGGCCCGGTCGTAGACCGCCGTGTCGACGAAGAGATCGCCAAAGTGGGCACGCCGCTGCGAGCGCGGCTCCGCATCGCCGGACGTCGCGGCGTGCGGCAGGGGAGGGGCAACGACCGGAACGCGCAGCCGGACCCGCAGCGCTGCGTACTCGACGACGCCCCGCGCCTCGACCCCGTAGGCGGCGCGGTACCGCTCGCGGAAGGCCGCCTCGACGGTGCCGAGGCCAGCGCCGTCGAGCGATCGGAGCGGCACACAGAGCTCGTGAGACTGTCCTTCGAAGCGCGCGTCGACGAGGTGTTCGACTTCGAGGTCCGCCGGTCTGGAGTCGTAGCCCATGCGGTCGAGAGCGCTCGCCTCGAGCTCGGCGAATCGTTCCTGTGCCACCGCCGGCGAGAGCTCCGCCGGCCGCAGCAGCTGGCTCCGCCCGTGCTCGATCCGCAGGTCACTGCTCTGCATTCCGACGGCGGCCGCGACGCCCGCCTCCGGTGGCACGATTCCGCGGCGGATCCCGAAGCGCTCGGCGACGCCGGCCATGTGCATCGGGCCGGCGCCGCCGAAGCCAACGATCGTGTGGTCTCGCGGATCGAGGCCCCGCTGTACGGTGACCACGTGAATCGCGCTGGCGAGACTGGCGTTCACCGCGTCGTGGATCGCCGCGGCGGCCTGCTCGACCTCGACTGCCAGGGGGCGGGCGATCTGCTCGTCGAGCGCTCGTTGCGCGGCATCGGCGTCGAGCTTCAGAGACCCGCTTCCGAAGCGCTCGGCATCGAGGTAGCCGAGCACGAGGTTTGCGTCCGTCACCGTCGGCGCCCTTCCGCCGCGGCCGTAGCAGGCCGGACCCGGGTCGGCGCCGGCCGAGCGCGGCCCGACCTGCAGCAGGCCCTCGGCGTCGACCCAGGCGATCGAGCCGCCGCCCGCGCCGAGCTCTGCAATGTCGACGGTCGGTATCTTGACCGGCAGCCCGCTGCCGGCTCGACGGCCGCCGAAGCTGCCCTTGCCCCCGATCTGAAGCTCGCGGGCGAGCTGCGGCTCGCCATCGTGGACCACCCCGGCCTTCACCGTCGTCCCGCCCATGTCGAAGGAGATGACGCGGTCGAGTCCGTGGTGGCGGGCGAAGCGAGTTGCGGCCATCACCCCTGCAGCGCCACCGGACTCGAGAGTCGCCACCGCGCGCTCGGCGGCAACGGCCGCGGCCATCACGCCGCCCGACGACTCCATCACCTGCAGCGGAGCGCGGATGCCGAGAGCGCGGAGTCCAGAGCTCAGCGTCTCGAGATAGCGGGCCATCCGCGGCGCGACCGCGGCCGTGTACAGCGTCGTGCATGCGCGGTCGAACTCGCGAATCTCCGGATGCACCCGAGACGACAGTACGATGCGCGCGTCCGGAAGCTGTGCGGCGAGGTGGCTCTGCATCCGCTCTTCGTGTGTCGCGTTGGCGTAGGCGTGCAGGAAGCAGACGGCGACCGCCTCGGGTTGCTGCTCGGCGACCAGCGCTGCGACCTCGCGCGCGTGAGCGTCGCCGAGCGGCCGAACGATCTCGCCCCGCGGCCCCATCCGTTCTGCGACCTCGAAGATCCGCTCGTAGGGCAGTGGCGGCTCGGGCTGTGCGAAATGAAGGTCATAGCGGTCTTCCTCGACACGGCTGCTGCGTCCGATACGCAGCAGGTCGCCGAAGCCGGCTGTGGCGACGAACGCGGTGCGCGCGCCGCGCCGCTCGATCACCGCGTTGGTCGCGAGCGTTGTCGCGTGCACCACCCGTGTTACGTCGCCGGCGCCGATGCCAGCGGAGTCGAGTGCGCGGAGCGTGCCATCGAGCACGCTCCGCTCGGGAGCGTCGGGCGTCGTCAGCTGCTTGATCGAGATCCAGGCGCCGCCGGGACCCGCGAGCACGATGTCCGTGAAGGTCCCGCCGATGTCGCTGCCGAGCACCCAGCCGCGCCGCGCGCTCATGTCGAGTCGTCCCGGTCGTACTCGGTGCGCGCCGCGTCGCGGCTCACGTGGTGTTCGGCGATGTCGCGCGCGAGAGCGCTGGGGTCGCGCTCGCTCGGCTCGCCGAGGCCGCCACCGCCCGAGGTGGTCAGCACGAAGGTCTCGCCCGCGGCCAGCCGGAAGTTCGAGACCTTGGCCGGGATGGCGCGCGTCGAGCCGTCCGCAGCTTCGACGCGCTGGCTCCCGGCGCGACCGTCGTGGCCACCGTCGCGCCCGCGCGGCGCGTGGCGCACGCGCTCGGCCCGCAGTGACAGCTCGGCGTCCTCGAGCAGCTCGATGCGTGTCTCGACTCCGAGCCCGCCGCGCGTGCGTCCGGCGCCGCCCGAGTCGCGGATCAGCCGCTGGGCTTCCACGCGGATCGGAAACCGGGCTTCCAGCGGCTCGATCTGGGGGACGACGTTGCGTCCGCCGAGGAAGAACGCACCGGTTGCGCTCGGGCCGTCCGAGCCGCGGCGCGCGCCGATGCCGCCGTACTCGTACGACAGCAGCATCCAGGGGTTGCCGCCCATCCCGGAGAGCGTGAACGGATGGATCACCGAGCTTGCGGCGGTGGCCTGCTCCGGTCGTGCCTCCGAGAGCGCCGCGAGCGCGGCCTCGCAAGCGGCCGTGACTGCGACGACCCGTCCGCCGCAGGCGGCCGGCGGCTCGGGATCGAGCAGCGAGCCCCTTCGGAACACCACCTCCACCGGCCCATAGCAACCCTCGTTCATCGGGACGGTCGGGTCGACGAAGCAACGCACCGAGTGCAGCGCTCCGGTGAGCGCCTGGGAGAAGCCCGCGTTGATCGCACCGAGTGCCTGGTCGTCGGTCTCCGAGAAGTCGAGGCGGATCGTTCCGTCCGCGATCCGTCCGTCGCCGACTGTCACCACCACTCGGACGACCGGAGAGTGCGCGAGGTCGATGCCGTCGTCGTCGACGGCGTACTCGCCGCGATAGGTCCCCGGGCGCAGCTTCGCCAGCTCGCCGCGCATCCGTTGCTCGACGCCGCTGATGTAGGCGTCGACGCCCCGCCGCAAGCCATCCGGGCCATAGCGCTCGACCAGCGCGTCCACGCGGCGGGCGGCCACCGCAGTGCCGGCGACGAGAGCGTCGACCTCGCCCAGAACCCGCGCGGGCGTTCGGCTGTTGAGCGCGAGCGTGCGCTGGAGGTCGCGCACTGGCTCCCCGGCGTCGTACAGCCGGACTGGTGGCAGCTGCAAGCCCTCGGCGAAGACGTCGGTGGCGTCCGGCGCGATGCCGCCGGCCGCGGTGCCGCCGAGGTCGGCCACGTGGATCAGCGTGCCGGTGAAGTAGCCGACCTCGCCCCTGACGAAGACGGGCCGGAAGACCACGAGGTCATTGGCGTGGATGCCGCCACGGAAGCAGTCGTTCATCACGAACACATCGCCCGGCCGCATGGACGCAAGCGGGTGGTCCTCGATCACCGCCGGGAGTGAGCAGCGCAGGCTCGATGCGTGCATCAGGTTGGTGGCGGTCGACAGGGCGACCAACCGGGCGTCGCGGTCGAGGATGCCGGCGCAGGCGTCGGCGCCCTCGACGATCATCGCCGAGTGGGCCGACCGGACCACCACGATGCTGGCCTCTTCGGCCGCGATGCGCAGCGCGTGGCGCAGGATCTCTGCGCCGAGCGCGTCCGGTGCGGCTCGTGTGCCTTGCGTCGTCAACGTCATGCCTCGGCCGGGCGAGCGCGGCGCACGTCAGGGTCGCCCCGCCCCGGGTATGTCGACTTCAACCACGTCGATGCGCGACGTCCGAGCCTCCTCCGCACCCTCGATCATCGTAACCGAGCTGATCAGGAACAGGCTGCGCCGCTGCGGCCCCCCGAGCATGCAGGCGATCGCCTTGCGCTTGCCGGCAGGCTCGCCGGCGGGGATCCGGTCGCTGACGCCGCCGCCCTCGAGCACGCGGAGGAACTCGAAGGTCGTCGGGCTGGCGACCCAGACGCCCCCCTGGACATCGAGGCAGATCCCGTCCGGGACTGCGCCGCCCTCGAGCCCGGCGTAGCTCCTGCGATTGGACAACGAGCCGTCGGCCGCGATGTCGAAAGCGGTGAGACGGGCGCCGCCGCTCTCGCCGACGATGAGGGTCGCGCCGTCGGGCGTGATCACCATGCCGTTGGGAGCGATCAGCTCCTGGGCCACCACACGGACGGTCCCGTCGGGATCGACCCGCAACAGTCCGGTCGGGCGCACCTCCATCGGCTCGGCCTCGAGGTCGAAGCCCATGTTGCCGATGTAGGCCCTGCCAGCCGCGTCGACGACCATGTCGTTGGCGTGCCCGCCGCAGTACGGGGAGAGATCGGCGACCGCGACCAGTCCGGTCGGGTCGAGCCGCAGCAGCCGATGGTCGGTCATCGAGACGACGAGCAACCGCCCGTCCGGCAGCCAGCCGAGCCCGGACGGCCGGAACGGCACCCGCACGATGTGTTCCGAGTGGCCGGCGAGATCGACGCTGCGAACCTCTCGAGCGCCGATGTCCGAGAAGTACAGCCGCTCGTCGTACCAGCGGGGGCCTTCGCCGAAGGCGAGGCCGTCGAGTAGCAATCTGGGATGCTCAGCCATGGATTGTCTCCAATCTACAGGGAGGGCGATCAGAGGGGAGGGTGATCAGGTGCGCCGCGAGTAGTCCACCAGGCACGGTCGTTCGGCCCGTGCCACCGCCCCGAGCTGACGGCGTCGCGGCGCCGCGGACTCGAATCGGGGTGCGAGATCGAAGCGATCGAGCAGCTGGCGGAGGGCGATGCGGATCGCGCTGATCGAGAAGCGCTGGGCGGGGCACGAGTGTCGTCCGTGGCCAAACGTGCTGACCCGCTCGCGTCCCTCGACCGCGATGTGGGGCGCGAGCCGCCGGCCGGCGTAGTGGTCGGGGTCGAACTGGTCGAGGTCGGGGCCCGAGGAGTTGTTGGTCACGGAGAGCATCGTCGCGACGAGGACGCCCGGTGCCAGTCGATAGCGCTGCTTCTCGTCTTCGATCTCGATCGGGCGAACCACCTCGCGCAGGGTGAGCGAGCGCTGTGCCAGCCGAATCGACTCGTTGGCGCAGCGCTCGAGCAGGGCGTCGTCGCCGTCGCGAACGCGCTCGAGGAGCCCGGGCCGGAGCAGCAGGTTCACCAGCGTCCAGCCAAGGGCGGCGGGCAGGTTCGACTGTGCGCCGAGGTGGATCAGGATGACGTCGCGCGCCACCTCGACCGAGCGTCGCTCGCGCGGAACGTCCGCGAACGACTGCTCGATCTGCGTCAGGAAGTCATCGGGTGCCTCGCCGCCGTTGGAGCGCGCGCGCAGGATCTCTCCGATTTGCTGCTCGATGCCCGCCAGGGCTCGCCGCTCGGCGGCCTTGTTCGTCAGCCGCGTGCGGAACAGCTCGATCGGCCGCACGAACGACGCCGCGCTGTCGAGTCGATCGAACAGGGGCATCAGCCTTGCCAGTGACTGGGGCGCTGCGGCTTCCTCGCCGGCCCAGGCGGCCAGGCCGATCCGGTGCCCGAGGCGGTGACACTCCGCGAAGATCTCGAAACATCCCGCGTCGCCCAGCTGTTGCAGTTCGACGGCGACGGCGGCTTCGAGGACGTCGAGATAGCGCTCCACGTCGTCGCTGCCGAAAAGGTCGTGGGGGCGGTTGCGTCGCCCGCTGACCAGCTCGAGCGGGAGCTTGTTCTCGAACACCAGGCGATAGGTTGCGAGGCCGAAGCTCGCCTGGTCCTCGGGTAGGTCGTAGAGCGCCTTCACGCCCTGCGGCGAGAAGACGCAGAACATCCGATAGCCGAACGCTTCGACGAAGAAGGTGTCGCCGAGCGCGGACCGGCTCGAGGCGAAAAAGCGGGTCGGGTTGCGCAGCAGGCCGATGCCCGAGCGCACCCAGGGAATCGCGCCCGGGGCGACGGGCGGCATTGGGTCGACGGGCAAGCGAGTCACGGACGAATTGGAACGCTCCGCGGGTGGCCACGTCAAGTGGCTCGTAGCGGCATCCGGAGCGGTGTACGTTCACGCAACGGAGGCGATCCCATGGCCCGCTATAGCTACGAGCGACTCTCTGCCCAGGACAACAGCTTCTTGATGGTGGAGTCTCCGAAGACGCACATGCACGTCGCGTCGACGCTGATCTACGAGGCCGGGCCGCTTCGGACGAGCGACGGCGGCATCGACTTCGACCGGATCAAGCGGGCCACCGAGGCCTATCTCCATCGCATCCCGCGCTATCGCCAGAAGCTGCACATGATCCCTTTGGAAGGCGGTGCCGTCTGGGTCGACGATCGCCACTTCAGCCTCGACTATCACGTCCGCCACTCGGCGCTGCCGCGCCCCGGTAACGACGGCCAGCTCAAGAAGCTGGCGTCGCGGATCATGGCGATGCCGCTCGATCGTTCGCGGCCCCTGTGGGAGACTTGGGTCGTCGAAGGCCTCGAGGGCGACCGCTTCGCGGTCATCACGAAGATCCACCATTGCATGATCGACGGCTCCTCGGGAGTCGATGTCGCACAGATCATGATGACGACGACGCCCAACCGCGAGATTGGGGACATCCCGCGCTACCTCCCGCGTCGCGCGCCGTCGAATACGGAGCTGTTGCGCGACGAGCTGTGGCGGCGAGCGGCGCTACCCGCCCAGCTGGTGGGTGACTTTCGCGAGTTCATGTCACAGGCAGACGATTTCCGCGGTGAGCTCTCGTCTCGTCTCGGCGTGCTTGCGAACCTGTTCGGGATGGCGCCGAACGCCGACGAGACCCCACTGAACGGGAGCAACGGCCCGCATCGGAGCTTCGACTGGTTGACCGTCGATCTGGCCGACATGAAGGCGCTGCGCCGGAGCCTCGACTGCACGATCAACGACGTGGTGCTGACGATCGTGACGGGCGCAGTGCGTAGCTACCTGCTGCAGCGCGGCGTGAATCCGAAGCAGATCGACTTTCGCGTGTCGACGCCCGTCAGCATGCGCAAAGAGTCCGAGCGAGGAGCGCTCGGCAATCGCGTGTCGTCGTGGATCTTGTTCCTCCCGATTGGCGAAGACGATCCCAGGGAGCAGCTGCGCTCGATCCACCAGACTACGCAGGAGCTCAAGGACTCGCGTCAGGCACTCGGAGTCGAGATGATGATGCAGGTCGCCGAGTGGACGCCGTCGATTCTGCTCTCGCTCGGGGCCCAGGCGATCAGCGGGCCGATCAACTCGATCGTGACCAACGTGCCGGGTCCGCAGTTTCCGCTCTATCTCCAGGGTGCCAAGCTCGAGGCGATCTATCCCCAGGTTCCGCTGCTCGGCGGACTCGGGGTCGGGATTGCGCTGATGAGCTACAACGGGCGCGTCTGCTGGGGCTTCAACGCCGACCCGGACATCGTGCCGGATGTCGGCGACTTCACGAGGCTGGTGTCCGAGAGCCTGGCACGCGTGGCCCAGGCCGCCGGCGTCGAGCTTCAGAGCGAGTTCGCGCGGCCGTCCGCAGGGCAGTCGAGCGAGAGCGGAAAGGCGCGGCGCACGAGCGCAGCGGCAAGCAACGGCTCCCCGCCGGTTCCCTGAGGCGCTCGCTCACGCTGGCTTGGCCTGGCCTCCGTCGAGCAGCAGCGACTGGCCGGTGATATAGGCGGCCTGGTCGCTCGCCAGGAAGGCGACCACGCTTCCGATGTCGCTCTCGCAGTCGCCGACTCGGCCGAGTGGCACGGTTGCCAGGAAGGCCTGGGCCTCTTCCGGGCGATCCTCGATCCAGCCCTCCATCCCGGGTGACATCGCGAGCGGGAGGATGCAGTTGGCCCGGATGCCGTCCGACCCCCACTCGCAGGCGGCCTGCCGGGTAAGCTGGCGGATCGCCTCCTTGACCGCGCCATAACAGCCATAGCCGGCCGCGTCCCAGCGCAGCGCGGCGGCCGAGGCCAGGTTCACGATCGAGCCCCGCGTGCTCGTGAGGTGGGGATGGGCTGCCTTCATGAAGCGGAAGGTCGCGAGCGGACCGGACTGCCATCCGGCCTCGAAGCTCTCCTCGCTGACGTCGTGGAGTGCTCCCAGCGGGACGATCTGCGCGTTGTTGACGAGGATGTCGAGGCGACCGAACTCCGCGAGCGTCACCTCCAGGTTGTTCGCGATGTCGTCGGCCGACAGCACGTCGGCCTCGATCGCGATTGCACGGCCACCGCGGGCTTCGATCTCCTTGGCGGTCGCTTCGCACTTCGAGAGCGTGCGGCCCGAGACGGCGACGGCGCAGCCGGCCCCCGCCAGTGCGTAGGCGATGCCCTGGCCGACTCCCTGGCCGGCGCCCGTCACGATCGCGACCTTGCCTTCGAGCTGCATTGGTTCTCCTTCGTTCTCGGCCGGGTGAGACAGCAGTGTCTCATGGTCGGGCAGGGAGGTGACTCCGGAAACGCGACCTCCTCTGCTCGGTGGGTCGGCTGTCCCCGATCGCGCCCGGTGATACGGTCTGCCCTCGAGAGGGGGGTCCACCATGACACCGGATGTCGTCTTCCAGTTCTGCAACAACGGCGTGATTCCCGCCTGGTTGCTGCTCGCCGTTGCGCCACGCTGGAGTTGGACGCAGCGCATCGTGCACGCCGTCTGGATTCCCGGATTGCTTGGTCTCGTCTACGGATGGGCCCTGTTCTCCGGAGGGCCGTCACCGGAGGGTGCCGGCTTCGGCAGCCTGGCGGCCGTCATGACCCTGTTCACCAATCCCCACGCGGCCCTCGCCGGCTGGATTCACTACCTGTGTTTCGATCTGTTCGTAGGCGCCTGGGAAGTCCGCGATGCCCAGCGCCGCAGCATTCCCCACGGTTGGCTGCTGCCGTGCCTGTTATCCACGCTGATGCTCGGACCCCTGGGGTTGCTGCTGTATCTGGCCATCCGCTTCGCCTTGCGGCGACACACCGGACTGGCCGAGGCGTGACTCGGCTGGACTTCATCACAGACGCCGTGCAGCGACAACTCCGCTTGTCTCCAGCGCTGACGAGGCTCGGCCTGCTGGGCATGGGTCTCGCCGGTGTCTGCGTACTGGCGATGCCCCTGGGAATTCAGATCCCACCCGAAGGCAATCTCATCGAGACCGCGACCTTCGACGCTGCGCTCGGTTTCTTTCTGCTGACCCTCGCCGTCCTGAGTCCAGGCGTCTCCTGGAGCGAACGTGGCAAGAAGCTCTGGGTCGGAGCACTCGTCGGTATGCGATCCGCCGCCTAGCAGGCTGCGCCCCCGGTCAGTCGCCGCCGATGGCACCGGCCTCGCGCAGTCGCGCGAGCTCAGCAGCGTCGAGCCCGAGGTCCTCGCCCAGGACCTCGTCGGTGTGCTCGCCCAGCGTCGGCCAGCGCCGGACCGGGCCTTCGGCCACCTTCGATAGCTTGATCGGGTTGCCGACCACCAGCAGCGGCTCGTCCGCGTCGGGGCGCGGGACCTCGATGATCATGTTGTGGTCGCGCACGTGCGGGTCATTGATGACGTGTTCGGCCGAGAAGCACGGGCCGGCAGCGACGCCCTGGCTGGTCAGCTCGGTGCAGGCCTCGAGCATGGTCTTGCCGGATGCCCACTCTTCGATCGCCGGCTTCACCACGTCTTCCATGTGCTCTGGGTACCCGGAGCGCTCGGCGAAGCGTTCGTCCTCGAGCCACTCGGGATGGCCGACCGCCTTGGCCACGAGCCCGAGCTGATGATCGCGCACGGCCTGGATGATGAAGAAGCCATCGTCGGCGCGGAAGGCGTTGACGATGCCGGAGGCGCGATTCTTGCGCTGGAAGACGCCCATCGAGTGGAAGAACGGCACCACGTCGGCCATCGCCACCATGGCGTCGAACATCGCGATGTCGACGTATTGCCCCGAACCCGTTCGCTCGCGATGGCGCAAGGCCGCGAGCAGCCCGATGGCCGCGAACAGCGACGAGCCGATGTCGCCGAGCGCACCGGCCGGCCCGAGCCGGGGATACTCGTCGGGGGCTCGGCGCATTTCGTAGAACCCCGCCATCGCCTCGGCGATCGGTGCGTAGGCGGGCCAAGGAGCGTAGGGGGACTCGGAGAGGTTGCCGAAGCCGGACACGGACAGATAGATCAGTCGCGAGTCCTCGGCGGCGAGGTCTTCGTAGCCGAGGCCGAGTCGCTTCATGGTGCCCGGCTTGAAGTTCTCGGCTACGACGTCGAATTTTGGCGCGAGCCGCTTGTTCAGCGCGACCCCTTCGGGGTGTTTGAGATCGATCGCCACGCTTCGCTTCGACAGGCTGTTGCGCAGGAAGGTTGCGCCGGCCTGACGACCGTCCGTGTCGTGGACCGCGGGCAGCGAGCCGCGTCCCGAGTCGCCGTGGACCGGATGCTCTATCTTCACGACCTCGGCGCCGAGGTGGGTCAGCAGCTGCGTCGCGAACGGCAGCGCCTGCATCTGCTCGATTGCCAGAATGCGCAGGCCGTCGAGCGGCTTCGAGCCATCCCCGCGGTCGGCTCCAATGATCTCGCCCAGCTTCATCCGCACACGCTCCGGTTCACGAAGGCAGGGAGCATAGGCGCGGCCGCCGGGCGGCGCATGCGTGCTGCGCGACATGACCCGGGTGCGGGCTAGGCTCCTCGCCGTGTCCAGGCAAATCCTCGGGGTGCAGAACGCAGGTGCCGTCCACGGCGTCGCGTTACGACGCGGTCGCGCGCGCGGCGAGCTCGACCGCTGATGGCGAGCGACCGACGCCTCGCGCCGGGCAAGCTGCCCTCGTCGCTGTTGAGCGAGCTGCTCGATGCCTCACCGCCGCTGCCGCCGGAGGTGCGCATCGGCCCGGGCGTCGGCGAAGACGCGTGTGCGATCGAGGTCGAGGCGGGGACGCTCGTCGCGACGACCGATCCGATCACGCTCGCCGGGAGCGATGTCGCTCGCTATGCCGTTGCAGTCAATGCGAACGACGTGGCAGCAATGGGCGTGCGACCGCGCTGGTTCCTGGCCGCCGTGTTGTTGCCGGCGGGGACGACCGAGGGGGCCGTGCGCGCGCTGTTCGAGAGTCTGCGCGCGGCGCTGTCGGAGGTTGGGGTCGCTCTCGTCGGCGGTCACACGGAGGTCACGCGCGCGGTCTCACAGCCGCTGGTCGTAGGGCAGATGCTCGGGTACGCCGAGCACGGTCGGGTGCTCTCGAGTGCCGGGCTCTCGGTGGGCGACGTCGTCGTGCAGGTCGGGCGAGCTCCGATCGAGGCTGCTGCGGTGCTCGCGCAAGAGCGCGCCGACGAGCTTGCAGCGCTCGATCCCGCCGTCGTCGCACTCGCTCGCCAGGCGGTCCAGTCGCCGGGCATCTCGGTGGTGGACGCCGGTCTCGCCGCCGCCGAGCTCGGCGCGTGTGCGGCCCACGACCCCACGGAGGGCGGCATTGCGACCGGCCTGGCGGAACTGGCGGCGGCATCTGCGGTAGGGCTCGAGGTCGATGGCGAGGCGGTGTTGTGGTTCGAGCCCGGGCTCGCCGTCTGCGGCGCGCTGAGCGTCGATCCGTGGGGTGCGCTCGCATCGGGCTGTCTGCTGGTCGGGTTCGCAGCAGAGCGCGTCGACGCGGCGCTGGCCGGCTTCGCCACCCGTGCGCTCGAGGCCAGCCCGATCGCGCGGGCGACTCCCGGCCGCGGAACCGGTCTGCCCGAGTTCGAGCGCGACGAGGTCGCGCGCCTGCTCGGCTAGGAGTCCTCGGTGCCGCTGCTGGCCGGGGGCTCACTCCTCGCCGGGTCGATACTCGCGCGAGAGATGCGCGCGCAGGTCGCGCTCGTCGAGGTGCACGGGCTTCAGCCGCTGCGCGAGGAAGAGCTCGACCTGATCGGCGTAGTGGGGGGATCGCTCGTCGAGCGTCGCGCTGCCGTACTGGTGGATCGACTCGCTGCGGACCGCGCCCTTGCGGTCCCATTCGACGAACATGACGAGCGAATCGCCGGTGTGTGCGACCAGGTGTCCGTCCTCGCCGATCTCGAAATCCTCGAGCGCTCGCAGGACGTCCGGCCCGCCATTGGCGGGCAGGTCGAGCGAGCCTCGTCGGAAGCGGTTCACCTCGCCCCAGCTGGGGTCGAGGCGGCCGTGGTGCTCGAGCAGGACGGCGACTGCGTCGCGGAACGACTGCAGCGGGTCGGGGACGATCGCGGCACCCCGCCGCGTCGCGACCACCACCGGCAGCGCCGTCAGCACGGCGATCGCTGCAGAGCGGTCGTCGAGCGCCACCGAGTGAGTCCACGACTCGATCAGCGCTTGGCCCTGCGCCAGTAGCGGATCGTCCCCAAAGTCGGCCGCCAGGACCGTTGCGAGCACGTCGTGAACATCGGCGTCGTCCGAGTAGCGCTTGTCGTACTTGTAGGCGTGGAACTCCTCGCGCGTGATCGACGGGTCGCCGCCGTAGAGCTCGAGCAGGCGCAGCGCGCGGTTGGTCATGCCGGTCTCGAATCCGGCCTCGCGCGGAAAGTCCTCCTCTCTGGGTCCCTCGCCCGGCGCCGTCACGCGGAACGGGGTGTGGTTGGCGCTCACCACGAAGCCCGATGGGGGGTCGATCACGTGGGGGGCTTCGTCGAAGCCGCGGCTCTCGTTCCAGACGAGCTCGGGGCGGTCGCCCGGCAGGTAGGCGGTCCAGTCCCAGCCCGGCTCGCGCACCGGCGAGAGCGCGTTGTAGAAGTAGGCGATGTGGCCCGTGCGGTCTGCGTAGACGTAGTTGAGGCTCGGAATCGCATTCAGACGCATTGCCTCGCGCCACTCGCTCAGCGTGCGGGCGAGATTCATCCGGTAGAACTGCTCGAGCTGGCGAATCTCGCCCATGCCTGCAAAGCGCAGGGCATAGCTGCCGTGGTCGGTGCGAATGGCCGGTCCGTGCACGCTGCGTAGCCACTCACGACGAGTCTTCCAGCGAAGGCGGCCGAGCAGTCGGACGTCGAGCCGCGCCTCGCCGCGCTCGAACTCGCGGTAGCCGTCGCCGAAGCGGTAGCGCTCGCCGCGTTCGTCGGTCTCGAGCACGTACACGTCGACCAGGTCGGGCAGGTTGACCGTGCTCGCCCAGCCCAGGTCGCGGTTGTGGCCGTGCAGCACGACCGGCGAGCCCGGGAAGACGCCCCCCTGCATGTCCCAGCCCTCGCCGCTGCGCAGCCGCACCTCGTACCAGGAGACGGGCCCGGCGAAGGGCTGGTGCGAGTTGATCAGCAGGCGCGTCGCGCCGTCGGCGGATCGCTGCGGGCCGACGGCAACGGCGTTGCTGCCGAGCTCGCCACCGCCCGTGAAGGCGTCGAAGGCGCGGGCGAGCTGACGGGTCGCGAGCGCGCGCACGCGCTCGTCGCCGAAGAGCTCCTCGAGCGTTCGCTGCAGGCCGTAGAACAGGGGCATGCGCGCCGCGAAGCCCGCGACGACGTCGCGGCCGGTGGTGGGGAAGACGCCGCGATAGGTCTCCTCGGGATGCAGGGCGGCGTAGTGGTTCACGCCGTCCGCGTAGGCCTCCACGAGCGCTCGCGTCTCGGGCGACAGGCGGCGCTCGTAGCCCTCGGCGACCCAGTCGGAGACGCCGAACCAGGCGACGAGATAGTCGAGCGGCGCGGCGCTGCGGCCCTCGACGCTCGCGAGCGCTCCCCGGGCGGCCAGCACGACCTTCTGGATCGTTGGGAAGTCGTCCTCGCTGTGCGCGTAGGCGAGTCCGTAGGCGACGTCGGCGTCGCGCGCGCCGTAGATGTGCGGCACCCCGTAGTCGTCACGCAGGATGCGGACGTCGTAGCGCTCGGCGGCGGCGATCAGCGGCGCAGTGTCGAAGCTGCCGTGCTCGGGCGCAAAGATCCAGACGGCCGCGCCGAGCAGGATCGCGCCTAGGCCTGCGAACAGCCGCTTGAGTTTCGGCGCGGTCATGGCCCCGCAGGATAGCCTTCTGTCGGGCGACTCCGTGTCAGCCGACCTCGACGTCGGGGATGCCGTCCGGTCGCTCTGACAGAGGCCCGTCGGGCAGGCCGCCGTCGACGTCCGTGTACCCGTAGGCCTCCGCGAGATCGCGTGAGGTCCGCGTCTGTCCGTGATGGCGGTGCCGCTCCGGATCGGCAGCCAACGCGGCGACTGCACGCCCGGTGAAGCGCTGCGACTCGGCGCGCGAGAAGTCGAGCCCGCCGGCTTTGCGCAGCTTTGCGGTGCGTTCGGTCAGGACCAGCCCAGGCCACAGCGAGACGATCGTGATGCCGGACTCGCGGAGCTCGTGCGCCGTATCGCTCGTGATGCGGTCGAGCGCCGCCTTCCCGACGCCGTAGGCGACGTTCCAGGCGTACTTTGCCGCGCCCGACGACGAGATGTTCACGATCAGCCCGTCGCCCTGCTTCACCATGAACTGGCGCGCGGCGAACCAGGTCGCGGCGTAGGCCGAGCGCGTGCCGACGTCGATCAGATCGTCCCAGTTGGAGAGCGGATTCTCGTAGAAGGGGCGGCCGTTCACCATCTCGCGCGGCATCAGCAGCGCGTTGTTCACCAGGACGTCGAGCCGCCCGTGGTCCCGCTCGACCCGGTCGAACAGGGCCGCGACCTGGTCGTCGTCGCGGTGATCGCAGGCGATGGCAATGCCGCTGCCGCCGGCCTCGTCGACCTCGCGAGCAGTTGTACCGATGGTCCCGGGCAGCGGCGATGCGCCCTCGGTGACCGTCCGCCCCGTGACGTAGACGGTGGCACCCGCCGCGGCGAGCTCGACGGCGCAGCCCTTGCCGATGCCTCGGCTGGCTCCCGTGACGATGGCGACGCGACCGGTCAGCGGCTGGCCGCTCGTGGGGTCGATGCGGCTCGTCACGACTCCTCCACCACGCGGCGCGCTTCGTCCTCGACCGGCGTTCCATCGAAGAAGTTCGGGTTCAGCGACGTGTAGAACCGGACCGGATTGGTGAATACGAAGTCGCGGAAGGCTTCGTCGTCGATCAGCCCTCGTTCGACCAGCTCGTGGGCCTCTCCGAGAACGTCCGACATGTCGGGTACGTCCCAGTGGCCCATGTCCGAGCTGAACATCGCGCGCAGCTTCGCACCGAGCGGATTGACCTTCGCGTCGAAGGCCCAGGCGACCATCGGGTCGTCGGCTTCGCAGCCAAAGTAGAAGTGGGGCTCGAAGCGCGCGCGGATGTCGGGCTCGGTCTCGATGCCGATCGCCTGCCACTCGTCTAGGGTGGGCGGCTCGGGCTCGAGTTGCGAGAAGAACGCGCGCATCTCGTCGAGATGCGCCTTCATCCGCGGCGTTCCGTACTCGCCGTACAGCTCGATCAGCCGATCGACGTCGAGTGCGGCGGGGTCGAGGTGCGCGATCGTGTCGCGGTTGCGCTTGCTCCAGTGGCCCAGGATGTCCGCGAACAGCGAGCACGCCCAGCCGACGCCGCCTTCCAGCAGCCCGAAGACCAGCTGCGGAAAGCGGTAGGTGACACCGCCGAAGAAGACGCTCTTGCAGAATGCGTCCATGCTCGCGCCGAACGAGCCGATGTGGTTGTACATGTAGTTCGAGACCGAGCGACGGCTTCCCCAGCCCATGCCGGGCGTGTGCGAGGCCGGGGCCACGCCGAGCTCGAGGCAGCGCTGCCAGAACGGGTCGTAGTCGTAGGCGCTGTCGAGCGCGAGGCCGTCGATCCGCTCGCCCGAGCCCGAGCCCCAGTTCGGCTGGTTCGGATCGGCCGCCCCGGCCTCCCCGGCGATGGGGCGGTGCACGAGCCCGTTGATCATGATGGCGCGAAAGCCCAGCTCGCCGACGGCGTGCTCGAGCTCGGCGATGGCTTCGTCGGGCGTATGGGTCGGGATCTGTGCCGCTGGGGTCATGCGATCCTGGAACGGGGCGTAGATGTCGGCGTGATAGGCGTTCAGGGCGCGGCAGGCGACCTGTCGGACCTCGTCATCCTTGATGGCGGTGGTGGTGAGTGTGCGACTTCCGTACAGCACGCAGAAGTCGATCCCGAACTCGTCGAGGCGGTCGTACATCAGCCCGGGCAGCTGAGCGGTCGCGCGGTCGAGGGTGTTGCGGGTCGGGTGGGTCCACCAGGGCGGGCGCGTGTGCCAGGCGGCGCGGCGCTCGTCCCACGACAACGCACCCCACGGCCGCAGCACCATCTCGTCGTAGTCCATGCCCCCGGCCTGGTCGAAACGCTTCGCCAGATCGCCGCCGGCGATCTCGCTCACGTAGTCGCGAAGGAAGTGCTTGAAGACGGGTGCGCTCTCGATGTAGTGGCCGTCGGCGTCGACGACCGGGTGACTGAGCCGCTCGCGGATCTCTGTCGAGCGGGAGCGGCGTCGCGCAACGCGGTTCACGCGCCCGTGCCGCCACCCAGGGCACCCTTCAAAGTCGCGGCGTCATCGTGCTCGTAGCGAGCGCGGTAGGCCGCCTCACTCACGCGCGGCAGGATCGCCTCGAGTGCTGCGCTGTCGATCGCGACGTCGCCGGCACCGGCGCGTTCGAGCATCTGCGCGAGCCGCGTGCGGATGCGGTCGAGCGCCCAGGCGAGCGGGTCGCCGTCGGCGACCGTGTCGACATGGACCATGTCGTTCGCTTCGCCCTGCCAGTCGATGTAGTGGTAGTGCGGGTCCTCGTCGAAGCAGTCGAAGCGCAGATGCTCGGTGGGCTCGCCGTCGGTGTGGCGGGCGAAGACGTGCAGCGAGACGCCGCGGTCGTCGATTCCCTCGACGCCCTGCATGTCGGGGGAGTTGGCGTCGAGGTGGCGGGCGCCGATTGCGTCGTTGAGCAGCCGGTATTCGACGCCGATCGTGATGGGCCCAGCCTCGAAGTAGCTCGTCTGCTCCTCTACCGGCGGGATCGGCATGATCGAGTAGTGCGTGACGTGGGGTTCCATGCGGGCCTCCCGGCGGTGTCCAGTCGTTGTCGCAGACCTCCCGACCAGCGTCAACCGGTGCCACGACGGGCCGGGCAGGGGCCGGGCCGGGGGCCACGTGGCGATTGACGGCAGGCTGCCGTCGATTCATGATCGGCAGTCCATGAGCCGGCCCGGAGGGCGGCAGGAGGAGCGTACCGTGGGCGACAAGATGATCCGTGTGGACATGACGACCCAGACCGCCAGCGTCGAGGACTTTCCCGAGGCCTGGAGGCTACTCGGCGGACGCTCGCTCTCGGCGCGCATTCTGCTCGAGGAGTGCGATCCCACCTGCGATCCGCTCGGACCCGACAACGTCTTCGTGCTCGCGCCCGGTGTGCTCTCGGGCACGGCCGCGCCGACCTCCGGCCGCATGTCGGTGGGCGGCAAGAGCCCGCTGACCGGCGGCATCAAGGAGGCGAACGCCGGAGGCAATCCCGCGCAGGACATGATGAAGCTCGGCTACCGCGTGATCGTCGTGAAGGGACAGCCGGCCGACTCCGACCAGCGCTGGGCGCTCGACGTGACCGCGGAAGGCGCGTCGCTCAAGCCCGTGCCGGAGTGCAAGGATGTGTGGAACTACACGCTGATCGAGCGGCTCGCCGAGAGCTACTCGGCCACGGCTTCCTTCGTCTCGATCGGGCCGGCTGGCGAGCGCCTGATGAAGGGGGCGTCGGTGGCGTGTACGGATGGGGATCAGGAGCGCCGCCCCGCGCGCCACGCGGCGCGCGGCGGGCTGGGTGCGGTGATGGGCTCCAAGGGCCTCAAGTATGTCGCGGTCGACGCCGGCAAGGCACGGGCGCGACAAGGCGCGAACAAGAAGGAATTCACCCGGCTCTGCAAGGGGAACAGCAAGGAGTATCTCGCCGGCCCGCAGCCGATGCAGTACGGCACCAGTCCGTCGGTCGACATGGCCAACGCGATGCACACGTTCCCGTACAAGAACAGGATCGACGGGCAGTCGCCCGACGCGCCGACTCTGACCGGCACGGGGATCCTGGCGAGCTTCGAGGAGCGCGGCGGTGGCATGCACAACTGCATGACCGGCTGCATCGTATCGTGCAGCAATATCGTCCACGACCCCGATGGCAACTACAAGACGAGCGCGCTCGAGTTCGAGACGCTGACGCTGCTCGGTGCCAACTGTGCGGTCGATACCTGGGACAAGGTCGCCGAGCTCGACCGTCTGTGCGACGAGGTCGGTCTGGATACGATCGAGACCGGCGCTGCCATCGGCGTCCTGATGGACTCGGGTGGCATGGAGTGGGGAGACAGCGAGGGGATGAAGGCGCTGATCGCCGAGGTGGCCAAAGGCACGGAGCGCGGCGCCATGATCGGCAACGGCGCCGATAGCGTCGGCAGTGCAACGGGGCACCACCGGGTGCCGACCGTGAGGGGGCAGGCGATCCCGGCCTGGGATCCGCGGCCGCTCAAGGCGACGGGAGTCAGCTACTGCACCAGTGCGATGGGTGCCGATCACACCGCCGGCCTGGTGGTGAACCCGGGCGCGGCGCAGGAGGAGATGCCGCGGCTGTCGCAGGCATCCCAGCTGGTCAACGCCGGCGTCGATTCCTCCGGCTTCTGCATGTTCCTGATGCTGCCCCTGGAGAAGATCCGCGAGTTCTACGAGGCCTTCTTCGGCGAGGAAATCAGCCGCGAAAAATTCCTCGAGATGACCTGGCAGTGTCTCGTCGACGAGTGGGAGTTCAACCGTCGCGCAGGCTGGAAGGACGGAGACGACGTGATGCCCGACTGCATGAAGACCGACGGTGTCGGACCCACGAAGATCGTCTACGACGTCCCCTCCGCCATCGCCGAGCAGACCTACACGCTGCTCGTCGAGCCCACCGAAGAGTTCTTCAGCGGGGTCGCCGTCGGCTGAGACTCGGGCACGGGATCAGCTCTGTCCCGGGATGCGGCTGCGAATGTCCTCTCGCAGCTGGGCCTTGGCGACCTTGCCGCCCGAGGAGCGGGGCAGCTCGTCGAGGATGATGAGTCGTTCGGGAAGGCTCTCGTTGGAGACGTCCCGCTTCCGGAGGTGCGCCACCAGGGCCTCCAGGGTCAGGCTGGCCCCCGCGCGAAGCTCGGCGTAGACGCAGACTTTCTCACCGAAGACTGGATCGGGCATGGCGACGGCCGCAGCAACCGTGACGTCGGGATGCGTGCCGACGTAGCGCTCGACCGCCGGGGCGCTGATGTTCTTGCCCCCGCGGATGATGAAATCGCCGCTGCGTCCGACGATCGTCAGGTAGCCCTCGTCGTCGAGCGTGGCAATGTCGCCGGTCAGCATCCAGCCGTCGTCGGTGTAGAGCGCCGCGTTCGCGTCGTCGTCGTTCCAGTAGCCGCGCGAGAGGATCGGGCCCTTGCAGGCGGGTTGCCCGCGCCCGCTCGCTGTCACGTCGTTGCCCGCTTCGTCGTACAGCCGCACCTGCATCGACTCGATGGTGCGGCCGGCCGTTCGCAGGCGTCGCTCGCGCGGGTCGTCGAGCGTCGTGCGCGACAGCGCACCTGTCTCGTTCGACCCGTAGAACTGGAGCACGCTGGCACCGGTGCGCTCCTCGAACTCGGCCGCGCGTTCGTACGGCACCGCCTCGCCGCCGGTGAACAGCGCGCGGAGCGAGCCCAGGTCGTGCTTCGGTAGGGCCTCGGAGCCGAGCAGCATCACGAACTGGGTGCTCACCGCCGCGAGTACCGTCACCCGATGGCGCTCGATCGTCTCGATCATCCACTCCGGCGTGAAGCGCGCGGTCACGACGCAGGGGACTCCGAGCAGGGTGGGGGTGAAGTGCGCCGTCCACAGCCCGAAGCCGAACGGTGCGGGAATCACGCTCAGGAACACGTCGTCGCCGCTGAAGCCGCCGGCCTCGACCGCCAGCTCGTGGAAGTGGATCCAGCGCGACTGGTCGTGACTCACGCACTTGGGCATGCCCGTGGTGCCCGAGGTCGAGTTCAGCAGGAAGATGTCGTCGACCGCGGCCCAGCGCTCGCGCGGGACGCTCGAGGCCGCGGGCTCGCGCGGCGCTCCGTCGACCAGCAGGGGCGCGTCGACGTCGAGCTCGCCGGTCGTGACGACGTGGTGCCGGAGCATCACTCCCTCTGCGCGCACCTCGTCGACGAACTGCGCCATGTCGAGCTCGCGGTAGCGCTCGCGACTGATCAGCGCGCAGGCGCCGCTCCGCCGCAGCAGGTGGACCAGCTCGGCGCGCCCCGCGCGGGGCCCGATCCCCATCGTGACCAGGCCCGCCTTCTCGATGCCGACGAATGCTGCGTGCACTCCGGGGCCGTCGGGCAGTACCACCGCCACGCGATCGCCGCGCGCGAGGTCGAGTTCCGCGAGCAGGCTCGCCAGCCGGTCCGAGCGCGCCGCGTACTCGGCCCAGCTCATCGCGGCGTCGTCACCGTGGAAGGCGATCGCATCGGGCCGCTCGGCGGCGTGGGCAGAGATCGTCTCGGCAAGGGTTCTCATCGTCGGCTCCCGCGCCCGCGACGTGCGGGCCGTCGCGTGTGCTCGCCGCAGTGTCGGGGCTGGAGGGACCGACGCCAAGGGGGTGCTGTGGCGCACCGCTGTGAGGAGGCCGCGTCCCCGCAGCTCGACAGCGGCTCGGGACGTGTCGGGGATGGTCGCGAGAGTGGCTGCGGCGAGCTGGGAGACTGCGCGCGCTACGCGTTGCGCGAAGACATGACGCTGCGCATCGTCGCCGATCCGTTCCCGGCGAAGCGAGCGATCCTGGACGAGATCGACTTCCCCGAGCTGCCGCCCGCGCGATAGACTGCGCGCCTCCGAAATACTGGGAGGAAATGCATGGGTCGCTGGAGTCGGCAGGAGCTCGAAGAGGCGTTCGACCACTATCAACAGACGGCACTGAAGGCCGGGACGTCCGGCGACTGGCGTGGCTGGGCCGACCTGTTCACCGAAGATGCGACCTACGTCGAGCACCTCTACGGCACCTTCGGTGGCCGCGAGGCGATCTACAACTGGATCCAGAAGACGATGCACACGCCTCCGAACGACGAGATGATTCACTTCCCGATGGACTGGTCCATCATCGACGAGGAGAAGGGTTGGATCGTCTGCAAGGTCTTCAACCGCTTCAAGGATCCGGGCGACGGCAGCCTGCACCAGGAGTACAACTTCACGCTGCTGAAGTACGCCGGCGAGGGCCTGTTCTCGTACGAAGAGGACATCTACAACCCACGGGCGTTCGGAAAAATGGTGACGGGCTACCTCGAGCGGCGCGACGAGTGCGCGAAGCAGGCGAAGCGCAAGTGAGGACGGTCGCATGAAGGTCCTGGTGATGGGCGGGACGAGTTTCAACGGGCTCTCCCTGGTGCGGGAGCTCGCCAAGACCGGCCATCACGTGACGGTCTGCAACCGGGGGAAGCGCGCGGCACAGCTACCGCACGGAGTCGAGCGGATCGCCTGCGACCGGACCGACCACGCGGCGATGCGCCAGGCACTCGGCGGCCTCGAGTACGACGCTGTGTACGACATCAGCGGCTACACGCCGCAGGACGTCGAGCTGATGGTCGAGCTGTTCCGGGGCCGAACTGCGCACTACCTGTTTGCGAGCTCGACGGTGATCTACGCGCCGTCCGACCTGCTCCCGATCACCGAAGGTCACCCTGTCGATCGCGGCCCCGATCAGAACGGCTACGGGATGAACAAGCTGCTGTGCGAGGACATCCTGCTG
>JAYZFK010000033.1:0-24988 GCA_036336835.1 Myxococcota bacterium | reverse complement strand
TTCGAGCCGCATCCGCGCAAGGTGTTGACCCCGAACGAAGCGCCACCGCTGCTGACCACGCTCGAGCAGAAGCTCGAGCTTCTCGAGAGCTACGGCATCGGCTGTGTGATCCTCGAAGCGTTCGGTCCGGAATTCGCGCAGGTACCACCGGATCGGTTCGTGCGCGAGTACATCCACCAGCGCATCCGGCCAGTCGAGGTCTACGTCGGCTACGACTTCCACTATGGTCGCGACCGCGCGGGATCGATGAGGCTGCTTACCGAGACCGGGCCGCGGCTCGGCTTCTCCGTGACGATCATCGGCGAGATCACGATCGGCGGCCGCGACGTGAACTCCACGCGCGTGCGCGAGTTGCTCGGACGAGGTGAGGTCGAGGAAGTGGCAGAGTTGCTCGGCCGACCGTTCAGCGCGCGCGGTAGCATCGGCGAGGGCGATCACCGAGGGAGACAGCTCGGCTTTCCGACCGCGAACCTGCAGGCCGAGAACGAGGTCTTGCCCGCCGATGGGGTCTACGCGGGGGAGGCGTTGTTCCTCGACGAAGGCGACCCGGCACGCGGCACCCGTCTGCCGGCGGTCTCGAACGTCGGCCGTCGGCCCACCTTTGGCGACGGGCAGAGAGTGATTGCCGAGGCCCACCTGATCGACTTCGACGGCGACCTGTACGGACGACGCATCGAGCTCTCGTTTGCCCATCACCTGCGCGGCGAGCAGAAGTTCGACGGCCCCGATGCGTTGCGGGCCCAGATTGCGCGCGATGTCGAGGCGTGCCGGGAGCGTCTGGGATCGTCGTGACGGAGATCGATGCGACCCCGACTCAGCAGCGACGCCGCTGGGCCGCCGATTGGCGCGTCTGGCTCGGTGTCGCGATCACCGTGGCCTGCCTGTGGTACGTCGCCGAGGGGGTCCCGCTCGCAGAAGTTGCCGCTGCGTTCGCCCGGGCCGACATCTGGCTGTTGGTCGGGGTCTCGGTCCCGGCGCACGTGCTCGGGATCTACGTCCGGGCGCTGCGCTGGCGCCATCTGACCAACCCGATTGCCCCGATGACCCGCGGGTTGCTCTACCGCGCTCAATCGATCGGCTTCCTCGTCAACAATCTCGTCCCCCTGCGCATGGGAGAGTTCGTCCGGGCCTGGTTTCTGGCGCGCGAGAGCCAGACGCGGGGCGCGGCCGTACTGGGCACCATCGTTCTCGAGCGCACTCTGGACATCGTGAGCGTGCTCTTGATGGCGGGGGTCTCGGTGGCGGTGCTCGGGGCTACGGCGGGGGACGGACAGCTGGTGCGAGGTGCCCAACTGATGCTGCTCGGCGCCCTGGTTCCGGTAGCCGGCATTGCGGCGCTCCGCTTCGCACCGGCGAGCGTGCTGCGAGTCGTCGGCTGGGTGACCCGGCCCCTGCCGGATCGGATCGTGGAGTTGGTGGGGGGCAACCTGGAGCGTTTCACGCAGGGGCTCGGTGCGATCTCGGGCGGCGCTCACTTGTTCTGGATCGCCATGCACTCCGTGGTGATCTGGCTGATCCTCGGGGTGCTGCCGATGATCAGCGGGATCGTGGCCTTCGGGATCGACCTCGGGGGCCCCGGACGCCTGCTGATGACGTCCTGGTTGCTGTTGGCGGCCGTGGGCGTCGCCGTGGCCATCCCCTCCGCTCCCGGCTTCTTTGGCACCTATCAGCTCGCGTTCGTTGCGGTTCTGGAGCCGCTCGGCGTCAACCGAGCGACCTGTCTAGCGCTGGGACTTCTGGTGTGGTTCGTCTTCTGGTGCAGCTTCACCTTCCAGGGCCTCATCGTCATGCGACTCGGGGGCACCTCGCTCGCGGAATTGACCGCTGTGTCTAGTAAAGATCCCACGACCGACCGCCGATAAACCGCCGAGATAGCGCTGCTTTCGCGCGTGGAGCGGTGCGCTTCGACCATGCCTTCCATGGATCGGGTGGGGAGACGTCGGTGGTGAACGAGGGGATCGGTGAACTTCTCGTCCGAGAGAACCTGCTGTCCACGGAACAGCTCCGGAAGGCGCGCGAAGAGGCCAGCGCCAAGGGGAGCCGGATCGGCGTCGAGATCACCGAGCTCGGCTTCATGGACGAAAGGGAGCTCACCGACTTCGTCGCGAAGCAGTACGGCGTGCCGTCGATCGATCTCGACGACTTCCAGGTCGACCCGGAGGTCATCGCCCTGATCCCGGAAGAGGTCGCGCTCAAGCACACGGTCGTTCCGGTCAACCGAGCCGGCTCGACCCTGATCCTCGCGACCTCCGACCCCTCCGACATCTTCGCACTCGACGACATCAAGTTCCTCACCGGGTACACCATCCAGCCCGTGGTGGCCTCGGAGGAGGCCATCAAGCGCGCCGTCGCGAAGTATTTCGACGAATCGTCCTCGCTCGAGGACGTGATGGCGGACTTCGACGACAGCGACATCGACGTCGTCACCGAAGAGGACGACTTCGACGCGGCCGAGGCGCGCGGTGAGGCGGAAGATGCCCCGGTCGTCAAGCTCGTGAACCTGATCCTTACCGAGGCAATCAAGCGGGTTGCTTCGGATATCCACGTCGAGCCCTACGAGCACAGTTTCCGCGTCCGCTACCGCATCGACGGCGTGCTGTACGAGATCATGAAGCCGCCCATGAAGCTGCGGAACGCGATCACGTCGCGTCTCAAGATCATGGCCGAGCTCGACATCGCCGAGCGGCGACTGCCGCAGGACGGCCGCATCAAGCTCAAGCTCGGCCGGGGCCAGGAGATGGATTTTCGCGTCTCGGCGCTTCCAACGCTGTTCGGTGAGAAGGTTGTTCTCCGCCTTCTCGACAAGGCGAACCTGCAGCTCGACATGACCAAGCTCGGCTTCGAGCAGACACAGCTCGACGTATTCAAGGAGTGCATCCATCAGCCGTACGGAATGGTGCTCGTCACGGGCCCGACCGGCTCTGGCAAGACGACCACGCTGTACTCGGCCCTGTCCGAGCTCAACAAGATCAGCGAGAACATCTCGACCGCCGAAGACCCGGTCGAGTTCAACCTCGCCGGCATCAACCAGTGCCAGATGCACGAGGACATCGGGCTCAACTTTGCGGCGGTGCTGCGTTCGTTCCTGCGTCAGGACCCCGACATCATCATGGTCGGTGAGATCCGGGACTTCGAGACCGCCGAGATCGCCGTCAAGGCGGCGCTCACGGGCCACATGGTGCTCTCGACGCTGCACACGAATGACGCGCCGTCGACCGTCAACCGACTGCTGAACATGGGCATCGAGCCCTTCCTGGTGGCGTCGGCCGTCAATTGCATCGCGGCCCAGCGGCTCGCCCGCCGGGTCTGCGTCGATTGTGCCGAACCCGACCCGGAGACGGGCGTCAACGAGCTGATCGAAGCGGGGATGACGGAGGACGACGCCGAGCAGCTGGTTGCTGTTCGCGGCGCCGGCTGCGGAAGCTGCAGCGAGACGGGCTTCAAGGGTCGAGTCGCGATCTACGAGGTCATGCCTCTGACCGAGGAGCTCAAGGAATTCGTGCTCAATGGTGCCTCGGCCCTCGAGCTCAAGCGCGAGGCGATTCGCGGCGGGATGCTCACGCTCCGGCGGAGCGCCCTGAACAAACTGGCCGAGGGCGTCACCACGCTCTCGGAGGTCCACCGCGTCTCGAGCGCCGACTGAGGGCTCGGACCGCACGAGTCCAGTGAGAAAGGAAACGGACGCATGGCCAACATGCACCAGCTACTCAAGGCGATGATCGAGAAGGGCGCGAGTGATCTGCACATCACGACCGGCTCGCCCCCGCAGTTGCGAATCGATGGAAAGCTCCACCCGCTCAAGATGCCACCGCTGTCCCCGCAGGAGACGAAGCAGCTCACCTATTCCGTACTGACGGACGCTCAGAAGCACCGCTTCGAGGAGACCAACGAGCTCGATCTCTCGTTCAGCGTCCAGAAGCTCTCGCGATTTCGCGGCAACATCTTCGTGCAGCGCGGCAATATCGCCGGCGCCTTCCGCGCGATCCCGTTCAAGATCAAGACGTTCGAGGATCTCAACCTGCCCCCGGTGGTGGCCGAGCTGACGCGGAAGCCGCGCGGCCTGCTGCTGGTCACCGGCCCCACGGGCTCGGGCAAGTCGACCACCCTGGCCTCGATCATCGATCGGATCAATAGCGAGCGCAGCGAGCACATCGTCACGATCGAGGATCCGATCGAATACCTGCATCCCCACAAGGGCTGCCTGGTGAACCAGCGCGAGGTTGGCGCCGACACGACCGGCTTCAAAGAGGCGCTCAAGTACATCCTGCGCCAGGACCCGGACGTCGTCCTCGTTGGCGAGCTCCGCGATATCGAAACGATGGAGGCCGCGCTCTCGATCGCCGAGACGGGCCACTATTGCCTGGCGACACTCCACACCAACTCGGCGGTGCAGACGATCAACCGCGTCGTCGACATGTTCCCGCCATTCCAGCAGGCGCAGATTCGTCAGCAGCTGTCCTTCGTGCTCGAGGGCGTGATGTGCCAGAGCTTGATGCCCCGAGCCAACGGGCCCGGCCGGGTGCTCGCCCTCGAAGTGATGGTGCCCAACTCGGCGATTCGGGCGCTGATCCGCGACGACAAGATCCACCAGCTCTACTCGGCGATGCAGGTTGGCCAGGACAAGTTCGGCATGCAGACGATGAATCAGTCGCTGGCCGCGCTGTACAAGCGGCGTTTGATCACTCTCGACGACGCGCTCGGCCGAAGTGCCGATATCGACGAACTCCGGAACCTCATTGGACAAGGCTCGGACGGCGGTGTGAACGCCGGCCGCCGGGCCAGCTAGGAGGAAGACGTGCCGGTCTATGCCTGGGCAGGTCGAACGCGACAAGGTGCCGCCAAGAAGGGCGTACTCGAAGCGCTCAACGAAGCGGCGGTGATGGCGCAGCTACGCTCGCAGGGAATCGTCCCCGGCAAGGTCAAGGCGAAGCCGAAGGACCTCGAGGACATCTTCCCGTTCCTGCAACCGCGCATCACGACGAAGGATCTGGTTGTCTTCACGCGGCAGTTCGCGGTCATGATCGACGCCGGACTTCCCCTCGTCCAGTGTCTCCAGATCCTCGGCGAACAGATGGAAAACGCGACCTTCAAGAAGGTCTGCCGCGATGTCCGCGCGAATGTCGAGCAGGGATCGACCTTTGCCGAGGCGCTCGCCAAGCACCCCAAGGTCTTTTCGCCGCTGTTCGTGAACCTGGTCGCGGCAGGGGAAGTCGGCGGCATCCTCGACACGATCCTGAACCGGCTCGCCGCCTACCTCGAGAAGGCCGACAAGCTGGCGCGCCAGGTTCGGGGCGCGATGGTCTACCCGGTCACCGTGCTGTGTATCGCGGTCGGAGTGATTTCGCTGCTGCTCGTCAAGGTGATCCCGGTCTTCGAGCAGATGTTCCTCGACTTCGGGGGGGTATTGCCGACGCCGACCCAGATCGTGATCACCCTGAGCGAGTGGCTGCAGGCCTACCTCGGGCATTGCGTGGGCGGTGGCGCACTCTTCCTGTTCTGCTTCTTCCAGGCCAGAAAGCGCAGCGATCGGTTTCGCTACCAGACCGATCGGATGTTCCTGGCGGCCCCGGTCTTCGGCCCGCTGCTCAAGAAGGTTGCGGTTGCACGCTTCACTCGGACCCTCGGGACCATGATCGCGAGTGGCGTGCCGATCCTGGAAGCGCTGGACATCGTGGGCCGGACTGCCGGCAATATGGTGATCGAAGAGGAGATCCAGTACACCCGTGCGTCGATCTCCGAGGGCAAGACGATTGCCGAGCCGTTGCAAGAATCCAAGGTGTTCCCCGGCATGGTCGTGCAAATGATCGCGGTCGGGGAGGAGACTGGCTCGATGGAGACGATGCTGTCCAAGATCGCCGACTTCTACGACGACGAAGTCGATGCGGCGGTCGTGGCACTGACGTCCCTGCTGGAACCTCTAATGATCGTTTTCCTCGGCGGGGCGATCGGCGGCATCCTGATTGCGATGTATCTGCCGATCTTCAAGATCGCCGAGAACATCATGTAGGACGTGCGGGCTCGGATGCGCGGCAACGAGAAATCCAGACATTCCTCGGCGGGCGTCCCGCCGGGTGAGGCCGGCATCGAGCTCGACTCGCCGGCTGGTCCGGCTGCGCAAAGCGACCGACCCTTTCGCGGTCACGCCGAGCGCCGCCTGGTTGCCTTGATCAGCGCGCGCCTCGGGCTCACGCTCGTTGGATTCGGCATCGTGCTCGCGCTCGATTGGGCCGGTCTGACGGCGCCGTTGAGTGAGGGCGCCTGGCGGGGGCTCTACTGGACGCTCGCCTTTGGCTTCCTCGCGACGGCCGTCTCTGGCCTGTCCCTCGGTCGTGTGCGCAATCCCATGGGCTTCGCCGCGGCTCAGCTCGGTGTGGATCTGTGCATGGTCAGCTTGTTGGTGCACTTCTCCGGCGGCCACGAGTCGGTGTTCAGCTTCCTCTACGTCGCGGTAACGGCCTATGGGGCGATGTTGTTCGAACCGCGCAACGCGCTGGCGGCCGCGACCGCCAGTGCCGTGGCCTACGGGGCGGTGCTGCTCATCGAGCAACTCGGCTTCGGAGTGACGTTCGGGGGCGATCGCGACTCGGTCCACTCCGCAGTTGCCGCCGCCCACTGGGGCGCGCACGTTGGCGCGCTGTTCCTGGTGGGGGGCCTGGGCAGTGTGGTGACCAGCGAGCTCCGCAGGACGGGGGCTGCCCTCGACCGCAGCAGCGATGTGAATCGGCGCCTTCGTGATCTGAACGCCCAGATCGTCCGCAGCCTCAAGAGGGGGTTGCTCACGACGGACGGGGAAGGGCGGGTGGGCTCGTTCAATCCGGAGGCCGAGCGCATCACGGGCTGGAACGCCGTCGAGGTGATCGGCCGGAAGGTCGACGAGGTGATGCCCGGAGCCTGGGAGCTGCTGACCGCGCCGGCGGTCGAGGGCCTCGAGCCCGTGCGGCGAAGGCGGCTCGCCTACCAATCCAAGACGAGCGCATCGATGTTCCTCGGGCTCGCTGGCGGTGATCTTCGCGACGCAAGGGGTCGGCCGGTCGGTCACGTGGTGATCTTCCAGGACGTGAGTCCCGTCGTCGAGATGGAGAACGCGCTGACGCAACGCGAGCGGCTCGCCGCGGTGGGCGAGATGGCCGCCAAGATCGCGCATGAGATTCGCAATCCCCTCGCGGCCATATCGGGCTCGGTGCAGCTTCTGCGCGCGAGCGGGGAGGCCCCGCGCGGGGACGACCCGCGGCGTCTGATGGACATCGTGGTTCGTGAGGCCGAACGACTGAACGGACTGATCACCGACTTCCTGGGGTACGCGCGGCCACACCCGCCCTCGCGCGAGCGGGTATCGCTCCGAGTGCTCGCTGTGGAGGTGATGGAAATGCTCCGAGCGTCCGCGCCGCCCGGGGTCACGCTCGAACTCGTCGGCAATAGCGATCCGATCATCCAGGGAGATCCGGCCCAGCTGCGCCAGGTGCTGTGGAATCTGTGCCTCAACGGAATCGAGGCGATGCCGAAGGGAGGGCGGCTGTGCGTGTCCGTCCGCGGCGGCGAGGCCTCCGCTCAAGAGCTCGCGGCCCGGCGCCGAAGAGCAGGAGAGGAAAACTCCGAGAGCGAGGAGGCTTACGCTCTCAGGTGCGCGGAGATCTGGGTCGAGGACGAGGGCGAGGGGATCGATCCGGAGCAGCTCGATCGGCTGTTCGAGCCCTTCTTCACGACCAAGCCTCAGGGCACGGGACTCGGTCTCGCCACGGTCCACAGGATCGTGGAGGCGCACGGTGGAGAGATTTTGGTCGAATCCGAGCGCGACAAGGGTGCGCGCTTCCAATTGCGATTTACCGGGAGTAAAGGCGGGGCATGAGCGAGAGCGCGCACATTCTGATCGTCGATGATGAGCGGAGCATGCAGGAGTTCCTCGAGATTTTTCTTCGCCGCGAGGGTCATCTCGTGACGGCGGTATCGGGGGCGGCGGAGGCGCGTGAGCGGCTTGCAGCCGATGAGTTCGATCTCGTCGTGACCGACATGCAGATGCCCGACGGCTCGGGGCTCGAAGTCCTTCGCGCGGTCCAGGAACACTGCTCCGAAGTCCCAGTCATCATGATCACGGCATTCGCAACGACGGACTCCGCGATTGCTGCCATGAAGGAAGGCGCATACGACTACGTAACCAAGCCCTTCAATGTCGACGAGTTCGGTGTAGTCGTCGCCAATGCCCTCGAAAAGAACCGGCTGACCAGGGAGAACCGCCGGCTTCGCACCGAGCTGCGGACGCAAGCAAAGCACCGATCGATGGTCGGCAGCAGCGCGGTGATGCAGCGCGTGTTCGAGCTGGTTGCACGAGTCGCCGACACCAAGAGCAATGTTCTCGTGAGCGGTGAGAGCGGAACTGGTAAGGAGCTGGTCGCACGCATGATCCACGAGCAGAGCGATCGGTCGCGGGCACCGTTCGTGGCGGTGAACTGTGGCGCGATTCCGGACAACCTGCTCGAGAGCGAGCTGTTCGGCCATATGAGAGGCTCGTTCACGGGTGCGGTCAGCAACAAGGAGGGGTTGTTCGAGACGGCGGAGCGGGGGACGCTCTTTCTCGACGAGGTCGGTGAACTGCCGCAGGCGCTGCAGGTCAAGCTGCTTGGCGCGATCCAGGACAAGATCATTCGACGGGTCGGTGGGACCAGTGACCGCCGCATCGACCTTCGCATCATCTCTGCAACCAACCGTCGCCTCGAGGACGAGGTCGCTGCCGGCCGTTTTCGCGAGGATCTGTACTACCGGCTGAACGTCATTCAGATCGAGCTTCCTCTGTTGCGCGATCGGCCCGAGGATATCCCGCTGCTGGTCCTTCGATTCGTCGAGCGTTATTCGAGAGAGCTCGGCAAGGAGCCGATGCCAGTCGATCCCGAGGCGATGGAGGTGCTCATCCGCTACGCCTATCCCGGCAACGTGCGCGAGCTCGAGAACGTGATCGAGCGCGCGGTCGCGCTGTCGCGGGGAAGCTCGATCGGTATCGACGCGATGCCGCCGACGTTGTTGCGGCCGCCCAAGGCCGCGGAAGAGGCGTCGATCCCAGCCGACGGCATCGATCTCGGTCTGCTGCTCGCCGACTACGAACGGAGCATGATCACCGAGGCGCTGCGGATGTGCGACGGCGTCAAGAAGCGCGCGGCGAGGTTGCTCGGGTTGTCGTTTCGCTCGCTGCGCTATCGGCTCGACAAGCTCGGGATCGATTCTTCGCCGCGGGACTCGAGCCAGCCGGGCGCTGTCTAGGCGCCGCTGAGCAGGTCGCGCTCAGTCCCGAATCGCGTAGTCCTTGATCTTGTAGAGCAGGGCCCGCTGGCTGATCCGCAGCAGACGCGCTGCGTGCGTGCGATTGCCTCCCGTCGCGCGGAGTGCACGCCGGATCGCGGCGGTCTCTGCTGAGCGGCGTGCGGGACGAAGCGCCCAGACATCGTCACTCATCTCGTTGTGATCCGACTGGACAGCGTCGGGAAGATCGCGCAGCTCGATCCGTTCGCCGTCGGCCAGGAGTGTCGCACGGTCGAGCGTGTTTTCGAGCTCGCGCACATTGCCGGGCCACGGGTATCGGGTCAGCGCTTCCAGGGCCGAATCGGAGATCCCGCGTACACAGCGTCCGTGGTTCTGGCGCAGGCGGATGAGGAACGAGTCGGCGAGCAGCGGGATATCCTCTCGTCGCTCGCGCAAGGGGGGCACGAACAGTGTCGTCGGGTCGAACAGAGCCAGAAGCTCGTCATCGAAGCGTCCAGCCTTGGCCTCGCGGGTCAGGTCACGCTGGGTGGAAGCGAGGACGTTGAGGTCGATCTCCAGGGTCCGGTTCTCGCCGGGCAGCTCGATCTCTCGAGTGGTCAGGGTGCGCGCCAGGCGCGTCTGGAGCCGCGGGCTCAGCGCGCCGAGCTCGTCGAGGTAGAGGGTCCCGCCTCGCATTTCTGCGAGCAGACCTCGGCGCGCCGGAGCGCTGTGGGTGTAGTCACCGCGAGCCCGTCCGAAGACCTCGTTCTCGATGTAGGTCTCAGCGACGCCCGCGCAGGACAGCGCGACGAACGGCGCCTCGTGCCGAGCCGATTGCATGTGGATCGCGCGTGCGATCGCCTCCTTGCCGGTCCCCGGCTCACCGCGAATCAACGTCGGAGTCGAACACTGCGTTGCTCGCTCGACGTCCTCGAGGACCGTGATCATCGACTGTGACGCCGCCACGATCGGGCAGTCGCCCACCGCTCGACGCAGCTCGCGGCGCAGCAGTCCGTTGACTCGCTGCCTTCGCTGGGAGTCCTGGGAGCGCTGGAGCAGGAGCTGCAGGGCCGCGGGCGAGACCGGGCGCGCGAGCATCTCGCAGACGCCGCGGGCAACCGCCTGCTCCGCGAGCTCCGTGGAATCGGCGCTCGACGCGAAGGCCACCGCGACGTGCGGGAGGCGCCGGCGTAGCTGCGGGATCAGGTCGTAGCCCTCGGCGCCCTGCGCGTCGGGCGAGCAGACCACCAGGTCGATCCAGCCCGAGTCCAGGTGCGCGAACGTCTGGTCGGGGGTCGTTGCGCAGAGCACCCGTTGGTCGCCCGTGCCCAGGGCGGCGTCGACCTCTTCCGCGAGGCCGTCTTGCGTGTCGATCACGAGCAGGATTTCGGACATTGGCGCTCCGGTTCTGGACGGTTGGTCGGCAGAACGTCGGCAGGACGTGAGCGCGGCAATGCGGCCCTGCGGGGGATGGAGCGCGAGTGGCTGCTCCGGGCTTCTCTCCGCCTGCCTGCGAAGGGCTGCTCCGCACTTTCACGGATGCGAGGGAGAGTCTCTCAAGTCCCCGAAACTCCGGGCCGATAGCCGGACAGGACCTGTGCGCGGATGCGCATTTCGTTCCCGTTTTTTTTGGGGGGGGATAGGTGGCGGTCAACAATGTTCAGAAGTTTCGCGAGCGCCTGATGATGAGCAAGGCGGAGCTCGCACGAAAAGCGGGTCTCTCTCCTCTGACGATCGACCGGCTCGAGGCCGGCCGGCCGTGCCGCCTCGACACGAAACGCAAGGTGCTTCTGGCTCTCGACCTCAAGGTCTCCGACAAGGATCTCGTGTTCGGTGACGCGGAGGACGCTCTGGCGGTCCCGTCCCTGTTCCAGATCGAGAGCAGCTAGTCCAACGTCGCGCCGGCCCGGAGAACCCCATGCAGTTTTCGTTTCCCAGCTTCTCGAAGAGTTCGCTGATCGGGCTCGACATCGGCTCCTCATCGGTCAAGGCCGTCGAGGTGGCTGTCCGCGGAAGGGGCCAGGAGTTCGAGCTCAAGAGCCTCGGAATCGCGCCGCTGTCCGCAGAGGCGATCGTGCAGGGCGTCTTCCTCAACTCCTCCGCAATCGTCGACGCGATCAAGGAGGCGATCGACAGCGGGCGGATCAAGACACGTGAAGTCGCGGTGGCAGTTTCCGGGCACTCCGTGATCGTGAAGAAGGTGAGCCTTCCCACGATGAGCCGTGATGACCTCGAGGACCAG
This sequence comes from Myxococcota bacterium, assembly GCA_036336835.1. Lineage (GTDB taxonomy): Bacteria > Myxococcota_A > UBA9160 > UBA9160 > UBA4427 > JAYZFK01. The sequence goes on along the minus strand of JAYZFK010000033.1, from coordinate 13,518 downwards.
ATCCAGTGGGAGGCCGAGCAATACATCCCCTTCGACGTGAACGAGGTGAATCTCGACTTCCAGATCCTCGACTCGAGCGCGGGCGACGGCCAGATGGACGTCCTGCTCGTCGCTGCGAAAAAGGATCTGATCGACGACTACGTTCAGGTCATCCGAGAGGCCGGCCTGGTGCCGAGCTGTGTCGACGTTGCAGCCTTTGCCGTCGAGAATGCGTTCGAGATGAACTACGAGGCGGCGCCCGAAAACACGATTGGCCTGGTCAACGTCGGTGCGCAGATCGTGAACATCAGCATCGTGCAGGACGGCGTGCCCGCGTTCACACGGGATATCAACACCGGCGGCAACCAGTACACCGAGGAAATCCAGAAGGCCCTGTCGGTGAGCTTCGAGGAGGCTGAACGAATCAAGCTGGGCGGCGGTAGCGGATCCCATGAGCAGGAGGTCGTTCCGCAAGAGGTGGAGCGAGCCATCCGTTCGGTGACCGATGCGGTGGTCGGCGAGATCGCGCGATCGCTCGATTTCTTCACCGCGACGAGCAGCGACACTCGCATCGCCAAGGTGCTGCTCTCGGGCGGCGGCTCACGCATGGCCGGCTTCGACACGGCCTTTCGCGGCCGGACCGGTCTCGACGTGGAGGTCCTGAATCCCCTGGCGCGGATGACTCCGAGCAAGGCGTTCGACCCCGACCACCTGAACGAGATCGGCCCGGCGCTCAGCGTCGGTGTGGGCCTCGCGATGCGAAAGGCGGACAGCTGATGATCGAGATCAACCTACTTCCGCACCGCGCGGCCAAGCGCGTCGCCGTTCTTCGCGACAGCGTGGGCCTGCTAGTGCTCGGGCTTGTCATCGTGGCGGGGGGAGTCTGGGTCGTCGATGGCGACGTCAAGCAGGAGATCGAGAAGAATATGACCTCCGTGCGCCAGCTGAAGGCCAACATCGAGAAGTTCAAACCGCAGCAAGCCGAGGTTGTTGCTTTCAAGGCGAAGAAGAAGCAGCTGCAGGTGAAGCTCGACGTGATCGACAGCCTCGATCGCGGGCGCCGGGGTCCGCTGCGTCTGATGGACGAGATCTCCGCCCGTACGCCGGCGCGCTTGTGGCTGACGAAGCTCACCACCCAGGGGACACGCGTCACGCTGAGCGGTGAGAGCCTCGACACGGGTGTGGTCGCTGATTTTCTTCGCAGCCTCAACGAGTCTCGGTTCTTCGACAACGTCGATCTCGTCTCTACGTCGCGCGGCAAGGCGATTCAGGGGGTGAAGGTCGTGGTCTTCACGGTGACAGCAGAAATGGCCGCGCCAATCGAGGCGGAGTCGCAGGGCGAAGAGGCGGCGTAGGGAGAGAAGATGGATCTCGGAGTTGATTTCGATGAGCAGCTCGAGAAGTTCGCCAGGGTTCCGAAAGTCGCTCGTCACGGAGTGGTTGTGGGGATCTTGATTGCGATCGCTGCCGGGTACTACACGACGTCGTACCAGGAATCGCGCGCCCACGCCGATCGGCTCAACGCCGAGGCTCAGGAGCTACAGCGCAAGCTGAACAAGGTCCGCGTCGTTGCGAGCAACCTCGGCGAGTTCGAGCAGGAGGTCGCAGGCCTCGAGCGGGCTCTCGAGCGGGCGCTCAAGCAGCTGCCGAACCGCAAGCAGTTCGAGGATCTGCTACGCGATATCAGCACCGCCGGAAAGAAGGTCGGTGTGGAGATCAAGTCGATCAGGCGCCAGAAGGAGCGTGCGCACGGGTTCTACACCGAAGTTCCGTTCGACCTCCAATTGGAGGGTCGCTACCACGACATCGCGAAGTTCTTCGAGCGGGTCTCGAAGCTCTCGCGAATCGTCAACATTGGCTCACTCGATATCAAGGCCGGGGAGAAGCGGGGTGGCGGGACATCGCTCAAGGTGGACGGTGTCGCAACGACTTTCCGCTTCCTCGACAGTGGCAAGAAGGACACCGCTGCTCTGCTACCAGATGGCAGCGGGCGCGTCTAGGAGGACGAGTGTGGCCAGGCAGATCGTAGTCGTACTGATCCTCGTCGTCGTCGCCGCTCTGGCGGGCTGTCGGGAGGATGTCCGGACCGGGCCGAGCGGCGCCGATGTAGAGGCCGAACGAGCACGGGTGAAATCTGCCATGAAGCTCCGCAAGTCCGGCGAGCGCAGCCAGCCCGCGACCGAGCAGGTGGCCCCGGCGGGAGCGGTAGAAGAAGGCTTCGCGTCCGTCTCGGACGAGTACACCTACCGGCCCGAGGGGCGGAGGGATCCTTTCCAGCCCTATCGGATCGAGGCGACGACGGCCGGTGGGGCGGGCGGTGGTCCGCTCGAACGGTTCGAGCTCGAGCAGCTCGCGGTGGTGGCGCTCGTGTGGGACGGTGCGATGGCCCGGGCGATGGTCGCAGACCCGTCTGGCAGCACCTACACGGTTGGTGTGGGGAGCCGGATGGGCAAGAACATAGGCAAGGTGATCCATATCGGAGACAACCTTGTGCTCGTGAAGGAAACCTACGTGGACTACGCAGGTGAGGAGAGCACGAAGGACGTCGAGCTCCGGATCCGCAGAAGCGAGGGGGGGTGAGCGCGATGTTTAGCTGGAAGCTGTTGATGAAGAGAGGAGCGCTGCTTGTTGCGGCGGGGAGCGTCGCCGCGCTGATGGCCTGTGCGTCGTCTCAGGCTCCGGATGCCCCGCAACCGGCGACGGACGTGCTGTCTGCGCTCGAGGTCACCCAGGATGGCGAGTCCACAGTGGTGACGCTGATCGGCGTACACGAGACCACTCTGGACGTCGCGTCTCACAGCGATCCGTGGGCGATTTCGATCGACCTCGGCGAGGTGCCCACCGTCTCAGAGATGGTGCCGGTGGCCGTCTATGACGGAACCGTGGACCAGGTGTCTGCCGCCAGCTTCACGGACGAGATGGGCAAGACGAGCACGCGCGTCGAGATCGGGCTGCCGCACGAGGCCGAGTACGAGCTCGTCCCGAGCGACGGAGGAATGGCCGTGCGCCTGGTGGCGAGGGACGTCGATCTGTCGGAGGAAGACATCTGGGAAGCCGGCGCCGACCCGTTGGCCTATATCCATCCAATCGATCCCTTCGCGGTCATCGCCGCCACGCCGATCTCACCTGCGCCGGTTGTACCCGCGCCGGCTCCGCCGCCGGAGGCCACCAGGCTCTCGGACGTCCGTTTCGAGTCCGTCGCTGGCGGCGTCCTCGTTCACCTGGTCGCCAACGGGGTGATCGGGGCGACCGAGAGCTTCGTGCTGTCGGATCCCGCGCGGCTGGTCATCGACCTGCCGGACATGACTTCGGCGCTCAAGCCGCGCCAGGTGACGGTCGGCGCTCCTGAGATCGAAGGCGTCCGCATTGGCGTCCACTCCGACAGGGTGCGAATCGTCATTGACGGAGGCGTCGCGGCAGCTGGCTTCCAGGGCAAGCGCATGATGCCCGTCGCCGATGGCATGCTCGTCGGCGTGGGGAACGGCGACGCGATCGAGGGTGCCATGCTGGCGGCGATCGACGCGAGCGAGGCGGCCTGGGCCGCGAGTGCGGCGCCGATCGAGCTTGCGGCAGCCGAGCTCGCACCGGTCGAGCCCGCGGCGATCGGGTTCGATCTGGCCGAGGTCGCACCGGTCGAGCCCGCGGCGATCGGGGCCGAGTCGACACCGAGGCTGGCGCCGATGGGGCCGAACCCCGTGGAGCCGCAGGTGGCCGAGTCGACCGCGCCGGTCGAGCTCCCGCTGCAGGCCGAGGCTCATCCGGGCGAGACGACCGAGGCGTCCGAGCCGCAGCCCGTGGCGATGATCGGGTCGCCGGAGGCCACGCCGATGACCGTCTTCGGGATCGAGTACGAGACCGACTTCGATCGCGGGGTCGAGCGGATTGCGATCATTGCCAGCGGCAAGATCGAGCACGACTGGGTGGCACCCGATGCCGAGACGGTCGTGGTTCGGATCCTCAACGCGCAGATGGCCCCGGGCGCCGAGGGCAACATCGCTCCCCGCGCGGATGGTCCGTTGTCGCTGATTCGCGCCTTCCAGCAGCCCGAGGTGCAGCCGGCGGAGGTTCGGGTGGTCGTCAAGCGCGCGCCGCACCTGGTTCCGAGGGTCGATGCCATCGGTAGCAACCTCTTCGTCGAGTTCGCGATTGGCGCCAACCCCGCGGCGGCGCCGGCGAGCAGCCCGGGAGGCGAGGGAGTCGTCGCGCCGCTGCCGAACGACCCGACCGCACCCCAGATGCCCACTGGGGCTGCCGCGCCTCTCGATGCCGGGCTGCCGCTGAACGAAGAGGCGGTGCCCCCGCCTGCCATGCCGGCGCCGCCGGCATCGCTCGAGCCGCCCGCGGCGATCGACGTGCTCCAGGAGGGCGGACTGATCGACGGCAAGGAGTACCGCGGCCGTCGCATCTCGCTCGACTTCAAGGGCGTCGCGATCGAGGACGTACTGCGCCTGATCGCCGAGGTCAGTGACCTCAACATCATCTCGGGAGACGAGGTGACGGGCGAGGTGAGTATCCGGCTGGTCGACGTGCCCTGGGACCAGGCGCTCGACGTGATCCTGTTGACCAAGGGATTCGGTTTCGTGCGCGTGGGCAACGTGCTGCGCATCGCACCGGGCGACGTCCTCGCGCAAGAGGAGGAGGTGCGTCTGCAGGAGCGGCGTGCCAAGGAGAAGCTCGAGGATCTCGTCGTCAAGCTGATTCCGGTGAACTACGGCGATGTCAAGTCGATGGAGAGGCTCGTCAAGCGCCTGCTCACCTCGCGCGGGAGCGTGAACACCGACGAGCGCACCAGTACCCTGATCGTGAAGGACATCGCGTCAGTGGTCGACGAGGCCACCGCTCTGGTGGCTGCGGTCGATACCGAGACGCCGCAGGTGATGATCGAGGCGAAGATCGTCGAGGCAAACCTCGACTTCTCACGCGAGCTCGGCTCGGTCTGGTCGGTGGGACAGCAGCAGCTGGTGAACGGCTTCGATCCGAACAGCGGGACCCGAACAGATCTCGGGGGTGAGGACTTCCGCTTCGCACCGTCGGCCTTTCGCGACCTCAACGAGTCCAACAACGTCAGTTTCATCAACAACCTGACGGCGCAGCCGACCGCCCTGTTCAACCTTTCGGCGTTCCTGCTGGACGAGAAGTTCAACATCGACGTCCAGCTGCAGGCCGCCGAGAGCACCGGAAACGGAAAGGTCGTGTCGAGCCCGCGGGTCGTTACGCTGGACAACAGCGAGGCCATGGTGGAGCAGGGCGTGTCGATTCCGTTCCAGACCTTCGAGAACGGCGACGCAAAGCTCGAGTTCGTCGACGCGACGTTGTCGCTGCGGGTGACGCCGCACATCACGTCGGACAAGAGCATCATCATGAAGATCGAGGTCACACGCGACGCGCCGGACTCGACCGTCCAGACGGCCACGGGCTCGCCCGCCATCGCCAAGAACCAGGCAAAGACCGAGGCGCTCGTGAAGGACGGCCAGACCCTGGTGCTCGGCGGCATCTACACCATCGAGAAGACCTTCCGGCAGTCGCGGGTGCCCTACCTGCATCGCATTCCGATTCTCGGGGCCGCTTTCAAGAGCAAGGAGGTCAGCGACCAGCGCAAGGAGCTGCTGATCTTCGTGACGCCGCGAATCGTCTTGCAGGCGACCAGCTAGCGCGGCTCGGCGCGATTCGCCTTTCGGAGGCGACCCAAGACGGGGAGAGGCTTCGGGCTCTCCCCGTCCTGCGTCTGGGGCCGCGGCGCCTGCTGACGGCGGAGCGCCGCCTATACTGCGCGCGATGCGGGGCGCGATCTGGTTGGTGGGGATGATGGGCGCGGGCAAGTCGACGGTCGGCGCGCGGCTGGCACAGCGGCTCGGACGCCCCTTCGTCGACAGCGACGCCTTGATCTGCGCGCGCGCGGGAAAGCAGATCGCCGAGATCTTCGAGCACGACGGCGAGAGTGCCTTTCGCGCCCTCGAGGCCGAGGTCGTCGAACGGGCCGGCGAGGACGGGGCGGTGGTGGCACTGGGTGGCGGTGCTGCTGCCCAGCCGGGCGCGGCCGGGCGACTGGCGGCTCGGGGAACGCTGGTCTACCTGCGGGCTCGGCCCGAGACGTTGCTCGAGCGCATCGGCGATCCGGGGTCGCGACCGCTGCTCGCCGGACTCGGGGTCGCGGAGCGGCTCGCGCGGATCGAGGCGCTGCTCGCGGAGCGCGAGCCCGCCTATGCGAGCGCCCGCGTGATCGTGGATGTCGACGAGTGGGACGAGGCAGCCGTCGCCGAGCAGGTCGCGGCGATGCTCGACAGCCTGGAGCAGGAGAGCCGATGAGGCGGCAGGCGCCGGCGTCCGAGCGTCGGGTCCGGGTGGCACTGGGCGAACGCAGCTATCTGATCCGCATCGGGCGCGAGTCGCTCGCGCGCGCCGGAGGTCCGATCGCGCGTGCCACCGGTGCTGGTCGGGTCGTGGTGCTCACGGAGCCTGGGGTGGGACGTCGTTATGCGCCGACGCTGCTGCGCTCGCTGCGCGAGGCGGGCCTCACCGCGCGTCGGATCGACGTGCCGGCCGGTGATGCGAGCAAGAGTCTGCGTCAGGCGTCGAAGCTGTACGACGCGCTGCTCGAGCACGGTCTGGATCGCAGTGGTGCACTGGTTGCGCTCGGTGGTGGCATGATCGGCGACCTGACCGGCTACGTCGCCGCAACCTATCTGCGCGGGATTCCGTTCGTCCAGGTGCCGACGACGTTGCTCGCGATGGTCGACGCGAGTATCGGCGGCAAGGTCGCCGTCAACCTGAAGCAGGGCAAGAATCTCGTGGGTGCCTTCCATCAGCCTCGTCTGGTGTGGATCGATACGGCCACGCTGGGCTCTCTGCCGAGGCGCGAGCGGGCCGCCGGCATGGCAGAGCTGATCAAACACGCCGCGATCCGCGATGTCGGTCTGTTCGCGCGGCTCGAGCGGAACGTGGACCGCGCGCTCGCGCTCGACCCGGGCATCCTCCACGCCGCTGTCGCCGACTCGTGTCGGATCAAGGCCGCCGTGGTGGGAGAGGACGAGCGCGAGCAGGGTGTGCGTGTGCAGCTCAACTTCGGCCACACGCTGGGCCACGCGGTCGAGAAGCACTACGGCTATCGCCGCGTGCTGCACGGAGAGGCGGTCTCGATGGGCATGGTGTACGCCGCCCGACGGTCCGAAGATCTCGCGCTCGCACCGGCGGGGACGGCGGAGCGGCTCGAGTCGCTGTTGGCTGCGGCGGGCTTGCCGACCGAGCTTCCTCGATTCGCACGCGAGGCTTATCTCGCGGCGCTGCGCGTCGATAAGAAGAAGCGGGATCGGCGCATCCAGTTCGTCGTGCTGCGCCGGATCGGGTCGGCCGCGACGCGGCGGCTGACGCCCGAGCAGGTCTATCCCGCTCGCGCCTGAGGGCGTGGGTGGGGCCGGAGGGATCGGACCGTGTCACAGCCGCTGGAGATCGAGGCGCTCGAGGCCCGGGTCGCCGCCGACCCGGGAGCGGCGGGCTTTGCCACGCTGGTCGAGGTCTACCGGCGCCTGGGACGGCTCGACGATGCCCGTCGCGTGGCGGCGGCGGGGCTCGCGCTGCGGCCCGACGACACACGGGGTCGGCTGGCGCTCGGCTTGACGTTGCTCGATCTCGGCGAGACCGAGGGGGCCCGCGGCGAGCTCGAGCGTGCCATGGCGGTGCTGGCGGCCGACGAGCTGGGCTCGCTCCCGCTCGGCGGCGATCCCGAGGCCGCATTTGACGGGAGTCGGGCTCGCTCGAGCGACGGGCCGACCGAGGGCGTAGCCGATGCCGAGCTCGACGCGGCGTTCGAGGGTGCCGAGGCGCTGCGCGACGAAATGCTGGATGCGAACCAGCTCGCCGAAGAGGCGATGCGGCAGGGCAGGCTCGACGCACCCGAGGGCTTCAAGCTCGACGCCACCTCGACCTTCGCGACCGAGACGATGGCGCGGCTGCTCGACACACAGGGCGATGCGCAGGCGGCCGATGCGATCCGCGAGCGAATCGGGGCAAATGCTCCGGCCGAGCCTCTCCGGGGTGCCGCGGGGGCGTCGCCGGCCGGCGAGGTCGCTGCGGAGGGCCTGGGGGGGACGCCGCCCGACCGCGTGCTGGCCGTTCTCGAGTCGTGGCTGGACAATCTGCAGAGGAGCCGCCGATGAGCTTCACCGAGACACTGGGCGCGATCGTCGATGGATGTGGTGGGGGGATCGCCGCCGCTCTGATGGGGCGCGACGGGATTCCGATCGAGCAGGTCGCGGTGAGCGATCCCGCACGGGCGGGGCTGCTCGCCGACGTCGGTGTCGCCGGGGTCGAATTCGGTCGCATCGTCGACGAGGTTCGCAAGGCGTCCGACGCGCTGTCGGGTGGGCAGCCGCGCGAGTGCGTGTTCGCCCTGCAGCGGTTCACGATCGTGGTTCACGGCGTGGACGACGACACGTTCATCGCGCTCGTGCTGACTCCGGATGGCAACCTCGGGAAGGCGCGCTATCTCATCCGGCGCCATCTGATCGCGATTCGCGCCGAGCTGTGACCCCAGGGGCTCCGCGCGTCGTCGCGCCTCGCCGGGAGTCGCCGTGTCCAATCAGCCGCACGTCCTAGTGCTCCACGGTCCGAACCTGAACCTGCTCGGAGTCCGCGAGCCCGAGGTCTACGGCGCGACCACGCTGGCGGAGATCGACGCCGGACTGGCTGCGCAGGCGACCGATGCCGGCTGTGAGCTGTCGAGCTTCCAGTCGAACCACGAAGGCGAGTTGATCGATCGGATCCACGCGGCGCGCGATGACGCCGACGGGCTGCTGATCAATCCTGGCGGGCTCACCCACACGAGCGTCTCGCTGCGCGATGCCCTCGCTGGTGTGGGGCTCCCGGTGGTCGAGGTTCACCTGTCGAACGTGTTCGCGCGCGAGAGCTTTCGCCACCACTCCCACGTCTCCGGCGTGGCCGTGGGCGTGATCTCCGGTTTCGGCGTTTCGAGCTACCGGCTGGGTCTCCAGGCGCTCCTGCAGCACATCCAGGGCTGATCCGCGTTTCCAGCATTCCTGCAAGGCATCGGTCAGAGCGCAAGTGTGCGGGGCGCCGGCAGCGTCGCCTCCAGGCCTCAAGTGGGCCTATCGCAACGGCCGATAGACCTATCAGCGGACCCTGTGCGTTCGCAATGATCCCGAATATCGGAATGAGGGGCCCTTGGCCGTCAACAAGCGGAAAATCCTGGACGCTGCGCGCAAGCATGCCCAGAAGGGCGCGAAGCAGAAGGCGCTCAAGGGGTACAACGCGCTCCTGAAGCTCGATGCGCGCGATGCCAAGCTTCGTCTCGAGGTCGGTGACGTTCACCGCCGCTGGGGCGAGCACGACGAGGCGATCGGTCACTACACCAAGGTGGCCGACCAGTATGTCCAGGACGGCTTCGACGCGCGCGCTGTCGCCGTCTACAAGCAGATCCTGAATCTCGATCCAAAACGTTATTCGGCCTGCATCGTGCTGGCGGATCTGTATCAGCGAATCGGGCTCGAGGCGGAGGCGATGGGCGCGCTTCAGACGGCCGCCGACGGCTACCACCGCGAGGGCCAGAAGCGCGAGGCCCTCGAGCTGCTGCGCAAGATGGCGCAGCTCGACCCTGGCAATACCACCAGCGGTCTGAGGGTGGCAGAGCTGCTCCAGAACGAGGGGCTCCACGACGAAGCCGCCCGCGAGTTCGAGGTTGTCGCCGAGGAGCTGCTCCGGCAGGGCGAGAGCGTCGAGGCGGAGAACGTCCTCCAGCGTGTGCTGGCGCTGCAGCCTGGGCGCGTCGATCTTCTCATCAAGCTCGCGCGCACGTCGATCACGTTGCACTCGCCAGAAGGGGCGGAAACCTGGGCAAAGCGCGCGCTCGAGATCGAGGAGAGCGAAGAGGCGCTCGAGCTTCTGTGCGACGTCTACAAGACACTCGAGAACACCGAGGGCCTGCTGGACGCGAGCAAGCGTCTCGCCAGGATCCATCGCGACCGGGGCGACGAGGACGCCGCGCGAACGATCATGCAGCGTCTGCCCAGGGTGGAGTCGCTCGGCGATGCGAGCGAGACGGTCGAGGTGCCGGAGCTGGCGGCCGAGACGCCCGACGAGCCTTTGGCGGCGGACGACCAGCCGGCAGGCGACGACCAGCTGGCGGGCGACGACGAGTTGTTAGGCGACGCTGGATGGATTGGTGAAGACGAACGTCTCGGCGACGAGGTCTTCCTGGCAGACGGCGGCGACGGCGTGATCGAGTTCGCCGACGTCGCTCCCCGAGGACTCGATCTGGAGGCCACCACGCCGATTGCGGCGGAACGCTTGCCGGCGCCGGGCGTCGACTCGGATCAGCTGCTGGCCGAGGCGAGCGTCTATCTGCGCTACGGCAAGCCCGAACAGGCGGTGGCCAACCTGCGCGAGCTGCTGGCAGCGGAGCCGGGGCATCGGGGCGGTCTCGAGAAGCTCGCTGAGGCGCTGGCCGAGAGCGGCGACGAGCAGGACGCGGTCGCGATCTGGAGCCAGGCAGCCGAGCGGGCGCGGGAGGAGGACGACTTCGCCAGCTTCGGCGCGTTGCGAGGCCGGATCGAGCGGCTCGACGCCGAGGCGGCGGCCGCCCTCCCGGCGATGCAGAGCGATCTGGCCGCTCAGGCGCTGTACGAGGCCGATGTCGCACGCGAGCTGCTTCCCCAAGCGGCCGCCGACGACGACCTTTCGATCGATCTCGATCTCAGCGACGAGGAGTTCGATGCGCTGGTCGGGTCGCAGGGGGCTTCGCTGACCGCCGTCCAGGGCAACTCGACGACGGCGGTTCAGGTGAGGGACGAGATCGAGGAAGCCGAGTTCTTCTTCGGGCAGGGTATGTTCGACGAGGCGGCCGCGGCCTACCGGCGCATTCTCGAGATCGCTCCCAATCACCCGAGCGCGATGCTGCGGATCGGCGAGATCGCCGCCGTGCTCGGCCAGGATCCGACCGGGGCGGCCGAGCTGTCGCCCGACGGCGACTCTACGCTCCGCGCCGACGAAGTTGGACTCGACGTCACCGTCGATATCTCCGAGGCGCTGCGCTCGGACGCGAGTGCGGATCCGGGCGAGCTCGAGGATTCCCCGGCCATGCTCACCGCGCCGTCCGCTGATCCGGCGGCGCTCGTCCAGGCTCACGAGGACGACAGCTTCGATCTGTTGGCCGAGCTTTCCGACGCGATCGCTGGCGATGAGCCCGGGGCGATCTCCGACTCGTCGCTCCAGGGCACCGAGGAGGCGGCATTCGCGAGCCTGTTCTCGAGCTTCAAGCGCGGCGTGAACGAGATGCTCGCCGAGGGCGACTACGAGACGCGCTACGACCTGGCGATCGCCTACAAGGAGATGGGGCTGCTCGAGGACGCGATCACCGCCTTCCAGGCGTGCGTCGGTTGCCCGACCCGGGGCGTCGACAGCCTTCAGCTGTTGGCGCAGTGCGCGCTCGATCTGGGGCGACCCGTCGATGCGATCGGTCACCTCCAGCAGGCCTTGTCGCACCACGGGCTCGACCGCGAGCGCGACGCGGGTCTCCGTTTCGATCTCGGGCGCGCCTACGCGGATTTGGGCGATCTGGACCGGGCGCGGGCGACCTACGAGACGGCGAGCGATCTGTCGCCCCGGTTCCCGGGGCTCGAGCGCGCGATCGCCGAGCTGCGCGAACGCTCGAGCTCCCAGCAGGCGGGTGAAGCTCCCGAGCAGGCCGACGGCGAGGCCTTCGAGAGCCTGGACGACCTGGTCGCGGAGATCACGGCCGAGGCCGCGCTCCTGGACGTCCGTGCGGCCCCTGAGGCCGTTGATGATCTCGACCCCATCGCAGACGGCTCGCAGTCGGTCGACGACGGCGAGCTCGACCGCGAATCGCCACGCAGCCCCACCAAGACGATTTCGTTCGACTAGCGGCCAGACAACCCGAGGACATCGTGGAACATCTGCATCACTTCGATCTGAAACAGGATCCGTTCCAGAACGAGCCGGACATTCGGTTCTTCTGCGCGAGCGGGACGCATCAGAGCGCCCAGCTGCGCGTCGAACGCGCACTGCGGCAGAGCAGGGGGCTCGTCGTGCTGGCGGGCGAAGGCGGCACCGGCAAGAGCCTGCTGGCGCGCTGGATGTTCGACCAGCTCGAAGAGGAAATGTTCGAGACGTCGCTGCTGGTCATGATCCAGGGCAATGCGGACGCCCTCTCGGTGCTCCGGCGCTTCTGCGCACAGCTGGGTCTCGAAGATCCCCCGACTGATCGGCCGGCGCTGCTGGCTGCCCTGCTCGACCAGCTGGCCATCGTCCGCGAAGACGGGCGCCATGCCGTGCTGATCATCGACGACGCCCACCTGCTCGGCCTCGATGCGATGGCCGAGATCGGCGGGCTGCTGAACCTCGAGTACGAGGACCGCCGGCTGGTCTCGCTGTTGCTCGTCGGCAGCTCCGAGCTCGACGAGATGGTGGCGAGCATCCCCTCACTCGGCGAGCGGGTCGACGTTCACGCGCGGCTCCAGCCTCTCTACGAAGGCGAGGCGGCGACATACCTGGCCCATCGCATCGAGCTGGCCGGCGGTGACCCGGAGATCTTCGAGCCCGGCGCCGTGAAGGCCATCTACACGCTCGGTGGCGGTCGCCCGCGCCGCATGAACACGCTCGCCGACAACGCGCTCTTCGAGGCCTTCCTGGTCGGTCGCAAGCTGGTCTCCGAGCAGGACGTGTGCCGCGCCGGCGCCGATCTGTCCTTCCAGGCGTCGAGCCCGCAGTTCACGCCCGTCGCGGAAGTCGCCGCGGCCCTGGTGGCCCCGAAGCTCGAGCCGCTCTCCGTGGCAGTTCCCGCGCCGTCCGCGGTGGCCAGCGAGCCGACCTTCGACGCGATGGATCGCGCTCAGGACGAGTTGGCGCCGCCCACACCTGCGGAGACCGACGCACCGGGCGCCGACCCCGCAAACGGCCACGCCGCCGCCTTGCTGCCTGGTCTCGATCTGGAGCTCGAGCGCCCGACCGGCGACGAGATTCCGGGCGCGCCCGGGGCCAGCTTCGCGGACCACGACGACGAGCTGGAGCTCGACGAACCGGTTCCGTTCTCCGGCTCGGTGAAGGGCTCTGCTCCCCACGTCCGCGACGAAGAGACGGTCGGGGCCATGGCGGAAGTATTCCGTCTCGCGCTGGCCGACGAGGACTCCCTCGCGAGCTCGCTCGATCTGGGCGATCACCCGGACGCCGACGACCTCGACGACCGGTTCGTCGAGCTGCTCGACGACTGAGCCCGACGAGCCACCCGCTCTTGCCACCGCGTAACCGCGATGCCAACCTAGTCCGCGGCGCGCGAGTAGCTCAGTTGGTAGAGCATCAGCTTCCCAAGCTGAGGGTCGCCGGTTCGAGCCCGGTCTCGCGCTCCAGTTTTCCCAAGCCCCTTCGCATGGTTGCGCGAGGGGGCTTTGTCGTCGTGGCGAGTGCGCGAGCGCTGGTGCCGCGGGGGTGCCGTTTGGTGCCGCCAAAGTCGAGGAAACTCAGGTCGGATTCCTCTTCACGCATGGCGTGGGCGTACACGCGAAGCGTCATCTC